>JAAFIF010000002.1 GCA_013298625.1 Myxococcales bacterium
CGCTGTTCGCCTTGAGCTCGTTGAAGTTGCGCTAAACGCTCTTCCGATCGAGCGGGGGTTTCGCGGTATTCTCCGCTGCGAAGTGATGGACAGATCGGTCGAAGGCAAGCGCGTCACAATCGTGGGGTTCGGGCGTTCGGGGGCCGCCGCCGCGAAGCTCGCGCTCGCGAAGGGCGCGCGCGAAGTGATCATGCAGGACAAGCGCGACGCCGTTGAGCTCGGCGACGACAAGGTCCTCGAGCTCGCTCGCGCGGGGATTCGCCCAGAGCTGGGCGGGCATCGCGTGCAGACCTTGGTGGACAGCGACGTGGTCGTGCTCTCGCCGGGCGTGCCGAAGCTCGAAGCCGTCGACGCGGCAGAGAAGAAGGGCATCCCGGTCGTGAGCGAGGTCGAGCTCGCGTCGTGGTTCATCCGCGGCGAGTTCATCGGCATCACGGGCACCAACGGAAAGAGCACGGTCACCGCGCTCACGGGCGAGATCGTGAAGGCCTCTGGGGTGCCGACGTTCACCGGCGGAAACCTCGGTGTTCCGCTGAGCGAAGCGGTGGGGACGCCGGCCGCGGACGAGGGTGGCGCGATCGTCGTCGAGCTGTCGTCGTATCAGCTCGAGCGCACGTACACCCTCCGCATGCGGGTGGCCGTGCTGCTCAACGTCACGCCCGATCACCTGGATCGCTACGGCACGCTCCCGGCGTACGCAGCGGCGAAGCAGCGGATCTTTCTCTCGCAGACGAGCAAGGATTTCGCTGTCGTCCCTGCGTTCGACCCGCTCATGGTCGCCATGGCCGCCGCGGGCGGAGGCGTCGTGCAGACGTACGGCGGACCCAACGGCGACGTGCGCGTCGACGGAGACGCCATCGTCGATCGCTGGGGCGCTCGCTACCCGCGCTCGCTGCTCAAGATCCGCGGGACGCACAACGTCGAGAACGCGATGGCCTCGATCCTCGCTGCGCGCTTGCTGGGCGTGCAGGAGGGCGCGACGCGCGACGGGTTGAGCTCGTTCGACGGCCTGCCGCACCGCATGCAGTTCGTCGCCGACGACGACGGCATCGCGTACTTCAACGACTCGAAGGCCACCAACGTCGCAGCCAGCGTGAAGGCGCTCGAGGGCGTCGACGACGGCCGCAGGGTGGTCTTGATCGCGGGCGGCCGCGACAAGGGCGGCAGCTACGGCCCGATGCGGCCGCTGCTCGAGAAGAAGGGCAGGGCGCTGGTGCTCGTCGGCGAGGCGACCGAGCTCATGAAGGCGCAGCTCGAAGACCTGGTGCCCGTTCGGCAAGCGGACGACATGTTCGACGCGGTGCGCATCGCGCGGAGCTGCGCTCGCAAGGGCGACGTGGTGCTGCTCGCGCCCGCGTGTTCGTCGCTGGACATGTTCGAAAACTACGAGGAGCGTGGTCGAGTGTTCAGCGCCGCGGTGAAGGCGCTGGCGGGCACGTCTCGTCAAGAAGAGGATTTGTCCTCCTGACCTGTTGTATCGGCGGTGTTGCATGAGTGCGACCGCCGGAAATCGAAGGATCACGCCGAGCGAGCCGCCGCCTTCGGGGGGCGCGGACGTCAACGAAGAGCTCAGCGAGCGCAAGGCGCCGCGCGACGAGCGGTCGATCTACCGCGGGCCGATCGACGTTCCGCTGTTGGCGGTCACGCTGTTGATCCTCTCGTTTGGGATCGTGATGGTGTACTCGGCGAGCGCCGTGTTCGCCGCGCGTTCGCACGGCTCGGCGCAGTACTACCTCTTGCGGCAAGCGTCGTTCGCCATCGTCGGCATCACGGGCATGGCCGTCGCGTCGCGCATCGACTACCGGATCTTTCGCAAGCTCACGTACCCGATGCTCGGCGGAACGGTCTTCTTGCTGATGCTCGTGATCGCGGGCTTCGGGCGCTCGGGCGGCGGCGCCGCGCGATGGCTCAGGCTCGGGCCGGTGACGTTGCAGCCAGCAGAGCTCGCGAAGGTCGTGATCATCCTCTGGCTCGCGCACTCGCTCAGCAAGAAGCAAGAGAAGATCAAGACGTTTTCGATCGGGTTTTTGCCGCATCTGTTGATGACCGGCTTCTTGATGGTCCTGTGCCTCAAGCAGCCGGACTTCGGCTCGAGCATGGTGCTCTTGATGCTCACGTTCGGGCTGATGTTCGTCGCGGGCGCGAAGAGCGGCTACATCCTGGGCGCGATCGTCGCGGCGCTGCCGGTGGCGCACCAGCTGGTGATGGGCACCGCGTACCGTCGTCGTCGCTGGGAGGCGTTCGTCGACCCGTGGTCGCACCGTCGGGACATTTCGTACCAGCTCGTCGAGTCGCTGCTCGGCTTCGGCTCCGGCGGAACGACGGGCCTCGGCCTCGGTGACTCGCGGCAGAAGCTCTTCTTTCTGCCCGAAGCGCACACGGACTTCATCAGCTCGATCGTCGGCGAAGAGCTCGGCTTCGTCGGGATGATCGCGCTCTTGTGTGGGTATGCGTTCTTGCTCTTCCGCGGCATCTCGATCGCGCTGCGGGCGCGAGACGACTACGGGACGTACGTGGCCTTCGGCATCTCGATGCTGTTCGGGCTGCAGGTGTTCATCAACCTGGGCGTCGCGATGGGCTTGCTGCCGACGAAGGGCCTCACGCTTCCGATGGTCTCGTACGGCGGATCGTCGTTGGTGATCAACCTGTTCGCCGTGGGAATTCTCTTGTCGATCTCGCGCGCGTGCGTCCGCCCCGAAGAGAAGCGCGCCGCGGCGCCAGCGAGCAACAAGAAGACGGCCGAGCTCGAGGTGGCGACGTGACCCTTCGCCTGGTGATCGCCGCGGGCGGGACGGGCGGGCACTTCTACCCTGGCGTAGCAGTGCTCGAAGCGCTGAGAGAGCGATGCGACGTCGAGGCGCTCTTCGTGGGCACGGCGCGAGGAATCGAAGCGAAGAAGGTCCCCGCGATGGGCGAGCGGCTCGCGACGTTCGACGTCGCGCCGCTCAACGGGATCAAAGGTCTCGCCAAGGTGAAGGCGCTCTTCAAGCTGCCCGGCGCGGGGCTGTCCGCGTGGAGAGAGTTGAAGAGCTTCGCGCCGCACGCGCTGTTGTCTGTGGGCGGCTACGCCTCGGGGCCAGCGACGATGGTGGCCATCGCGCAGGGCGTACCCGCGGTGGTGGTCGAGCCCAACGCGGTCCCGGGCTTCACCAACCGGATCGTGGGAAAGCGCGTCGCGCGCGCGTGCGTCGCGTGGGAAGAGACAGGGCGGTTCTTTCGTGACGGCGCCGTGCGCGTCACGGGCACGCCCGTGCGTCGGTCGTTCTTGAAGAGCGTCGCGGATGCGAAGGACACGCGCGGAGCGATTCCGACCGTGGTCATCATTGGCGGATCACAGGGGGCCAAGGCCCTCAACGAGAACGTCCCCGGCGCGATCGCCGCGCTCGCGGCGCAGGGTTCACGCGTGCGCGTCGTGCACCAGACCGGCGAAAAGGCACGCGAGTCCGTCGAAGCAGCGTATCGCGAGCTCGGGGTGAAGGACGTCGAAGTGACGGCGTTCATCGAGGACGTCGCGAGCGCGATGGCCAGCGCAGACCTGGTGGTGTGCCGCGCCGGCGCAGGAACAGTGAGCGAGCTGGGCGTCATCGGACGGCCAGCGATTTACGTTCCGTTGCCCACGGCGGCGGACGATCACCAACGAAAGAACGCCGAGGCCGTGGCCTCTCGCGGCGCGGGCGAGTGCCTCTTGCAGAGCGCGCTCACGCCACAGTCCCTCGCTCGCCGCGTGGGCGAGCTGCTCGCGGACCGCGACGCGCTGCGCGCGATGGGCGAGCGCGCGAAGCACGCAGGCTCTCCCAACGCTGCAGACCTCGTCGCCGACGAACTGCTCGCCGTTCGCCTCACGTCGCGCTGAGCACCACGAGGTGGCTGCCTGCCTCGACGCTGATCTGCGAGCGCTCGAAGCGGCAGTCGATCAAGACCAGCGTGCTGCGCTGGCGCACGGTCGCTCCGCCGCCATCGCCCGTGAGGTCGCAGCGAACGAGGGTCACCACGGCGCCGTCGCGCGTGATCACCGCGCGCTCGGGGCTCACTCCGGTCGTCCCGCGGTAGAGCGAGTCGAGCGAGAGAAAGCTCTGCCCGCTGACGTCCACGCCCGCGACCGGCCAATCGTCGCGCGGGTTGCTCGTGTGAAAGCCCGGGACGTGTGCGGCGCGCTCGGTGGGCCTGCGCTTGGGCTCGGGCAACACGAGCGCGGTGTTCTCTCGCGGTGCCCACGCGCGCAGAGCGCCCGCGCTGTCGACGAGCAGCACGCGCGTGCGTTGGACGAGCCCCTCGTCGCTCTCCGTTCCGCCGCCGTAGCGAGTGCGAAGCGGTCGGCGCACGGGTAGGGTGTCTGTTCGTCCAACGTGGTCGACCCTGCATGCGCGCGCGTCGAACGCGAGCAGACCCGTCGGCTCCGTGCGCGCGTAGCCGCCAGACACAGGACCATAGATCCCGAAGCGCTCCGTCGCGCCCACGAGCTGCCCGTCGTAGTCCGCGCGGCTCTGCGCGACGAGCTTTCCGTCGCGATCGAAGCTCGTGACCTCTTCGCCCGCCGACACCACGGTGGTCCCGTCCTCGAGCGCGACCGCGAAGGGCTCCCTTCGCTCGCCGCTGTCGTACACGAGCGCGCCGCGGTGACCGTAGACGAACGCGCGCTGCAAGTTCGAGACGACCATGCATCCGTCGGTCAGCCACGCGTAGAAGCAGCTCGTCTCGAGGCGGATCGCGCGCTCTTCGGTCCTCGACCGCGCGTTGAATACGTGTGCCGACGCGCCGGACGTCCACAAGAGCCGATCGCCGCGCGCGCAGAGCCCGTGCGCCGCTCCTTCGAACAGCAGCTCGGGCGGACGGCCCGGGACGAGCGCGAACACGCCTCGCGCGGTCGCCACGAACGCCGCACCGGCGGCGATCACCACGCTGTGAACGAGCTCGCTCCACGGGACAGGATCGCTGACGCTGGCGTCGGCGAGGTCGATCCACCTCAGCGTCGGCGAGATCCATCCTCCCTTCGTGCGATCGAGCTCGCGCGGAGAGAACATGAGCAAGTGCTGCCCGACGATCAGCGGGTGGTTGTGCGGATCGCCGTGTTCGAGCACGACGCCGCCTTCGTCGAGCAGCGCGTGGTGGCGCTCGCAGTGCAGCCAGCGGCGCGAATCGACCATGGTCACTCGCTGAACGGGCGAGAGCGCGACGGTCTCTGCGCTCGACAGCGACACGCCGCGCGCGTCGAACTCGCGCACGATCGTCGCGCCCGCTTCGCGCTGCTCGATGAGCCACGCGCGATCGCCGTCCGATCGAGGCAGCGCGAAGCGCGTCCCTTCGGGGCCATCGAACGCGCGCTCGATCCACGGTCCGTCGGTCGACTCGAAGGCCAGCGCGGCGCGCACCGGAGCGCGCCCGTACTTCGCGTCCGTCGACAGCGCGGCGACGCGTCCGTCCTCGAGCGCGTGCAACGCGCGCACCTGCAGCGAGTCAGGCGGCGTGTAGATCACTGCGGGCGACGTCGTCGTCGCCTTCGACTGCTGGCCGCCGCGCGCGATCAACGTTCGAGCGAGCGCCGCCACCCACCGAGCGTCCGCCGCGCCCGCTCCTGCAGCGACCCGAGCGGCGCTCGTCTCGTCTGCTGCCACACAGCGACGGGCGAGGGCGTCGAGCATCCCGTGCGGCATCGGAACAGCGCGCGTCGCTTCGTCCCCCGCGCGAGCGTCGCCAGCGTCCACCGCGCGCGCGAGCGCGGCGAAGCCGGCGTCGGCGGCGAAAACGACCACGGTCACCGTGGGAGAGTCCGCGCCGTCTGCGCGGCCCGTCCACCGCACAGCGTCACGAGCGAGCTCGAAATCGTCACGGCCTTGCGCCATCGCGACGATGCTACCCGAGCGGTGTTGCGCCGCCGCGTCTCGATGCGCACAACGCGCGCCCGCCATGGAGAGCCACGACGCCTGGACACACATCGCCTACCCCAAGATGTCCGAGCGGCTCGAGGCGCTGGGCTTGAGCGAAACAGCGATGCGCGCGACCAACCGAGCGCGCTACGTGGCCCGCGAGAAGATCCACGGCGCGAACCTCGCGCTGCACACGGACGGGACGACCGTGCGCGCGGCGCGGCGCAAAGAGTGGATCGAACAGCCCGAGGCGTTCTTTCGCTGCGGCGCGCTGCTCGAGCGCGTGAGCGAGGGCGTGTGCGCAGTGCACCGCGCGCTCGGGCTCGCCGCGAGCGAGCGCGCGATCGTGTACGGAGAGCTGTTCGGCGGACGGTACCCGCACGCGGCGGTGCGGCCCGACGCCAGCGCGACGGCGGTGCAGACCGGCGTGTGGTACGCGCCGTCGCTGGCGTTTGCGATGTTCGACGTGGCGATCGTCAGCGAGGGCACGACCTTCGTCGGCGCCAACGAAGTGGACGCGCTCGGCAAGCGCGCGGGGCTGCTGGTCGCGCCGGTCGTGGCGAGCGGCTCGCTCGCGGCGGCGCTGTCCGTGAAGCTGCCGTTCGAGTCGAAGGTGCCCGCGCTTCTCGGGCTTCCGCGCATCGCCGAGAACTGGGCGGAGGGCATCGTGGTGAGCCCTGCTGAGCGCGCGAAGGGCGCGCTCGTCGGCGAGCCGCGCGTGGTGCTCAAGCGCAAGATCGAGCGGTTCGCAGAGGACGATCGCTACGCGGGCGCAGAGAAGTCTGGTCCGTTCGCGGCGCTGTACGCGATGGTCAACGAGCCTCGCGTGGCCGCGGCGTGGTCGAAGATCGCGGACACGCGCGGAGGGCGCGAGGACGAGCTGTTCGAGTCGCTCGTGAACGCCGTGGTGATCGACGTGATCGAGCAGTGGATCACCGAGCGGCCGCACCTCGCGCACACGGTGCACGACCGCAGCGAGCAGGCGGTGACGGTGCGGGCCGAGGCGCGACGGGCGGTGCGGGCGTTTCTCGACGCGCGCACGTGGGACGAGCGCTGACCGCGGTCAGCCCTTCGAGGGCTTGCCGTGGGGCTTCGCGAGCCCGCGCACTTGGAGCGCGATCATCGCGTCGAGGTGCGAGCGCAGGATCTCGATCGTCGGCGAGAGGCCCGAGAGCCAGCCGAAGAGCACGAAGAAGTACGCGGCGAAGAGGTTGGCGGCGGCGACCATGGGCAGGACGTCGTCGGCGACGTCGCCTCGCTCTTGCGCGGTTCGAACGAGCGACGCGATGCGCGAGAGCGTCGCTTGTGTCATGGCGTGGACGCGGTCTGCGTTTGGCCCGCGCGCGGTCGAGACGAGCCTGACGAACGCGACGCCGATCCCGCGGGGCTGCTCGGCGTAGAGCTCGTACAGCGAGCCGAAGACGTGCGAGAGCTGCTCGGGCAGCGCGGCGCGCGCAGAGAGCGTGGCGAAGGCGCGATCGGTGCGCTCGGCGAGGCGGTCGTGCATGACCAGCATGAGCAGGTCGTCTTTGTCGGGGGCGTAGAGAAAGAGCGTTCCTTTGCCGACGCCGGCGCGCTCGGCGACCGCTGCGGTAGTGGTGGCTTCGAAGCCGTCGCGCGCGAACAGCTCCCACGCCGCGGCGGCGATGCGGTCGCGCTTGTCGAGCTTGTTGCGCTCGCGAGCGCCGGGCTCGGCGGCGCGCTTACTCGAGATTTTGCTCATCGGGGGGGTGCGCCAAAGACTCTACTGCGGCCGAGGCGAGCGCGCTGGGAGCTATTGACGCGCGACACAAAACTGACCATAGTCAGTTTTGGAGGTGAGCGATGACGGTGGTCACATACGATTCGACGAGCACGATGGCGGCGGCGCGCGACCGGTACTTCGCGGTCAACGGCTTCGGCGCGGACGGCGGGTACAACGACGCGTGGGCGAACTTCGAGCTCGGCTCGATGCCGTTTCCGTTTCCGAACACCGCGGCCCGCGTGCGGGCGCTGCGCTATCACGACCTGCACCACGTTCTGACGGGCTTCGACACGAACTTCATCGGCGAGCTCGAGATCTCGGCCTGGGAGATCAGCGCCGGCTGCAAGGGCTTCGTCGCGGCGTGGGTGCTCAACCTCGCGGGCGTTTCTGCGTGGGTCCTCGCGCCCCGACGCATCTTCGCAGCGTGGGTCCGCGGACGGCGCAGCCGGTCGCTCTACGGCCTGCCGCTCGAGCCGCTGCTCGAGAGCACCGTCGCCGAGGCGCGAGAGAAGATGCACGTGCCCGAGCGCGCTCCGAAGGCGACCGCGGGCGACGTCGCGACCTTCGCGGTGGCAGCGACCGTGGGCACCATCGTCGCGCTGGCGCTGTTCGTCACGCTGCTGCCGCTGGTCCCGATTGGGCTGCTCGCGCGCAGGCTCGTGAAGGTGCCCCCCAAGGCAGCGGACGGCGGCGCTTCGTCGTGACCGCGGTCAGTTCTTCGGCCGCGCGCGCAGCCGATCGGCCAGGCCCTTGAGGCACTGGTTCACGTCGCCCGCGCCAAGGGCGATCACCATGTCCCCGGGCTTCACGATGCGTGCTTGCGAATGGCGTCCGCGAGGCGCTCGCCCGAAGCGCCCTCGATGCGCGCTTCACCCGCGGCGTAGACCTCTGTCATCACCAGGACGTCCGCGCGGTTGAACGAGCGCGTAAACGCCTCGAACAGGTCTCGCGTCCTGGTGTAGCGATGGGGCTGAAACGCGACGACCAGCCGCCGTCCGAAGCCCGCGTACGCAGCTTCGAGCGTCGCTTCGATCTCTGCCGGGTGGTGACCGTAGTCGTCGACGAGCGTGACGCCGTCGACCTCGTCGACGATCGTGAACCGCCGTTGGACACCGGCGAAGCTCGCGAGCGCCTCGCGCGTGGTCTCGATGGGCACCTCGAGCTCGTCTGCGATGGCGATCACAGCGAGGGTGTTGAGCACGTTGTGGCGTCCCGTGAGGCGCACGGCGAAGCGGCCCACGCGCTCGCCGCGGCGAACGAGGTCGAACTCGGTCATGGGCCCCTTGAGCGCGATCGCGTCCGCGCGGTAGTCGGCCTGCGCGCTGGTCCCGTAGGTGACCACGCGACGGTCGATGCGGGGGATGATCTCTTGCACGTGCGGGTGGTCGAGGCAGAGCACGGCGAGGCCGTAGAAGGGGACGCGCTCGACGAAGTCGACGAAGGCGTTCTTGATCGCCTCGTGGGTCTTGTAGTGGTCGAGGTGCTCGGGGTCGATGTTGGTCACGACGGCGATGACGGGGCTGAGCTTGAGAAAGCTGCCGTCGCTCTCGTCGGCTTCGGCGACGAGCAGCTCGCCCTGTCCGGCGCGCGCGTTGGTGCCAAGGGCGTTGAGCTTGCCGCCGATGACCACGGTCGGATCGAGCCGGGCGTGCTGCAGCACCGTGGCGACGAGCGACGTGGTGGTGGTCTTGCCGTGCGAGCCCGCGATGGCGATGCCCTGCTTCAAGCGCATGAGCTCGGCGAGCATTTCGGCCCGGCGAATCACAGGGATCCCGAGCGAGCGCGCCTCGACGAGCTCGGGGTTCTCCGCGGTGACGGCCGACGAGTAGACGACGACGTCAGCGCCGGTGACGTTGCCTGTGGTGTGGCCGACGAAGCAGCGCGCGCCGAGGGTCTCGAGCCGGCGAGTGCTCTCGCTGGCCTTCGCGTCGCTGCCCGAGACGACGTAGCCGAGCGAGAGGAGCACCTCGGCGATGCCGGACATCCCGATGCCGCCGATGCCAACGAAATGAATGTGTCGAACGCGTCCTCGAAACATTGGGTCGCGCGTGACTACACCGTTCGATCACCGCGCGTCGAGCACTCCGAGCGCGCGGATGCGCTCGTGGACGGCCTCGAGGGCGCGCGTTCGGCCCACTTGCAAGAGGTGCCCGCCCTCGAACGAGAGCAGCCGCGCGTCGTGCTTCGCGGCGAGTCGGTCTGCATGGGAAGGGGGCGTGACGCGGTCGCCTCGCGCGGCGACGACGATGATGCGCTCGTGATCGATGAGCGCCGATCGGTGCACGGGCGAGACGGGAGCCATCGCGCGCTCGAGGGCTGCGTGCAGCTCGCGCTGCTGCGAGGGGGTCCCTGGAAGGCGGTTGTGCTCGAGCGAGAAGTCCGCGAGCGACGCGAGCGGGATCATCGGGACGCACACCGAGAGGGTGGGCTCGGCGCAGGCGAGCAGCGCGGAGGTGTAGCCGCCGAGGCTCATTCCGAGGACGCCCATCGAGCGCGCGCCGCGTTGTCTCGCGAC
This sequence comes from Myxococcales bacterium, assembly GCA_013298625.1. Taxonomy (GTDB): domain Bacteria; phylum Myxococcota_A; class Polyangia; order Polyangiales. The sequence goes on from JAAFIF010000002.1 coordinate 10,124, forward strand.
GACTGTGAGCTCGCGCAGCTCGATGATGGCGCGGCGCCACACTTCGATGTTGAACGCTGGATCGACGCTCGGAAACTTGGGCGCCCCTTTGCGCGCAGGGTCTTTGCGCGGCCCATGAAAGGGCAGCGTGACGAGGGCGACGTCGAAGCCCCACGCGCGCAGCCGTCGCACGGGGAAGAACTTCTGCTCCCACTTCGGCTCGCCGCCGAGGTAGCCGTGCACGAGGGCGAGCACAGGTCTGCCGCTCGATGGCTGGCCGATCCAGCGCACGCGCACGTCGCGGTTGTGCGGATCCGCGTCGATGCGCGCGCCGACCTCGGGGTCGATCGCAGCGGCGTCGCACTGCCACGCGAGGTCGGTGATGGCCGCCCCGTCTTCGAAGCTGCCTGCGGCGGTCTCGCGCACCTGGATCGGCCCGCTCTTCACCGGAAAGAACCGCTCGGCGTCGCGCAGATTGTCGTCGGTCGCGTATCGCTGGCGCACGGCTTCGAGCCTGCGCAAGCGCTCGGCGTGGCTCTCGGTCGGCAGGCGTCCCTGTCCGCGCCGCGCCTGTCGCGCGATCGTCGCGAGCAGCGCGCGGTCGACGGCAGAGCCCATGGCGGTGGTGAGCGTTCGGAGGCTTCGTTGGAGCACCATTCGTCGGTGTCGCACTTGTACATCGACGCAGTACGCTGCGCACCCGACGGCATGGGACGCATCGACGCATTCGACCTCGCGCGCAAGCAACACGACACCGACGAGGCGACGGTCCGCGCGCTTCGAGGGGTCTCGATCGCGTCCGGCGAAGACGCGCACCGATGGCTGCTCGCGAAGAAGCGGCAGAAGATGAGCTCGAGCGCGTTCAGCTTCTTTCGCGGGTCGCTGCCGTTCTTTCGCGCGGCGCTGCGCGCGACGCGGGCTTCGATCGACGGCGCCGAGGGCGAGGGGTGGATCGTGGGCGACGCGCACGCCGAGAACTTCGGGGCGCTGCGCACGGACGCGGGCGCGCCCTGGCAAAAGGGCGAGGTGGGCTTCTGGATCAACGACTTCGACTCGGTGACCAAGGGCCCGTGGGTCGAGGACGTGCTTCGACTCGCGACCAGCGCGCTGCTCGCGGGTGCGTCGCGGGCGGCGCGCGCAGCGGACTCGCTCTCGTGGCTCGAGGCCGTGATCGACGGCTATCTCAGCGACGCGATCGCGGACGTTCCCAAGCCCGTCGCCGGGCTGCGCAAGAAGGTCGAGCACCGGTCGTACGGGGACTTTCTCGCGGCGCGCACCGAGGCGCGCGCGAAGGGCGCGTACGCGACACACGAATTCATCCGCGGCGAGCGCTACGCGGACCTCGATCGTGACGCGCGCGGCGAGATCGAGTCCGTGGCGAGGGACCTGCACCTGCTCTACGAGCGCTTCGGCGCGCGGGGCTACGAGTTCGCGCGCGTCGACGACGTGGCGTTTCGTGTGGCTGGCAACGGCAGCTTGGGCACGTTTCGAGCGGCGATTTCGGTGAAGCCCATCGAGCCAGAGGACCCGCCGTGGCTGTTCGACCTGAAGGAGCTCAGCGTGTCGGCGAAGGCGCTGACGGCGGCGCGAGAGGCGCTCTCGGCCATCGACGTGGCGCCCGCGGTGCTGAGCATCCACGGTCGGCGTATGGCGCTGCGGCCGCTCGCGCCGCAAGAGGACAAGCTGTCGATGGAGAAGGTCGACACCGAGCACTTCGGGGCGCTGTTTCGCTACCTCGGATCGGTGCTCGGCGCGGCGCATCACGGAGCCGACGCCGCTCAACGACCGCGGTGGACCCGCGCCACACGAGCGTCGATCACGCGGGCGGCGGTCGAGCTGTTCGCCGCGCACGAGGCGGGATTTCTCGCGTACAGCGCGCTGCCGTCGTGAAGCGATCGCGGGCGGTGATACGATCGCGGGATCATGGCTAGAGCGCTTACGACGACCGTTGCGTTGGCATTGCTCACCGGCTGCGGGGCCTCGGTCCGCGCCGAAAACGACGGAGGCTCGAGCGTTCGAGACTCGTCGATCGTTCGTGGAGATTCGTCGCTGATCGACCGGGTCGACCCGACGTTGGACAGCGGAGTCATCACGCAGCCCGACGCGACGATCGGGCTCGACGTGGTGTTTCCTCCGCCGCCGGACGTGGTGTTTCCTCCGCCGCCGGACGTGATGTTTCCGCCGTTCGAAGCGGGGGTGCGCGGCGACGCGCGGGGCGAGTGGCGGATGACCACGTTTCGCTTCAACTTGAACGGGACGCCCGCGCAGATCACGGACACCAACCGCACGCTGTCGGGCGACCCGGTCAACCGATACCGAGTCAACGGGACGCTCGACGTGACGAGCAACCAGCTCGCGTTCGCGTGGGGAGTGCTCCGCAACGACCACGCGTTTGTCTCGGATCCGTCCGTCGAGATCGACGAGGGCTACTCGCTGACGGCGTTCATGTGGGGCGGGACGCTCGACGACGCGGCGCAGCGGTTCGTGAGCGGCGCGGTGTCGCTCGACTACACGTTCGACTCAGCCAACGTGCTGCGGCTGAGCTCGGCGCGCGACGGGTGGACGGCGCTCTTCGTGCGCGAGATGCGGACGGCCGCAGCGCTCGCGCCGGGACAGACGCTCGACGGAGTGGCGCTGCAAATCTCGCCGCCGACGAGCGACGCGTTCGTGCGGCCGCGCGTCGCGTTGCTCTGGGATTTGCCTCGCGGATCAGCGGTAGCCGAAGCCGCTTCGTCCAACGTGACGTTCGGCGCGGGCAACACCGCGGCGACCTACCGCATGGTGCTGCCGTCGATCCCGGACAACGCGTTCGGCTTGGTCGGAGGCAACCGCGTCGCGTTCGCGCACCTGGTGATCTACGACGACGTCGATCGCTCGGGCGCGTTCAACTCGTCGATGGCCGGAGGGATGGGGCCCGACATCGTGCGCGGAGTGTCTCCGATCGGCGTCGCGGTGCTGCTCGGGGTGCGACCGGACGCGAGCTTCGCGACGTCGCCGTTCAGGCTGCTCAAGGACGGGTGGCAGTTCGTCAACGTCGAGCGCAACAGCGATCCGCGGCCGGCGGTGCTGGTCCCCTACGCGATGAGCAACCCGGTGCGGCCGGACATCCCCGTCAGCGAGACCGCGGTGCGACGGCGCATCCTCGATCTTGTTCCGTGAACTCGTTGGGGTTTGTCGCTGAAAACTGGCGAGAGAGAGGGCGGCGAAGGTAGGCAGTGTGGACGAGGGCTCTTTGAGCACGTTGCCTGCAAACCGACGACGATCGACGCCTCCTCCCGAGCTGGACTCGAGCGAGGACGACACCGCTGCGGGCAGGCCCATTCCTGCGGCAGAGGTGTCCGAGCCCGATGCTGCGGCGATCGCCGCGGCGAAGGCCGAGCGACGCGCGCGCTGGCGGGCGCAGCTCTCGTCAGCGCTGTCCACGGCGTCGATGGTCGCGCTCGTCGCGGGCTCGTTGGTCGCAGGGCGATTGACGCACCGTTGGGCCACGAGCACGCCCCGCTTCGGCGCGCGGGACATCGAGGTCGTCGGCGCCGTTCGCACGCCGCGCGACGCGGTGCTCGCGGCGGGAGCGATCACCGAGGGCCGCAACGTGCTCGCGCTGGACCTTCGCAAGTCCGAGCGCGGGATCTCGGAGCTCCCGTGGATCTCCCGCGCGCGCGTCTCGCGGCGACTGCCCGGGACCGTGCGCATCGAGGTCGAAGAGCGCGAGGCCGTGGCGATCGTCAGCGCCGGGGCGCAGTACCTCTGCGCGACGGACGGGACGATCTTCAAGCGCGCGGGCGAGGGCGATCCCGCGGATTTGCCCGTCGTGACAGGGATCTCTCGCGAGCTGTTCGCGAGCGCACCCGACGAGGCGCGCGAGCACGTTCGTGACGCGCTGGCGTTGCTCTCGGACCTGTCCGGCAGCTCGCTCGGCGGCAGGGTGCGCGTCGACGAAGTGCACCACGAGAGCACGGGAGACCTGTCGATGACGCTCGCGGGACGCGGGACGTACGTTTGGCTCGGACGCGGCCCGTACCGCGCGAAGATGGCGCGCTTGAGCGCGATCCTCGCCGAGCTCGAGCGCAACCGCCTCGACGCGGCGGAGATCCACCTCGAGAGCGATCGGCATCCCGAGCGCGCCGCGGTGCGTTTGCGCGTTCGCTGAGCGACCGTCGATCGCGCCGGCGAGCGGGGCGGGCTCGCAGAGGGGGGCGTGCGCTCGAGGCGTTTTTGCGCGGAGAAGACCGCGGATCGACGCGATGCTCGAGCGCGTCGACGTCAGGGATTCGCCGCGACGGCGAGGGGTGCGCTCGACGCGCGAACGGCGCGTTCTTGCGTGGGTTCGATCGCGAGGATCGAGCGCGACGAGCGAGCCTGCACCTACAAAAGCGCGCTGCTTTTTTCACCTCGGCCGCACCGGCATGCCATTAGCGGGTACGGACCACATGGCGAAGCCAGGAGACATCATCGTCGGACTCGACATCGGCACTACCAAGGTGCTGGCTGTCGTGGGCGAAGTCGGCGCCGAGGGCGTCGACGTGACGGGCGTAGGCGAATCCAAGTGCGGCGGCCTGCGCAAAGGCGTGGTGGTGAACATCGAGTCCACCGTCGCGTCGATCAACGAAGCGATCGAGCGCGCGAGCTCGATGGCGGGTGTCGAGATCGCGACGGTGTACGCCGGCATCGCGGGCAGCCACGTGCAAGGGATGAACTCGAACGGCCTGGTCACCGTGGGCAACCACGAGGTGACCGGCGACGACGTGATCCGCGTGCTCGATCAAGCGAGGCACATCAAGTTGCCGCTGGATCGCCAGGTGATCCACGTGTTGCCGCAGGACTTCGTGGTCGACCAGCAAGAGGGCGTCCGCGAGCCGGTGGGGATGAGCGGGATGCGCTTGGAAGCGCGCGTTCATCTCGTGACGGCGGCGACGACGGCGATCACCAACCTGACCAAGTGCGCGCAGCGATGCGGGCTCGAGGTCGCGGAGCTGGTGTTGCAGCCGTTGGCGAGCGCCGAAGCGGTGCTGACCGAGGACGAGAAAGAGATCGGCGTGGCGCTGGTGGACATCGGCGGAGGCACGACGGACGTGGTGATCTACGTCGACGGCTCGCTGGTGCACACGTCGGTGATCCCGCTGGGCGGGCAGAACCTGACCAACGACATCGCGACCGGGCTGCGCACGCCGCTCGGCGAGGCCGAGCGCATCAAGGTGCGCCACGGCTGCGCGATGAACTCGATGGTGGACCCGACGGAGTCGATCGAGATCCCGAGCGTGGGCGGACGGGCTGGTCGCTCGATCCCGCGGCACGTGTTGGCGGAGATCATCGAGCCTCGGATGGAAGAGATCTTCATGCTGGTGAAGCATGCGATCGCTCAGTCGGGCTACGGAGAGTTGCTCGGCGCGGGCGTGGTGTTGTGCGGCGGCGCGACGTTGCTGGATGGCTGCGAAGCGTTGGCCGAAGAAGTGCTCGCGTTGCCCGTGCGACGCGGGACGCCGATCGGCGTCGGAGGCATGGCGGAGATGGTGAAGAGCCCTGCGCATGCGACGGCGGTCGGTTTGCTCAAGTACGGGGTGAATCGACCGAGCGCGGTTCCGCAGACGCTGAACCTGAGCGGGTCGCAGCCCGCTCAGGGCGCGCAGTTGGCGCAGGGCGCGACCGGTCGAGTCGCAGCGGTCAAGAGTGATCCCACGGAGGCGGCGCACGCCGTCGACGGGGACAAGGGCTTCGGAAACAAACTCTGGAACTGGATGCGAGAAGTGTTCTAAGAGCTGAAGTTTTTCGCGGTCGCGGCGGTGGTCGCGACCGTGGGCCGTGGCGCTCGGGTTCGGAAAAGTTCTTCCGAGGTTGTCTCCCGAGCGCTGCGGCTCACGGTCCCGGTCCCCGGCGCGAAGGTCAGCATCGTTGGCACTCGGTGTGCGCGATGCGGCCGCGTGAGGGAAGCTCACGAGAGGGGTGCATCGAGGCGAGCTTCGGTGTAGAGCGTGAGACCCCCCGCGAGAGACATAACTCGAGGATCGCAACGAGCGGTGTCAGTGACGAGCGGTAGTGTGTGGATAGCGGGTAGGAGGCGGTGATGGGTCTGTCGTTCGATCTGGCTGATGACGTGAACACTCCAGCGGCACGAATCAAAGTCGTGGGCGTCGGTGGAGCTGGTGGCAATGCGATTCGCACGATGATCGAGTCCAACGTTCAAGACGTTGAGTTCATCGTCGCGAACACGGACATCCAAGCGCTGACGGCGAACCCTGCGGGCGTTCGCATTCAGCTCGGTCGTTCGCTGACCAAGGGCCTCGGCGCTGGCGCCAACCCTGACATCGGCAAGAAGGCCGCGATGGAGGACATCCAGCTCTTGCAGGACCACCTGCAGGGCGCGGACATGGTCTTCATCACCGCGGGCATGGGCGGCGGGACGGGCACCGGCGCCGCGTCGGTGATCGCTCAGGTCGCGCGTGACCTCGGCGCGTTGACGGTGGGCGTGGTGACCAAGCCCTTCATGTTCGAAGGCAAGCGCAGGGCGAAGTTCGCCGAAGCGGGCCTGGCCGAGCTCGAGGGTCACGTCGACACGTTGATCACCATCCCCAACCAGAAGCTGGTCAACCTCAACGACCCGGACCTCACGCTGATGGACGCCTTTCGCAAGGCGGACGAAGTGCTCGTGCACGCAGTGCAGGGCATCTCGGACTTGATCCAGCAGACGGGCATCGTGAACGTGGACTTCGCGGACGTGAAGGCCGTGATGACCCAGATGGGCATGGCGCTCATGGGCATCGGCTACGGCCGCGGCGAGCGCCGCGCGTTCGACGCCGCGACGGCTGCGATCAACTCGCCGCTGCTCGACAACATGTCCGTCGAAGGCGCGACGGGCATCTTGATCAACTTCACGGGCGGCCCGGACATGCGCCTCGGCGAGATCAACGAAGCCGCGACGATGATCATGGACACCGCGCACGAGGACGCGAACATCATCTTCGGCTCCGTGGTCAACCCCGAGATGCGCGACGTGATCAAGGTCACGGTGATCGCGACGGGCTTCGGCCGCTCGGTGCGGCAAGAAGAGATCAAGCCGACCTTCGCGTCTCGTATCGTGACGCCGCCGCTCGCCGAGCAGCGCACGCGCCCCGCGCAGACGCCGATCGCGTCGGCGCCCGAGGTTCGCTCGCGCCCCTCGCAAGAGGTGACGACGCGTCGTTCGGTGACGCCTTCTGCGCCCGTTTCGCGAGAGACGCGCCAGTCTGGGCAGTTCGGCATCGCGCAGGAGTCGGACCTCGACATCCCGACGTTCTTGCGCAACCGCGGCGGCGAGTGATCGCGCGACCCGTCAGGGTTGCACGCGTCGCCACCAGAGGGGAACCACGAAGCGCACGACGGGGGGATCGATCGGCGCCGAGGCTGCTTCGGCGGAAACTCGGGGGCCGAGTCAGCCGTTGAAATGCCTCGCGAGGGTGTTTTGTGGGTTCACGGGGTCGAACGTATCGACGTACACTCGTAGACCTCGCGAATGATCGCGTTCGAAGGGTCGAGTACGGGGATGAAGTTCGTCGCATCGGGGCTCACCGACGTAGGTCGGGAGCGAGACCACAACGAAGACACTTTCCTCGTCGACGAGACGCTCGGGCTATTTCTCGTGGCGGACGGGATGGGGGGCCACCGCGCAGGAGAGGTCGCGAGCGCTTTGGCGCGAGACACAGTGCACGAGTTTGTTCGAGACAGCGCTGTCCCAACGAGGCTCGACGTGCTGGACCAGGCGATCCGCCGGGCCAACCAGCGCGTCGTACGCGAGGGACAAGCCAACCGCGCGCACAAGGGCATGGGCACCACCATCGTGGCGCTCATCACCGACGGCGACGCGCTCGGCATCGCGCACGCGGGCGACTCGCGCTGCTACCGCTTTCGCGACGGCGCGCTCTCGCGCATGACCCGCGATCACTCGCTGATCGAAGAGCTCGGCGGCGACGACCCCGCGGTGATGGCCGCGCTCGCGGGCTACTCCAATGTCATCACGCGCGCCCTCGGGACCGCGGCGGACACGGCGCCCGACGTTCGACGCGAGAGCGTGAAGACGGGCGATCTGTTCTTGCTGTGCTCCGACGGGCTGTGCGGCCCCGTCGACGACGCCGCGCTTCAGCGCCTGCTCGCCGAGGGGGGCACGCTCGAGGACATCTGCAAGCGCTTGATCGCTGAGGCCAACGAGCGCGGCGGGCCCGACAACATCTCCGTCGTCCTGCTGCGCGCGGACGAATAGAAGCCCCTCGGGCGCGGTTGCTTCGGGGGAGGCGCGTCGATCGCGGCAAAGCGTGTCGATCCCCCTTTTCACTGGGCGCGATCGCGCCATACTCGCGCGCGCCTGGCGGCCGTCATCGTTGTCGACGGTCGCGCTCGAAGGGCCTGACGCGCGTCCAGGCGCTCTGCGCCGCAGAACATGTCCTCGGCGATGCGTCGTCGAACTTCACGGTACTTCTCGTACTTCACTCGGAGAAACACGGCATGGCGAGCTTCATCGCGACCCGCATGAAACAAGAACTCGAGGCGATCTCGAAGGTCTACGACACGAAGTTCGCGGGTCAGTCCCGCGGCACGCGCGACGTGACCGAGATGGACAACCTGATCCGCCGCACGAAGAACGTCGTGATGCAGATCGACGCCACGCCGAACGCCTCTCGTGACAGCGAGCTCGCGAGCCTTCGCGCGGACGCGCAAGAGCAGACCAAGATGTTCGAGGCCGAGCGCGCCGCGATCACCGAGGCCAAGAGCGCGGGACCCGACTTCGAAGTGTTCGCGCCGCTCGCGCAGACGGCCAACTTCGTGATGGCGCGCTACCGCCGACACTTCGCCGGCAAGAGCCGCTCGACCCGCGACCTCGGCTTGCTCGAAGAGATGATCGAGGACCTCTCGTCGCTCTCTGCGCAGATGAGCGCGATCATCGCGAAGAACGCCGCGCCGCCGTTTCGTCGCGACCTCGACGCGGTCACCCAAGCGCTCAACATGTACCGCAGCGAGCGCGACGAAGTGGCCCGCGCGCACGCGGCCGGGACGCTCGAAGAGCAGTCGGGCGCGCTGGCCTCCATCGCGAACAGCCAGTTCGACATCTACCGCGATCACTTCGCGGGCAAGGGCCGCACGTCGCGCCGCGTCGAGCTGCTCGAGCGCATGATGCGCAACCTCGAGCGCGCCAAGACCCGCATGCTCGACCTGACCCGCGAAGAGTCCGTCGCGCAGGTGAACAAGGACAACATCGCGGTGATCGACGGCAACCTCGAGACGTACCGCGTCGAGATCGAAGAGATCCGCAAGGCGAAAGAGGGCGCGACGGTCGACGACCTCGCCGGCTCGCTCGGCGGCGCGGCGAACGAAGTGTTCGACGAGTATCGCAACCGCTACGCAGGCAAGGACCGTCGCACGGTCGACCGCGATCGCCTCAGCGCGATGTGCGACCTGCTCGGCGAGATCGAGCGTCAGATGGCCGCGATCCAGCGCGGCGTGAAGAACGAGACCAACTCGAAGAACCTCGAGATCGTGCGCGGACAGCTCAGCGCGTTCGAGATGGAGTGGGATCAGGTCGATCAGGCGCAGCGCTCGGGCGCGCGCTGACGACGGCGCGCGAGCGTCGCGAGCGCAGCCAGCGCGGTCAACGCCGCGAGGGGAGGGCTCGACGCTGGCGCTGAAGGCGTCGCGCAGCGACAACCGGGGGCAGCGGTGACGGGCGCTTCGATCGCGGCGTCGGACATCGGCGGGGGCGTGGAGGCGTCCGGGGTGGGGACCGGCGCGCAGCCGAGCGTTCCTGCGCGATAGAGGGACCAGCGTGCGCCGCACACGGTGGTGATGTCGCTCGTCGCCGAGCACTCGGGCGCGCCGCGCAGCGCGCAAAAGTCAGCGAGCGCCGGGACGATCGTGCGTCCGCCGTCCGTCGATCGACCGAGCGCGAAGCGATCGATCACCCAGTTCGCCGCGATCCAGAGCGTCCCGCGGTGAAAGCGCAAGCCGGTGACGCGGGTGTCGCTCACGCGCTGCCAGCTCGCGCCGCGGTCGGTGGACTGACGAAGGCCGTCCGCGGCGTGCGTCGAGCCGATCCACAGCGTTGCGCCGTCGTCGCTGATCGCGAAGCCGTTCATCGCGCCGACGGTGCGCGCGATCTCGCGAAACGACCGTCCTCCGTCCCGCGAAACAAGCAGCGTGGTGGGCGACGCGCCCGAGCCCGCGTCGGGGTCGGGCGGCGCCGAGAGCCGAGCGCGAACGTAGACTACGTCAGCGTCGGTCGGGTCGATGGCGGCGACGAACGCGTCTTCGATCGCGTGAACATCGAGCGACGAGTCCGAGAGCGTCGCGCCTCCATCGTCGCTGCGCATGAAGCGAACGCTGCGAGGGTTGTTGCGCACCGCCGTCGCGTACACCCGTCGCGCGTCGCTGCGCGCGAGCTCGACGGTCTCGAAGAGCGTCTCGGGCCCGAACCCCTCGCCGAGCGGCGCAAACGTCCCGCCGCCGTCGTCCGAGCGCCACACGCGGTTGCGAGCGGTCGGCGCGCCGGACGAGGTGATCGCGAGCACCGTTCTGCCGTCGGCGGAGCGATCGAGGTCGATCACGAACTCGCGCTCGAGCTGCGCGACGCGCTCGTGGCTGCAGCGGTCGGCGCTGGCGCGCGCGAGGCCGTCCGGCGCGCCCACGTACAACCGCCGCGTGTCGTCCATGGTAAACGAAGGGTCGAACGCGCCTGCGCCATAGCCGAGCACGTCCTCGCAGAGCCAGCGAAAGGTCTGGCCGCCGTCCTCGCTCAGGGCGAAGCCGAAGGTGAGCCGCAGCGCGACGCTCTGACCGTCGGGCGAGAGCTGCACGAGCTGCGCGGCAGGAAAGCGCCCGTTGGCGAGCGCGGGGCTCGGCGCCGCAACAAACGCCGACGAAGCGATAGTCAAGAGGGCAGTGAGCGCGCGACGCACGGCGCCAACGGTAGCACTCGTGTTCTGTCGCCGAACGAGCAGAACAGAGCGTCGTAGGGATTCTATCGGACCGCCCACACGGTATAGGCTTCGCGCGCGATCGCGCCCCGGACCGTCCGCGGCGCTCGCCTCATCTTCACGAAAACACGGAGCGTCTCTCGCGATGTCCTCTGCCCCTGCTGACGTCCTTCGCGCCGAGCTCGAGCGATTGTTCGACCTCGAATCGTTGCAGAAGCTCTCGTCCGAGCTGCTCGACCTGGATCCCAATGATGTCGGCGGCACGACCAACAAGGCCGCCTTCGCGCGCGCGCTGGTCGAGCGCTGCGCCAAAGAAGAGATGCTCGAAGCGCTCGCGGACGCGATCGTCCTGAAGGACCGCGACGCTGCGGCGCGGCTCAAGTCCGTGTACGAGGGACGCGCCTCGGACGACTTTCAAGCGGGCGCCACGGTGGCGGGGTTTCGCATCCAGAAGAAGATCAACGACGAGGGCTTCGGCTCGGTCTTCATGGCCAACGCCGACGGCAAGCAAGTCACGCTCAAGGTCTTGCGCGACTCGAAGGTGCGCGATCGGCGCGGCCTGCAGCGGTTCTTGCTGGCGCAGCGGGCGCTCAAGCGCGTGCAGCACCCAGCCGTGCAAAAGATCCTGGCGGCGGGCGTGCTTCCCGACGGGCGGCCGTACCTCGCGAGCGAGTACATCGACGGCCAGCTGCTGAGCATCCGCATCGGCCGCACTGGCGCCATGCACTTGAACGAGGCGCGCCCCCTGCTCGAGTCGATCGCCGCGGGCTTGGACGCGGTTCACGCGGCGGGGATCATGCACTCGGACCTGCGCCCGGAGCACGTGATGATCGTGCGACGCGAGGGGCAGCTCAACGGAGTGCTCGTCGACTTCGCGGTCGATCGCATGACGGGCTCGCGCGAAGGCGGGCTCGATTCGGCGTCGCTGCTCGTGCTCGTCGGCTCGGCGCGCAACATCGCCCCAGAGCGCGCTCGCTCGGGCGCCGCCGCGGACGTGCGCTCGGACGTGTACGCGTTCGGCTGCCTCGCGTACGAAGTGCTGACGGGAAAGGCCCCGTTCGCAGGCGCGTCGCCGATCGACCTGATCGTCGCGCACGTCTCGCAGACCGCCGAAGCGCCGTCGAAGGTCGCGCCGCGCGGCTGGGTCTCGAAGGACCTCGATCCTGTGTTCGCCCAGGTGCTCTCGAAGGACCCGGCCGAGCGCTTCGCGACCGCGGGCGAGTTCGTCCGAGTGCTCAACGACGCGGCCGCCGGAAAGCGCCTCGCCGACGTGACCCGAGACGAGTTCGACGCGCGCAAGGCTGCGGTGCTCGAAGCCCCGTCCGACGACGAGAAGGCGCTAGCGCTCGAGGCGTGCGGCGGCCGCGGCGTTCCGTGGGCAGACGTGCTCGCGGCGCTCGAAGAGGCGATCGCGAAGTCCGACGCCGTTGGCGCGAAGAAGGCGCTGCTATTTCGTGCGGCGCGCGTCGCGCAGATCGAGACGAAGGACCTCGCGAAGGCGCGCGCGCTCTACGAAGAGCTGAACAAGCTCGACGAGAAGGACGAGATCGTCCTCGCGAAGATCGTCGAGATCCGCCGCGCGCTCGCGACGCCTGAAGAGAAGGCCGAGCTGCTGCTCGAAGAGGCCGACCAAGAGAAGCTCGCGGACAAGAAGGCCGAGCTCTATCACGAGCTCGCGCAGGTCTACGAACGCGAGCTGAAGGACGCAGAAAACGCGCTAGTCGCCGCGGCCGAAGCGGTCTCGAGCGCGCCTCACGTCGACGACTACGCGCGCGAAATCGAGCGCCTCGCCGGCTCGGACGTCTCCCGGTGGAACGAGGTGCTCACCACGCTCTCGCAGAGCGCGCAGGGCCGCGATCCCTCCGAGGGCGCGCGCTTGTACGTGCTGCTCGGCGGCTGGTACGCGGACAAGCTGTCGCGGCCGGACTACGCGGCGAACTGCTACTCGCAGGCGCTCTCGCTCGAGCCCAACAACGACCACGCGCTCGACGGCGCTTCGAGCATCTACCGCAAGGCTCAGCAGTGGCCCGAGCTCGTCGCGGTGCTGCTCAAGCGCGCGGACGCGCAAGGCAACCCGATCCGCGGGCGCGACTACCGCGCCGAGGCGGCGGACGTGCTCGAGGCGCGCGTCGGTGACGACAAGCGCGCCCGCGAGATCGCAGAGAAGGTGCTCGCGGACGACCCGGCGCAGGCCAAGGCGCTGCAGGTGCTCGAGCGCATCTACATCGCGTCCGACGACTACAAGGGCCTCGTCGCGCTGCTCGAGAAGAAGGCCGAAGCGCTCACGGGCGCGGCCAAGAGCGAGGCGCTCTGCGAGATCGCCGAGACGTGGGAAGACCGCCTGAAGGACGACGGCAAAGCCGCTGCGTTCTACGAGAAGGCAAGAGCCGAGGACGAGAAGAACGTCACGGCGCTCAAGGGCCTCGAGCGGCTGTACGCGCGCACCGGGCAGAACGAGAAGCTGCTGCACGCGCTCGAGGCGCAGATCAACGTGGCGGCGACGCCGCGGCAGAAGATCGACCTCTACAACCGCGTCGCTGCGATCTACGAAGAGGAGTTCGTCGACCACGCGAAGGCGACGGGGGCGTTCGAGAGCGTGCTCGCGATCGACCCGTCGAACGACCCTGCGTTGACGGGTTTGGCGCGGCTCTACCGCGTGACGCGCAAGTTCGATCACCTCGTCGATTTGCTCGAGCGCCACGCGCAGATCATCGAGTCCTCGACGCGCAAGGCCGACCTTCACGCGCAGCGGGGCCGCGTGCTGCTCGACCCGATCGGGTCCATCGACCGCGCCGGCGAAGCCTTCGAGAAGGCCCTCGAAGCGGACGGAACGAACTCCGCCGCGCTCGAGGGCGCCGCGAAGCTCCGCGCGCTCAAGGGCGACGTGAAGGCCGCGGCCGAGGCGCTCGACCAGCTCGCAGCTCAGGCCAAGACGCCGCAAGAGAAGGCCGAAGCCTTCGTGCGCGCTGGCAAGATCCTCGAAGAGAAGCACGACCTCGACGGCGCCATCGAGCGCTACAAGCGCGCGCTCGACGCAGTGGACGACTACGGCCCCGCCACGGCGCGCCTGCGAGACCTGTACGCCTCGCGCGGCGACGCGCAGGGAGCGATCGAGATTCTTCAGCGCGAAATCGAAGCAGCCGACGGCGTCAATCAGCGCGCCAGGCTGTGGACCGAGGTCGCGAAGATCTATCGCGACCGCGTCGAGAGCCCCGCGAAGGCGATGGAGGCGGCGCAGAAGGCAGTGCTGCTCGACTCGACCAACGAGGACGCCTCGGCGATGTTGGGCGAGCTCAAGTTCGACGCGGGAGAGTTCGCTGAGGCAGCGAAATTGCTCGCGGGACGCGCCGGACGGGCCAAGGACCTCGGCAAAGAAGAGGGCCTCCGCGTCGCGCTGAAGCACGGACAAGCGTTGGCCAAGAGCGGCGACGAGAGCGCGGCGCTCGAGGCGTTCGCCAAAGCGCGCGACCTCGCGCCGGGCGACCGCGCAGTGCAGAAGGCGACGGCGGACGCGGCCTTCGCGATCGGCCGCTTCGAGCAAGCGCGCAAGGAGTACGAAGCGCTGCTCGCGACGCACGGCAAAGAGATGGAGCGCCCCGAGCGCGCGCAGATCCTCGAGCACCTCGGCCGCTCGGCCAGCAGGCTCGGCGACGCTGCGGCCGCGGTGCGCGCGCTCAGCGAAGCGGTCGAGCTCGAGCCGCAGTCGACGGACGCCGCCGACGCGCTCGCCGACGCGTACGGACAGCAGGGCAAGTGGGACGAGGTCGCGAAGGTCAAGCGCCAGAAGGCCGAGCACGCTCCGGCGGACAAGCGCTTCGATTTGTACGTCGAGCTCGGCGAGCTGTACGCGAGCAAGCTGTCTGACAAATCGCAGGCGGCGCGCGCGTTCATGAGCGCGCTCGAAGCGCGGCCCGACGACCGCAGGCTGCTGATGAAGCTCATGCAGCTGTACAGCGAGGGCCAAGACTGGAGCCGCCTCGTCGAGGTGATCCTCCGCCTCGCCGACCTCGTCGACGACCGCTCGCAGCTCGCGAAGTACTACCTCACGGCCGCGCAGCTCTGCACGCAGCAGCTCAACCGCGCGGACGAGGGCGCGACCTACTACGAGAAGGCGCTCGAGTACGACCCCACGTCCATGCGCGCGCTCGAAGGCCTCGCGGACGTGCGCGTCGCGCGCAAGGAGTACTCGCTGCTCGAGAGCGCCGTGAAGAAGGCGCTCAGCAAGCTCACGGGCGACGGCGCGAAGGGCGCGCAGGCCCGCGGATACGCGGCGCTCGGCGACGCGCTGCAGTCGCAAGCCGAGAAGACCGACGACGCTATCGCGGCGTACGAAAAAGCGCAGGAGCTCGACGGGTCTCTCGAGCTGACCGACAAGCTCGCCGCGCTCTACCTGCGCGAGCCGAAGAAGCACATCGAGAAGGCGATCAAGGCGCAGAAGGCCGTCGTCGCCAAGGATCCGACGCGCGGCGATCACTATCGCGTGCTTCGCAAGCTCTACACCACCGCGCGCAAGCCAGACGAAGCGTGGTGCCTCTGCCAGGCGCTCGCCGCGCTCAAGGCCGCCGAGCCCGACGAAGAAGGCTTCTTCAAGAAGTTTCGCTCGGACGCGGCCGCCGCGGCGACGGAGAAGGTCAGCGAAGACGTGTGGACGCGCTCGCTCGCGCACCCCAACCAGGACCCGCTCTTGACCGGCATTTTTGCGACCATCATGCCGGCGCTGCTCGCGACGCGCGCAGAGAAGCGCGAGGCCTATCACGTCGCAGAGAGCCAGGTCATCGACGCCTCGTCGCACACGAGCGCGATGGCGCGCACGATCCACTACGGCGCCGCGACGCTCTCGCTCAAGCAGCCGCCGGTGTACGTCAACGAGTCCGATGACTCGGGCCTCAACGTGATGCTCACGAGTCCGCCGTCGTTCATGCTCGGCCGCGCGGCGCTCGGCGGAGGCCCGGCGCAGGCGCTCGCGTTCATCGTCGGCAGCAAGCTCGCGTACTTCCGAGGCGGTCACTACGCGCGGCAGCTGGTCCCGACGGGGACCGGCCTTCGCGCGTGGCTCTTCGCCGCGATTCGCACGGTCAACCCAGCGTTTCCGGTGGCCACCGAGCTGACGGCCGCCGTCAACGACAACAGCGCCGCGATCAAGCAGCACGTCACGGGCCCGGCGTTCGAGCACCTCACGTCGCTCGTCACCAAGCTGCTCAACCTCGACAACGCGCTCGACCTCAAGCGCTGGACCACGGCCGTCGACCTCACTGCGGACCGCGTCGGCTTCGTGCTCGCCAACGACCTGCCCAGGTCGCTCGCGGTCATTCGCGCCACGCCCGAAGATCAGGCGCTCATCCCCGCCAAGGACCGCACGCGCGAGCTCATCGCCTTCGCGGTGAGCGACGAGTACTTCTACCTTCGGCAGAAGCTCGGCATCGCGATCCAAGCCGGCGGCTGATCACTCTCGCGACGACGCGATCGGCAACGAGAGCACGAAGCACGCGCCGCCCTCGCGCGCACGCTCGACGGACACCGCGCCGCCGACGCGCTCGACCAGCGACTTGACCACCGGCAGCCCCAAGCCTGTGCCGCCGCGCTCGCGCTTTCGCGTGAAGAACGGCTCCCAGAGCTGCGCGACGTCCTCCTCTGCCACGCCGGCGCCGCTGTCGCGGACCTCGACGCGGACGCGCTCGCCGTCGCGCCTCGCGGCGATCACGAGCCTCCCGCCCGCGCTCAGCTCTTGCGTTGCGTTGACCACGAGATTGAAGAGCGCCTGCTGCAAGTGCTCGGCGCGGATCGAGGCGCGCAGGGGCTCCGAGGGAGCGTCGATCGAGCCTTCGATCCGCCCCTTGCGCAGCAAGCCTTGCACGAACACGAACACGTCTTGGATCACTGCGCGCACGTCGCTGTCGCCAGCGCTTTCGGCGGGCGGCTGCGAGAGCTGCAGCATCCGCCGCAGCACCGCGCCGATGCGGTCGCTCTGCGCGGCGATCGCTTCGAGTGACTTCTTCGTCGCGGGCGGACAGTCGTCGTCCTCGGCGGCCATCCGCGCGTTGACCAGGATCGCGTTGAGGGGCGAGCCCACCTCGTGCGCGATGGACGCGGCGACCTGACCCACCGCCGCGAGCGACTGCGCGTGCGCGAGCCGCTCGTTGAACGCCTGCGCGCGCTCGTTCGCGCGGGCGAGCGCGGCTTCGCTCTCTTCGAGCCGCGCGGCCATCGCGTTGAACGCCTCGGGGACGCGCTCGAGGCCGAGCTTGCTCTCGACGGCGATGCGCGCGGTGAACTCGTGCGCGCCGATCTGCTCGGCGCCGTGGACGATCGCGCCCAGCTCGGTCGCGAGCTGACGAACGAACCAGCTCACCACGGCCACGACGATCGCGATCAGCGCCACGCCCTCGAGCAGCGCGAACGTCGCTTGCTCGCGCAGCGCCTGCGCGATCGGCTCAGCGTCGGCGTGCGCCGAGTGCGCGCTCAGCGCGCCGTGGCGCCGCAGCGTCGAGAGGGCGATGAGCGTCGCGGTCCCGACAGCGACAGGGAGCACCAACAAGAGCTGCAGTCGACTGGCGAGCTTCTTCTGAGAGCGGTTCATCGTCGCCGCTCAGTGCTCGCACGAACGAGCGCGGTTGTCGCGCGCGTGCCGTACACTGCCGTTGGTCATGCGAAGCGTCGCCGCGCCCAGTGCCTCGAAGCTGCTCATCGTCGAAGACGACCCCGCGCTCGCGCAGGCGCTCGAAGCACTCGCGGTGCGCGACGGGTATGCGCCCGCCGTGGCGATGACCGTTCAGGACGGCCTCGTTGCGCTCGAAGCGGGCGCGGTCGACGTCGTGTTGACGGACTACCAGCTGCCCGACGGACAGGGGACGCGCATCATCGAGCACGCGCGGCAGACGGACCCGCGCATCGCCGTCGTCGCGATGACCGCGTACGGAACGGTGGACCTCGCCGTGAGGCTCGTGCGGGCAGGCGCGTACGACGTGCTCACCAAGCCCGTCGAGCCGAGCGCGGTTCGCGCGGCGCTCGCGCGGGCGATCGAGGCGCGGTCGCTGCGCGGCGAGGTCGAGCGGCTGCGGCGAGAGCTCGCTTCGAACAGCGGGATCGAGGGCCTCGTGGGCCGGTCGAGAGCGCTCGCTGACATCGCGGATCTCGTTCGTCGCGTCGCAGACAACCCGTCGACCGTGCTCGTCACGGGCCCGAGCGGCAGCGGAAAGGAGCGCGTCGCCCGGGCGCTGCACCAGGTCTCTCGCCGCGCCTCCCGACCCTTCGTGGCCATCAACATGGCAGCGGTGCCTGACGCGCTGCTCGAGAGCGAGCTATTTGGACACGTGAAGGGCGCCTTTACCGACGCAAAGACCGACAAGCCGGGGCTCTTCGTGCAGGCCAACGGAGGCACGCTGCTGCTCGACGAGGTGGGTGATCTTCCGCTCGCATTGCAGGCGAAGCTGCTGCGCGTGCTCGCTGAGCGCGAGGTGCGCCCTGTTGGAGCGACGAAGTCCGTGGCGTTCGACGTGCGCGTGGTCGCCGCGACGCACCACGATCTGCGCGAAGCCGTCAAAGAAGGGCGATTTCGCCAGGATTTGTTCTATCGCCTCGCGGTGATCGAGCTGCACGTCCCGCCGCTCAAGGACCGGCCCGACGACGTGCTTCCGCTCGCCGAGCACTTTCTTCGCCGCGCCGCGCAGCACGCTTCGCGCCCGATCCGAGGGCTCTCGCGGGAGGCGTCGCAGCTGCTCGTTCAGTACGGCTGGCCGGGCAACGTTCGCGAGCTCGAGAACGTCATCGAGCGCGCCGTAGCCCTCGCGCGCGACGAGTGGATCGCCGTCTCGGACCTGCCAGCGCACGTGCAGCCCGAGGCGTCGACGCGGTTGTTCGAGCAGGCCGCTGAGCGGCTGATGACCCTCGAAGAGCTCGAGCGGGGCTACGTCGCACACGTGCTCGAGCGCTGCGGCGGCAACAAGAAGCGCGCAGCGGCGCAGCTCGGAATCAACCGCAGGACCATCCAGCGCTGGATGGGCGCAGACGAGAGCGACAGCGACGATTGAGCCTCGCGCTCATCCGCTTGGCTGAAGCCAACCGGTGCGCGCCCGGTGCGACATCGAGTCGCACTGAGACAACCCGACGCACGCCGAGCGGAATGACCGTTTCGGACGGCGCGGGATTCGCCGCAGAAAACACAGTCAATCCGCTGGCACGTGCGGTGCTTACCCGTGCCGTCGATGGCAAGTCACTCACACCCGTCGCCCGCCACTCGGCTCGGCGCGCTGCTCGTGCTCGAACGAGAGGACGTCTGGGCTGTCGCGCTCTACGCCGTCGCGATCGGAACGCTCTCGCTCGCGATGCCCGTCGCCGTGCAGACCCTCGTGAACAACGTCGCGTTCGGCACGCTGCTGCAGCCGCTCGTCGTGCTGACGAGCCTGGTCTTCGTCGGCCTGTGCTTCGTCGGACTGCTCAAGGTGATGCAGTCGCGCCTCGTCGAGATCATTCAGCAGCGCGTGTTCGCGAGGCTCGCGCTGCAGATGGCAGAGACGCTGCCGCGCGCGAAAGAAGCGCAGTTCGACGGGTCGCTCGGGCCGTCAGTGGTCAACAAGTTCTTCGACGTGCTGACCGTGCAGAAGGCGGGCGCATCGCTGCTGCTCGACGGCCTGTCGATCATCTTGCAGGCGATCGTCGGGATGGTGCTGCTCGCGTTCTACCACCCGCTGCTGCTCGCCTTCGACGTGCTGCTCGTCGCGGCGGTGGGCTTCATTGTGTTCGGGCTCGGACGCGGCGCGGTGCGCACGTCGATCGAAGAGTCGTACGCGAAGCACTCGGTGGCGTCGTTTCTTCAGGACCTCGCGCGCAACCGCTCGACGTTTCGCACCGACGCGGGGGCGGCGCTCGCGGTCGACCGCGTCGACTCGCTCGTCGAGCGCTATCTGCTCGCGCGCAAGTCGCACTTTCGCGTGCTGGTGCGGCAGATCTTCGGCTCCGTCGCGCTGCAAGCGTTCGCGAGCGCGACGCTGCTCGGCGTGGGCGGATGGCTGGTGATCAACCGTCAGCTCACGCTCGGTCAGCTCGTCGCGAGCGAGCTCGTCGTGTCGACGGTGGTCGCGGGGCTCGCCAAGTTCGGAAAGCACCTCGAGAGCTACTACGACCTGCTCGCAGCCACCGACAAGATCGGCTACCTGCAAGACCTCGAGCACGAGCGCGCGACCGGCGGAGACGCTCCGTCCAACGTCGGTCCGTCCGTGCTCGAGCTGCGCGACCTGCATTTGTCCGTCAGGGACAAGTCCGTGCTCAAGGGCGCGAGCGCGCGCGCCGAAGCTGGCGAGCGCATCGCCCTGGTGGGCGCGCACGGCGCGGGAAAGAGCGTCCTCGCCGAGGCCATCTACGCCCTGCGAGACCCGTCCATGGGCACGCTGTTGGTCGACGACGTGGACGTGCGCGAGGTGGCTCCGACCGCGTGGCGATCGAGCGTCGCGCTCGTGCGCGGCGTCGAGGTGTTCGAGGGCACCATCGAGGACAACATTCGCGTCGGTCGCGACGAGCTCAGCGCCGAAGACGTCCGCAGCGCGCTGGCTGCGGTCGGGATGCTCGACGTGGTGCGCGCCCTGCCGCTCGGATTGCAGACCGAGCTCGACTCCGAAGGAGATCCCCTGACGCTGGGGCAGCTGCGACGGCTGATGCTCGCGCGCGCGATCGTCTCGGGTCCGTCGCTGGTGGTGATCGACGAGGTGCTCGACGGCTTCGACGACGGGCCGCGCGCCGACGCCGTGCAGGCGCTCTTCGCGCGAACCGCGCCGTGGACGCTGATCGTGATTACGCACCGCGCGGACTTGATGTGGCGATGCGACCGCGTGTGGAGGATCACGGACGGAAAGATCGAAGACGTGCGGCCCACGATGCCGCTCAGCTCGGGCACGGGGGCGTGAGGTGAAACCCATGACGCAGCAACAGACTTCGACGCCGCGCTCGATGCAAATGGTGCAGAGCGGTCGTTCGGTGCGGACGTTCTCTCGATTGATCGCAGCAGCGATGCTGTGCGTCCCGGCGATGCTGTACTTGATTCCGTGGGTGCAGAACGTGAAGGGCAGCGGGCGCGTCGTCGCGTTCGCGCCGCTCGAGCGCCAGCAGAGCATCGAGGCGCCGATCGAGGGCCGCATCGTGCGCTGGTACGTGCGCGAAGGGACCCACGTCGAGCGCGGAGACCGCATCGCTGACATCCGAGACAACGACCCGGATTTCGTCTCGCGCATCCGGCAAGAGCGCGCGGCGGCGGAGGCCCGCTTGGAGGCGGCGCGCGCCCGCGTGAGCGGCATCGAGGCTCGCGTGGGCGCCCTCGAGATGTCGCGCTCGAACGCGATGAGCGCCGCGGAGCTTCGCGCTCGCATGGCGCTCGACCGCCAGCACGCGGCCGAGCGATCCGTCGAGGCCGCGCAAGCCGCCGAGAGCACGGCGCGGATCAACATCGATCGCCAGCGTGGACTGCTCACGCAGGGGCTCACGTCACAGCGCAGCGTCGAGCTCGCCGAGCTCGAAGCGGCGCGCACTCGGCTCGAAGCGCAGCGCGCGCAGAACGCATTGGACGCGGCGCGCTCGGAGCGCGCTGCGCTGAGCGCGGATCGGTCGCGCGCGGGCACGGACGGCATGGCGTCGATCAACGACGCGCGCGCGTCGAGGGCATCCGCTGAGTCCGAAGTCGCTTCGGCGACCGCGGCGATCGCGCAGATCGACGTGAGGTTGGCGCGCCAGGCAGCGCAGCAGATCGTGGCTCCCATCGCTGGCGTCGTGCTGCGACTGGTGGCCGCGCAAGGCAGCGAGATGGTGAAGGCTGGCGACCCGGTCGCGATCCTCGTGCCGGACACGAGCGAACGCGCGGTCGAGCTGTGGGTGGACGGCAACGATGTTCCGCTCATCTACGAGGGGCGGCACGTGCGACTGCAGTTCGAGGGTTGGCCTGCGGTGCAGTTCAGCGGCTGGCCTTCGGTCTCGGTCGGAACGTTCGGCGGTCGCGTCGCGCTCGTCGACGCCACCGACGACGGCCGCGGAAAGTTTCGCGTGGTCGTCGTCCCCGACGGTCGCGAGCCGTGGCCGAGCACGCGCTACTTGCGTCAGGGCGTGCGCGCCAACGGCTGGTTCTTGCTCGATCGCGTGCGAATCGGCTGGGAGCTCTGGCGTCAGTTCAACGGGTTTCCGCCGGCCATGTCGAACGCTCCGACCACGTCGCCGCAGCAGAGCTCCGCAGGCGCTGCCCGCTCGGGAGGAAAGTGATGCGCACGCGCCCGATCGCGCTCTCGTTCGCGCTCTTGCTCGCGCCGATGTCCGTTCGCGCACAGCAATCCACGCTCGAGGTGCAGTCCGTCGTCGACTCCGTGCAAGCGGCGCTTCCGACGCTCGTCGCGGTCGAACGCGAACGCGACGCTGCCAACGCTGAGCTGCTCGCCGCCGAGGGAGGCTTCGACCCGACGCTGCGCGCACGAGGAACGATCTTGCCCGTCGGCTACTATCGCTACGGCACGGTGGACGTCACCGTCGAGCAGCCGACGCCGCTGTGGGGCAGCTCGCTCTTCGTGGGCTACCGCTTCGGCGGACCGCTCGTTCAGGGCTCGGCAGGCGTCCCGGATTACTATGGAAATCTCCAGACGAACACCGCCGGCGAGCTACGCGCGGGCGTCTCGATCCCGCTGCTTCGCAACGGCTGGATCGATCGCCGTCGCGCGAGCATTCAGTCCCGCTCGCAGGGCGTTCGCATGGCCGAAGCAGAGCTCGAGCGAGCGCGCATCGACGCGACGCGCGCGGCCACCGTGCGCTACTGGGACTGGGTCTCCGCGGGGCAGAAGCTCGAGGTCGCTCGCGCGCTCTTGCGCGTCGCGAGGGAGCGCAACGACGGCCTCGTGATCCGCGCCAACGCCGGCGACCTGCCGCGCTACGAGGCGCAAGACAACACGCGCGCCGTGCTCTCTCGCGAGTCCGGCGTCGTCGGTGCGCAACAAGCGCTGCGAAGGGCGGCGATCGAGCTCGCCCTCTTCTACCGCGACCGCGAGGCGCAGCCGATCGTCCCCGCCGACGCGTCGCTGCCTCGCACGATGCCGAGCCCCGACGCCGCGTACACGCTCGCCGCCAGCGAGCCCGCGCGCGAAGCCGCTGCCATCGCCGCGCGTCCCGAGCTGCGTCGCTTCGAAGCGCTGCGCGCGCAAGCGAGGGTCGAGGTCGACCTGGCCAACAACCAGCTCTTGCCGCAGGTGGACCTCGTCGGACAGGTGTCGCAAGACCTCGGAGCGTCGTTCTCGACCTCGGACTCGCGCGGCCGCCCCGAGGTCAGCGCTGGCGTGACCATCGAAGTGCCGATCGTGATGCGACAGCAGTTCGGCCGCCTGCGCGCCGCCGAGGCCGCGCTCGCGAGGATCGACGCGCAGCGGGCGTTCGCGCGGGACCGCGTCGTGGCGGACGTACGAGACGCCGTCGCTGCGCTGCGCGCGGCGCTCGAGAGAGCAGAGATCACAGAGCGCGAAGTGCAGGTAGCGACGCAGGTCGAGCAGGCCGAGCGCGAGCGGTTTCGCCAGGGCGACTCCAACGTGTTCTTGGTCAATCAGCGCGAGCAGGCGAGGGCCGAGGCCGAGGTGCGCAGGGTCGACGCGATCGCCGATTGGCTCCGCGCCCGGGCTGCGTTTCGCGCGGCGATCGGCGAGCGATAGATCAGAGCGTGACCCAGAGCCGCACGCGTCCGTCGCCTGCGCGCAGCACGAGCTGACAGCCGAGCCGCACCGTCTCTGAACCGTTGCCGATGCGCTCGAGCAGCGCGCGCTCGTCGTCTTCAGCAGGCTCGCAGTGCTCGATTCCCTCGCGCACCTCGACGCGGCACGTCCCACAATTCGCGTGGCGACACGCGAGCGGAACGCCCGCGCGCACCTCCCGATCACACAGGTCCACGAGCCTGCCGCCCTCGGGCCAGTCGACCTCGTGTCGCGTGCGCTCGAAGAGCACCTTGGCCATCGCCGTCACAGCCCCGCAGGCGCGGTTCCGTCAGCGCCCACGCCGGTCTCGTTGGGGGCGCTCTCGTGGATGCGCTGCGTCCACGCGCCGTCGTTCTGCACCGGCGCGAGGGGCGCTCGCTCGTAGGTGTCCGCGCCCTGCGCGTCGAGAAACACACCCCACGTTCGTCGCATCAACCGCCCAGTGTCCATCAAGTTCTCGTACGCCGCGTTGCCGAGGGTCAGCGCCGACGGCGCACGATACGTGTCGTTTCCGCCCGCCTCCACGAAGAAGCCCGCGCCGTTGGCGTTGCCCGCGCCCAGCGCGAGGTTGGGGACGTTGTACACGTCGCCCTCGGCGCCATCCGCGAGCAAGTAGCCCACCGAGAAGTCATGGCCGGCGCCCGCGCACATGTTCTGTCGGTCCGCTGCCATGTTGTGCACGTCGCGACCGCCGCCGTCGACCAGCGCTGCGTAGGCGAAATGCGCGGCGCCTCCCTGCACGTACCAGCGCGCGTCGTACTGATCGTCGCCCGCGCCGTCGAGCAACAAGCCCATCCCGCCCCAGTAGCCCGTCGCTTGTCCGAAGATCGACGCGCGATAGCGATCGGCCCCGCGCGCGTCGCGGAGCACACCGATGCCGCCGGACATGTTCACGTTGTCCACACCGTCCGCGCGTCGACCGAAGCCGCCGCCCTGTGAGAACGACGTGTTCACCATCGGGTTCTGCGGCGAGGGATACGCGACGGGCGTCTCTTTCGCTTCGTACTGGTCGTCGCCTTCGCCGTCGAAGAGCACGCCGACGCCCCGCACGTACCCGAAGCCCTGCGCGAAGGTCCACGCTGTGTAACGATCGACCCCGGCGCGATCGACGAGCACGCCGACGCCCGCGACGGCGGCGCCCTGGCCCGCGGCTTCGACCTCGTACTGGTCGTCGCCGCCTTCGTCGAAGAGCGCGCCGACGCCCATCGCGCCGAAGCCCTGCGCCCCGCGCAGCGAACGGTATCGATCGTTGCCCGCGCCGAGGTCGTACAGCATCGCCACGCCGAGTCGGCCGCTGCCCTGTCGCAACGTCCTGCTCCGCGAGGTGCGCGAGCGCGTGTCGCGGCCCTCGCGATCGGACGGCAGAAATCCCATCGCGTCGACGCTGTGCGCGACGACGTCGTAGCCGTATTCGTCGGCGCCGCTGAGGTCGATCGAGACGCTGACGGCGTTGTCGAAGCTCTGGTTCGCGGCGATGGGCGCGAGGTAGCGATCGTCTCCGCCGAGGTCGACGAGCAGCGCCACCGCGGGGTGGGCCGCGGCTTCGTAGGTGTCCGCGCCGCCGCCGCGAAGGACGATCGAGCCCGCGCTCGTCTCGATGGTGACCGGCGCGATCATTCGATCTCGAAAACTGGCCCACGAAATCGACTCGATCGTGCGACCGAGGGCCACCGACTCGCGGACAGCGACCACCACGCCGCCGAGCAGCGCGCCGAGGTCGCGCCCGTCGCGGGGGTTGAGCGCGACGAAGCCGCCGAGGATCTGGCTCGGCGCAGCGTCGAACAGGCGCTCGCGCTCTTCTCGTGACCAGGGCCAACGAACGCCCTCGTCGCGCGCGGCGCGTGCTTGCTGCATGGCGACGACGATCGGGGCGAGCGCTGCTTGCAGGTCTGCGGGCACCCCGGCGAGGGCGGCGGTGAGGGCGGCTTCGGTGAGCGTTCCGCCTGCTTGTGCGTCGAGCGCAGCGATGGCTGAAGGCAACGAGAGCGACGTCGCGACGGCAGCGGGCAGCGAGAGCGAGAGCGCGTCGCCGTCCGCGCGAAGGCCGCCGGCGCTCGCGATGGCGCCCGAGAGCGTCGATGCACGCGTGTCGAGCGCGGGTCCGACCGAGCGCGCCCATCGGGCTCCGGCGACCCAGTCACGATGAACCCGATTGAAGATCGGCAGGCGAAAACGGTCCCGCGTGACGTGCGTGGGAAACGCGTCGAGGTCCGTGCGCGAGTAGAAGAGCTCCGAGCGATTGCGCATCCCGGCGCCGAGCGCGCGGTCGAGCATGGTCTGTGCTGCGCGAGGCTCGAACGGGCTGCAGTCGTCGGGCACACACGCGCGCGCGCCGCCGAGCATCGAGCAGTGCGCGTTGGGGCCGCAGTCGTGATCGACCGCGCAATCCACGGTGCAAAACGGGCCGCCGCCACCCACGAGACCGCGCTCGCAGCGCGCAGCGCCAGCGCACGCGGCGCTCTCGCACGAGGCGCCGACGCCGCGATCGTTGACCGCGCGGCGCGCGCATTGATCGGCGCCGACGGGGTCGTCTGGGACGCACACGAGCTCGGTCGCGCCGCCCCGGATCATCCGCGGTCGGCAGCGAGCGAAGCCGTTTTCGCACTCGAGGTCCGTCGTGCAGCGCGAGAGGCAGACGGGCTCGGGGCTGAGCGCGCAGCGCGAGAAGCGGCCCGAGCAACCCGCGGCGGGGCACGCTGTGTTGCGCGCGCTCGCGATGCACGAGGTCGAAGGGCGGCAGACGGGACCGAACGTTCCGTCGACGCACAGGCCGGCGACGCCGTGGGCCGAGCAGCTCGCGCCGACCTCGGCGCACGCGGCGAGACAAGTGCGCAGCGACGGCGCGTTGACGGGGTCGAGCTCGTCGCACTGCCCGCCGGGTCCGCACTGCTCGTCGTAGACGCACGGATCGCAGGACGAGGGCGGCGACGCCGGACTGGCATCGCTCGAGCCCTCGGCGCTGGCCTCGAGCGCGCCGTCCGCAAATCCGCCATCCAGCGATCCGTCGGATCCGGCAGGGGCGTTCGAGCAGGCAGTTGCGCCGAGCGCAAACGAGGCACACAAGAGCGAAGCGAAGCGGGCGTTCACGGCGCGTGAGCTTACTCCGCATCGCAGTCTCGGGGACCGCGCTGAAGGGCTCGCATCTGCGCTGCGAGCCGGTGTAGGTTCCGCGCCCTTTCGCGGCCGGGCAGCGAACCGCCGCAGTATTGGTGATAGGCCTGACCATGATGAACGAGCCCAAGGCGCGGGACGCAGAGCACCGCGTCTCGACGAACCCACCCGAGCCCGAGAAGCCGAGCGCGGACCGCGCACTCGAAGCGCTGGACGCGTGCGCGCGCGTCGCAGAGCGAGGGGGATTCGTCGCTCCGCCGCCGGCGTTCGTCGGTGATTTCGCGCTGGTCGAGCTGCCCAAGCTGCGCGCGAGCTTCGAGCGAGTGATCATGGCGCGACACCCCGAGGAGGGCTTGGACGCGCTGCTCGCCGCGGGCGCGCTCGACGCCATGCTGCCCGAGGTCAAGGCCATGGTCGGCTTCGGCGACGGCGAGTGGCGCCACAAGGACGTGTGGAAGCACACGAAGCAAGTCGTGCGACAGAGCGTCCCCCGCATCGAAGTCCGCTGGGCCGCGCTGCTTCACGACATCGGAAAGATCAAGACCCGCCGCATCCTGCCCAACGGCGAGGTGCACTTCCACGGCCACGCCGAAGTGGGCGCGTCGATGTTTGATCGCCTGCAAAATCGCACGCGGTTGTTCGTCGGCGAGGACGCGCTCGGCGCGCGCATCCGCTCGTTGATCCTGCACCACTTGCGCGCGAGCCAGTACGACGGGACGTGGACGGACAGCGCCGTCCGACGCTTCGCCAAAGAGATGGGCGAGTGCCTCGGCGACCTGTTCGACTTGTCGCGGGCGGACATCACGACGAAGCGCCCCGAGCGCAAGCGCAAGGGCCTCGAGTCGATCTCCGAGCTCGCGGCGCGCGTGCGCGACGTGCGCGAGATGGACGCGAAGATCCCGCCCCTCCCAAAGGGGCTCGGGACCGCGATCGCCGATCGATTCGCGATCGCGCCGTCGCCCAAGCTCGGCGCGGTGATGAAGCAGCTCAAGGACAAGGTGGACGGCGGCGACCTCGAGGCGCAGCGCGAGCTCGACTACTACCTCGACGCGATCGCCGAGCTCGGCCTGTTGACCGCGCCGTAGAACCGAGATTCTGTGCTCCAGTACCGCCGGGAGCTCTGGCACACTCGGCGCTGTGTCTCAGCCTGACCTGACCCGCTCGCACAGCGCCGTGATGGCGGCAGCGGACGACGAAGAGAAGCGCGTTCGAGCTCGCGCGTTGCGCAACTGGATCCTGCCGTTCGCCGTGCTCGCGGCGGGCGTGTTCGTGCTGGTCGCCGTGGGCCACTCCGCGGATGGGGCGCGATCGATCTACCGCGCGATGCGCCACTCCGAAGCGGGCATCGAGTCCGACGTGCTCGGCAACGTCGCGCAGCTCGTCGGGCAAGTGCTCGGCGTGGCGATCTCAGTGGTCGCGATCATCGTCGAGCTCGCGGCCAACCGGTACACGCACCGGATCACCGAGCTGTTCTTTCGCGCGCGAACGAACATCGTCGTGATGGGCCTGTACGTCGTGTCCGCGGTGCAGCCGATGTGGGCGAGCTTCTCGGCCGGCGCGGGCACGGTCCCCCGCGCGGCGGCGGTGATCGCGATGGTGCTGATGACCGCGTCGGTGCTCTCGCTGCTGCCGTACTTCGCGTACGTCGCGGCCTTTGTTTCTCCGCTCGAAGTGATTCGACGGCTGCGACGCGAGGCGCTGAAGGTGGTCGAGACGGGGCCCGCGTCGTCCAAGCAGATCGACGTCGAGCGGGCGCAGCGCGCGGCGGCCGAGTCATCCGAGCAGCTGACGGACGTCGCGCTCAACGCGATGGTGCACCACGACAAGGCCATCTCGATGGCGGCGATCAACGCGATCGGCGACCTGCTCAAGGACTACCTCGAGGTGAAGCAGAAGCTGCCTGCGGCGTGGTTCAAGATGAGCGCAACCGTGCGAAATGACCCGGATTTCGTCTCTCTCGCGCCCGTCGCGCTCCAGCAGATCGAAGAGAGCAAGACGTGGTTCGAGTTCATGCTGCTCAGGCAGTACGAGATGGTCTACCGCCAGGCGCTCAACACGCATCGAGAGCTCAACTACCTGATCGCGAGCAACGTGCGCGAGCTCGCGGCGTGCGCGATCGAGAGCGATGACCGCGCGGTGCAAGAGCTCGCGGTGAAGTTCTTCAACACGTTTATGCGGGCGACGCTCAACGCCCGCGACGTGCGAACGGGATACAACGTGCTCAACCAGTATCGGCTGTTGGCCGAGATGGGTTTGCGCAGAAAGATTCCAGGGCTCGCGGCGTCGATCGCGCGGCACTTCAAGTACTACGGCCAGGTCGCTTTCAACATGGACCTCGGGTTTCTGCTCGAGACGGCCGCGTACGACCTGTGCGCGATCAACGAGCTCGCGTTCGACCTCGGCGCGAAGGAGCGGCCCGAGCTGCTCAAGATCTTTCTCCAGGTCGACAAGGAGGGCGAGGGCGCGAAGAAAGAGATCGCCCTTCGCGGGGTGCGCAAGGCGCAGATCAAGCTCGCGACCTACTACCTCTTTCGGCGCGACGAGGCCGCGGCCAAGCAGGTCTACCGCGACATGGCCAACGAGAACGTGCAGCGCCTCGCGTCGATCCGCGACGAGCTGCTCGCCGTCGAGTCGCCGCACTACTGGGAGGTGACCGACCGCGGGATGAACTTCGACTGGCTGCCGGACGAGCGTCGCGGGCGGCTGTTCGAGTTCTTCGAGTGGTTTGGTGACGCGCTGCCACAGCCGCGCGCGAGCATCGTGCTGCCGATGTCGGCGATGGCGCTGATGGGCTCGGCGCTGCGCAGCGCGCAGCCGATCGCGCCAGCGACGAGCACGGGCGCGCCGATCGTCAACGCCACGGACGAAGAAGACCCGTCGCAGCTCATCCGCGATCCCGGGGCGGCCACCGAGGGCCCTTCTCACGCGCGGTCCGTCGAAGTGAGCAGCGAGCCTGCGCCGCGCTTGCCTCCGGCCGAAGACGAATAGTTCAGCAGCCATGCTGCGCGCAGAGCTCCGGGCGGGAATACCGCAGAACCACCCAGCGGTTGATGGCACCGTGACGGTGTGGCGACACCCCGCTTGAAGCGGGCTGCGTTGTCTGCTACAAGCTCGCCCGCCACTGGAGCCCTTACTCCCTGGACGTTTTCGCAGGGCCCCTCCAATGGCCGTCGTGCGCGCGCAATTCTTGTGCGGCTCGATGACCTGTGTTTCTTCGAACGTTGGCGTCGGCGCTGCAGAGTCGAGACAGTTTCTGTCCGAGTCTGATTCAAGCGGGCGGCTCCGCGACGAGAAGCGCAGAAGGTTGGCTGCAGAGCACCGACGGGCCCCGCGGTGGGCTCGTTGGTTTCATGCGCAATTCCCTGGTTCAACAACTCGAACGCGAAATCCTGCCGTTGCTCGAAGTGCACGGCGTGGAGCTCGTCGCGCTCGAGTGGTTTCAGGGAGCGGGCAGGGGGATGCTGCGCTTGACCATCGACCGCGCCGGCGGCGATCCGCGCGTGCAGGACCCGACACGCGGCGTGGCGGTGGACGTGCTGACCCACGTGACGCGCGATGTCTCGACGGCGCTCGACGCGCTCGAGACGAGCGAAGCGGTGGTGATCGACGTTCCGTACCAGCTCGAGGTCACGTCGCCGGGACCCGAGCGGCCGCTGCAGAAGCGGGCGGATTTCGAGCGGTTCATCGGGCTGAAGTGCAGGCTCGACATGGGGCCGAAGTACGACGGCCCATCGGCGCTGCGCGGGGTGCTCGACGGCGCGCGCGACGCGGGCGACGACTTCATCGTGGTGCTTCGCGTGAGCGGCAAGGTCGTCGAGGTGAGCAGCGCGATGATCGCGCGTGCGCGGCTCGAAGAGATCGCGCGGCCGAAGAACGGCAAGCCCGGCAAGCCGGGCGCAACGGCCTCTTCCAAGAGGCAAGAGCGGTTGAAGGCGCGCGAAGAAGCGCGCGCGATCAACGAAGAGCACCTTCGGAAAAAGTCATCCGAAGGGGCGTCGAGTGCGAGCTCGCACCCGGCGCCGGTCGAGGGTGGCGTCGAACACGCCGACGGTGCGATCAGTCCGTCGGGGGCCCAGAGGTAAGCGATGGCAACGAGGAAGAGCGCAGCGGCGGCACAACCGGCCGCCCCGGCAGAGCCGAGCTTGGGAGTGACGATCGACAAGGTCGCCAAGGACAAGGGCATCGAGCGTGCTGTGTTCGTGGACGCGATTCGCACGGCGATCTTGTCGGCGGCGCGCAAGCTGCTCGGGCCCACCCGAGAGCTTGTCGCGCGGTTCAACGAGAAGACCGGCGAGGTCGATCTGTTTCAGTACATGACGATCGTCGACGTGGTGACCAACGACGAGACCGAGATCTCGTCGGAGGACGCCAAGAAGGTCGGACTCGAGGCAGAGCTCGGAGAGCAGCTCGCGTTTCCGGTCTTCTACCGCATCGAAGACGAGAAGAAGGCCGCTGAGCAAGAGAAGCGCTACGGCGATTTGCTCAAGCTCCAGGCGGTGCGAAAGGGCTTCGGGCGCATCGCCGCGCAGGCTGCCAAGCAGGTGATCATTCAGCGCCTGCGCGACGCCGAGCGCGAGAACGTCTTCAACGAGTTTCGCGATCGCAAGGGCGAGCTGATCACCGGCGTGGTGCGCCGCTTCGAGCGCGGCCACGACATCATCGTCGACCTCAACGGAAAGACCGAAGCCATCCTCCGCTCCCGCGAGCAGGTGATGCGCGAGAACTACCGTCCCGGCGAGCGCATCGTCGCGTACCTGAAGGACATCGACCGCGAGGCGCGCGGCCCGCAGGTGATCCTCTCGCGCGCGGACGTCGGTCTGCTCGTGAAGATGTTCGAGCAAGAGGTGCCCGAGATCGACGAGGGCATCGTGAAGGTGGTCGCAGCCGCGCGCGAGCCTGGCGTGCGCAGCAAGATCGCCGTCAGCTCGCGGGACAAAGAAGTCGATCCCGTCGGCGCGTGCGTCGGCGTGAAGGGCGCGCGCGTCCAAGCCGTGGTGCAAGAGCTCCGCGGCGAGCGCATCGACATCGTCCCGTACGACCCGGACCCCGCGCGCTTCGTGTGCAACGCGATCGCGCCCGCCGAGGTCTCGCGCGTGATCATCAACGAGGGCAACCGCTCGATGGAGCTGGTGGTGCCCGACGACAAGCTCTCGCTCGCGATCGGACGCAAGGGACAGAACGTCCGCCTCGCGTCGCAGCTCAGCAACTGGAAGCTGGACATCATCGCGGAGAGCAAATTCTTGCAGACCGAGCGCGAGGCGGTCGACGCGCTCTCGACGATCGAGGGCGTGCCCACGACCGTCGCGCAGACGCTCTACAAGCTCGGCTTCCGCGCGGTCGAAGACATCGCCGAAGCGCCGGTCGAGGAGCTCACCAGCGTCCCGATCGTCGGCGGCGCGGAGAACGCGAACCGCTTGAAGAACGCCGCGGTCGCCGCGCTCGAGAACAACCGCCAGCGCCGCGTGCGCGAGGCGGTGCAGGGCGACGAGCCGGTGTCGGACAAGCAGCTGCTGTCGCTGGTCCGCGGCGTCAACGACGCGATCGCGAAGGCGCTCGACGAGGCTGGCATTCGGTCTCCGTCGCACCTTCGCGACGCCAACGAAGACGGGCTCGCGCGCGAGCTGTCGATGCCCGTGCGCAAGGTGCGCGTGCTCAAAGAGAGCGCGGCGCACTTCATCGAAAACGAAGCGAAGGCGATCGCCGCCGCTCGCGAAAACCGAGGCTGAGCTCTGTTGGAACTCTCGACCATGAAACGAACCGATGATCGATCGAAGGACGGTGCCCACGCGCAGCGAACGTGCGTGGCTTGCCGCGCCGTCGTCGACCGCTCGGCGCTCGTGCGACTGGTCGAGGGACCCGAGGGAGCGGTCGCGATCGACGCCCGGGGCAGCGCCGGCGGCCGAGGCGCGTGGGTTCACCCGTCGCGCGAGTGCATCCGCACCGCGGCGAAGCGGCACGCTGCAGAGCGGTCGCTCAAGGTGCCCACGCGCGAGGTCGACGCCGACGCGCTGATCGCCCAGGCGCGTGACTCGTTCGCACGACGCGCGACCGGCCTGCTCTCGACCGCGTTTCGCGCGCGGTCGATGGCGGTCGGCGCCGACGTCGTCGATCACGCAGTGAGTGAAGGTCGCGCAGCGCTGCTCGTAGTCGCGCGCGACGCGGGGGATACGACGAGGTCGCGGGCCGAAACGCTCGCGTCTACTGGTGTTTCGCTGCGCGCGTTTGGTTCGCGCGCAGAGCTCGGAGCGTTGTTTGGCCGAGGCGAGGTCGCGATCGCCGCGGTCCTCGAGCCCCGGGTCGGCGCAGAGCTCGTGGTGACGATTGATCGATTCGCGGGGTTGGAGGGCTGATGACGACGCAGACAGTGAAGGTCTACCAGATCGCCAGCGAGCTCGGCATGGACAACGAGGCCGTGGTCCAGAAGATCCGTGCTCTCGGCATTCCTGTGTCGAACATGATGTCGAAGGTTTCCTCGGATGTAGCCGAGCGAATCAAGTCGTCGCTTCAGAAAGAGAAGAACGACGAGTGGGTCGAGGTGCAGCTCGACAACGGCGTGATCAAGCGCGTGCGAAAGCCGCGCCCCGCGTCGGCTGCGCCCATCCCCGCGCCGCCTCCCAAGGTGGTCGAAGCGCCCGTGCGCGTCGAGCCCAAGGCCGAGCCGGTCGTCGAAGAGCCGCCGCGCGTCGTCGAAGCGCCCGTCGTCGTCGAAGCGAAGAGCCCGCCCGCCAAGAGCGAGCCCGTCGTCGAAGCGCCCGTCGCAAAGAGCGAGCCCGTCGTCGAGGCCAAGCCGTCGGCGCCGGTCGCAGAAGCGAAGACCGACGCCGCTGTCGACGCGAAGCCCGCGAAGAAGGGCGCCAAGAAGGGCGCCAAGACTGACTCGTCCGACGAGCCCGCCGATGCGACGCCCGCCAAGAGCGAGCCCGTCGTCGAAGCGCGGACCGCTGCCGAACCCGCGAAGGTCGAGCCCAAGAGTGAGCCCGTCGTCGAAGCGAAGGCGCCCGCCAAGAGCGAGCCCGTCGTTGAAGTGAAGAGCGAGCCCGTCGCAGTCGAGGCGAAGCCCGCCAAGAGCGAGCCCGCTGCAGCGCCGGTCGTCGAGGCCAAGGCGCCCGTTGCCGAACCCCCGAAGGTCGAACCCAAGTTGCAGTCCGTCGTCGAAGCTACGCCCGCCAAGAGCGAGCCTGTTGCACCGCCCGCCGTCGAAGCGAAGGCGCCGGTCGCAGAGCCCGCGCGGGTCGAAGCGCCCGTTCCCCCGTCGACCGTTCGCGAGCCCGAGTCGCGTCCGCAGCCCCGCGTCGAAGCGGCGAAGCCTGCCCCCGCGCCGGCGAAGCCCGCTGAGCCCGAGGTCGTCAAGACCGGCAACACGATCCACACCAAGCCTTCGTTGCCGCCCCCGGCGCAGCCGACGACCGGCCTGTCGTACTGGGACCCGGTCACCAAGACCGTCGTTCACGTGCAGCGCCCGCAAGAGGTCTCTCAAGACCGCTTGAAGAACAATCCCAGCAGCCGCACTGGCCCCAACAACCGCGGCGGCCAGCGTCCTCCGTTCGGCCAGCCGGGCCGCCCTGGACAGGGCGGACCGCAGATGGGTCCGCGCCCCGTGATGCGCGACCACAACGGCAAGCCGATCCTCCGCAGCCGCGCGTCGATGCCGCCGTCGACCATGCCCGCCGCGCACAAGCGCGTGGTCAAGATCGAAGGCTCGATCAGCCTTCAGAAGCTCGCGCAGCAGATGTCCGTGAAGGCCACGGACGTGCTGCTCAAGCTGATGGCGCTCGGCTTGAAGAAGGGCGTGAACATCAACTCGACGCTCGACGCCACCGAGGCCGCGCTGCTCGCGGAGGCCTTCGGGCACGAGGTCGAGAACGTCGAGGTCAGCATCGACGAGGCCATCAAGGCCATGTTGCCCGTGTACAAGGACGACCCCGCGGATCTCGAAGAGCGCGCGCCGGTCGTCACCGTCATGGGCCACGTCGACCACGGAAAGACGACGCTGCTCGACGCGATCCTCGGGATGCGCGTCGTCGACGGCGAGGCCGGCGGCATCACGCAGAAGGTCAGCGCGTACCGCGTGAACACGAAGAAGGGCCCCGTGGTCTTCTTCGACACGCCCGGTCACGAAGCGTTTACCAAGCTGCGCGCGCGCGGAGCGGAGACCACGGACGTGGCCGTGATCGTTGTCGCGGCGGACGACGGCGTGATGCCGACGACCGTCGAGGCGATCAACCACGTTCACCAGGCGGAGGTTCCGATCGTTGTTGCGCTCAACAAGATCGACAAGCCCAACGCGAACCCCGAGCGCGTGGTGGACCAGCTGCTCGAGTACAACGTGATCGCCGAGAAGCACGGCGGCGAAGTGCTCGTGGTGCCGGTCAGCGCGAAGCAGAAGGTCGGCATCGACGAGCTCGTCGAGACGCTGGCGCTGCAGAGCGAGCTGCTCGAGCTGAAGGCCAACCCGAAGCGCCCCGCGATCGGCACGGTCTTCGACGCGACGCTCGACAAGGGCAAGGGCGTCGTCGCCCGCATGCTCGTCCAAGACGGAACGCTTCGCGCAGGCGACGTGATCCTCTCGGGCACGAGCTTCGGAAAGATCCGCGCGATGTTCGACGACCGCGGCAAGGCCATCCAGAAGGCTGGTCCGAGCACGCCGGTCGAAGTGTTGGGCCTCAGCGAAGTGCCCGCCGCCGGCGATCGCTTCTACGTCGTGTCCGACGTGAAGAAGGTCCAGGCGTTCATCGACGAGCAGAAGTCCAAGCAGGCGAAGGTCGTCCCGTCGACGGCGGTGTCGAACTTCGACTCGGTGCTGCGCGCGCACCTCGACGGAGATCAGCAGATCACCGTCGGCGTGATCATCAAGGCGGACGCTCCGGCGTCGGTCGAAGCGCTCTCGAAGGCGCTCACCGAGCTGTCGACGGAGAAGGTCAAGCTGCAGGTGATCCACTCGGGCATCGGCGGCATCACCGAGAGCGACGTTCAGCTCGCGGCGGCCTCGAAGGTCCCCTCGACCATCATCGGCTTCAACGTCCGTCCGCAGGGCAAGACGTCGCAGCTCGCCGAGAGCTTGAAGACCACGATTCGCTTGTACGACATCATCTACAACGCGATCGAAGACATGAAGCTGCTCATGGTCGGGCAGCTCAAGCCGACGGTCGTCGAGAAGGCGCTCGGAAAGGCCGAAGTTCGCCAGGTCTTCACGATCACCAAGGTCGGGACGATCGCGGGCTGCATGGTCACCGAGGGCAAGATCACGCGCTCGGCCCACGCGCGCCTCGTGCGCGACTCGGTCGAAGTGTGGAAGGGCAAGCTCGCCTCGCTGCGTCGCTTCAAGGAAGACTCGAAGGACGTCGCGCAGGGCTACGAGTGCGGCATCGGCCTCGAGAACTACGCGGACCTGAAGCCGGGCGACATCATCGAGGCGTACGAGCTCGAAGAGGTCGCAGCTCAGCTCTAATCGCTAGGGAAGCAGCGAAGACGAGCATCGAGCCGACGCGACAGTCACTGAATCAGTCAGCGCGGGTCACAGAGTCGTTCACAGCGCGAGGTGTATGGTGGTCAAGAGGGCAGGCGTTCCATCGACGGTCGCGGTGCTCGAACAGGGCTCGGTCAAATTCGAGCTCATCGACGAGGACGGAGAGCCGCTTCCGGGCTCGTGGGCGTACGAGTGGACCGGGCGCGACCCGGTCGAGCTGGCGATCTACGCGATCACCGAGCTCTCGGCGAAGCCGTGGAAGTGGACGAGCCGCAAGAGCGCTCGGGGCACCCTCTCGGTCGACCGCGCGCGAGCGATGTCGATCCGCGCGGGAAAAACCCTGCGCAAAGAGAACCGCGCCAACACCGCACAGGTGATCGCGCGCATCGTGGCGCACGAGTGTCTCAGGCCCGGCGAGGTCGGTCTCGAGCCCAAAGAGCTCGAGAAGATCCTGTCGGGCAAGCGCGAGCCCGACTGGGAGGCTGGTCCGACGGAGACCGCTGCAGCGATGGTGCGCGCCCTGCGCCTCGCGCTCAAGGCCGCCGTCGAAGCCGAAGCCGGCCTCGCCGTGACCTGGGGCGACGACTGAGCCGCTGACGCCTTCGAATGCACGTCGGTCTGCTCAGAGTCACCCTGCACATCCCCGCGGCGCGCTCGCTCAAAGACCGCCGCGCGGTGCTGCGCAAGGCCATCGACCGCGTTCGCGCGCGCTTCAACGTGAGCGCCGCGGAGGTGGGCGACAGCGACCACTGGCAGATCGCGACGATCGCGGTCACCGTTGTCTCCAAGGACAAGACCTTGATCGAAGAGGTGCTCGGCAAGTGCACGAGCACCATCGCGACTGCGGGCGACGCGCTGATCACTCGGCGAGAGCTCGAGGTCGTCTCGTATCCCGAGAGCGAGACGTTTGGCGAAGAAGACCTGCTCGCGACGCGCGCAGGCGACACCTGGAGCGATGACTGATGGCGACGACGAAGCGAAAGACTGACGACCGACGCCGACCCGAGCGAGTAGCCTCGCGTGTGCGCGAAGAGCTCGCCGCGATCCTCACGCGCGACATGGCCGACCCGCGCCTCTCGCTCATCGTGATCACCCGCGTGCGCGCCACGGACGACCTGTCACAAGTTCGCGTAGGAATCGCGTCGCTCGACGACGACGCTTCGCAATCGCATGCGAAAACCGCGGTGAAAGTGCTCGCGTCGATCACGCCTTCGCTCAGGGCGAAGCTCGCGCCGAAGCTCGGGATGCGGCGCGTTCCGGTGCTGCAGTTCGCCGTCGCCAGCGCAGAGGACGCCGAGGGAAGGCTCGACGCGCTGCTCGCAGAAGTCTCGCAGGAGTCGAAGAAGCCCGCGAGCGCGCGACCGCCGAACGCCAGCGGTGCCCGCGATGACGAAGACCGCTGAGCCGCGCGCGACGCCGAGGTGCGGGATCCTCGTCGTCGACAAGCCGGGCGCGTGCACGTCACACGACGTGGTCTCGTGGGCGCGAAGGGTGTTCTCGACGCGCGAAGTGGGCCACGCCGGAACGCTCGACCCCATGGCGACCGGCGTCTTGGTGGTGCTGATCGGCGAGGCGACGAAGCTGTCGAACTGGGTCACGTCCGAGGACAAGAGCTACGCGTGCGAGCTGCGCTGGGGCGTCGAAACCGACTCGCTCGACGCCGACGGCGCTGTGGTGCGTACGACGGACAGCCCAACGCCCACGCCCGAGCACATCGAGGCAGCGTGCGCTGCGATGGTGGGGGTTCAAATGCAGGTCCCACCGGCGGTCTCGGCGATCAAAGTGGGAGGAGTCGCCTCGCACGAGCGCGTGCGCCGCGGCGAGCACGTCGAGCTCGCTGCGCGCGAAGTCGAGCTGCGCTCGCTGAAGTACCGCGAGTCGCTCGCTGATCGCGCGCGCTTCGAGCTCGAGGTCTCGAAGGGCTACTACGTCCGCTCGTTCGCGCGCGACCTCGCCGCGCGGCTCGGGACGCTCGCGCATCTGACGGCGCTGCGCCGCGCTCGTTCCGGTGCATTTTCGCTGGCGGACGCGGTGGACGGCCTCGCGCTGCGCCGCGCGCGAGAGGCGATCGAAGAGCGTCCGGCCATCCACGGAGCGCTCGTGAGCCTCGCGTCGCTCGAGGGGCGCATGCCGACCGTTCGCGTGCCGATCGACGTGGCCGAGCGCTTGCTGCAAGGAAAGCGCGTCGAAGCCCCCGCCGCCATGCGCGACGGCATCAGCCTGGTCTTCGCCGAACGCGACGAGCTCGGGCTCCCGCCGCAGCCGATCGGCCTCGCCGAACGGCAGTCCGAGCTGATGGTCGTGCGCCGCAACCTGTTGCCAGGACGGGTGCTGCGCGAGCGCGAGTCGTGGATCGACGGCGAGCTCGCGACCGCCGCGGAAGCCCGCCCCGATGCGACGCGATGACCGCTGCGTGCTCGCGCTCGAACGAGCGCTCGGCGCATCGAAGGTCGACGACAGCGACGAGCGACGAGCGCAGCTCAGCCGCGACGAGTCCGAGACCGACTGCGTCCTGCCGCGCGCCGTCGTGATCGCGCGCGAGAGCGCCGATGTTCGCGAGGCGCTGCGGGTGTGCGAAGAGCACGGCGTCGCGGTCGTTCCGCGCGGAGCAGGGACGGGGCGGACGGGCGGCGCCGCGGTGGTGGTCGACTCGATCGTGCTCGACACGACGGCGCTCTGCGACGTGAAGGACATCGATCGCGACGACAACATTGTCATCGTCGAGCCTGGCGTCGTGACAGGCGCGCTGCACGCGGCGGTCGAGCGCGAAGGGCTGTTCTTTCCGCCGGACCCGCAGTCGGCGGCGTGGTGCACGATCGGCGGAAACGTCGCCGAAAACGCAGGGGGGCCGCGCGCGCACCGCTACGGCGTCACGCGCGACTACGTGCTGGGTATGCGCGCTGTCACGATGTCGGGCGCAGAGCTCACCCTCGGGCGGCGCACGCCGAAGGGCGTCACGGGCTACGACCTCACGTCGCTGATGGTGGGCAGCGAAGGGACGCTCGCTGTGTTCACCGAGCTGTGGCTGCGGGTCATACCAAAGCCCGCCACCGTGCGAACGCTGCTCGCGACGTTCGCGTCCATCACCGACGCAGGGCGGGCTGTTACAGCGATCGTGCGCAAGGGGATCTTCGCGCGGTGCATCGAGCTGCTCGACTCGTACTGCTGCGACGCGATCCGCGACGCCGCGCCGAGCGCGCTGCCGCCGAACGCGTCGGTGGCGCTGCTCATTGAGATTGATGGCGATCCCGAAGACTGCGACGCGCGCTGCGAACGCGCTGGAGAAACGCTGACGAATCACGGCGCGATCGACGTCTTCGCGGCGCAGCACGAAGGAGAACGCGAGCGGCTTTGGTCCGCGCGAAGCGTGTTGTCTCGCGCGCTGCGGGCGAGGGCGAGGTTCAAGCTGAGCGAGGACATCGTGGTTCCGCGATCGAAGCTCGCGGCGATGCTCGACGACGTGCGCGCGATCGCCGAGCGCGAGCAGATCGCGATGCCCACCTACGGCCACGCGGGCGACGGAAACCTCCACGTCAATTTGCTCTGGAGCGACCCATCCCTGCGCCCCGCGGTCGACCGCGCCGTTCGCGCGCTCTTCGAGCGCACCATCGCTCACGGCGGAACGCTCTCGGGCGAGCACGGCATCGGCGTGCTCAAGCGCGATTGGATGCACCTCGAGCAGTCACCGGCGGTCCTCGACGCGCAGCGCGCGATCAAGCGGGCGCTCGACCCTCGCGGCTTGCTCAACCCCCACAAAGTGCTCCCCGCCCCCGGTCACCGCGGCTGCTGAGCGAGCTCAGTCCGTGCCGGCGTCGCCCATACGCGCGACGCACATGCCCATCGTGCAGCTCTCTGTGCTGTCGTCGCAGCAGTCCGTCGGATTGCCGCCCATGCCGCTGCCGCAGTTGGTAAAGCCCGCGCCGCAGACGCAAGCGCCAGCCGAGCACGTCGAGTTCGCAACGCACGCGATACCGCAGCCGCCGCAGTGCGTGTTGCTCGTCGCGACCGTCGTCTCGCAGCCGTTCATCGCGTTGCCGTCGCAGTTGCCGAAGCCCGTGTTGCACATCGCGATCGCGCACGAGCCGGTCGTGCACGTGGCCGTCGCGTTGCTACGAGCGCACGCGGTCCCGCACGTCCCGCAATTCGTGAGCGTGTTGGTGGGCGACTCGCAGCCGTTCATCGCGTTGCCGTCGCAGTTGCCGAAGCCCATGTTGCACGACTGCACCGCGCACGTGCCCGTGCTGCACGTGGGCGTCGCGTTCGGCGTCGCGCACGCAACGCCGCATCCGCCGCAGTTCGCAACGGTGTTCAAGCGAACCTCGCATCCGTTTGCGTCGCTCGTGTCGCAGTCGCCGAAGCCCGTGTTGCAGGTCGCGATCGAGCACGTCGCCGCCGCGCACGCGCCGCTCGCGTTCGCAGGCGCGCACGCGTTGCTGCACATCCCGCAGTGAGGAACGGAGGTGTTGACGTCGGTCTCGCAGCCGTTCGCCGCGTTGCCGTCGCAGTTGCCGCGGCCCGCGTTGCAGGTGAATCCGCAGACGGACGCGGTGCACGTCGCGCTCGCGCCGGTCGGCGCTGCGCAGGCGCGGCCGCACATCCCGCAGTTGCCCAGGCTCGTGCGCGTGTCGACTTCGCAGCCGTCCGAAGGGTTGCCGTTGCAGTCTGCGAAGCCTGTCAGGCACGTGAATCCGCAGATGCCGGTGTTGCACGTGGCGGTCGCGTTGGCGGGCGCGGTGCAAGCTCGACCGCACATTCCGCAGTGAGCAATGGCGGTGCCGAGGTTCGTCTCGCAGCCGTTCGAGGGGTTGGCGTCGCAGTCGCCGGAGCCCATGTTGCAGCGAAACGAGCAGACCGCAGCGTTGCACGTGGGCGTCGCGTTCATGCGCGCTGGGCACGCCATGCCGCAGCCACCGCAATGCGAAGCGTTCGTCCGGACGTTCGCCTCGCAGCCGTTGCCGGCCATGCGATCGCAATCGTCGAACCCCGCGTCGCACACGAACCCGCAGCGTGACATCGCGCAGGTCGGGGTCGAGGCGCCGACGTCCGGACAGGCCATGTTGCAGGCGCCGCAGTGCGCGGGTGACGTCGCGGTGTTGACGCAGCTGCCACCGCAGTTCGACAACGACCCGCAGCCGCTCACGCAGCCCATCCGCACGTCGCACACGGGCGTCGATCCGCCGCAGGCTGCGCCGCAACGGGCGCAGTTGGTCGTCGTGTTCAGCGGCTCGCAGCCATTGGACTCGTCGGCGTCACAGTTGGCGGTGTCGGCGACGCACGTCTGCACGCACGCGCCGGTCGAGCAGCTCGCCGTCGTGTTCGTCAGCGCAACGCAAGCCTGCCCGCACCGGCCGCAGTTTTCGCTGGAGTTCAGCCGAACCTCGCAGCCGTCCGCGGGGTCCGAGTTGCAGTCGCCCCAGCCTGCTTCACACTCGCCGATGGTGCAGCGACCCGCTGTGCACGCGGAGGTCGCGTGCGCCAGGGTGCAGCGAAAGCCGCAGGCGCCGCAGTTGTTCGGGTCGTTCGCCGTGACCGTGCATGCGTCGCCGCACACGACGCCCGCCTCGCACGCGGGCGGGGGCGGGCCGGCGTCAGCGTCCGCGGCAGCGTCCATCGCAACCGTACCGTCCGGTGCGGCTGCGTCTGGACGAACGCCGACGTGAGGCAGGACGCACGCTGCCGAGACGAGCGAGGCAGCGATGACCGCGTGCGTCGCGCGAAGACGGGAGAAAGTGAACATCAAGCGACTCCTACTGAACTCGTACTCGATCCAAGCTCGCGATTCACCAGAAGATAGCGCGACGCTCCTTGAGTCCGCGATTGATCATGCTCTGAACGTGACCTTTCACGACGCTCACGTGCGCCTCGATCGCAGCGTCCTCGTCGTCGGGGTCGCCTTCGAACGTCAGCGGCGCGCCGAAGTACACGCGGTACCGTGTGGGCAAAGGGAGGAATCCCCCTGGCAAGAGCAGCTGGGGCATCACTGGGAGCGCGGGCATTCCGAAGAGCCTCGCGATCGAATGAAGGTTGGCGACGGAGATGTACTGCTCCTCTGCGCCGATGACGGCGACGGGCACGATCGGCGCCTTCGCCGCGAGCGCCATGCGCATGAACCCCAAGCCAAAATCCGTGAGCTGGTAGCGTTGGTCGAAGGTCTTCGAGATGCCCCGCGAGCCCTCGGGAAACACCAGCACCGCCTCTTCGTTCTCGAGCAAACGAATGCAGTTCTCGGGCACGCCGACGATCTGCCCCACGCGCGGAAACAGCTCCGCCACGAACGGCAGCGTGGCCGTCCACTTCTCGACCATCGACCGCACGAAGCGCGGCCTCGGCGCCTCGAGCAGGAGCGATGCGCCGATCGCCAGACCGTCGAGCGGGAGCTGCCCCGAGTGGTTCGAGATCAACATCACGCGGCCCGAAGGCACGTTCTCGAGGCCGAACACTTCGGTGCGAAAGTACTGCTTGTAGATCGCGCGCGCGGCGAGCACCGCGTACCGCGCGACGCGAGGGTCGAAGCCGAACTCGTCGGGGCCGTCATGGTCGCCGAGCGACGCGATTCGCTCGCGGGCGTCGGCGCCGAGCAGCTCGTCGACGACGTCGTCGGCGCGCGCGCGGAGGCGGTGTTTCGCGCGCTCGAGCGCGCCGAGCAGTCCGGTCGCCGCGCGCGGACCGCGATAGAGAGCCAACGTGCTTTCCGCGCTCATGTGCGCCCGATCGTAGCGCCCGCGACGGCCGAGAGAGAAGCACGCTCACGCCGCGCCGCGCCGTCTGGCACACTGTCGGCGCGCATGAACCAGCGGAGCGCTCCGGTCGCGAGAGGCGACCTCGTCGCAGTGATCTCGCCGTCGGGCCCGAGCCCGGCAGAGCACATTCACGCAGGCGTCACGCGCATCGCCGTGCGGTATCGCGTTCAACTCGATCACCGGGCGTGCGCCGCGCGAGGCTACCTCGCGGGCAGCGACCGCGAGCGAGCCGACGCGCTGCTCGACGCGCTGCACGATCGGTCGGTGCGCGCGGTCATCTGCACCCGTGGCGGCTTCGGCGCGACGCGGATCGTCGAGCAATTCTCGGACGAAATCGAGCGAGCGCTGCGCGCAGACCCCAAGCCAATCGTGGGGTTCAGCGACGTGACCGCGCTGCACGCGCTGTGGGCGAAGGTCGGCGTTCGATCGGTGCACGGCGCGATGGTGGCCCGCATCGGCACGCCGGACGCCGTCGACGACGAAGCGCTCGCGCAGTGGTTCGACGCGGTCGAAGGGCGCACCGCGGCGATGCAGGCCGAGCGCTTCGCGGCGGGCGGCGCGTTCGAGGGGCGCGCCGCGGGTGGCAACCTCGCGGTCCTCGCGGCGCTCGCGGGAACCCCCGATTCGCCGCGCTTCGAGGGCTGCGCGGTGTTTCTCGAAGACGTCGGCGAGCGGCCCTATCGGGTGGATCG
This sequence comes from Myxococcales bacterium, assembly GCA_013298625.1. Lineage (GTDB taxonomy): Bacteria > Myxococcota_A > Polyangia > Polyangiales. Next base: position 53,744 of record JAAFIF010000002.1, read on the forward strand.
CATGCTCACGCAGCTGCGAGCGAGCGGCGGCTTCGCGGGCGTCGCCGGCTTCGTGCTCGGAGAGTGGCGCGACTGTGGCCCCGGCCCCGACGGCACCACCGTCGACGAGGTCTTGGTCGAAGGGCTACGCCGGATCGGAGCTCCCGTGGTGCTCGGCGCGCCCTTCGGCCACGGCGAGCGCAACGCGCCGTTCGAGCTGGGAGCGCGCGTGTCCGTCAGCGACGCATGCAGACTCGTCTGGAGCTGTGATAGCTAAGCGCCTCTACGACAGCGAGCGGAGATGAAACTCATCGGAATCGATCTGGGCGAGCGGCACGTTGGACTGGCGGTGATCGACGACCCAGAGCTCCCTGCGCGACCGCTGGACACCGTCGAGGTGACCCACGAAACGGCGGTCAAGCGCGTCGCCGCGCGCGTGAAAGCAGAGCGAGCGACGCAGCTGGTGGTCGGGCTTCCGCTGCGCCTGGACGGACGCGAAGGGTCGTCTTCGCGCGCCGCGCGAAGCTTCGCGCAAGCGCTCGCGAAGAGCACGAAGCTCCCGGTCGACCTGCAAGACGAGCGACTGACCACCGTGCAGGCCCACGTTCATCGCGTGGCCGCCGGGCAGAAGGGCAGGGCGGGAATCGACGCACGCGCCGCGGCGATTCTCTTGGACACATGGGCAGCGGCAAAGGGACTGACGTGTCGAAGGGATCCGCTGGATCACCAAAGCGACGACGAGTGAGCGAAGGGCCGGGCCGCGCGAAGAAGAGCGCCGAGCCCAAGCCTCGCGCCTCGCGCCCTGCGCAGCGCTCGGCGGGATCGTGGGTCTCGCTCGCCGTCGCGTGCGCCGCCATCGCGTTCGTCGCCTACGTCTCGGTGTGGCTCGTGACGCCGCACGCCGGTCGTCGCGGCGCGGTTCGCATCGCGGTGTCCGAGCACGCGAAGGCCGACGAGGTCGCGCTCGCCCTCTATCGCGCGGGCACGATCGACCGTCCGTGGCTCTTCTCGTGGGCGATGACGCTCACGGGGGTGGCCGATCGAATTCCGCGACGCGTGCTGCTCTTGCGCGACGACCTCACGCCGCGCGCGCTCTTGCGGGCGCTCGCGAGCGGAGGCGCCCTGGTGCGCGTGACCATCCCCGAGGGGTACTCGCGCTTCGAGATCGCGCAGAAGCTCGCGCGCGAGGGCGTCGTGAGCTCGGAGGACGCGTTCGTGAGCGCGACCGAGAGCCGCCCGCTGCTCGATCGCCTGCAAATCCGCGGTGATTCTTGCGAGGGATACCTCTTCCCCGACACGTACGACCTCTATCCAGAGAGCGCCGCCGACGAGGTGATCGAGCGCATGGTGCGCAATTTCAAGCGGCGCTGGGACGACGCGCGCCGCGCGATCGCGTTGGCTGATCCTCGACACGCGGCGCTCGCGCTCGACGACCGCGCGCTGCTCACGCTCGCGTCGCTCGTCGAAGAAGAGGCCGGCGTCAGCGAGGATCGGCCGCGGGTGGCGTCGGTGTTTCTCAACCGGATGACCAGCGCGCAGTTCACGCCGCGTCTGTTGCAGAGCGACCCCACCGTCGTGTACGGCTGCCGTGCGGCCCGCCCGCCGAGCTGCGCCGACGCGCCGCGAACCGGGCGCATCACCATCACGCGCGCGATGCTCGACGACGCGAGCAATCCCTTCAGCACGTACAAGCGCGAGGGGCTTCCGCCGGGGCCGATTTCGAACCCGGGTCGCGCGTCGATCGAAGCAGTGCTGCGCCCAGCGGCGTCGAGCGCGCTCTATTTCGTCGCGATGGGCGACGGCCGCTCAGCCTTCGCCGAGACGCTCGCAGAGCACAACGCCAACGTGCAGCGATACCTTCGGCACCGCCGCTGAGTCAGCGCTCGACGCGCGCGAGCGAGGGCGTTCCGACGGGGACGAGCACGCGAGAAGCGCCGCGAAACGCGGGCTGCGACGACGATCCACCGGCGTCCATCGCGTACTCGATCGGGCCGTACAGCGCGACGCGATCGCCCACCACGAGCGTCACGCGCTGCGCCACATCGAACGGAACGAGCGCGAACCCGTCATCGTCGGTCAACGGCGGACCGACCAGCTCGTCGATCACCGCCTGCGCGATCGCAGGGTCCTCGACGGACGACCGCGTCCCTTCGAGCCGCAATCGGCCTGCAGGGACACGCACCGTCGTCCCGTCATCGAGCGCGATCTCGAGCCCCGCAGTGCTCGCATACCGGAGCATCACGGCGTTGGACGCGAGCCGCGTTTGCACGAGCTCGAGCGAAGCGGCCGCGATCCCGTCGCGCCCGAGCGTCGAGACCACGGTCCCGAACCGCGCGGCGCCCGATGGGCGAGGGGCGCCGATGAGCGCTCCCTTGGGCTTGAGCTGCGCGCGGCGCTTGCGAACGTACTCGATGATCTTCACCGCGATCCACCAGATGAGCACCGCGACGATGACCGCAGCGAGGAGCGTCACGATCACCGCGCCGATCTCGCCCGCGTCTCCGATGCCCGAGCATCCGTCGCAGCCCGCGAGGTCGCCGCACCCGTCGGCGACCGCGCCTGCGCCGCCAGCCTTCGCCGCGGCTCGCGCTTTGCGCCGCAGCGATGACGGCCCCCACACTTCGTCGAACAGCGCGCTTCGGCCCGGCGCAGTGTGGATCGGGACGACTCGGTGAGACTTGCCGCCGTCGCAGACCGTCTCCGCGCCGAGCGCAGTTCGACACTCGAGGCAGTAGTGCTTCGCGACCGTGTCGAGCGCCGCGCTTCCCGACTCTGAGGCGGCGAACGCGCCGTGCAGCTTCGGAAGCACCTTGTGCTTCGCGGCGCTCATCCCGCGAACTCGTGGCGAAGCGCGCGACGAAGGATGAAGTACCCGACGAACGGGCGGATCACGCCGAGCGCGAGGTACGCCTTGCCGAGCAGCAGGTCCGACGAGTCCGCGCTGACCTTCACGAGAAAGTCCCTCAAGAACCGCGACGGATCGAGGCCGTTGGCGCCGAGGCCGTAGTCGAGCAACAGCGCCTTTGGGTAGTCGTTGTGTCGGCTCGAGAGCGACGCGGCGTGCACGCGATAGAAGCCGAAGCGCTTCGGCTTCGCGTCGCTCGGCTTGGCAGAGTGCTCGTTCTCCACGCCGTTTTGACGGACAGGGATGTTGTAGCCGTGCACGCAGGGCTCGGGTCCGTCGCTGACGCGGTTGGGGCCGCGGTAGAAGCCCTTGCGAAACTTGCGGATCCCGAGCAACCCCGGGACGAAGCCGACGTTGACGCCGTCCCACTCCCAGCCGACGAGCTCGTCGAACGTGGGTGCTTCTCCCTCGCGCATCACCCGCTCGAGCTCTGCGCTCGTGGCGCTGTACAGGTCGAGCGCCTTCGAGCGAAGCGCCGCTGGGTTGGAGACCACCAGATTTGCACTCATTCTGCGGCGGATCGTAGCGCGACGCGCAGCTCCTCAGGAGGCTCGATTCGCGCGAAGGTCGCGCGATCGACGAAGGCGTGCGTGGTCGTGCCGCTCGCGTGCTCGCTCGCGCCGTCTGAGGCAGCGCGGACGCTGTATCGCAGCACGAGGTCGCGCCCGACCAACTCGGCACGGATGTCGACGCGCAGCTCGTCGCCGAAGCGCATGGGCCGCCGAAACTTCGCGTCGCACGCGGTGAGCGGCGCCGCCCACGTTCGCGCGTCGAGCACGCGCGCGAGGTCGATTCCGTGCGCGCGCAGCGCCTCGACGTACGCGTCGTGAAACAGGTCGAACACCCGCGCGAAGAACACGATCCCCGCGGCGTCGACGTCCTGAAACCGCACCCGCACCCGGTGAGAGTGCCACACGTTCTGATCGCTCATCGCCTCGTGCTCCCGCTCGCGCGCAGCGCGGCCTTCAACACCTTGCCCATCGCATTGCGCGGCAATTCACTGACAAAATGAACCTCTCTGGGGCGCTTGTGCGCGCTGATCAACCCGCACACGTGGGCGACCAGCGCGTCGGAGGCAGGCCGCTCGAGCTCGTCTCGCGCGACGACGTACGCGACGATCCGCTCGCCGAGATCGTCGTCGTCGACGCCGATCACCGCGCAGTCCTGCACGGACGGGTGCTCGCGAAGGGCGGCTTCGACCTCGCCAGCGCCGACTTTGTAGCCCCCGGTCTTGATGAGGTCCGTCGCGCGGCGCCCCACGATTTTGACCCATCCGTCGCCGTCCATCACCGCCAGGTCGCCCGTGTAGAACCAACGGTCGCCGTCCATCGCCGCGGAGGTGGCGTCGGGGCGATGCAGGTAGCCGTCGAACACGTTGGCGCCGCGCACGCGGACTTCGCCGATCGACGCGCCGTCCGCAGCGATCGTGGGCGATCGATGGTCGTCGACGAGCGCCACTTCGACTCCATCAACAGCGCGCCCGACCCAGCCTGCGCGACGCGCGTCGTCGTGACGAACCGCGCAGTTGATGAGGGTCTCGGTGAGGCCGTAGCGCTCGACCACTCGCTGACCGCACGCGCGCTCGATGCGGTGAAACTCTCGCGTCGAGAGCGGCGCAGAGCCGCTGACGAGCAGCCGCGCCCGTGACAGGTCGCGCGCCACGACAGCGTCGCGCTCCGCGGCGTCGACGAGCCGGTGGTACATCGTCGGAACGGCGTAGAGCACCGTCGCGCCGTCGCCGATCCGCGCTGCGAGCGACGCGGGATCGAAGCGGGAGCTCCAGTCGAGCGCCGCGCCCGATCGCAGCGCGCCGAAGAGCCCCAAACACAGCCCGTGCACGTGAAACATCGGCAGCGCGTGCGCGATCCGATCGGACTCGCGCAGCCCCCAGGCGCGCGCGAGTCCGTCGAGGTTGCTCGCGACGTTGCGCGCGGTGAGCACTGCGCCCTTGGGGGCGCCGGTGGTTCCTGAAGTGTAGAGGACGAGCAGCGGTCGATCGTCGACGAGCCTCGATGGCGGCAGCGATGCGCCTTCGCTCGGCGAGACGAGCGTGTCGATCGCGCCCGCGCGGGCAGCGTGCGCCCGGCGAGGGCCGCTGAAGCAGAGCTTGGGCGAGGCGTCAGCGAGCACGTGCTCGAGCTCTCGCGCGCCGAGCTGCGGGTTGAGCGGCACCGAGACCGCGCCGTAGAGCGCGTTGCCGACGAGCGCGACGAACGTCTCGAGGTCGGGGTCTGTCCACACGCCGACGTGATCGCCCGGCGCGACGCCCCGGCTCGCGAGCACCGCAGCGTGAGCGCCTGCGGCGCGCGCGAGCTCAGCGCGCGAGACCACGCGTCGGTCGACGAAGAGGGCAGGGGCGTCGTCCGCCGAATCGAGCGAAGAGAGCAGCGTCGAACTCATGGGATCGCAAGCACGTCGCGGACGTAGTGGTCTCGCCCCGCGGCGATGCGGTACGGTATCACCCACTGATGGCAACGAAGAACGATCCGAAGAGCGTGCGCGACCGGTACAGCGAGTGGGCGAAGAAGCGCGGTGCGCCAGGACCGACGTTGCCGCCCGACAAGAGCGCAGCGCTCGTCGAGACGATGGTGATCGCGGCGTGCATCGACGGAGTGCTCGTCGAGGGCGAAGCGACCGCGCTGCGCACGATGATCCTCTCGACGCCGGGCTTCGAGGGGCTCGACCGCGAGGGCCTCTCGCGCACCGTCGACTCGGTCGCGCAGCGCATCGCCAGCGAGGGGATCGAGGCTCGCGTGAAGGCCATCGCCGAGGCGCTCGGCGACGAGCCGTCGCTGCGCGAAGAGGCGTTCTTGCTCGCGACGGCGTTCGTTCAGTTCGACGGCGAAGTGGGCGAAGAAGAGCAGTCGTTTCTCGACGAGCTGCAGAAGATTCTCGGCATCACCGACGAGCGCGCGAGCCACATCAACGCCGTCGTCGCCGAGCTGCGCGCGAGCTCGTAGCGCGCCTCACGGCAGCGACACCCCGAGCACGAAGAAGAGAAACGCGCCGACGAGAAAGTGCGACAACGTCGGCCCGATCAAGTGCCTGCGGCGCGAGAACAGCCAGCCCCAGAACAAGCCGGGCACGATCGCGAGCGCGGCGAACAGCGCGCTCATGTGCAGGTGATTGACCGAGAACATCAGCGCCGCGACGAAGATCGCGCTCCAGCGCCGACGCTTTCCGAGCAGAAAGCTCTCGAGCCCCGCCTGCAGCGCCGAGCGCACCGTGAACTCTTGGACGATCGCTGAGGCCAGGTAGATGAGCAGCAGCTTCACCACCGTCGGCTGCGCGAGGTAGCGCTGCCAATCGGGGTGCTCGAACAACGGCAGCGCGCGCCACGCAGGCTTGCTCTGCAGCAAGAGCCATTTCATCGCCGCGAGCAGCGCGCAGAAGGGCGGGGTCAACAGCAGCGACTCGAGCAGCGACCACAGCAGCGCGCGGCGTCCGAGGCCGAAATCTTCGAGCGGATAGCCCGTGTTGCGGACGAACCTCCACGCCCCCCAGCCCATCAGACCGATGATCGGCAGAGAGATAAACGAGCTGCTCGTCGGCAGCGATTGCATGCGAGGCAGCGCCGCGAGCAGCACCGCGTAGCCGCACAAGAGCACGACGACCTTCACGATCAGCTCGCCGAGCGCCGCGCGACGGCGCTCGCCTTCGAGCGAGTCGAGCCCCGCGCGGCGCACGCGCAGCGCGAGCCTGCGCGCCAGCAGGTCTCGCATGGGAGCGCATCGCTCGAGCGCGCTGAACGGCAAGGCGATCACCACGCCGTCCTCGATCATCTGGATCGAGAGCGGGCGAGGGAGCCGATCGAAGAAGCCGACGTCCGCGATGATCTCGCCCGGCTCGAGCTCGGCGATCGGGTGCTCGATGTGCGGGCGATTGACCTCGCGCTTGTAGGCTTCGGCTCGGCCCTCGACGAGCACGTACAGCGTGTCCGACGGGCTACCCTCGTCGACGACGCGCGCGCCCGCCGCGAACTCGAGGCGGAGCGAGCTCGATTCGAGGTCGGCGAGCGATGCGTCGTCGAGCTCGTCGAACGGAGCGAACTTGCGCAGCGACGACTCGGGGCGGCCCGAGTCAGTCGTTCCAGCGGGTGACGACGCTGCCATTCGGGTTGGTGCGGCGGGTGGATGGCGCCGTCTGCGTCGACTGCGTCGTGCCACGACGAACCACGCGACGGACCCTCGTTGGATTGGCAACGGGCGCGACGGTGTCGGGCTGCTGCTCGGGCTGCGCTGGCGGATCGACCACGGCCGCCCCGCCCGCAGCGTTGCTGTCGTCCTGCGTGTTGGCCGGAGCCTGCGCCTGAGCGACCGCTGCCGCTGCGCGCGCCACGGTCTCCGACGAGCCCACGTTGTTGGTCGCGACTTCGCGAGCCGGCGTGGAGGTGACCGGCGCGACCTGCCTCGATGCCGCGCGAGTCGGCGTGCGAAGCGTGGCGATTCCGACCAGCAACGCGGCGAGGCCAACACCGACCAGGCCGACGGTCACCGCGCGACGCTTTCCTGCGACTTGGGTTGCGCCAGTCGTGACGATCGCGCCGCCCTCGGCCAACGCGCGAGCGTCCGTCACGGCCGCGTCGAGCATGCGCAGAAACTCCGCGGCGCTCTGCGGTCGCTTGGCGGGATCTTTCGCGAGCGCGCGCTGCACCGCTCGTTCGAGCGACTCTGGGATCTGACGATTCGGCGCCACTTCGCGCACCGGCGGCGGAACCGTCTTGATGTGATGCGCCATCACGATCACCGCGTCGTCGTCGGTAAACGGCGGGCGCCCCGTCAACATGTGAAACAGCAGCACGCCGACCGCATACAAATCACTGCGCCCGTCGATCGGCTTGCCCTGGGCCTGCTCCGGCGACATGTAGCGCGGCGTCCCGAAGACCGTGCCCTCTTGCGTCTGCAGCGCGTCGATCCCGCGCTCTCCGTCACGGATCTTCGCGATGCCGAAGTCCACGACCTTCACCACTTCGGAGTCCTGCGCCTCGACCCCGTGCACCTTCGCCAAGAAGATGTTGTCCGGCTTCAGGTCGCGGTGAATGATCCCGCGCGCGTGCGCCTCGTCGAGCGAGCGAAGCACGCCGGTCGCTGCGCGAATGGCAAACAACACGTCGAGCGGACCTTCTCGCTTCACCCGCGTCGAGAGCATCTCGCCCTCGAGCAGCTCCATCGCGAGAAACAGCAGCCGATCCGTCGTCTGTCCAAAGTCGAACACCGTGACGGTGTTCGGGTGCTTCAGCTGCGAGAGCGTCCGCGCCTCTCGATGAAACCTCGCCGCAGTGTCCGGGTCGCGTCCGAGGTCCTTGCGCAGCACCTTCAGCGCCACCTCGCGTCCCATGCCCTGCTGCTCGGCACGGTACACCGTCCCCATCCCGCCAGATCCCACGCGACCCACGATCACGTAGCGCTCTGCGACGGTCGTCCCCAGCAACGGATCACCTTGCGCGGCCTCGATGACCGACGCTTCGAGCGGACGGCGACCGTCCGAGGGACATCGCCGCGTTCCCGCTTCGTAGTGCGCGTTGCACAGGGGACAGACCAACATCGAGAGCGAGCTTACAACGGATTACGCGGCGCAACCAACGACCACGCGACGGCCGCCGCGAGAAGGGTGGTAGCGTGTGCCTCGATGTCTCGGCCTCGGGTTCGTCACGCACAAACAGCACGGACTGTGGCCGCGCTCGCCGCGATGCTCTCCTCGGCCCTTCCGTGCATCGCACCCGCGCAAATGTTGCCGCGCGTCGACGTGGCCGGCGCGAGCCCCGCGCGTCCGACGACCGGCACATTCGGGGCCGCCTCGATGAGGGCGCGCTTCGGAGACGCGCAGTGGATCAGCAGACTCACCGTCGCTGATCCGACCGCGCGCGCCGCTGCCATCCGTGCGCTCGCGCGCTACTCGCAGCCAGGCCCCGCGCAAGAAGAAGCCATCCAAAACATCGCCGAAGGGCTGCGCACCGAGTCGGACGCCGCCGTGCAGACGGCCATGGTCGACGCGCTCGCAACGATGGCGCGGGAGCGCGCAGTGGGAGCGCTCGTTCCCCTCGTGTGCACGCGCGGTTCGCTCGCGCCAGCCGCGGCCCGCAGAGCCCTCGAATTCGTCGGTCCGCTGCTCGACCGCGACGGCATCGACGCGATCGTCGCTGGCCTCGCCGGCGCAGCGTTCTCTGCAAACGAAGCGCTTCGCCTCGCCGCGGTGGACGCGCTGGCAGCCGCGCCGGACGAGCCGTTCTCCGACCGCGTCTCGGTCCATCGCGCGACCCCCGCGCGACTCGCGCTCTTGCTGGACGCGATCGGTCGGCGCGGAGACGGCCGTTGGGGCAGCGCCGTGCTCGAGCAGCTGCAATCCACGCAGCGCCCAGTGCTGTTCTCTGCCGTTCGCGCCGTCGCCAACCTGCGGCTGCTCGAAGCCGCCTCGCCGCTCAGCCGCATGATCCGCGATCGCGCGCTGGACACCGAGCTGCAGATCGCCGCCATCCAAGCGCTGGCTGTCGTCGGCGCGGGCGATCCCGAGGCGACCCGTGAAGCGCTGCGCGCGGCGCTCGGCAACACAGCGACCGCCGACACCGCTCGCCGCGCGGTCGCGACGCTCGGCGTTCGCGCGCTCGTGCCCGAGGTCGCTCGAGGCCTGGACGCCGCCTGGCGCGTCGACCGTCTCCTCGTCGCCGAGTCGCTCGGCGACATCGGCGGCGCGCAGGCCGCGCGGCTGTTGCTCACCGCGGTCGAGCACGAGCGCGACGAAATCGCGCGGAGGGTGCTCTGGCGAGCCGCCGTCCGGGCCGACGCCACGAGCGCTCGACTGGCCCTCGAGTCCGCCGCCGAAGCAGACCGCGCCGCGCGATGGGTCGCCGTCGAGTGGCTCGCGCGCGAAGGCAACGCGCCGCGCATGCGCGGGACGGCCGCGCTCGCCGCGAGCGGAGACGTCACCGCGATGACGCTCGAGTGCGCGCGAGCGCGGTGCGGCGCCGCGATTTCGCGCCTCGCTGACGCTGATCCAGCGAGGAGAGGCGACGCGGCTTGGGCGGTCTCGTTCGCTCCGACGGTCGACGCCGCGACTGTGATCGCGCGGTTCGAGAGCGAGCGCGACCCCGTCGTTCGACTGTTGCTCGCGTTCGCGCTGATGCGTTCGCCAGCGCCCAGCGTGACGAGCGCGTTCGAGCGCGTCGCGTTGCAAGACGAGCAACACGTCAGCGCAGAGCAAGCGGTGATCGCCGAGCTCGCCGCGCGTCGCGGGTCGATCGCAGTGCGCAGGCTCGTGCCGGCCATGCTCGCCGACGCGCGAGGGGCCGTGCGAGCGCTCGGGTTGTGGACCGCAGCGCGCACGAGCGATCCGCTGGGATTGACCGCAGCGACGCGGCTCGCAAACGAAGACGAGTCAGCGGACGTGCGCGCAGCGGCTCGCGCGGTCGCGGCGCAGCGCAGCGGATCGGCGAGCGCGTTCGGGGGCAACGCGGTGTTGCACGCGGCAGGGCTTGGCGCGCGGAGCGTGTGGATCGCGTGGCTGCCTGGCGGACAGGTCGTGGTCAGCGCGGCGACCAGCGACGGGACGCTGATCGTTCCGTCCATGCCATCGGGAGAGTTTCTGCTCGAAGCGCTGCCGTAGCGCTGCCGCGGGGGAGAGTTTCGTGAACTGTGCCGATAGTTGGCGCGGTCGGGGGAGGGCGAGCATGCTCGCGCGTTCTGGAGGCGATATGGTGGCAACGGTCAACGCTAGCGAGGACGCTCTCTCTGGGGTGTCGCTCGAGAAAATCCTGGAGAGGCTCGGCGGAGTCGTCGAGAAGCTCGAGCGCGGAGACGTTCCGCTCGAGCAAGCGCTGGGGATGTTCGAAGAGGGCGTGAAGCTCGCGCGCGAGGGGCAGCGTCGGCTCGACGCCGCAGAGGCGCGCATCGAGGCGCTGGCGGCGGACGGCTCGACCGCGACAATTCCGGCGTCTGCTGTGGCACGAGATGGCGCAGGCTGAAGCGCGTGCGAGGGAAGATTCCCTCGCATTTTGCAGGCAGGGCGGGCTCGATCGGGCGAAGGAACGCCGCGTGCTGGGCACTCACGTCCGCCGCATCTGCGCGCCATGGCCGCGAGGTTCATGCGTTCTTTCGCGGTCTACCGAGATCGTCACGGAGTAGACGCGTTTGTGGTCGCAGTGATAGACCACGCGCGGTTTCTTGGCCCGTTGGGTGCCGCTCGCGTCGCTTCGACCGCGCGGTGGGAGCAATCTCTCCCGAGCAACTCAAGCTGGCGTCACTGGAGGAACACTAGGATGTCGAATCCCCGTCGCGTTGCATGGCTACTCGTCGCCGCTCAAGTGGGCGTGGCGGCATTCACCGTTGCCCAGCCCGCCGCCGCGCAAACGCGCGCGCCGGCCGCGGACGACGAAGAAGATGAAGAGGACGATCCGCCGGCCACTACGGGCGCGGCCGCTGCCAACACGCAGTCGTCTTCGAGCAGCACCACGCCGAGCGCAGCCGCGACCGAGACGCCCCCGGCGTCCGCGACGCCCGCCGCGCGTCCGCGCACTCACGCGGATTTTCCCGGCGCGGACGAGAGCGAAGAAGATCGCGAAGCGCGTCGCGACCGCATGATTCACCGATTCTCGTCGCTGAGCGGCGCGGTCGGCTTGATCCACATGCAGACCGCCGAAGGCGGCAGCGAGCAGACCTTTCGCTTCTCGCTCATCGCGGAGTACTTCGGCGCGCGCGGCTTCTTGCGCCCCGAAGGAAACAGCACGTTTCCCCTGCCCACTGGCTTCACGCCGGAGGACTCGAGCCGCATCGGCGCCACGCTGACCGCGTCGTACTCGCCGCTGCGCTACCTCGAAGTGTTCACGGCGCTGCGCTCGTTCGCAGTGTCGAACAACCTCGAGCGGCCCACGCTCTTTCAGGTCCTCGGCGACGCCACCCTCGGCGCGAAGGGCATCCTCCCGATCACGCGCGGGCTCACGCTCGGCGCGTCGGCGAGCGCGCTCTTGCTCAACCGCGCGGGCGGCATCGGGCTCAACGGCGAGGGGACCAGCGCGAACTTCCGACTGCTCGGCTCGTTCGACCTCGGTCAGGTGACCTCGGCTCCGATCCGCATTCACTTGAACGTGGGCTACACGCTGGACAACAGCGCGACGCTCGTCCGCGACGTCGAAGTGCGACGTCAGCAGGCTTCTGCGGGCTACAACGCCGCGGACTGTGCGACGCCGTCGACCGACTCGACCTCGCGCTGGGCGCGCAACGCCGCGTGCCACGTCGAAGTGACCCGCGGTGAGCGCTTCGCGCTCGGAATCAACCGCGCCGATCGCCTCAACGTGGGCATCGCTGTGGACGCGAACCTCAACACCACCCACGTCGGCTTCGCGCCGTTCGTCGAGTGGAACGCGCCGATTCCGATCGTCCGCTCGGGCTACATCTGCTGGCAGCCCACCGCGAGCGTGCCGAGCCTCACCGCTGGCGACGACGACCGTTGCTACAACGAGTTCTCGCCGTTTCAGACGATGCCGTCGAACCTCACGATCGGAACGCGCGTCTGGACGCCTCACGCGCGCGGTCTCGGCGCCATCCTCGCCGTGGACATCGGCACCGGCGGAACCGGGACGTTCGTCCGCGAGCTCGCGCCGAACACCCCGTGGAACTTCTACTTCGGCCTCGGCTTCGCGCACGATTTCAACCCGCGCACGCGCCGCATCCCCGTGGACCGCGTCGTCGAGCGCACGGTCGACCGCGACAACACGCCGGTCGGCGGAGAGATCGTCGGAACCATCACCGACGGTGAGTCGCACCGCCCGATCGCTGGAGCTCTCGTCGAGGTCGTCGGTCACCCGGACTTCGGTCTGTTCGCGACCAACGCGCAGGGGCAGTTCCGCAGCCGCCGCGTGGCGCCGGCGGAGTACGAGCTGCGCGTTCGCGCCGCGGACTACACGGACAACACGTGCCGCGGAACCGTGGCTCCGCCCTCGGGTGACACCCGCACGAGCGCTGACACGACGGTCAACTGCGAGCTGCGCATCGTGGCGCGTCGCGGGATCATCGCCGGTCGCGTCAGCAACGAAGCTGGCGCTCCGGTGGGTGGCATCACCGTGACGCTCACGCCGGGCGCGGGAATCACCGTGCCGCAGGGCGAGAGCGCGCCGGTGCCCGTCACCGCGCAGACCGGCACCGACGGAACGTTCCGCTTCGAGAACGTCCTCGCTGGCTCGTGGGCTGTTCGCGCGGACCAGGGCCCGACCACCCGCGGATCGACCGCGCGCAACGTCGATGTTCGCGCTCGCGACACCGCAGCGGCGGACATCTCCGTGGCCAACTCCGACGTCCGTGGATTCCGCATCCAGGGCCGTCAGGTCACGGTCCCGGATCAAGTGCACTTCGTCACGGATTCGGCGGACATCATGCCGGACTCGCAGACGCTGCTCGAGCGCATCGCGGACTTCCTCAACCGTCACCCCGAGCTCCGCCAGATGGAGATCCAGGGACACACGGACAACCAGGGCCCGCGCCCGCGCAACCAGGCGCTCTCGCAGCAGCGCGCCGAGTCGGTTCGCACCGCCCTCGTGAACCTCGGCGTCGCCGCCGATCGCCTCACGGCCCGCGGCTTCGGCCCCGATCGTCCGGTCGGACCGAACCTCACCGCCGCCGGCCGCGCGCGCAATCGCCGCGTGGTGTTCGAGATCAAGCAGCGCGGCCGCTGAGCAGACGCTCGCGCGCAGTGCTCGCTCGATGCACACTGCCGCGGTGCGACGCTCGCTCACGCTGCTCTGCTCTTTCGCGCTCGTTCACTGTCGCCCCGGGGAGGCGACGCTGACGACCACACCGCAGCCCGCTCGAACGAGCGGCGCTGCGGTCGCGCCCGACGCTGGCCCAAGTGCGGTCGCTGACGCGGCAACCGCCCCGCCTCCGGCTCGCGACGCGCTCGCGCTCGTCCGTGCGCGCGCAGAAGGCCTCGAGCGCACGCGGGCGCAGGTCGCGGCGTGGTTTCCCATGCAGATGCTCGCGATCATCGAGCGAACCACGCGCGGCCTCGCGGCGCTGTCGGCACCACAATTCAACGGCGATCTTGTGTTGTGGTCCGTCGCGCTTCCAGCGGCAGAGACCACGCTCGACGCGGACGCGCGCGACGCGGTGTGCACCGAGGCGCAGCGCGCAGAGCCACGGGTGCTGTGCGAGAGCGACGCCGTCGAAATCCGCGGCGTCGAACGGGCCCGTTGGGTCTTCGCATGGAAGGTCGACGGAGCTCCGCCGAGGGCGAACCTCGCGACGCCCTTGCGCGCGCTCGCGCGGGCGGGCGGGTCGGTGTGCCTGCGCTCGATCGAACGAACGCTGCACACCGCGGAGATCGCGATTTCTGCGCCGGACATCGCGGCGTTGGGGCGCACGCTCGCGTTGATGTCCGCGGCGCCGCGGATGAGCGAGCTCGTGCTCGTCCGCACAGAGAATCGCCGCACAGAGCTCTACGCCGAGCTCTCGTGGCCGACCGATCGCGCCGACCGCTCGACGGGCGAGCTCGAGGGTGACGCCTGGCCGACGCGCTGCGACGGCGCGAGTCACGTGCTGCAAGACGACGCAACCTCCCTGCGCGCCCTCTTCGCGCTCGCCGGAACGACAACCCGCGGCGCCGTCGTCGAGCGCGCCTCGCGCCAGTGGGTCGTCACCGTCGGCGACCGCGTCGGAGACGCGGAGATCATCGCGATCGACGAGCGAGCGCTGCGCGTGCGGCGCGCGGTGCGAGGCCGTCCGCGCGAGCTCGAGCTGCGATGGGAGGGCGCAGGGCCGGACGCTGCCACAGAGCGAAGGCCGCCGCTGATTCTGCCGACGGATCCAGCGAGAGGCTTGCCGCCCGGCGTTCGCCCGTGACCGCGACGACGATGGGGCCGGTGGAGACGAGCGACGCGACCATCCGCCGCGCCGAGCGCGATTGACCGCATTGTGAGCGCGGCGCGATCGTGCGGCTTGACGGCGGCGTGCGCCGGGAATTACGAGCATTCGCACGCTCATGGACAAGCCACGGCTCCGTTTTGCTCCGTCTCCGACGGGCTATCTCCACATCGGCGGCGCGCGCACCGCGCTGTTCAACTGGCTCTGGGCCCGCAAGACCGGCGGCACGTTCGTGCTTCGCATCGAGGACACCGACGTCGCGCGCAACACGCGCGAGAGCGTCGAGGCCATCTTCACCGCGATGAAGTGGCTCGGCCTCGACTGGGACGAGGGGCCGAAGGACGCCGACGACCAGGGCGGCGGGCCCAACGGACCGTACTTTCAGAGCAAGCGGCTCGCGCTCTACCGCGAGCACGCGGACAAGCTCATCCGCTCGGGCCACGCCTACCGATGCTACGCGACGAAAGAGGACATCGACGCGGCGCGCATGGCGCTGCCCGAGAAGCTCCGAGCGTCGTTTCACTTTCAGTCGCCGTGGCGCGACAAGCGCGCCGAGCTCGACAAGCCTCACGTCGTGCGAATCAAAGCCCCGAGCGAGGGAGAGGTCTCGTTCGACGACCTCGTCTTCGGCACCATCAAGGTGCCCGCGCACACGCTGCGCGACGAGATCTTGATCCGTGAGAACGGCATGCCGCTCTACAACTTCGGCTGCGTCGTGGACGACCTCACGATGGGCATCACGCACGTGATCCGCGGCAAGGATCACATCATCAACACCAGCCCGCAGGTGCTCATGTACCGCGCGTTCGGCGCGAAGCTGCCGACCTTCGGCCACCTGCCCATGCTGATGAAGAACAGCAAAGAGAAGCTCTCGAAGCGCGACGGCGCCGTCGGCGTCGGCGAGTACGAAGCGCTCGGGTATTTGCCGGACGGACTGCTCTCGTACCTGGTCCGCTTCGGCTGGTCCTTCGGCGACGAAGAGCTCTTCACCAAGGCGTCGCTCGCAGAGAAGTTCGACTGGGACCGCGTCTCGAAGAGCGACGGGATCTACGACTTCAAGAAGTGCAAGGCGATCAACCAGAAGTTCATCGCCAAGCTGGCCACGATCGACGAGCTCGCGAAGGGCTCGATCAAGCCCCTCGCTGACCGCAGCCTGATCGTCAGCCTGTCGGATCCGCGCCTCGTCGAGTCGATCAACACGGTGCGCGAGCGCGCCGAGACGCTGGTCGTGATGGCCGAAGCGATGGACTTCTACCTCCGCGATGTTCCGGCGATGGACGACGCCGCGGTGACGAAGTTCTACAAGCCCGAGGTCGCCGACACGCTCGAAAAGCTCGCGGAGTTCGCGGCGACGCACGTCGTCGAGCGCGAGGCGCGCACGATGTCCTTCGGTGAGCACCAGAAGGCGCTCGAAGAAGCGCTGCGCACGTTCGTGACGGGGCTCGGCATCGAGATGAAGGCGATCGGTCAGCCCGCGCGCGTCGCCCTGACCGGCCGCGGAGCGAGCCCCGACCTCGCGAGCGTCATGCTCGTGCTCGGACCTTCGGTGTCCGCCCGCAGGCTGCGCGACGGCGCGGCGCGGGCGCGCGCGATCGAGCCCGCGGCCGCTGGTGCTCCGTGAAGGTCGTCTTCGTCCTCGCGCTGCTCTACCTCGTGATCGTCGCGTTTCTCGCGCGCAAGAAGCTGCGCGAGCTCGACCCGCGCGTGTTCTTCATCGAGACGTGGCGCGAGGTCGACGCGCAGGCGATGCGTGATCGCATGCTGCGCGAGGCGATCGCCCGCGATCGCGCTGCGATGGACGGAGCGCCCTACCGCGAGGGCGAGCGCACGAGCGTCGCGCACATCGCGAAGTACTGGCCCTACGACTGGCGGCCGTTCATCGTGCTCACGACGATGGCCTTCGTGCTGACGGCGCACGAGTACTTCGGCGACCGCGCGATGTTCTACCGCCTGCGCGACCGCGGGCTGACCTTCGACTGGGGCCCCGTCGTCAACGGGCTGCACGCGCACTCGTTTCGGTTCACCGGCCCGTGGACCGCGTTGCAGAGCGAACAATGGGGAGAGCTCTACGTGCTCTTCTGGTGGGCCGTGACCCGCGGGGGCGGCTATTTGCTGCCCATTCTGATCACGGTCCCGCTGTGGAAGGAGCGCTATCGAGACTACGGGCTCAGCGCGAAGGGCTTCGCGGACCACGCGTGGATCTACGCGATGTTCTTCGGCATCGTGCTGCTCTGCGTGATCGGCGTGGCGCACACCGGCGAGTTCGCGACGTACTACCCGTTCTACAAGCAGGCCTCGCGCAGCTGGAAGGACTTCTTTCTCTGGGAGACCGCCTACGCGACGCAGTTCTTCTGCCTCGAGTACTACTTTCGCGGGTTCTTGGTCTTCTCGATCGCCCGCTCGATCGGCTCGGGCGCGATCTTCGCCATGGTCGTGCCCTACTGCATGATCCACTACGGAAAGCCCCTGCTCGAGACGCTCGGCGCCATCATCGCAGGCACCGTCCTCGGCACCCTCGCGCTGCGCACGCGCTCGATCTGGTCCGGCTTTCTCATCCACGTCACCGTGGCCGTCTCGATGGACATCGCCGCGCTGCTCATGGGTCCGGGCCTGCCCGGCGGGCTCAAGCTTCCGGCGAGCTGGGGCTTCTGAGCGCGGGGAACAACTTTTTCTCGGGCGGCTCGCAACCGTCGAGCGCGCGCTTGGATACACCGGGTGCACCGGGGTTTCGTCGCGGATTTTCTCGCTCGAACGCGCAACAACCCGCGCGCTTTCGTGACCAGCCGCGCCGTCATGAAGGCAATCTCTCCCCGCTGGTCGGCCCCGCTCGCGCCCGTCGCGCGCCTGGCTCTCTCGTTCACCCTCACCGCGCTCGTCGTCGCCTGCGCGCCCGAAGCCGCGCTCCCCGTGCGCGCGTCGGCGCTGCAATCGCTGACCGCAGCGCCCGCCATCGAAGGCTCGGACACCATCGACCGACAGCCCGTCTTTTCGCTGCGCTTCGACCGCTCGATGCAGCCCGCCGACGACGCTGTGTGGCTCGTCGATGGCCCCGAGTCCGACTCGCTCCGCAGCGACGCTCGCCGCGGCGCGCTCTCGACCGCCAACAGCGCGCGCCGCATCGCGATCACCGTCGAGCGCGACCCCGAGCAACCCTTCACGCTCAGGGTGCGCCCTGCCGAGCCGCTGTGGCCTGGGCAGCGCGTCACGCTCCTCACCACCGCGCGGCTCGTGGACGACGAAGGGCTCGTCGCTTCAGAGGACGCGATCAACCCGCAGCCCGTCGTGCGCGGATTTCGCGTGTGCTCGCCGAGCGATTGCAGGCCCACGTCGCGGCTGAGCTCGCCGCGCGTGAGCGATGTTCCGTATGGGCTGAAGCTAGTGAGGATGACCTTCGACCGACCGATCGTTCCTGCGATCGAAGGGCCTGTCGTGTGGATCGAGCGAACGCGGGACGGCGAAGAGGTCCCTGGCGTCGGCCACCTCGATTGTCGCGACGGCCGCGCGTGGCGATGCGTGCGCTTCGTGCCCGACGAGGCGCTCGAGCCCAACGCCGAATACATCGTCCGCCTCGGCGCGCTCGTCGACAGCGACGGACGCGCGCCAACTCCCTCGACGCACACGTTTCGTACGGGAAATCGCAGTCGCGCCGAGCTCCCGTCCTTCGTCAACGCCGGCGTGTGCGGCGAAGGCGAGCGCTCGTCTCCGCCACTCTGCATCGACGTTCGCCACGGCTCGATCACCGTCAGCGCGCGCAGCGACTATCGAGCCATCCTGCAGCTCCGCGCCGGCGAATGGACAACAGAGAGCGACGTCGGCACCACCTTGCGCGCCGTGATCGCGCCCACCATCGCCAGCGCGCACACGCCCATCATCGCGACGCTGCTCGCCGAGGACGCGACCGTCGCCCGAGAGACCCGCGTCGAGCCCTTCACGACCCCCGCCCGCGTGGCGCGCGTTCGCATCGCCGAGGTGTACGCGCGGCCTCGATCGAGCGCCGCGCAAGAGTTCGTCGAGCTCGTCAACGAAGACGAATCATCAGTGAATTTGCAGGGATTCACCCTTCGCACGAGCAGCGGTCGCAGCGCGCTGCCCGACGTCGCCGTCCCGAGCGGAGCGCGCGCGGTGATCGTCGGACCGACGTTCGACGTGCGCGGCGACGAGCGCGCGGGCGACGCCCCGATCGCGCCGGGGGCGGTGCTCGTTCGGCTCGAACGCACGATCGTGCAGCGCGGGCTCGCCGACCGCGGCGGTGACGTGTGGATCGAAGACGCCACGGGAGCCGTGGTCTCTCGCGCCCCGCTGTCGCACCCTGCGCGCGCGCCGAAAGTGGGCGTCTCGCTCGTCCGCGGAGACACACGCATGCGCGAAGACGACCCCGCGAGCTGGACCTACGACGCAGCCGACAGCGCCACGCCTGGAGCGCCAGACCGGCTTCGATAGCAGCACATTTCGTCCACTCGCCCTGCGGGGGTGTCGCAGATTGGCCGCGACGGGCGACAGCGGGTCATCATCGCGTGAGCACCCCTTTGATGAACACGCGCGATCAAGCGACGCTCGCACTCGGCGCCAGCGAGACTGGCGAAGCGACGCTGCGCGGCGTCGTTCGCACGATCGTGTGGCAAAACGGCGAGAAGACGTTCACCGTCGCCAAGCTGCTGGCGCTGGACGGCCGCGAGCACATCGTCGTGGGCGACCTCGGATCGACCGCGCCCGGCGAGCAGGTGCGCGTCGCAGGCAAGTGGGAAGAGCACAAATCCCACGGAAAACAGCTGCGCGCCGCGCTCTGCGTCCCCGAGCTGCCGAGCACGCCCGACGGCATCGCGCGGCTGCTCGGCTCGGGCTTCGTCGACGGCATCGGTCCGGGCCTCGCCAAGCGGCTCGTCGCGAGCTTCGGAAGCGCCACGCTCGACGTGATCGCGGACCACCCCGAGCGGCTGCGCGAGGTGGACGGGATCGGGCCCGAGCGAGCGCGGCGCATTCAAGAGACGTTTCGTGCGCGGCGAGCAGAGAGCGAGACGAAGAGCTTTCTGCAAGCGGTCGGCATCGGTCCTGCGCTCGGACAGAAGGTGTTCAAGCGGTTCGGCGACGAGACGTCCAGGGTGGTCAAAGAGGACCCGTATCGGCTCGCGGCCGAGGTCGCTGGTGTGGGATTTCTCACGGCCGATCGCATCGGACGCTCGCTGGGGATCAAAGAGGACGACCCGCGTCGGGCGCGCGCTGCGGTCCGCCACTTGATCGTCGAGGGCGGCGACAACGGGCACACGGCGCTGCCGCCTGGGCTGCTGGCGGAGGGCGCGGTCGAGCTGGGAATTCCCATCGCGAAGCTCGAGTCCGCGGTCGAAGAGCTCGTGCGCGAGAAGGTGATCGTGCGAGAGCGAGAGCTCGCGTATCACCCGATGCTCTACCGCGCCGAGTGCTCGTTGGCCGAGCGGCTCTCGAAGATGATGGGCGAGGGGTGCGACGCCGTCGAGCCGAGCGTCTGGCGCGAGCCGTCGGTCGAGCAAGCGATGGCGAAGCTCAGCCCCGCGCAGCGAAGCGCAGTCGAGAGCGCGTTGCAGTCCGCGGTCTTCGTGCTCACGGGCGGCCCGGGCACGGGCAAGACCACGACGGTCAACGCCATCGTCGCCATCGCGCGCGCAGCGGGGTGGAAGCTCGTCCTGTGCGCTCCCACCGGGCGCGCGGCGCGCAGGATGACCGAGGCCACCAAAGAGCCCGCCAAGACCATCCACCGCGCCCTCGAGTGGAACCCTCGGCTGCAGCGCTTCGCCCGCGACACCGTCCAGCCGCTCGACGCAGACCTCGTGCTCGTCGACGAGAGCTCGATGCTCGATGTTCCGCTCGCGGCCAGGCTGGTCGAAGCCGTGCGCCACGGCGCGCGGATCGTGTTCGTGGGAGACGCCGATCAGCTCCCGTCCGTCGGTCCCGGGATGGTGCTCGCGGACCTGCTCGCGACGCCGTGGATTCCATCGGTCCGACTGCGCGAAGTCTTTCGACAAGCCAGCGCGAGCGCCATCGTTCGCAGCGCGCACGCCGTGCTCACCGGAGCGCTGCCCGAGAGCTCGCCACCCCGCGACGACGCCACCGCAGGGCCGCCGACGGGAGAGCTCTTTTGGATCAAGGTCGACGAGATCGACCGCGCCGCAGAGCTCTTGGTCGAGACCGTCGCGAGGCGCATTCCACGCAGGTTTTCGCTGGACGCCGTGAAGGACGTGCAAGTGCTCGTCCCGACGCACAAAGGCCCCCTCGGCGCGCAGGCGCTCAACGTCGCGCTGCAGCGCGTGATCAACCCGAGCGCGCCCGCCGCCACTGCGATGCGCGAGGGCGAGCCCGTCCGCGCCAGGCTCGCCGCCGGCGACAAGGTCATGCAGCTCAAGAACGACTACGACCTCGACGTGTACAACGGCGACCTCGGCACGGTCACACGCGTCGAGAGCAACGCCGTCGTCGCCAACATGGACGGCCGCGAAGTGCTCTTCAACGGCGAGTCCAAAGAGTCCCTCGCGCTCGCCTACGCGGCGACCGTGCACAAATCACAGGGCAGCGAGTACGACGCCGTCGTGATCGGCCTGCACACTGGCCACTTCGTCCTGCTCAACCGCGCGCTCTTGTACACGGCCATCACCCGCGCAAAGCGCCTCGCGGTGATCATCGGCAGCGAGCGAGCGGTGAAGATGGCCGTGCAAAACACCCGCACCGGCGAGCGGCACGGCGCGCTGCGCGAGCGGTTGCGCCTCGGAGCGCCCGCGGCTCACAATGGCTGAGTGATCCTCGGTCGCTCGCTGGTCCCGCTCGTCGCGGCCGCCGCACTCTCTGCTTGCCGCACCGGCGCGAGCGCTCAGACGAGCGGCGCGCTCGCGGTCAACACCTCCGGAGGGCAGGCCGCGCGCAGCGCCGAGCCGGCGATGCCAGCGAGCGTGGACAGCGCCGTCGCGAGCGCGTGCACGGCGGCACCACAAATCAACTTCGGCGAGACCGTTCGCGGCGTGACGACCTCGCGCGGCGATCGTTTTCACGCGACGTGCGGCTTCGGCGCGGCCTCGGGCGACGCCGTGTATCGCTTTCGCCTCGAGCGCGCGGCGCACGTGCGCGCGGCGGTCTCGGGCAGACACGACACGGTTCTCTCGCTGCGCGGCGCGTGCTGGGACGAGACGACCGAGTACGCGTGCAACGACGACGAAGAGCGCGGGACGAACTCGCTCGTCGAAGCGGACCTTCCAGCGGGCGAGTACACCGTGGTCGTCGACGGATTCGGCACGGACTCCAACGGCGCGTTCGCGCTGCGCGTGGACGCCGAGGCGATCGACCGCGCGCCAGCGCCCACGGTCACGATCGCCCGCGTCCGTGCGGGCGAAGGAGTCACCGTTCGCGAGGGCTCGGGGGGATCGACGATCACGGGAGAGGCTCAGTTCGCCAAGCGGTCGTTCACCGCGCGAGGGCTCTCGCGGGCGCTGCAGTGGGTGCCGGCAGCGCGCGCGCGGGTCGAGGCGATCGACGAGCGCGAGCGGGTGATCGCCGCGGGCGAGACCGACGATCGAGGAGCGTTTTCGCTGGCGATCACCGCAGGTCAGCGCGTGCGCGTCCGCCTCTCGTCGCGCACGACCATGCTCGGCGCGGACATCCGCGTCGTGAGCGACCCGGGGACCGAGCGCACGTTCGACCTCGTGAGCGAGCCCTTCGTCGCGCGCGGCGGAGAGCGCGTCGAGTTTCGCGCGGGCGTCGGCGGCGTCGAGCCGGCTGGGGCGTTCAACATCCTCGCCAACTTCGTGAAGTACCTGCCGCATGTGCACCGCGCGTTCGAGGGGCGCATGACGCCGCCACTGTTCGCGTTTTGGCGAAGGGGCAACAACGACGCGCTGCCGCAAGGGTCCATCACTGCGTTTCTCGGCCCGTACGCGCGGCACACCGGCGCGTACGGGCTGCAAATCCAGGGCGGAGACCCCGGTCGCGAAGACGCGTCGGACTCCGACCAGTTCGACGACGTGGTCGTGCTGCACGAGTTCTCGCACTACGTCGTCGGCACGATGGCCGGCCACTTCTCGCTCGGCGGAAACCACCCCGGAAACGCGCTCTTCTTCCCCGGCCTCGCGATGGACGAGGGCTTCGCCAACGCGCTCGCGTGCGCCGTCGCCGGCTCGTCGCGCTACTGGGACAGCGCGGGCCTCGAGCCCGAAGAGCCCCTCGCACAGTCGCGTCGCGCGGTGCTCATCGACGAGGACATCGAGCGGTTCTCCGGCCGCCACCGAGGGATCGGCTCGCAAGACATCGCGCAGACGATGCTCTGGGACCTGATCGACGGCGCCGACGGCCTCGACGACGCAGACAACGACGGCGTCGCGATCGGGCTCACCAACGCGCTGCGCGTGTACCGCTCGTTTCACGAAGGCGCAGCGCCGCCCGCGATGAACGTGTGGCTCGAGCGCGCAGTGTCGCTCGGCGTGGTCACCGACGGGCAAGCGCGCGCGATCGTGCAGAGCCCCGAGCGGCTCGGCTTCGCCTACCCCGTGGCGCCCGCCGAGCGTTGGCCCGAAGAGCTCGCGCTCGGGGCCTCGCTGCGCGGCCGCGTCGACGGGCGATCGGACCCGGCGCCGTCGGGAGGACGCAACCACACGTTCAACGGGTACGACGCTTCGCGGGCGTATTTGCTGCGCGTTCCGACGCGGCGACGCGTGACGATCGAGCTGGTGATCGACGGCGACGGGACGGACGCGAGCGACACCGACCTCGATCTGCAGCTCACGACGCGCGACCTGCGCTCGATCACGCAGAGCGCGAGCTTCGAGCGCACCGAGCGCATCGAGCGCGAGCTCGACGCGGGCCAATACGTCATCCTCGTGCGCGACGGAGACATGTCCGCCGGCGACGGTCCCCGCAACGGCCCCCGCGGAAACCGCGCGACGTTTACGCTCACCGCGCGCTGAGCGCGCTCACTGTGCGGGCGGCCAAGGGATGCCCAGCAGCCGCGCTGCGTTGCCGCCGTAGACCTTCGCGAGGATCGCGCGGGGCAGGGCGATGGGGTGGATGTTCCACCGGCCTTGGATGGGCGTAGGGTTCTGCCACTCGGGGTCTGTGCCTTCGTAGTAGCGCCACGTCGCCGTGAAGTAGCGATCGACGTCGGACTGCGTCGTGCGCTCGCTGCCCTGCGATCCGAGCATCCATTCGCCCATGTCCTCGCCCAAGCCGAGGTCCGTCCCGAACACGATGCGGTCTTGCCACCGCTCGAAGAACGCTCGCATCTGCGCGGACGGATGCCGACCGAACTCGGGCACGCGCGCGCTCGTGTCGATGTGATACCGCGGCGCTTGCTCGAGCAGCCGCGCCACGCGCTCGGGCTCTTCAGCGTCGTTGCCGAAGTGCGCCCCGATGAAGACCACGCGACGGTGGCGCAGCACCCGCCGCTCGAACTCGCTCATCATCTCCGCGAACGAGGGAAACTCCGGGCCATAGAAGCTCCACGACGGGTGCGCTTGCAGCTCCTCCCATCGCTCGTTCATGGGTGTCGGCGCGTCGAAGAACGCCTTGGGATCGCCCGAGTGGATCAGCACCACCATCCCGAGCCGCTCGACCGCAGCGAAGATCGGGTCGAGCCGCGCGGCGTCCACGCGCAGCCGCGATCCGTCGAGGTCGCGCGCCCCGAGGCCGAGCACCTTCGGGATCTTCAAGCCACGCACGCCCAGCGCGCGGCACCGCTCGAGGATGCGCACAGACTCGGGCACGAACCTCGCGTCCGTCGTCGCGCGCCACGGGAGCGTACAAAACGGGCGAATTCTCCCGCCGCTCGCGCGCTGCTGCTCGAGCGCCTCTTCGAGCCCGGCGCCCGCCCACCCCGCAGACAGGTTGATCGCAGTGTGGATCCCGCGCTGATCGAAGAGCGAGAGCACCGTGCGCGTCGCCATCACGTCCACGTGCGTGTGCACGTCCAAGACGGGCAACGACGCTCGAGCAAACTCCGTGGTGCTCCATCGGCGTTGCGCGACCGCCGCGGCGTCGGGGACGGACACCGTCACGTCGCGCTGCGTCGCGTCGAGCGTCGATGCGTCGATCGGCCTGTCGATTCGCTGGCGATTCGCGAACTGCGCCGACGGCTCGGGCGTTCGGGTCGGGCACCCCAAGGGCGCGAGCGCCAGCGCAGTCGGGACGGCGACGCCGATGCCCGCTGATAGCACCCGTGAAATCCAGCGCTTTCCGTTGACGTGCATAGGGGGGTCCGTTCAGACTTCCACGTTACGCGCACCTGGGTCGAGGAGGCTCTCGTGCGGAGGAGGATGCGGAGAGGCCATGGCGAAAGCGATGACCAAGTCCAAGCTCGTCGAGGTCATCGCCGAGCGCACGAAGATTACGAAGTCGCGAGCCGAAGAAGTGGTCAACACCATCTTCGACACGATGTCCGACGCCATGACGCGCGGCGAAGGCATCGAGATCCGCGGCTTCGGGTCGTTCACCATTCGCTCGTACGAGGGCTACACGGGGCGCAACCCCAAGACCAACACCCCCGTCGAGGTGAAGCCCAAGAAGCTCCCGTTCTTCAAGGTCGGCAAAGACCTCAAGGACCTGGTGGCTTCCAAGGCCCACATCCCGCTGCCCACCGACGACGACGACGAGGACGACGGTGACGACGGCGACGACGAGGACGAAGGCTGAGCCTGCCGCTGCGCCGCCGAAGGGGGTTTCGCGCAGGTCGAATGCGGTTACAGTCCGCGCGCCATGACTGAAATCGACAGGGCGATGGCCCTCATCGAGCGCGGCGCCGTCGACATCGTCGACCGCGTCGAGCTGCGCTCGCGCCTCTCCGACGGTCGACCGCTGCGCGTCAAAGCCGGCTTCGACCCGACGCGTCCGGACCTGCACCTCGGCCACGTCGTGCTGATGAACAAGCTCCGGCAGTTTCAAGAGCTCGGGCACCACGTCGTGTTCATCGTCGGTGATTTCACTGCGCAGGTCGGCGACCCCACCGGTCGCAACAAGTCCCGTCCGCCGCTCACCAAAGAAGAAGTCCTCGCGGGCGCGAAGACCTACGCCGAGCAGGCCCTCAAGGTGCTCGACAAGGACAAGTGCGAGATCCGCTACAACAGCGAGTGGCTCGACAAGCTCTCACCGCAGGACCTCGTGCGCCTCGCCGCGCGCCGCACGGTCGCGCGCACCATGGAGCGCAGAGACTTTCGCGACCGCTTCGAGAACAACCAGGACATCTACCTGCACGAGTTTCTCTACCCGCTGTTTCAAGCGTACGACTCCGTCGCGATCGAGGCGGACATCGAGCTCGGCGGCACCGACCAGCTCTTCAACCTGATGGTGGGTCGTGATTTGATGGGCGCGTATTCAATGCGCCCGCAGATGGTCCTCACGGTCCCGCTGCTCGAAGGGCTCGACGCGCGCCTCGTCGACGGCAAGGTCGAGGGCCCGAAGATGTCGAAGAGCGCCGACAACTACGTCGGCGTCGCCGAGCCGGCGTTCGATCAATTTCGAAAGCTCATGCTCGTCAACGACGGCGTGATCTGGCGCTATTTCGACCTGCTCAGCGCGCGTAGCGTCGCCGAGATCGCCGAGCTGCGCGCCCGCTGCGAGGCCGAAGGAGCCGCGCCGCGCGAAGGCCAACGGGTGTTCGCGCGCGAGATCGTCACCCGCTTTCACAGCGCTGAAGCCGCGGTCGAGGCCGAAGCGCGCTACGACGCGCAGCGAACGGCCGGAGCTTTTCCTGCAGACGCGCCGCAGTTCTCGTTGGCTGCGGACCCCGCGAAGGGCGGAGTGTGGATCGGCAAGGCGCTCGAGCTCGCCCGCCTCGCCGCCAGCTCGAGCGAAGGAAAGCGCCACGTCCAAGGCAAAGCCGTCACCGTCAACGGCGCTCGCTTCACGGACCCGCAAGGCGTGCTCGCGGCAGGGCAGAGCTACGAGGTCATCGTCGGCGGCAAGAACAAGCAGTTCGCCCGCATCACGATCACCTGAGCTCGACCTGGGGGTGCACCATCGCGCGCGGCATCACCCGCGCGCGTCCCAGCGGTTCTCCCGCGCGAATCCGCAAGCGACCGTGCACGTCGAGCACGACCGGCGCCGCGTGAAACCAGGCGGATTCGCTGACCCCGCGCAGGCTCTCGACGCGCGGACCATCCACGACGAGCACCCAGTCCTCGCGCGTGGCGAGCAGCACCGACGGCTTCACGAGCACCCGCGGGTCGCCGTGCGTGTGCGCCATCGCGTAGTGCGCGAAGTAGAGCAACGCAGGGTCGTCGGCGGCCAGCGAGCGCAGCGGCTCGATCGCAGCGCGCAGCGAAGCAGCCCGGGACGCGATCGCTTCAGCGTTAGAGTGACAGCGGGTCGTCGCGCCGAAGCACTCGGCGTCGATCGCGCACTCGGCGCGCAGCGCGAGCCCGCGTTCGTCCAGGGACGCAGCGCTCGTGAGCGAGAGCACCATCACGTCGGCGCGCGCAGGATCGACCAGCGACGAGAGCGCTTCGCGCGAGCGCTCTCGGTAGCGCTTCGTCGCGCCCTCGCGCTTCTCCGCGAAATAGCTGCGGTCGAAGAAGGCGCAGTGACGGTCGATCATCGCCGTCGCGCACGGCTCATCTGCTCGGAGCCACCGCGGCGCATCGGGCAGGAGCAGCAGCGAGGCGAGGGGGCCGTCGAGCGCGACTTCGTCGTCGCGCGCGTCGAGCTCGACGTGCATCGAGAGCGCGAGATCGGCTCGCACACGAATTCGAGTCGGCTGTATTTTCACTCGCCGATCGCTTCGATTAAACGACCGCTCGCACTCGACGACGGCGCCGATCGGCTCGATCGCGAGCCCGGTCTCGACGCGCAGCGCCAGCCCTTCGCGCGAGGGAACGACGGTGACGCTCGGGTCCGAGCACAGCCACTGCCCACGCCGCCTGACGAGCGCGATCGGGCGCGGCGGGCGCAGCGAGAGCCCCGCGCCGTTGCCCTCGACGAACGGGACGCACGACTGCGCCGCGCGCAGCGGGACGTTGCCGTCGAGCAGCGGAGACGGAGCGCTCAGGCTCCACGCGTGCTCGCGCAGCGCCCAGACGCGCAGGCGTGGGTCATCCTCCGCAGCCACCGCCACCGCCGCCGCCGCCGCATCCTCCGCCACCACCGCCGCAGCTGCTGCTGCTGCACGAGCTCGATCCGCCCGAGCCGCCTTGGCCTGCGTTCTTGATCGCGAGCCCCACCACGAAGGCCGCGAAGCCGATGCCCGCGCCCGTGATAAAGCCCGCGAGCCCGAAGGCGAGCGGCGCGATCACGTAGACGGACGCAACCAGCGGAGCTGCGGAGCTGAAGTCGCCGTCCTTGTTCTTGATCAACGCGGTCGCGCCCAGCGCCAACGCGAGCAGGATCGACACGGCGATGGGCAGCCGCGTGCCGAACACCGTGATCATCATGAGCGCGACGAGCGACGGGGCGAGCGAGAGGCCGAGCACCTCGAGGACCTTCGCGTTCCACTGACGTTGCTCGCCTTCGGGCAGAACGGGCGGCGGAAGCTCGTCAGGCTTCGGCAGCGGAGCAGGCGCGCGGTACACCTCGGGGCTGACGCTCGGCGGCGCGTAGGCCGGCGCTGGAGCGGGTGGAATCACCCCCTTCTCGTCGAGCAACTTGCGACGACGCGCACCCAGCCCGAGCAAGAGCGCGACGCTCAGCCCTGCGATCCCCACGACCGATGCGAATCCCGTCGGCGCGCCGATCGAAGTCGGTCGCGAGAACGCGAAGCGATGCGTGCCCCGCGCGC
This sequence comes from Myxococcales bacterium, assembly GCA_013298625.1. Classification (GTDB taxonomy): domain Bacteria; phylum Myxococcota_A; class Polyangia; order Polyangiales. Next base: position 82,185 of record JAAFIF010000002.1, read on the forward strand.
GGCACACAAACGCGTCCCCTTCGCTGCGGCAGCCGTCGCCCTTCAGCTCGAATCCGCCGAGCGCGCGCAGCTCGGTCTCGCCCACCTCGACGCGAAACTGCGGAGCCCACTCGAGCTCACCCTCGGCGTGCGACCAGAACATTCGCTCGTTGAAGTCCTGCGTGAACTCCAGCACGACGTGCCGCACCTCTTCGCTGTCGTTGACCGGCGACCCGCCCGAGAGCGCGTACTCGAGCTTCCACTGCCGGGACGACTCTTCGCGACGCGCGGTCACGGTCAGCGGCTCGCCCTCACGCGTGTGCGCGCGAAGGTTGCGCACCTCGCGCTCACCCACGAACTTGAACCCGTCGCGTTTGTTCTCACTGGTGAAAGAGCGGTACTCGAGCTCCATCCGTACGTCGAACGCCCCGCGCCGCTCAGCGCTGGGCTGCACTTGCAACACGTAGCGCTGGATCGTCGTCGCCCACGCCGAACCCGCGCCGACGAGCAGCGCTGACGCCACGATCACCGCATGAAATAAGCGGTGAATCACGGCTTCACCTCGTAGCGATCGACCCACTGCGCCAGCGCGTCGGTCACGGACAAGAGCGTCGAGAGCGCGTCCAGCGGCGCGATGGGGCTCTTGGCCGCGCGGATCGAGACGAGCGCAGCGCCGAGGGCCTTGGTGTCGATCCCGCACCGCTTCTCGAGCGCCGCGAGCAACGCCGCGTCGTCGGAGAGCACACCGTCGCCCGTGAGCACCATCAGGTGGTGCGCCGCGACGAGCAGCCGATCGACGCCGTCACGAATGGCCTGCGACGGATCATCACGCGACGGCCCTGCGGCGAGCCCCGCCAGCACGCGGTTGCGAATGCGCCGAGACAGCCCGCGCAGCTCGAGCTCGATCGAGTGCCGCAAGTGCTCCCGTGTGACCTCGGTCTCGGCGAACGGATCCGAGCCGAGCAGGACTCGGTGACGAGCCTTCCACTCGCTGAATTCCAGGGCAAACACGTCGGCGGCGCGCGAGAGCTCTTCGGTCGTGAGCAGCCGCACGCGCACCCCGGCGCGCATCGGCGCAGAGAGCGCCTCGGCCAGCGCGCCCAGCCGCGGCAGGTACGCGCCCTTCACGATCGCCAGCAGCTCTGGAGCCTGCGCGCGGTCTCCGCGGGTCGGGTTGAGCGCCGCGCCGACGATCACGACCGACGAGAGCGCGTCGCCGAGCCCCCGTTCGAGCGCTGTTTTTGCTGCGTCGATCGATGCGAGGCTCTTGGCCGGCAGCCATCGCGCGGGGTCGTCGCTTCTCTCGTCTCCCATGTGCTCCTCCAGCTCCCTGTTGAACGCGGCGGATCTTCGCACGACGCGCGCTCGTCGCGCACCGCGCGCAGGTGTGCTCTTCTCTCGGCACGCAGCGATGCCGCGCGCCTCTGTCGGAATCGGTCTCCGCGACGCCTACGTCGAACCGCTGCGCGACCTGCGCGATCGGCGCGCGCTCGACGTGCTCGAAGTCATGATCGACGACGCCCAGTTCGATCGCCGTCGGATGGACGCATGGCGCTCGCTCGGCCAACGGTGGCCGCTCGTCGCGCACGGCGTCGCGCTCGGCCCAGGCGACGCGATCGGGCTCGACCGCGAGTACGTGCGCGCCGTCAGCGCAGACCTCGCCGCGGTGGGCGCGCGTTGGTACAGCGATCACCTGTGTTTTCTCAGGGTCGCCGGCGAGCGCGGCCCGATCGACCTCGGGCATTTCGCGCCCCTCGCGCTCGACGACGGCGACCTCGCGGTGCTCCGTGACAACGCCGCCGCGCTGCGCGAGCAGTACGCAGGGACGTTCTTGCTCGAGAACCCCGCGGACATCCTGGGCTTCGCGGGGCAGGGCGACGCCCACGGACGAGAGAGCGGACGACGGTACACGGCGGCGCTGCGCGCGTGCGCCGCAGGCGCGCTGCTCGACGTCACCAACCTCGCGCTGCAAGCGCGCAACGACGGATTCAGCGCGGGGGTGTTTCTCGACGAGCTCGACTGGGATCGGGTCGTCGAAGTGCACCTCGCGGGCGGTCGACGGTCCGGTGGACTGTGGATCGACTCGCACGATCACCCGGTGGACGAAGAAGCATGGGCGCTGCTCGAGCACGTCGCGCGCCGCGCGGACAACCTTCGCGCGGTGATCATCGAGCGCGACGACCGGCTGCCGACGCTCGAGGTGCTGCTCGACGAGGTCGCTCACGCGCGCAGGCTCCTGCCATGAGCGAGAGCGCGAAGCGACAGAGCGCGCTCGGCCGCATGATGCTCGACGAAGCGTTCGAGGCCCGCGTGCGAAGCGAGCCAGCGAGGGTCGCCGAAGAGCTCTCGCTGCCCCTCTCGTTTGTGCTCGAGCTCGCGGCGATCAGCGCCGAGCGCGTGCGCGCGTTTCGCGCGAGCCAGCGCCACAAGGACGCAGTGCGCGGAGGAAAGCCCCCGACGAAGCTCCGCTGGTAGCGCTCAGCGCGCAGCGAACCCGCGCACGAGCCGCACGAGCAGCTGCACCGCTTCGGGCCGAAGCGACGCGAAGGCGGGCATGCGACCGTTCTTTCCGTTGGTGATCGACGCGGCGAACTGCGCGTCGCTGCCGCTGCTCTGAAACTCCGCCGTGCTCATGTCCGGCGGACGAATGGCCGATTGCGGCCCGTCGCCGCGGCCCTCGCGCCCGTGGCACGCGGCGCACTGCGAGGACCACAGCGCGCGCGCGTTGGTGAGCGGGTCCGTCGGCGCCGCCGCTCCACCAGGGTCCTCCGAGTTGCTGCCCGCGTTCGAGTGATCGCTGGCGCGCCACTCGCGCAGGTCGGCGGGCTTGGACTCGCAGCCCGAGGCGATCGCACACACAATCAAGCTGACAGCGAATACGCTGGTGCGCATCACTCAGCGTCTCCGTCCACCGCGGCGCTGGCCTTCTGGTAGAGCGCGCCGCCCTTCGCGAGAAACTCCGCGGACTTCTCTTGCATCCCGCGCTCGAGCGCCTGCTGCTCGCTCAGCCCTTGCTTCGCGGCGTACTCGCGCACGTCCTGGGTGATCTTCATCGAGCAGAAGTGCGGCCCGCACATCGAGCAGAAGTGCGCGCTCTTCGCGTTGTCGCTCGGCAGCGTCTCGTCGTGAAACGCGCGCGCCGTCACCGGGTCGAGCGAGAGGTTGAACTGATCCTCCCAGCGAAATTCGAAGCGCGCCCGCGAGAGCGCGTCGTCGCGGAGCTGCGCGCCCGGGTGGCCCTTCGCAAGGTCTGCCGCGTGCGCGGCGATCTTGTAGGTGATCACGCCGGTCTTGACGTCCTCGCGGTTGGGCAGCCCGAGGTGCTCTTTGGGCGTCACGTAGCAGAGCATCGCCGTGCCGAACCAGCCGATCATCGCCGCGCCGATGCCCGACGTGATGTGGTCGTAGCCTGGCGCGATGTCCGTCACCAGCGGCCCCAACGTGTAGAACGGCGCCTCGTGGCAGAGCTCGAGCTGCAGGTCCATGTTCTCTTTGATCTTGTGCATCGGGACGTGGCCCGGGCCCTCGATCATCACCTGCACGTCGTGCTTCCACGCGATCTTCGTGAGCTCGCCGAGCGCGCGCAGCTCGCCGAACTGCGCGGCGTCGTTGGCGTCTGCGATCGAGCCGGGGCGCAGCCCGTCGCCGAGCGAGAAGCTCACGTCGTACTTCTTCATCACCTCGCAGATCTTCTCGAAGTGCGTGTAGAGAAAGTTCTCTTTGTGATGCGCGAGGCACCAGCGCGCCATGATGCTTCCGCCGCGGGACACGATGCCCGTCACGCGCTTCTGCGTGAGCGGGACGTGCTCGAGCAGCACGCCAGCGTGGATGGTGAAGTAGTCCACGCCCTGCTCGGCTTGCTCGATCAGCGTCTCGATGAACAGGTCGATCGTGAGCTCTTCGACCTTGCCCTTCACTTTTTCGAGGCACTGGTAGATCGGCACCGTCCCGATGGGGACCGGCGAGTTGCGCATGATCCACTCGCGCGTCTCGTGGATGTTCTTGCCGGTCGACAGGTCCATCACGGTGTCGGCGCCCCAGCGGATCGACCACTGAAGCTTCTCGACCTCCTCGCGGATCGAGCTCGTCACGGCGCTGTTGCCGATGTTCGAGTTGATCTTCACCAAGAAGTTGCGGCCGATGATCATCGGCTCGAGCTCGGTGTGCTTGATGTTCGCAGGGATGATCGCGCGGCCTCGGGCGATCTCGTCGCGCACGAACTCAGGCGAGACGCTCTCGCGGATCGCCACGAAGCGCATCTCTTCGGTGATCTCGCCGCGCCGCGCGTAGTGCATCTGTGAAAAGTTGGTGTCGCCGCGCGCGACGCGCTTCTCGATCCACGGCTGACGCAGCTTGGGCAGCCCCTTGCGCACGTCGCAGCCCTGCGGTCCGCTCGTGTCGTACACGCGCACCGGGGGCTCGCCGCCGGACACGCGGATCTCGCGCACCGGAACGCACAGCCCGTCCTGCTCGACGTAGACCTTCGACGAGTTGGGCAAGTCGCCCTCGATGGGCCCGATGCTGTTGTCCGCGGTCGTCGGCAGATCGCTGGACTCGACGCGCAGCGCGCGTGTGCTCTTGGGGGTCTCGTTCTCGATGCTCATCTGCGCTCTCTCTCCCTCCGCCGGCATGACCCGGAGCAGGTTCGTGGGGTCGCGAGTCGACGCTCGCCTCTCAGCCCTTCGCGATCGGCGCTGCAGGGCTCCCCCGGAGTGATCCACCGCTCGAATCAGCGGCGATCGGGGTGTTCGGGGATCAGCACTACAGCGACGGACGAGCGGCGGCAAGGCGCGGTCGCGACGGGCGAGGCGCCGCCGCGGGTGACGCGCAGTTCGCCGCGAAAAATCGCCGCAAACGTGCCGCAGACCCGAATCGACTCCGCGGTGCGCGCGGACGTTGCGACAAGCGCCGCGGGTCGGCAAGCGCGTTGTGCGTCGCGTCGCTTGTGCCGAGCGAGAAAGTTCCGATTGATCAAGCTGGCGACGACGTACGATTGTTTGGAGTCTACCGATGACCGCAACCGATGACCGCACGCAGTGGCTCGAAGCGCTGCGCCAGAAGCACGGCGCGCGCGAAGCGCTGCTCTTCGAGCGCCCCCCGTGGAGCCGCTCGGTGCGCGTCCTGTCCGCCCGCGCTGCGGCGTCCAACGATCCCCCGTCGCTGCGCATCGACGGACGCCCCGACGAGCGATCGGACGCCCTCGTCGAGGTCGCGCTGATCGACCCGTCGCGCCCGCCCGAAGAGCCGATCGACACGTCGAGCGCGCCCCGACGGCTCGGCGACGACGCGACCAGCCCGCAGCCCATGCTCGTCTCGGCGCTGCTTCACGACCTGAAGAACTCCCTCGGCGCGCAGTCGCTCTTGCTCGGCACCGCAGAGCGCGAGCTTCGCAACGCCGCCGATGGGACGCGCGCCGTGCGCTTCGACCCGCTGCTCGAGTCGATCGCCCTCTGCCGCGAGTCCGTCGCGATCGCCGCCGATCGCGCGCAAGTCTCTCAGTGGATCCTCAGCGCATCCGCGGCCGCGAGCATGAGCGGCGACACGTGGCTTCGCCTCGCGCTCGCGGGATTGTCCTCCGATGAGCGCGAGCGGCTCACCCGCTCGGTCTCGCCAGAGTCACGCACAGGCCCCAAAGGCGACGTGCGCTCGCTCGTCACGACTGCCACCGCGCTCTGCGCCCTCGCGTGCGCAGGAGAGCGCACCGAACAACGCTCGCAGCCGAGTCGAGGCGAAGTGCGCTGCGAAGGCGAAGCCCTCTCGCTCGAGGTCGCCCTCCCGAGCAAGTGCGTCACGCTCGAGGCGCTGTGGGACGCGATCAGCGGCGCCGCACCCGCCGCGGGCTCGCGCTCGGACGCGATGATCGGCCTCGCCGAAGTCCTCGCCTCGACCGAGCGATTCGAGCTCGTCGCCTCCCGCGCGACCGGCACCGTCGTGCGCGTGTTCGCCGCGCGCTCGTCGGGAGTGCTGCGTTGACCGAGCGCGCGATCTACGTCGTCGCGCTGTTCTTCGCCGCCGCGCTCTCGTTCGCCATCGAGCCCATGGCCGCCAAGGCGCTCTTGCCCGCGCTCGGAGGCTCGTCGGCCGTGTGGACCACGTGCCTCTTGTTCTTTCAGCTCGCGCTGCTCGCGGGCTACGCCGTGCAGTTCGCGCTCGGCCTCGCGCGCACCGCAAGGACGCGGCTCTTCGCGCACGCCGCGCTGCTCTCTCTGCCGCTGCTGATCGCCCGGTTCGACCTCGTCGAGCGCGCTTCTTCCGCGGCGCGGTCGAGCAGCCCGGTGCTCGCAGCGCTTGGATTTCTCGCGGCCACCGTGGGCGCGCCGTTCGTCGCGCTCTCGACCGTCGCGCCCGCGCTGCAACGCTACTTCACGCTCCGCACGGGGCTGCCGCCGTACTCGCTGTACGCCGCGAGCAACCTCGGGTCCCTCGTCGGGCTCTTCGCCTATCCGCTCGCCATCGAGCCGCTGCTCTCGCTGCCAGCGCAAGCCACGGCCAGCCGAGTCGCGTACGCGACCGTGGCGCTCGCGGTGATCGCGCTCGGGCTGCGCGCGACGACGCGCACACAGAATCAAGACGCAGCCGACGACGCCACCGCCGCAAGCGAGCCGAGCGGCGACGCGAAGCCGTGGCTGTGGGCGGGGCTCGCGGCGATCCCGTCGGCGCTGCTCGCGACGACGAGCGCGCTGATCGCCAGTGATTTGCCGGGTGTTCCGCTGCTGTGGGTGCTTCCGCTGGCGGTGTACCTCGCGACGTTCGTCGCGGCGTTTCGTCGCGCCCGGCCCGCGCCCGAGTGGGCGTCGCGCGCGCTCGCGCTCGTGGCGCTGCTGCTCGTTCCGCTCACCGCGCGCAGGATGACCAGCCCCTTCGCGCTGTTGCTCGGGCTGTACCTGGGCTTTCTCGCGCTGGCGTCGTTCGTCGCCCACGCGAAGCTCGCGTCGCTCGCGCCCCACGCGCGCAAGCTCGAGGCGTTCTATCTCGCCATCGCCGTCGGCGGCGCGACCGCGACGCTCGCCTTCGGAATCGCCCCCCCCATGCTCCTCCCAGACCTCTGGGAGATGCCCCTCGCCGTCGCGCTCGCGTGCCTCGCGCGCGTCGATCGCGACCCCGCCCAGGGATCCCCGCACGGTCATCACCGATGGACCTTCGCCCCCGCGCTGTGGGTGCTCGCCGTCGCCGCGTGGATGCGGGCGAGGGGCGTCGAGGCGAGCGCGCCGTGGGCCGCGGCCGCGTACGTCCCTGCCATTTTGCTGGGCGGAAGACACACCGCCCGCCCGATGCGCTTCGCCCTGACGCTGGCGCTCTTCGCCCTCTCGGCCGTCACCTTCGAGGCCGCATCGAGCCGAACGCTCACCCGCGCGCGAGGCTTCTACGGGACCATGCGCGTCGAGCGCTCGCAGCACGACGACTTCACCGTCCTCGTCCACGGAACCACCATCCACGGCGTCGAGCGCCGCTCGCTCCGCGGCCAGTGCGTCCCGCGCGCGTACTACTTTCGCGAAGGTCCCCTCGGCCGCGCCATCGCCGCCCGACGCCGCGCGCATCCCCCCGCGAGCGTCCTCGCCATCGGCCTCGGAGCGGGCTCCGTCGCGTGCTTCGCCGAGCGCTCCGAGCGATGGACCTTCGTCGAAATCGACCCCGACATCGCCCGCATCGCGCAGGACCCACGCTGGTTTACGTTCTTGTCCGCGAACCCGCTCGAGCGCGCACCAGAAATCAAGATCGCTGACGGAAGGCTGGCCCTCCGCGACGAGCCGCCGGGGTCGCGCGCGATGATCATCGTCGACGCGTTCAGCTCCGACGCCGTCCCGTTGCACTTGCTCACGCGCGAAGCCCTCGCGCTCGAGCTGCGCGCGCTCGCGCCCGGCGGATGGATCCTGATGCACATCTCCAACCACGCGCTGTACCTGCCACGCGTGCTCTCGGCGCTCACCCGCGAGAGCGGCGTCGCAGCCCGCGTCAACGCCGACGCCGTCGACTTCACCCGCCGCGGCAACGCCCCCACGTGGGTGGTCATCGCCCGCACCGAAGCCGAGCTCGCCCCGCTCGGCGAAGGCTGGATCGCGCTGCCCGACCCGCAAGGACTCAGGGCGTTCACCGACAACCACGCGTCGATCGTCCCCGTCATCCGCTGGTAGCGATCACCACCCGTCGAGGCCGGGCAAGCGCAGCGAGCTCACCCGCACGCGCTCTTCGAGCCGCGCGAGACGCTTGAGCATCGCGTCGTCTTTCTCCGCTCCGATCGCGCGGCGAGCGTGCTCGAGCGCGCGCCACGGGTCTCTGTACTTGTGCTCGTAGAGCTTGCTCAGCTCGAGGTGCGCCCACGCGTCGTCCGGCGCGTGGTCGAGCACCTGCAGCAGCGCCTCTTTCGACCGGCCGTGCTCGCCGCGCTTGCGATGCGCCTTCGCCGCCACCGCACCAGCGCGCACCGCGACCGATCGATCCTTGTCCATCCCCGCACGGTCCAGCGCTTCGCCCGCCATCGCGATCGCGAGCCCGTGATCGCCGGCGCGCAGCGCGGTCTTCGCGAGCCCCGCCATGTCGCTGGCCTCGAAGCGCCCGACCGCGTCGTCGCCGGACGCGCGCGCGGCGAGCTCGCCCACCAGCGCCGCCATCGCGATCACGTCCCAAAGGTTGTGCTCGATCACCGGCAAGAGCCCCTCGGCGTCGCCGTGCCGCAAAAAAGCAGTGTATCGCGAGGGGATCTCCGAGCCGTGCACGTCGCCCTCTCGTACGAAGCCGAGGACGTCGCGCTCCAAGTGAACGAGCCTGCACTGGTCCATGCGATCGCCGTAAATCCTTCGGGCTACGTGGACCAGGTCGAAGTGCGGCGGCGTCTCTGGCACGCCCAAGCGATTCATGATGAACCGCGCGCGCAGCAGCGGAAGGTCGAACGCCTTTCCGTTGAACGAGACGATCGACGTGCACTGCTCGAGCCGCTCGCGCAGGGCGAGCAGCAGCGCGGGCTCTTCAGAGGGCTCGCGCAGAAACCACTGCTCGACGACGAAGCGCCCGTCCTCGAAGCGCCCTGCGCCCACGAGAAAGGCCATCATTCCGGTGCCGCCCGACAGGCCCGTGGTCTCGGTGTCGACGAAGAGCGCGCGGCTCGGGTCGAAGCCCTCGAGCTTGCGGTCGATCGCCAGCGTCGCAACGGCTTCGGGCCTCGCCGCGAGCGCGCTCTTCAGCGGAACGTGCCCGTGCGTCGCCGTCACGTCGTACACCCTCGATCGCACGTCCACCGGGCCATCGCTGCGCTCGACGCGCACGAAGGGCAGCTCTGCCAGCGCCTTCTCTTTGGCCTCGCGCGTCGCGCGCTCGACGCGCTTGCTCGGCTTCTGCGCCAGCGCCCGCACACGCTCGCGCAGCTCTTCGATGCGACGCTTTCGCTCGCGGTCTCGATCGGACTGCTCGTCGAGCGCGATCGGCAGGACGCCCTCGCGCGGCGCTTCGACAGCGGCCTCGTGCGCCGCGGGTTCAGTCGCGACCTCCTCGACGGGCGCGGTCTTCGCCGCGAGACGCGCGAGCTTCTTTCGCAGGTCCGCCATCGCGCTTACTGCCTGCGCGGGACGCCCGCGTCGCGCAACAGCTCGAGCGCGATGTCCTTGCGCGCCATGAACCCGCGCCCTTCACCGGGAGAAACGCAGGCGGGACACCCTTCGCTGCAGGGGCAGCTCTCGATGAGCTCTCGCGCTTGCACGAGCAGGTTCTCGCGCAGCTCGAAGGCCCTGGCCGAGAGCCCGACGCCGCCCGCCGCGTTGTCATAGAGAAAGATCGTCGGATCGAAGCCGGGCGCGCCGCTCTTCATGGGACGCGAGGTCCCGTCGCTCTTGTCGCCGAGCGTATAGCCGAGGTCGCGCGGGTCGCACATGAGCGCGAGCGAGGTCACCGCTTCGAGCGCGTGGGCCACGCCGCGGATGCCTTCGAGCACCGCGCTGCGACCGCGAACGCGGCCGATCCCGTCCTCGACCGCGGCCAGCGCTTGCACGCGCTCTTCGGGGATCGTCAGCCAGAACGCGCTCGTCTGCATCGTGAGCTCGGGGAGCCGCACGTCGCCGTACCCGAGGTTCTCGTGCGTGAAGAACTTCACTTTCTTGAAGCCCGTGACGCGCTCGACCACCTCGACCTCGCCGAGCGCGCACACGTTGTCGGGCAGCGAAAACACTCCCGCAGCCTCGCCTTCGTCGAGCACGTTGACGCTCACCGACGTCGAGGCGTCGGTGAAGTAATCCGCGTCGACCTTGCGTACGAACGCCTTACGGTTGTCGTAGTCGAGGCGCTCGACCTGAAAGGTGTCGGCCTCGAGCTGATAGATCGCCTGCTCGAAGAGCGAGGTGTGCGCGCCGCGCCAGTCGACCTCGCCGATGGCCTTTCCGTGCTCGACGTCGACGACGACGAAGTTGTCCATGCCCGACGAGCGCAGCCCGACGCTCTGCGCGGGGTACTGGTCGGCAATCCAGTGCCAGCGCGTCCCGCTCTTGTGCAAAACGCCGTTGCGCGCGAGGTAGGCGAGGGCGTCTTGCGTCACGTCCTCGGCGACGTCGGCGTACGCCTCGTTCGTCGCGAACGGCAGCTCGAAGCTCGCGCACTTCAGGTGCTGGATGAACACCTCGACGTTGTCCGGGTCGATGCGCGCTTCTTCTGCCGGTCGGCCGAAGAGAAAGCGCGGCTCGCGCGTGAGGTACTGGTCGATGGGGTTCGATGAGGCGACGAGCACGGCGATCGACGGCGCTTGCCTTCGCCCCGCGCGGCCGAAGCGCTGCCACGTGGCTGCGACGGACCCCGGGTAGCCAGCGCACACGACAGCGTCGAGCTCGCCCACGTCGATGCCGAGCTCGAGCGCGTTGGTCGCGACGACGCACTTGATCGCGCCCTCGCGCAGCCCTCGCTCGATGCGACGGCGCGCCTCGGGCAGATAGCCTCCGCGATACGCCTGGATCCACTCTTGCGGAACATCATCCTTCGCGAGCGCCGACCGCACGTACCGCAGCATCACCTCGACGCTCGTGCGTGAGCCGCCGAAGAGGATCGTGCTGACGTCCGCGCGCACCAGGTCGCTCGTGAGCTTCACCGCGGCCTTCAGGTAGCTCTGGCGAATCCCGAGGTCGACGTTGACGACCGGAGGATTGTAAAGAAGCACTCTACGATCGCCGCTAGGCGCACCCGAATCGCTGACCAATGTCACGTCCTCGGGGGTGACGCCGAGGAGGCGGGCGGCGTGCTCGCGGGGGTTTCCGATGGTGGCCGAGGCGCAGATGAACGTGGGATTCGACCCGTGAAACCGCGCCACGCGCTGAAGCCGCCGCAGCACGTGCGCCAGGTGCGAGCCGAGCACGCCCTTGTACATGTGCAGCTCGTCGACGATCACGTACTCGAGCGACGAGAGCGCGGTCGCCCACGTCGCGTGGTGCGGCAGGATCCCCGCGTGCAGCATGTCGGGGTTGCTCACGATCACGCCGCCGCGGGACTTGGCCGCGCGCCGCGCGTCGCCGGGAGTGTCTCCGTCGAACACCGCCGCCGTGCGCTCGATCCCCGCGTCCTCGAGCAGCGAGCGAATCGACAGCTCTTGATCGCGCGAGAGCGCCTTCGTCGGAAACAAGTACAGCGCCCGCGCGTTGGGATCCCTCGCCAGCGCGTCGGCGACGGGCAGGTGGTAGCAGAGGGATTTTCCCGACGCCGTGGGGGTCGCCACGACGGTGTGCTTTCGGGCGAGGGCGCTCGAGACCGCCTCGGCCTGGTGCGCGTACAGCTGCGAGATGCCTCGACGGTTGAGCGCGGTGTGCAACGAGCGGTGCAGCGCCTCTGGGATCGGCGCGGTGCGCGCGGTCTTCGCGGGGTAGTGCTCGTGCGCGCACAGGCAATCGGACACCTCGCCGCGCGCGATCCAGCGATCGACGACGTGCTGCACTCCACGATCGCGCTCCCAAGGGGCCTTCGGCATCAGAGGGCCGAGACTGTACGGGTGCTCAGCGCAGAGGCAAGGAGCTCTTGTCGTCCGCCTCGATCAGCGCCGCCGCGGGCAAATCGACAAAGTGAAACATGTCGAACAGCGCCGCGTGCGGGATCGCCCCCGCCGTGGCCGGGCGCATCAAATGCGCGCGAAATCCCAATCTGCGCGCCTCTTCGAGCGCCGCCGTGAGGCGCGCCGTCGCGGGATCGAAGACGTAGTCCAGCCCCGCCCGCACCGACGCCACGACGAAGTCCGCCTCGAACAGCGCCGATCGATCCTCGTCGAGCACCCGAGAGAGCGCCAGCATGGGCGGCGCGCACCTCTTGTCGCCCAGCTGCGCGAGCACCGCGTCCTTGCGCAGATCTCCGGTGATCGGCATGAGCGCCGCGCCCCTTGTCGTCGCGACGACCAACGTCGTCGTTCGCCCCAGCGCACGCCCGAGCGCGAGCAGCACCAGCACCGACGCACGAAGCTCATGCGCCTCGTCTTCGCGCATTCCTTCAGTGCGATCTGCGCTCACGTACAACGCACCCGCGCGGGCGGCGCTCAGCGTGGCTCCGCCGCGAACCTGCGCGTACGCGCGCTCCACCCGCTCGCCGCGCGCGCGAATCCACGCCGCCCGCGAGCGGCGGTCGATCGCAGCGGGCGGCGCAGCGCTTCGCGACGGGGCTACGGCCCGAGCTCGATCCGCGATGCGCGCGAGCAAATTGCGGCCGTCGCCGCTGGTCGAAAACCACGCCGAGACCGCGTCGTAGACGTCGGCCATCACCGAAGCGCGGGCAACGTTGGCCACCGCTGGCGGCGTCACGTCTTCGCGCTGCGCACGGCGCGCGCGGTCGAGCAGCGTGCGCTGCGAGCTCCACCGATCGCGCAGCTCTGCGGACACGCCGCGCGCCGCGAGCGGCTCCCACAGCACGCTCACCATGGCGTCGGACGCCGCGTGGTCCATCGGGCTGAGCCGCGTCGCCACGCGCTGTCCTTGACGCATGCGACGGCGTTGGTTCCAAGCGATTTCGCAGGCGTCGACGACGTCTTCGATCACCAGCGCCACCAGCGCAGGGCTCGCGCTGCACACCTCAGCGAGCACGAGCGCGCGATCCGCGAGCGCGTCGAACACCGCGGCCCGCAGAGGCTCGGGTGGCCAACGCAGCGCGTCGGCCGTCGGAACCTCTCCGCACACCAGCAAGTCCGCGAGCAACTGCAACGACTCGCGCACGACCGCGGGCTCTCCCACGCTCGCGCGAGGCGCGAACCGATTGGCCAGCAGCTGCGTCGAAGCGCGACCCGCGATCACGACTCGCTCACGGGCAGCGCGGCGATGCGCCCGCGCAGCTTCGAGACCTCGGCCACCAGACGGTCGAGCTGCTCGAGCGCGACCCGCGCGACGGCGCGGTCTGCCGCAGTGATCGCCGCGTCGAGCCACAGCGAAGCGCGCGACTCATCCGTCACCCGTCGGCACAGCTCGCGCGCGTCGCGAAGGTCGAGCGCGATCGTCGCGAGCCACCCGATGCGCGCCTCGAGGTGCTCGCGATCGAGCGGCTGCTGCTCGGTGATCGGCTCGTTGGGCACCTCGGTCATCGCGAGGTTGCGCTCATCCTCCGTGTAGATCTTCAGCTCGGAGACGCGCCCCACGAAGAACTGCTCGTAGAGCTCTCGCGCGGTAAACGACTCCCGACGGTCGGCAGCGACCGCGCGGTGCGGGTGCTTGTACAGCCGCTCGCCGTGGCGATTGCTGCCTTCGACCCAGCGCGTCGCGGCCGTCGTCACCTCGCCGCTCGCCGATCGAAACAGCGGCGCGCCCGTCGCGTCGCACTTCGCGCTTCGCCTGCGATTGTCCTCGTCGATCGCGTTTGACAGCGCAGAGAGCGCCTCGCCCACCCGCGCCGCGCTCCGCTCGATCGCCGCCCGCACGTGCTCGTCACGCCACGCGCGTACCACCGCGACGATCTCGGCGCCTTCCGTCGCGAACAGCCCCGAGAACATCGCGAGTTGCTCGAGCGCCACCTCGTCGTGGCCATCACAAACGGACGCCACCCGCAGCAGCCCGAGCGACGCGGCCCACCACCGATCGCTGCGCGCGACGCCGCGGTTCAGCAGCGAGCGTCGCAGCGCCGCGACCGCGTCGCGCACGGGCTTGGACGCGACGCAACGAGCGCTCTGCTCGCGCACCGCCGCGCGCAGCGCGAGCTCGAGAGAAACGGGCGAGGGCGGGGGCAGCTCGTTCGCGAGCATCGCAGAGAAGTCCCGGTCATCGAGCGGCGCCAGCTGCACGCGAACGATGAAGCGATCGAGCAGCGCGTGCTCCGCGAGCTCGAGCGAGAGCGCCGTGCCCACCACCCACGCCGCGCCGTCGTCGAGCGCCGCACGAACCGCGGCGACGGTCTCTCCGCGCGCTTCGAACACGTCGTCGATCACCACGATCGCCGCTGGATCCGCTGCCTCGAAGTCGCCGCGCTGCGCGCCAAACGGGTCGAGCAGCCGCTCGCGAATCGGCGCGCCCAGCGCCGCGGCCAGCGACCGAACGAGCGCGGTCTTGCCCGTCCCCGGCGGCCCGACGAGCACCGCAGGCGCCCCGGCGATCGCTGAAAGGACGAGCCAGCGCGCCGCGTCATCGCGACGGGCCAGCCCGCGCTGAGCATCGCGTATCGCCTGTAAAATCGCCGCGCGAAGTCGTTGTTGATCGAGCGCGACCGAGGCGCTCGAAGCGTCTCGATCGGCAGTCCCCAAACCCTGGTCGTCTGCGTCCATGACCGTCGAGCGATGAGTGTACGCTCTGCCGCTACCACAGCCCATGGCCGCAGATCTGATTCGATTCGGCGTCGCGATGGACGCCGACCTCCTCGCGCGCTTCGACGACCACCTCGCCAAGCGCGGCTACGCGACCCGCTCCGAAGCGCTGCGCGACCTCGTGCGCGCCGAGCTCGCAGCAGCGCACGTCGCAGACGGCGGGCAGACCGCGGCGACGCTCACCGTCGTGTACGACCACCACGTGAGAGAGCTCACCGAGAAGCTCACCGAGATGCAGCACGAGCTCGGCGAGAAGGTCGTCTCGACCCTGCACGTGCACCTCGACCACGATCACTGCCTCGAAGTGATCGTCATGAAGGGCGCCGCCGCAGAGATCCAGCGCGCCGCCGACCGCATCCTCGCGACCAAGGGCGTCGAGCACGGAAAGCTGGTGATCACCGCGCTCCCCGACGCCCATCACCACCACCATCACCACGGACACGAGCACCGGTGAGCATGGACCAAGAAGAGATCAACAAGCGCGACCGAGAGTGGCTCGCCAACGTCTACCGCGGCGACACCGATCCGCAGCTCACCGTGCGCTCCATCGTGCTCGGAATGCTGCTCGGCGCGCTGATGAGCTTCTCGAATTTGTACGTCGGGCTGAAGATCGGCTGGGGCCTCGGCGTCGCGATCACCTCGAGCATCTTGGCCTTCGGGATCATGTCGATCCTGCGCTCGATCGGCGTCGCCAAGACAGACTTCACCGCGCTCGAGAACAACACGATGGCATCGTGCGCGAGCGCGGCGGGCTACATGTCCTCGGCTGGGCTGGTCAGCGCCATCCCCGCGCTCGACATGATGATCCGCGAGAACCCAGCGCTCGAGCACCTGCGGATGTCCAACCTGTCCATGATGCTCTGGCTCGGCGCGATTTCGGTGCTGGGCGTCGTCATGGCGGTGCCGCTCAAGCGGCAGTTGATCAACATCGAGCAGCTGAAGTTTCCCTCGGGCGTCGCCGCGGCCGAGACGCTGAAGAGCATGTACTCGAAGGGCGGCGACGCGATCCTCCGCGCTCGCGCCTTGGTGTACTCGAGCCTGTTTGGAGCGGCGATCAAGTTCGCCACCGAGGCGAAGACCGCGCCGCCCGAGGACATCGCCGGCGCCAACGCCTTCAGCCGCGCCCTTCACTGGTCGATGAGCTGGAAGACCTGGACCGCGCCCGAGATCCTCTCGCCCGCGATCATGCTCAAGGGCTACCCCCTCGCGAGCTACTCGATCGGACTGGCGCCCTCGTCGCTGATGCTCGCCGCGGGCGCGATCATCGGCCTGAAGATCGGCGTGTCGCTGCTGCTCGGATCGACGCTCAACTACCTCGTGTTCGCGCCGTGGCTCGTCGATCACGGCGTGTTCGAGCGCGTGGTCGCTGGGGTCGCCGAGATGACGCCGGCCGCGATCAAGGCTCGCCATCACATCCCCGTGCGCGTCTCGCCGGGACACCCGCCAGCGCTCTACGCTGCCATGCGCGGAAACTGGAGCGTCTGGCCCGGCACGGCGCTCATGGTCACCGCGGGGCTGCTCTCGTTCGCGTTCAAGTGGCGCATGGTGTTGCGCGCGTTCTCGGGGCTCGGGACGCGGCTGCGAGCGATGGTGGGCAAGGGCGACGCCAACGCTGAGCCAGCGGACGAGACGGCGAAGAAGCTGGCGTCCATCGAGGTTCCTGCGAGCTGGTTCGTCACGGGCTTCGTGTTCGCGGGCGTCGCGACGGTGCTGCTGCAGAACACGTTGTTCGGCATCAAGTGGTGGATCGGCATCGGCGCGGTGCTGCTCACGTTCTTGCTCTCGATCGTCGCCGCGCGCGCCACAGGAGAGACCGACATCACGCCCATCGGCGCGATGGGAAAGATCACGCAGCTCATGTTCGGCGGGTTCGCCCCCACGCAGCCCGCCGTCAACCTGATGACCGCCAACGTCACCGCCGGCGCCGCGAGCCACGCCGCGGATCTGCTGACCGACCTGAAGACCGGCTACCTGCTCGGCGGCTCGCCCCGCAAGCAGTTCATCGCGCAGCTGTTCGGCGTCTTCGCAGGCTCGCTCGCGTGCGTTCCGGTCTATCGAATTTTCGCCCGCCCCGAACACCTCGGGACCGTCGTCCCAGCGCCCGCCGCCGTGACGTGGAAGAGCATCGCCGAGCTGCTCACCAAGGGCTTCGACGCGCTTCCGATGTTCGCAAAAGAAGCGATGATCGCCGGCGCGATCCTCGGCGCGGTGCTCGCGACGCTCGAAGAGTTCGCGCCGAAGAGCAAGAAGTACCTCCCGAGCTCGACCGGCCTCGGCATCGCGCTCGTGATCGACTTCAAAGACTCGTTCGCGATGTTTCTCGGCGCGGTCATCGCGTGGACGTTCGCGAAGAGGCGCGCGGACCTCGACGAGCGCTACACCGTCGCCGTCTCGTCCGGCGTGATCGCGGGCGAGAGCTTGATGGGCGTGGCGCTCGCGCTCTTGACCGCGGTGTTTCACACGTTCGCGACCTGAGCGATCATCAACGGGGGGTTTACAATCGTCTCTCGATCTTCTCGATAGACGAGACGAGCAATCCGCCCGACCATCGAACGGTGCAGGGGCTCATTTCGAGCCGCTGCCGTCGTGTCGGAGAGGCATCGACGCAACTTCTGGGAGCGCGCTCGTCAGCGGACCAATCAGGTTCGTTCTCGAGCGCGGCAGGCCTGTTTTTGCGCGGCGAACTCGACGTCCGGCGACGCACCTCCTTCGACTGAAACTTCCACACACTTTCTAAGGCACCGCATGCGAAACAACCCCACCGGCTCGTTGTTGCTCTGGACCGCAGGCACGCTGCTGCTCGCAGCGTGTTCGAACCCTCCGCCTCCGACCCCGGACGCCGCTGCTGACGCGATCGCCGACATGAACGCGCCGCAGCCCGACGGAGCGGCAGAGGCAGGGATGGACACCGGCGTCACGCCGGACGTCGCCACGATCGACGACGCGGCCGCTGAAGCCGCCGCTGACGCAGAGGCCGGCGCGCCAGCGACAGCGCGCACGCTCCCCACCAACGGCTCGGCGGTGCTGCTGACCGCAGACGACCGCTTCGCGCTCGCGATCAACCGCAGGGCGAACTCGATCGCGGTGTTCTCCACGGATTTCACCGCCAACCCGCCGACCGCGACGCGCACCGCGCTGTTGCCCGCGGCGATGGTGGGCGCGGACTCCGAGCCGTGGTCCGCGGTGCTCGGCAACGACGGGGACACGGCGTACGTGATCCTTCGCCGCGCTCAGCAGGTCATCAAGATCACCAGCCTGCGCACGGGACCGACCATCGCGGCCGCGCGCGCATCGGTGGGCAGCGAGCCGACCGGCGTCGCGATCTCGCCCACCGGCCGCACGCTCTACGTCGCCAACTACCAGGACGGAACGGTCTCGGTCGTCAACACCGCGGACATGTCCGTCACGCGCACGATCAACCTCAACGTCTCGCTCGCGGACTCTGGGCTGCTCGGCGCGTCGGTCATGGGCCGCGCCCGCGCCGCGCTCGCGCACCCGCGCTCGATCGTCGTGACCAACAACGGCGACGGCAACGACGACGACGAGACCGTGTACGTCAGCGAGTTCTTCGCGCAGGCGCGCACCAGCGGCGTCCCCGCGGGCGACAGCCAGTTCGACCTCAACAAGCAGGGCGTGGTCTACCGCTTCAACGCCGGCAGCGGCGCGGTCGGCGCGCCGATCACGCTCGCGCCCGTGGACAACACAGGATTTCAAGATTCGGCCAACGCGAACACGGGCTGCTTTCCGAACCAGCTGTTCTCGATGGCGCTCAACAACAACCGCCTGTACGTCACGAGCGTGTGCGAGTCGCCGCGCGGACCGACGGGGCCGGTCGGCACGGACCTGCGCAATTTTCAGACGCAGATCCACGCGGTCCTCAACGTGGTCGACACCGCGACCAACGCTGAGCTCCCCGCGCAGAAGGTGCTGCTCAACCAGCGGTTGCAACAGCAGTACACGACGCGCTCGGTCGCCGACGACGCGACGCGACGCATGCCGCTCATCATGAACGACATTCAGTTCGTGGCCGGCACCAACGTGGCGTACATCAGCGCGTACGGGGCCGACGCAGTGTTTCGCGTGCGCTTCGCCGCGGACGGCTCGGTCGGCGAGGTCGGCACCGCGTCGTCGAACTTCATCAACCTGGCGAGCCTCCCCGGCGCCAACGCGGGACGGCTTCCTGTGGGCCTCGCGCTCGCGTCGACCGCGACGCACGCTGGCAGCCGCGCGCTGGCGATCAACGAGAACACGCGCAACATCTCGATCCTCAACCTCGCGGAGCAGACCACGGTCAACGCCGCTGCGGCCGACGCGATGCCCGCCGCGGGCAGCCCCGAGGAGCAGGTCAACACCGGCAAGCGCTTCTTCGTGACCGGCCTCGGCCGCTGGTCCATGAAGGGCCAGGGGTGGAACTCTTGTGAGTCGTGCCACCCCGACGGTCTCAGCGACAACGTGACCTGGTTCTTCGCGCGCGGACCGCGGCAGACCACGTCGCTCGACGCGTCGTTCAACCGCGGCGGCACCGAGCAGCGCATCTTCAACTGGACCGGCATCTTCGACGAAGTCCACGACTTCGAGCTGAACACCCGCGGTAACTCGGGCGGTCTCGGCGCCGTCGTTCACCGCGTGGGAATGCCCACCAGCGCCGACGACAGGATCATCTTCGACGGCACCGCCACCACGGGCGCGCAGATCGGCACGGCCACGCCCCAAGCCGGGCTCAACGGCTCGGTGAAGTCCATTCGCGCCGGCGTCCCTGCAGCGCCGATGGGAACGGTCACCAACGCCCTCGCGGACTGGGACGAGATCGACGAGTACGTGAAGAGCATCCGCGCCCCGCGGCGCCCGACCACGCTCGACCCGGCTGCGGTCACCGCGGGTCGCGCGCTCTTCGAGAGCAACAACTGCGGCGGCTGCCACGGCGGTCCGCTCTGGACGACGGCGCGTCGCTTCTGGACGCCCAGCGCTGCGACCAACAGCGCGATGGGAACGCTCCGCACCACCAACTTCAACGGCTTCATGGGCGGCTTCGCGGCGCTCAACCCGCCGTCGCAAACGGCGCCTGCGCCGCTGCGCTTCACCAACGCTGACCCGATGGTGGTCGGCGCCAACGACCAGATCAACTGCGTGCTCCGCGCGGTCGGCACCATTCGCGCTCCGGCCATGGCCGGCGGCGTCCCCGGCGCCGTCGCTCCTGCGGGCGTGACGATCAACGAAGTGCGCGCCAACATGACCACCGCCGCGCAGGGCCTCACGGGCTTCTCGCCCCCGGGCCTCGTGGGAATGGGCTTGGGAGCTCCGTACTTCCACGCGGGAAACGCGCGCACGCTCGAAGAGCTCTTCGACAGCGTGTTTCAGTCGCACTACCAGGCGTTCTCGGCGAACTTCCTGACCAACGCTGGCGCCGACCGTGAGCGCGACATCCGCAACATCGTCGCATTCGTCCTCTCGATCGACGACGACACGATGACCGTTCCGGTGCGCGGCTCGCTCTCGTTCGACCCGCAGCTCTGCCCGAACACCCTCTGATCGCCGCTCGCGCAACGGGTGCTGCCTTCGCGCAGCGCCCGCGCTGAGCATCATCGCGTGGCCACTTGTGGCCAAAGGGGAATATCCTTCGCCGCGGGTCCGTCTGATGGACCACCGTAGCGAAGGATCTACACCTCAGATGCGAACGATCTCGACCACCCTGGCTATGCTCGCCGCGCTCGCGGTCGCAGCAACCACGAGCACAGCCTCAGCGCAGGTCGTGCAAATCAACAACGGCTTCTCGCCGGACCCCGTCACGCTCCGCGGCGTCGCGGGCGGGCCGGTGGAGGGCTCCACCATCGCAGCATCGTGTCGCGGCTACCTCCCTGCGCGGCCCCAGCACCGCATCGTGACCAACGGCCTCAGCCCCGTTCGCATCTTCACGATGGCCGCCGAAAACGCGGACGTGACGCTCGCGATCGTGACGCCGAACCGCACGGTGTACTGCGACGACGACGGGGGCGAGAACATGCAGGCCAAGCTCGACCTGCGCCTCCCCGCGGGCACCTACGACGTGTACGTCGGATCGTTTCGAGCGAGCGAACAAGCAGCTTATTCGCTGGTGGTTACCACCAACACCTCGCTCAACTCCGAGACGTACCGCCCGTCCAACGCGGCCGTCATCGTGCCGGCGAACCCCAATCCAAACAACAACCCAAACAACAACCCAAACCCCAATCCAAACGCGAACCCGAACAACGGCAATTCGCCTTGGAACACCCCAAACAACAACCCAAACAATCGCCCCAACAACAACCCGACGCCCAACCAGCCGCGTCGCATCGACCAGGCCGCGCTGCTGCGCCCCGTCGGCCCTTCGGTGCGCCTGCGCAATGGCGGAACGCAACGCGCACGCGGTCGGACCGGCGGCTCCGTCGAGTCCTCCGACCTTCACGCGAGCTGCAGTCGTGGCTTCATCAGCACCGAGCCGTCGCACACGGTCTCCGTGGACCGCGCGGGGCTGCCGCTGCAGTTCAGGGTCACCTCTGCGTCGGACACCACGCTCATGATCCGCTCGCCCAACGGCGAAGTGCAGTGCGACGACGACTCGGGCGGCGGCTTCAACCCGATGGTCGAGTTTCGCGCCAGCGTCCCCGGAACGTACACGGTCTGGGTCGGCACCTACCGCCAAGGCATGCGCAACCTCTACCAGCTCACCGCTACAACGGCTCCCCGCTGAGCGCGCCGCGGTAGTACGCTCGCGCCCCTGTAGGGAGCGATCGACCGCATGGCAGACACACCGACCTCCGCTGAGCTACTCGCGGACCTCAAGAAAACTCCTGGCGACGACGCGCTCCGCGAGAAGGCCGCGCGCGCGCTGCTCGCCGAAGGCGACGCTGAGGGCTCGTTCAAGACCCTCCTCGAGCGGCTCGTCAACGTGACCGCGCACGCCAAGGGCTCGCCCCTTCCATCGCTGCACCGCAAGGTCATCAAGCCCGCGCAGCTCCGCGTCGAAGCCGACGGAGACAGCTTCGTCCGCGACTTCGTGTGCGCGCAGGGCAGGGTGCTTTTCTTCTGGGTGCCCGAAGCGGTCGCGTCCAAGGGAGATGAGCTGCGCGACGCCGTGCGCGAGCGCCTCGACAGCAAGCTAGCCGCCTACGACCGCAAGCGCGGCCGCAGCGCCGACGGAGACGACGAGTGAGCGCACCGATGAAGCACCACCGCAACGAAGCCAGCCCGTTCGAGCCGAGCGACCTGTTCGACCCGAGCGCCGACGTCCGCGCACGCGCTGCCCGCGCCGCGCCGAAGACCCGCGATCACGCGCTGCACCTCCGCGCCGTGTTGCTGTTCGATCGCTCCGTCGCTCCGCGCGTGGCCGCAGCGCAAGCGCTCGCCACGTTCGCGACGCCCGAGATCGGCGTGCTGCTTCGCGACGGTCTGCGCGACCCGTCTCCGCTCGTACGCGACGCCGTCGCCCGCGCCATCGCACGCAACGGCGACGTCGGCGCAGCGTCCGCGCTCGCCGAAATGGCCCGCGAAGACGAGATCTGGTTCGTCCGCCGCACCGCTGTGTTCGCGTACGCAGCGATCGCTGGCTTCGACGCGGTCACCGTGCTGCTCGAAGTGCTCGACGACCCGTTCTGGCGCGTCCGGCACGGCGCCGTGCTCGCGCTAGAGTCGCTCGGGCACGGAAGCGACGAGGTTCGCGCGCGCGTGCTCGCAGAGCCCGTCGAGACCCCCGCCGCCGAACGCGCTCAGCGCTATCTGCGCGCGCGCTGGCAGCTCGAGGTCCCGTCGCTCAACATCGCGCGCGACCACGAGAGCAACGACGACGATCCCTGGTACGACGACGACCCCGCCGTCATCACCGCCCGCGTCGCCGAACGCACGCCGCCTCCCGAGCGCCTCGTCGCGCTGCTCGGTGAATCGCACGAGCCGCTGCGCAAGCTAGCGATCGACGGCCTCGTCCGCAGCCGCGACCGCATCGCGCTCGCCGGCGCCTCGTGCTGGCTCGACGCGCCGCGCGTCCCCCACGCGGCCGAGAGCGCGCGAAAAGTGCTTCGCATGGCGCACGAAGACAGCCTCGCCGTCGCCATCGCAGCATGCGGGTCGCGGCTGCCCGGCGTCGCCGCGTGGGCCATTCACGTCGTCGTCGATCACCATCGCGCAGAGCTCGCCGAGCTGATCCTCGCGCGCCACAACGAACCCGACGCGCGCGTCCGCGCTGCGGTGGCGTACGCCGTTCCGTCCATGGCGCGCACGATGGACGAGGCCGCGCGGCTGCTCGCGACGCTCGCCAACGACCGCGTCGAGTCGGTGCGCATCGCCGCGATCGCAGCCCTCTCGCTGCTCGATGACCCAGCGATCGACGCGACCATCGCCGCGCTCGACGCTCGCTCGTTCGCGACCCCCGCCCGCGTCGCCCTCGTGCGCGCCTCGATGCGCCGCGACGACGTCGCCTCGGTCCGCGCCGCGCTCAGCGACCCGCACCCCTACGTCCGCGGAACCGCCGTCGACGCCCTTCGCTCGCGTGGCCTGCTGACGCTCGCCGAGCACGACCAGCTCGTGTCCGACGCCGACCCGTGGGTGCGCAGCGCCGCCGTCGAAGCCGAAGACGCCGAGCGCGTGCTCGAAGCCGAGCCCGACGTCACCGTGCGTCGCATCGTGATCGACCGCGTCTGCGCCACCCGGCGCGTGCTCGACCCCGAGTTTACCGCCCGCGTCGCCGCTCGCGCCGTCGCCGACCGCGACCCGTGGGTGAGGGCCCGCGGCGCTCGCTTGATTTCTGCGCACGAAAACAACAACGGCGACGAGGCGCTCGTGGCGCTGCTCGTCGCCGAGTCCGACGCGCGCGCGATGGTGCGCGCCGCGGCCTCGGACATCATCGAGCGCATCGCCGACGTCGGCGCCCGCGTCCAAGCGCTCTTCGAGCGCGGTGCGATCCCCGAGCGCGCTCGCCCGGTCGCCCTGCATTGGGTGGCCCGCGCCGCAGAGCACCCTGCAGCGGCGCTCGAGGCCATCGCAACTGAGCCCTCGCTGCGAGCGCAGATCGCGACCATCTCGATGCTCTTGCCCGAGACCGAGCGGGCGAAGATCCAGCGCGTCGTCGGCGAGCCCGTCGAGCCACCGGCGGTCGAGCGCGAGCGCCGCGCGTACGAGCCGTTTCCCACGCAGTCGCACAGGTCCTTCGGACGCACAGGGCTGCGCTTGTCTCCCGTCGCGTTCTCCGGCGCGCAGAGCCCCAGCGAGTCGGTCTTCATCGAGGGCCGTGAGCGCGGGATGAACGCGTTCTTCTGGGAGCCGCGCTACCACACCCTCACGCGCTTTGTGCGCAGCGCGCCGAAGAAGCACGACTTGCACGTGATCGCGGGCACCTACCACGCCGACGAGCGCTCGATCGTGGCCGACGTCGAGCGCACGCTGAAGCGCCTGCGCGTCGAGCGGCTCGGCGTGTTCTTGCTCTACTGGGCCCGCTCGAGCGCGCGCCTCGACGACAAGACCTTCGCCGTGCTCGAGCGCCTCAAGCGCGACGGAAAGATCGCAGCCCACGGCTTCTCGACGCACCTTCGCGCCGTCGGCGAACGCGCGCTCGAGCAGCACCCCTGGGACGTCGTGATGTCCCGATTCAACGCCGCGCACACGGGCGCAGAGCGCGCGCTCTGGCCGGCGGTCGCTCGCTCGGGCGCCGCGGCGATCGCGTTCACCGCCCTGTGCTACGCACGGTTGCTCGTGCCCGTGCGCGGCTCGGACACCACGCCGCCGAGCGCCGCGGACTGCTACCGCTTCGCGCTCTCGAACCCCGCCGTCGGACTCGTGTTGGCCGCGCCGTCGCTGCCCTCCGACGCGCGCGCGGCCCTCGAAGCGATGGAGCGCCCGACGCTCGACGCCGACACCGAGCGCGCCGTCCGCGCGCACGGCGCCGCGGTGTACCGCGTCGACACCGAGTTCAACGCGCTCGTCCGAAAGGGAGACCGCATCGTCCTCGCCGACCCGCGCGAGGCCGCGCTCTCGCTCATGGACGCAGCGCGCCCAGACTGACCGCTCTCTGCGCCGGCTGAAACGCAGCCTTCAGCCCCGCGGCGCTACGCCGCGGCTGACCACCGCCCAGCATCGAAAACGAGCTTCGCTATTTCGCTATCAGCGCCTGCCGGCTTCCCGCTGATCGCTACGCTCATGCGTGAAAGTGCGATCGCCGGTGCAGAGAGCGCTCTTCTCGCCTCAACGCTTCGTGCTACGGTCCTCGACGGATCGAGTCGACGCGGTCGAGACGGGCATAGCCTTCAGTTCGCGGCGCTACGCCGCGGCCGACCGTGACCAGCACTGAAAACTAGTTGCGCGCGGGCCGGGTCGTGCCGACCTCTTCCGGCCCGCGCGCAACGTGACGAGCAAGTACGCTCCGCCCGCGTCGCCTCGATCCCTCCCTCGCGCTGCCTCTTCACACGCGCAGCACGATCTTGCCGAAGTTCTCGTTGGCGCTCATCGCGACCTGCGCTTCTGCCGCTTGTTCGAGCGTCATCACGCGGTCGATCACTGGCCTGAGCGCGCCGGTCTTCCAGTGCGGCGCGGCCCACTCGCAGAACGCGCGCACCGCGAGCGACTTCTCTGCGTCCGATCGCGAGCGAAGCACGGTCCCCTCGAGCCGAGCGCGCTTGCGAAGCAGCAGTCCCAGATCGATTTCGCCCTGCGATCCGCCTAGCAGACCGACGACGATCAGCCGACCGCGCGCGGCCAAGAGCCGCACGTTTGCAGCGAGGTAGTTCGCGCCCACGAAATCAACGATCACGTCCGCGCCCGACGCGAAGCGCTCTCGAACCAGAGGTTCGAACTCGCCTCCGTCCACAGCGGCCTCGAGCCCGTAGCTCATGGCGCGCGCGCGCTTGGACTCGGTGCGCGCCGTTCCGATCACCCGCGCGCCCATCGCTCGCGCGATCTGAACGACCGCGACGCCGACGCCGCTGCCGACGGCGTGCACGAGCACGGCGCTGCCCTCGCGCGCGCCGCCCAAGGTCACGAGCGCGTCGTGCGCCGTGACAAACGCCTCGGCAATCGCGGCGCTCTCGATCAGCCCCACGCCCTCGGGACGGTCGAACACGCACCCTTCGTTCACGCACACGTACTCGGCGTACGTGCCGCCGCCAGCGATCCCGCACACCTCGCGGCCGAGCCACCCAGCGTCGACGCCAGCGCCCACAGCGTCCACCACGCCCGAAAACTCCAAGCCCGGAACGTCCTTCGCCACGCCCGGCGGCGCCGGGTACGCCCCCAACCGCTGGATCACGTCCGCGCGATTGAGCGCAGTCGCAGCCACGCGAACTCGCAGTTCTCCGGCCCGAGGCGCCGGGGTCTCGACCTCGCGCAGCGCGATCACCTCTGGTCCGCCCGCTGCTGTGTAGACGATCGCCCGCATCGCTCGCTCCTTCGGTACACTCACCCATCCAATGCCGCTGGATGGCTTTCACGTTGTTCGCTGGGCGTCCGAACAGTTCGGCGCCATGTCCGCCATGTACCTCGGAGCGTTCGCCCTCGTCGCGCTCATCGTCGGGGTCGCGCTTCTCGTCTTCGGCGCCAAGCAGGTCCCCGCGAGCTGGTCGCTCGTGGTCTCTGGCCTCTCTGCCTGCGCGCTGTCGTATTTCATCATCGGCTCGGCCATCAACGGGACCGGTCAGATGGTGCACAACGCGGGCGTCGAGAGCACCGCGTGGCGACAAGGTCCCTTCATCGTCGCCGCGTTGGTCGCAGGAATCGCTGGCTACGCGCTCCGCCTCGCGATCCGCGCCTGGTCGAGCGAAGAGAGCAGCGGCAAGGCGTTCGCGCTGCTCTTCTTCTTGTTCGCCGTCGGCGGCGGCTTCGTGTCCGTGCAGATCGTCCGGGGCGGTCTCAACCCCACGAACATCCCTTCGCGCGTTCGACAGACCGACGACGAAAACCGAATCATCGACACGCGCAACGACGATTCGCCGGTCCGCCGCTCGGTCACCGCGCCTCGTTCGCGCTGATCCGCGTTCGCCGCTGGGCGTTCGCCGCGCGAGCGCTATCCTCGGCACTGAAGCAACGCATGGCGAACACGCCCTCCGATCCCGAGCGCAGCGAAGCCGCACAGACCCTGGCTGACCTCGAAGCCGTCCTCGTGCGCATCAACGGCCTCGGCCAGCTCGCCGCCGACGTCCGCGCATTGCGCGCGCTGATCATCGACGGCCGCCCTCCGCGCGTCGCTGCGATCGGCCGTCGCGGCAGCGGCAAATCCTCGCTCGCCAACGCCCTGCTCGGCGCGCGCGTGCTCGAAGTGGGCGCCGTCGACGACACAACCCGCGAGCCGCAGTGGATCGACCTCGAGCGCAACCAGCGAAAGATCCGGTGGATCGACACGCCCGGTCTTCGCGCCGGCGGCGACCCCGAGCGCGCCGAGCGCGTCGCGTCCATCCTCGCCAAAGATCCCCCGGACGTCCTGCTCTTCTGCGTGCGCGCGACGCAGGTCGACGCCGGCATCGACGACGACATCGACGACCTGCGCTCGATCCTCACCGCCATCGAAGCGCGCGGGGGAGCGAAGCCCCCTCCCGTCGTCGCCGTGGTGACCCGCGTCGACGAGCTCACGCCGCTGCTGCCCAAGCAGCCGCCGTTCAGCGACGAGAAGCGCAGCAACATCGAGAAGTCCGTCGAAGTGCTGCGACGCCACTTCGAGCGGCGCGCGATCACCGTGAGCAGCGTCGTGCCGGTCGCCGCGTTCACCAAGCACTTCTCCGACGGCGCCATCGCGATCGACTGGAGACACAACGTCGACGCGCTCGCCAACGCCGTGTTCGACGCGCTGCCGCAGCTCGCTCAAGCGGAGGCTGCCATGGCCTTCGAAGCGAGCCGCACGCTGCGTCGCCGCGTGGCTCGTAGAATCGTGACGGGCACGACGAGCATCGCGTTCTTCGTCGGCGCAGCGCCCGTCCCCCACGATCTGGTGGTCCTCACGCCGCTGCAAGGCGTGATGGTCATGGGCATCAGCTTCTTGTCGGACCGAGGTTCGCGTGCGCGTTTGCTCGCAGAATGGACCGCAGGAATGGGCCTCAACGTCGGCGCGGGCGTCGCGCTGCGCGCCGCGGCGCGGTCGCTCATCAAGCTCGTCCCTGGCTTCGGCGGAGCGATCTCCGGCGCGGTCGCCGCTGGCGGAACGTGGGCGCTCGGCCTCGCAGCGATCAAGTACTTCATCGACGGCGCGACCATCGACGAGACGCGCGAAGAGTTCGAGCGCGTCAAGCGCGCAGGCCTCCCTGCGGACCTGCTGTCGAACAAGCGCGACGACGCTCCTGCGTCCGCCGCGGCCGAGCCAGCGCAGCACAGCAGCGGCGAGGGCGGCGAGGGCGAAGGCGAACGGAAGCCCTGATGCAGAGCGCCGAAGACCGCGCGCGCGTCGCCTCGGCGGTCGCGCGCTGCCAGGCGGACCTCGACGCGCTGCAATTCACCGTGGTCGGATCGCTCGGCGCGAGGCTCGACGCGCTCGCTCGGCTCGCGACGCACGAGCGCCTCCCTCGCGTGACCGTCATCGGGCGACGCGGCGCAGGAAAGTCCTCGCTGCTCAACGCCCTGTGCGACGCAGAGCGAGCGCCGACAGGCGCGGTCGAAGACACCACTGGCGGGCCGCGCTGCTACGAAGTATCGCTCGATTCGCAGGTGATTCAGTGGATCGACACGGGCGGCCTCCGCGCTGGCGGCGCCGCCCGAGCGCGCGCCGAACTGCTCTGCGAGACGCTCGTCAACGAGCCTCCTGACGTGCTCGTGTTCGCTCACCACGCGAGCGAGACCGACGCCGCGATCGACGCGGACCTCGAGGACGTCGCTGCCGCGCTGGACGCGGTGAAGGCCGCGCACGGTCGTCGGCCGCCGATGATCGCCCTGGCGACGCGCGTCGACGAGCTCGACCCGCCCGACGTGTTCATGCCGCCCTTCGACGACGAGACCAAGCGAAAGAACATCAGCGCTGCGGTTCGCGCGCTGCGCCGCGCGCTGCAGCGGCACAAGCTCGCCGTCGTCGACGCGTTCGCGATCAACACCTGGTTCAGCGCCACCGACGACCTGCGGTGGAACATCGACGTCTTTCGGGCCTCGCTGGCCAAGCACCTCGCGACCGCTTCGCCCACCGCGCACGCCGAGCTTCGAGCGCTGTTGTACAGGGTCGCCGACGCCCTCGCGACCGTGGTCCTTCGCTCCCGCTCGACGCCACGAGCGCTCACAGACGAGTGGTTCGTCTCGACGTTGCGTCGCCTCGGCCCGGTCGCTGCGCGCGCAGGCGACCGCGGAGAAGCCGCCGCGAAGCCCACGTTGCTGTCAGCGCCGTCGCACTGGCTGAGCACGAGCCTCGCTCGCTCGGGCGCCCGCTCGATCGCCGACGCGGTGGCCCTGCGCTCGCTGCGCGCGCTCGGCCACCGCGTGGTCGACGCTGCGTTCGACGACCCGTAGGGCTCAATACCAGACCACGGCACCTTCGATCAGCGCGGCAAATCCCTGGGTGATCACCGGCGGCCCGTCGTGCTGCGCCCACCCGAGCGGCTCGAAGAACGACCGCAGCATGAGCGAGTAGCCCACGGGCCGCCCCCGCGCGCCACCGCCCACCAGCCACTCGACGCCCCAGCGAATCGGGATGCGCAACGCGAACTTCGCGGGGCGAGTGCGCAGGTAGCTGCCGCCGAACCCGTAGTCGCCGGCGATCTCGAGGCCAGGCGCGAGGATCCAGCGACGACGCTCTCCGTCGAAGGCGTCGCCGAAGCGAAGGTTCACGTCGTAGAGCACGCCGAGGCTCGCGAAGACGAGCTCTCCGGGCATCGTCGGGTCGTTGCGCAGCGCCGAGGCGATCGCGCTCACCAGGGTGTTGCCGAGCTGCGAATACACGTGCAGCGCGTGCTGATTGCGAAAGAAGAACCGCAGCTCGAGGTTGAGAAAGTCCGCCTGCGGTCCCCACGCGTTCGACGGCGGACGCAGCGACGGAACGACGTTGTACGAGACGCCTCCGCCCACAGCCATTCCGACGCCGAACGTCCGTGGTCCGACCCACCACGGGGGAGGGCCCGCCTCTGCGACAGCAGCCGCCAAGACCCCAGCCAACGCCGTCCCCATCGCCACGACCGCCCTACGCACGGGACCCATGATAGCGGCCCGCACGCCCCGCGCGTGGCACTCGCTCGAGCGGCCCTGTGCGGCGATGGGAGAAATGCAAACAGCCGAGATACTTGCGCATCTCGGCTGTGCTTTGTTGTAGAGCGGGAGACGGGATTTGAACCCGCGACTTCAACCTTGGCAAGGTTGCACTCTACCGCTGAGTTACTCCCGCGTTCGAGGTGGGCGATGTCTACGCCGACCTCGGGGTGCTGTCAACAATCGATCTCACTCGTCGCGAATTTTTTCTTCGCTCACTCGTGACGAAGCCCCTCGATGGGCGTGAGCTTGGCGGCCCACGCAGCGGGGATCGTCGAGGCCAACACCGAGATCGTCAGCGAAACAACGGCCGTGAGCGCGAACTCCGCGAGGTTGGGCTTCACGGGAACACTGCGGATCAAATAGACCTGCGAGTCCAAAGGAAACTGCCACTTCATCAGCGCCAGGCACGCCGCGCCGCCGATCAGCAGCCCGAGCCCCGTCCCGACGACCCCGATGATGGTGCCTTGCAGCAAGAAGATCTGCCGGACCTTGGACTCGTCCGCGCCCATGGCCTTCAGGATCGCGACCTCGCGCCGCTTGTCGAGCACGAGCATGACGAGCGTCGCGACCACGTTGAAGGCCGCCACGACGATGATGATCGTGATGACGATCGCGAGCGCGAGCTTCTGCAGCTTGAGCGCTGTGAACAAGTTCTGGTTGAGCGAAGCCCAGTCCACGGTGTGAAACGGCCCGCCGCCCAGCTCTCGCTCGATACGCCGACCGATCGACGCAGCGCGGTCCAGGTCGTTGACCTTGATCTCGATGCCCGTCACGGCGTCGCCCTGCTCGAAGAACCGCTGCGCTTGCCAGAGGTCCACGAACACCAGCCGCGAGTCGTACTCGTCGAACCCGGCGTTGAAGATCCCGATGATCCGAAAGTCGCGCGCCCTCGGAGCCGCGCCGTGCCGCACGACCGCGGCGTCCGCGCCGGTCAACGGCGAGATGATCCGCACCGTGTCGCCCACGCGCAGCCGAAGATTGCGCGCGAGCGTGACGCCGACGATGGCGCCCGGCAGCTGATCGGACCGCCGCGACGCCGCTTGCTCTTGCTGCGCGATCACCTCGCGGCCGACCTCGGCGAGCGGATCGGCCATCGGATCCGCCGTGGGGTTGTCGTACGTCGGCGTGGCCCCCGAAGGCAGCATCGGATCGACGCTCGCTCCGCCGTCACCGCCGCGGTTGCGCGCAGGGGTCGGTCGATCGTCCGAGGGCGTGTCGAGCGGTCGGATGTCGTGCACCGGCGGATCGTCGAACGGTGAGCGATCGGAGCCGCGCTCGCGCAGGGTGCGCACTTCTTCGCGCGCCCGACGAAGGTAGTCGTCCAGCGTGCGGTCACCGCGAACGGTGGGATCTTCGACGTGGCCCGCTGGCGGCGTCTCGTTGGGCCGACGAAGGCCCTCGGTGCTGCCCGAGTCCATGTACGAGTACAGGTCGAGCACCTGCCGCGAGAGCACGGGATCGATGCCCTTGACCATCACTCCGGCGATGCGATCTCCCCGCGTGATCATCATCGGGTTGAACAAGAACGGCGAGGCGCCCACGACCCCTGGCATCGCGCGAACGCGGGGCAGCACCTCGCGATACTCAGTGAAATCCCAGCCGTACTTGAGCACCAGCAAGTGCGCGTTGACGCCGAGCACCTTCTCGCGAAACGCCGACTGAAAGCCCGAGGTCACCGCGAGGACCGAGCACAGCACGGCCACGCCGAGCGCGATGCCGATGATCGCCACCGCGCCGATGATCGAGACCGAAGTGCGCCGCTTCGCGCGCAGGTGGCGCCAGGCCACGGTCCATACAAACTGCACCCGCGCACGCTACCGCACGCGCGCTGCGACGCCAGCGCGAACGATCCGCGCCGTGCTACCGTCGAAGTCCTATGCTTTCTCTCTTTCGCGCCTCGGTCCTCGCGGCGTTCGCGACGCTCTCGGTCGCGTGCGGCGAGGTGTTCGTTCGCCCGCCAGGCGAAGATGGCGGCGACGCGGGCGCAGCGACCTCGCTTCGCGTCACGTTCGATGACGGCGCGCCCCTGCAGCTGCAGCCGCTCGAGCGCCGCACGCTCAGCGTCCGCGTCACCGATCAAAACGGCGCTCCTGTCGCAGCCAGCGTGCGGTGGTCGCTCACCGGTGAGTCGTCAGACGCGACGCTGGTCTCCACGCAGTCGCGCGCGCTCCGCACCGCGGACGGCGCGTACGTCGCCAGCGTCGAGCTGTTGGGCTCGACCGACTCGGCGGTGTTCAACGTTCGCGCGAGCACCGACGACGGCGCCGAAGCCTATCGCTCGGTCTCGGTCTCGGGCCGCGGCTTCGGCGTCATTCGCGCGGGCGTTCGCTACGACGGCGTGCGATCTCCTTCACAGTTCGAGCTCGCGCTCTTCAGCGATGGACGCTGCGAGTCGATCCGCGCCGCGAGGCCGCTTCGCTCGATGACGGTCGCCGCTGGCGCTGACATCTCGACGCGCTTCGACGCCCTCGCAGCGGACCTCGAGTTCGCCGTCGTCGCCGAAGGCATCGGCCCTTCGGGCGAGCGCGTCGCGCGCGGCTGCATCGAAGGCGTGCGCGTAGCCCGCGACGCCGAGCAACGCGTGACCATTCGTCCCGACGATCTGTCGCTGCACGCGAGCGGACCGTACACGCTGCGCGTTCAGCTCGGACTCGACGTGGTCGCGCGCTCGGCCCGCGCGCTGTGGCTCGAGTCCGCGCGGGTTCCCTCCGATCAGCCGAGGGCGATCCTCGCGTCCGTCGCCGACGCCGTCGAGCGAAGCTCTGGCGCTGCAGCGAGGGCCACGTTCGAAGCCGCCGTCGACGCGTCGCTCGCGCAAGAGCTGGGCGACGACCTGCGCCGGCGCGACGCGGTTCCTGCCGAGCGGCTCGCGCTCTGGGCCGACTCGATCGCAGCGTCGATCGGCGGCGCGGTGTGGACCCTCGAGACGACGGCCGAGAGCGTCGAGCGCGGGACAGCGCTCACCTTCGATCGAGCGCGCCTCACCGTCGACCCGCGCACACCCGAAGATCCATCGGACGACCGCGCGCGCGACATCGACGCAGCCGGCAGCGGAAGCGTCACTTCGCTCGCCGGTGACCGCGCTATCGTCTCGGTCGACCGCGTCGCGCTCCCCGTGTCTACGCTCGCGGTCCTCGCCCGCGACTCGCACCTCGCGCGCACGACCGCGGCTTCGACCGCCGAGCGCCTGCGCGACGAAGTTCGTTGCGACGCCGTGGCCGCGGTCGTCCGCAGCGCCGCAGCTCGCTGCAACGACGCCTGCATCGTCGCAGCCTGCGAGTCGGTCCTCGACAGCTGGTCGCAGCGATTCGATGAGTCGCTCACCAGCGCGACAGCCACCCTTCGAACCGCGACGCTGACCTTCGTGGGCGTCGCTCGGGCGAGCGTGGGCTCCGTCACGGTGCTGTCCATCGCTCCGTCCGCGGTCGAAGGTCGCTTCATCGACGACCCATCGAGACCCGTTCTCGGCGTTGGCTCGCTCGCGCGACGATGAGCCAGGACGCCTCGATCCGGACGCTTCGGGTGTTGCTCACCAAGTACGAGCAGGACGAGCAGCGCGCGGGCGAAGCGCTCGCCGCAGCGGTTCGACAAGAGCAGGCCGCGCAGCGGCAACGGGCCCAATGTGAAGAGCGCGAGCGGGTCGCGTCGCAGCGGCTGCTCGAGCACCGCGCGCTCGCCGCGGGGCGTGTTCGCGAGGCGGTCGACGCGGACTGGCTGCGCGCGGCGCACTCGTATCGGCAGCGGCTGGACGCAGAGCTGTCGATCGAACAGCAGCGCGTCGCCGAGGCCAAAGCGGTCGAAGCGCGCGCGGCCAGTCAGCTCGAGCGTGAGCGAACGGCGCTGGCCGAGGCGAAGGGCCGGGTCGAAGTGGTGCGCAAGCGCATCGAAGCGGCGCTCAAAGCGCAGCGCGACAAGGCCGAGGCGCAGGCCGAAGAAGAAGCCGCCGATCGTCGACGCACCCGGTAAAGCACCCCCGCCACGGTCGTCGCAGAATTTTCGATCTGCGATCTTGGTTCGACTGCACTTCAGCGGCGCTGCGCCGCTTTGGCAGCTTCGGTGCCCGTCGCGGGCGCGGTGTCGCGACGCGCACCAATTTGCGTCGCGCTATGGCAGCAGAGTCGCAGCGTGCCGACTAGAAGCGAAAGTTCGAGCGGCGCAGAACGTCTTCGCTCCGCCGCGCGTCCAACGATCGTTGGAAACAGTTTGCTCGCGCCGCGCGTTGGCGTTGGCTGCGAGTCCCTCAAAGGTTGCGCCTTTTCGAGGGGTTTACAGCGAGGACGTTGGAACCAATGGTCTACCAACGTTCAGTGCCCTGAGCGGCACGAGAATACGGCCCGCGTTGTGCAGACGACGCAGCGTGAACTGAAGTGAGGTGATGACCGTGACAGTCCGAGGGAACCGCTCGCACGCGAGCGCCGTACATCCGAACCGGTCCCGTCGGTCCTCCCAGACCACTGCCGAAGCAGTGGCCGCAGAGGATGTCGCGGGGACTACCACTCCGCGCGCGACACGCAAGTCCGCGATTCGTCTCGCAGCAACAACGCCCCCCACCGAGCCCTCAGGAGACAAGCCCATGGTCGAGCGCAGCGAAGCCCGTCACGTCCAGGCTCCCGAGTCGTCCGACGACGACGCCCCATCGGGCACGGTGAACACGACCGCATCCCTCGGCGACGTCGAACCGTCGGACGTCGAGCTGCAAGAGGTCGGCGCCGAGGCGCAGCCGCTGAAGGCCACCGAGATGCCCGAGGGCATGTTGGCCCGGTATTTCAGGGATATGTCCGGCCACTCGGTGATGTCTCCGGACGAAGAGAACCGCGCGGCGCGCGAGTTCTACGACGCCGAGGTCGACCGCTGGCGCGCGTTTCTCGCGTGGCCTCCGATGCTGCCGATCATCGAGCGCTGCGTGATGACTGAGATGGTCGCCGCGCAGGTCGAGCACCCGCTCCCCGAGTTCGCCAAACTCGAGAAGCTGCTCAAAGAGTACCGAAGCAACCGCTCGAAGCTCGACCGCAAGGGAGCTGCGCGCTGGACCGAGTCCGTCGCCGAGCTCGCCCCCAAGCTCCGCGAGCTCGACGCCGACCGGCTCTTCGTCGAAGCGATCGACCTCGAAATCGAGCGCATCGCCCGCGGCTCGGACGACGACGTCGAGACCGACGACGACTCGAGCGTCGACGAGCCAGGCCTGCAGCTCTCGAACGGTTTCGTGCGTTTTCTCGAAGGCGTGACGCGCAGCCGCGACCGCGTGTTTCGCGTGAAGAACCGCTTCGTGGCCGCCAATTTGCGCCTCGTCGTCTCCATCGCGCGCCGCTACAACCGCGGAAGAATGCCCCTGATCGACCTGATTCAAGAGGGCAACATCGGGCTCATCAAAGCGGTCGAGCGCTTCGATCACAACCGCGGCTATCGCTTCAGCACGTACGCGAGCTGGTGGATTCGTCACGCGATCTCTCGCGCGCTCGCGGACAAGGGACGCGCGGTGCGCATCCCCGTGCACATGCTCGACACGTACAACCGCGTGCAGCGCACGGCGCATCAGATCAGCGTTCGACTCGGTCGCGAGGCGACGACCGAAGAGCTCGCCGCAGAGACGGGCCTCACCGTCGAGAAGCTCGAGCGCATCCAGAAGGACTGGGCCGAGACGCCCTTCTCGCTCGACAAGCCCGTCAACGACGAGGACGGCCGGCGCTTCATCGACCTTCTTCAGGACGAAAACGCCCTCAACCCCTACGAGGTCGTCGCCGCCAACGGGTGGAACGCCGAGCTCCGCAAGCTCCTCGACACCCTCACGCCCATGGAGTCTCGCATCCTCCGCTGGCGCTTCGGCCTCGACGACGAAGAAGAGCTCACCCTCAAAGAGATCGGCGACAAGTACAACCTCTCGCGCGAGCGCATCCGCCAGCTGCAAGAGCAGGCGCTCGAGAAGATTCGCCGGCAGATTCGCGAGTGAATCTGGTGTGACAGAGTATGTCACACCCCGCGTGGACTCGCGGTGATCAGCGGTTAGAGTGGGGGGTATGAAGAACCGACTGGCCCGACTGCTGAAGGTCCTCGAGTGGTACCCGCGCTCGGGAGCGCCGGACATCGATTCGATCGCGCTCCAGCTCGGGACGACGCCCGCCACCGTTCGTCGCGACCTGCGCGACCTGCGCGAAGCCGGCGCGTTCGACGGAGACAAAGCCAAGCTCGCCGCGCCCGACGACGCGGCGAACGACAATCGCGTCGCGGTGGCCGCAGCGAGTGCAGAGCTGCCCATTCAGCCCACGCTCCCGGCGTTTACGCTGGGCGAGGGCGGGCCGGCCAACGACGGGCCCGCGCGACGCTCCGCAGCGACGCCCGAGCCCGGGACGCAGCCGAAGCGCGAGGACGAGCTCGTCGCGATGTACGTCGGCGCGCGCTTTCTCGCGAGCGAAGGCGACCACGGCCTCGGCGAGCAGTCGCTCGAGGTCTTGCGCGCCATCGAGCGCGAAGCCGGTCACGACCTGCTCGAGAAGCTCGCCGAGCTCGACACCCGCTTTCGCTTCGGCCCGCGCGAGGCCGAACGAAAGGTTCGCCGCGTCGTCGCGCAGGCCATCGCCGAGCGCCGCGCGGTCTCGATCCGCTACAAGGGCGAGCGCGACAAAGAGTTTCGCACGCGCACCGTCGAGCCCACGGCGCAGTTCTTCATCCACGACCGCTGGTCGTTCTACGCGTACGACCGCGAATCCGACGAGGTTCGACAGTTTCGCCACGAGCGCTGCAAGGACATCTCGCTCACCGACGAGCCGTTCTCGTGGCGCGGTGATCGAGGGCTCGACGGCTTCGTCGCGC
The DNA here is from genome assembly GCA_013298625.1 of Myxococcales bacterium. GTDB lineage: Bacteria > Myxococcota_A > Polyangia > Polyangiales. The sequence continues at coordinate 118,849 of JAAFIF010000002.1, forward strand.
AGCGGCGACGCGCAGGGCGCTGAGCGGCGCGCAAAAGCAGCGACGGGGGCTGCGCACCGTTGGCGAGAGCTCCGAGTCGGGTGATCCTCGCCGCGCTTTGACCGACGACGAGCACAGCTCACAGGGCCCCTCGCGCCGCACGCTGCTCCGCGCGCTGTCCCTCTGGTCCGCGAGCGGAGCCATCGCCTGCGGAGACGGCGCGCGCGAGCGCGACGCGTTGACGATGCTCGTGCAGAGCGAGCCGGCGCACCTGGACCCGCGGTTTCCGACGGACGCGCTCAGCGCAACGCTCTCGCGGCTCGTGTACGGCTCGCTGCTCGACGTCGACCCAGACACCCTCGCGTACCGCCCGTCGCTCGCGAGCGCCGTTCGACAAGTGGACGATACGCACATCCGCGCCACCCTCCGCGACGACGCTCGCTTTCACGACGGAACGCCGGTGCTCGCCTCGGACGTCGCCGCTACCTTTCTCGGCCTGCTCGACCCGCGCGTCGGCTCGTCCTCGCGCTCGATCGTCACGCAGACCATCGCTGACGCTCGCGCGCTGTCGGCCCGAGAGGTCGAGTTCGTCCTGCGCGAGCCGACCGGGATCGCCTCGCTGATCCTCGCGCAGCCCATCGTGCGCGCCGTGGACGCGCGCCGCGGCGAGCTCGCCTCCGAGCCCGGCAACGAACGCGCGTTCGTCGGCTCGGGGCCCCTTCGCGTCACCTCGCTCGCGCGCAACGCGTGGACCTTCGAGCGCGCGCAGCGCGACGCAACCAAGCCCGATCGGCTGCGATTTCTCACGGTCAAAGACGCCAACACCATGGCGCTGCGGCTCTTGCACGACCGCGCAGACGTCGCCGAGGTCAAGCCCGAGCTGTTTCCTGTGTTCATGGGTCGAGAGCGCTTCACCGTCGCCCACGCGCGCGGTGTCGCGTGTGCGTACCTGCCGCTGCGCAACGATCACCGCCGGCTCGCGCAGCGCGAGGTGCGCCGCGCCATCGCGCACGCCATCGACCGACCGTCGCTCGTGCGCGGCAAGTTCGCTGGTCTCGCCACCGAATCGACCGGAATCCTCCCCCCGTGGCACTGGGCCTACGAGGGCGACGTCGCGCGCTACGCCTACGACCCGCAGCGCGCGCGCGCGATGCTCGACGCCGCGTGGCCTGCCAGCGAACGCGCCAACGAAACGCTGGTGTTTCGCTGCTCGAACCAGCGCTTCGTGCTGACCACCGCCGCGGCCATCACCGAGATGCTCCGCGCCGTCGGCATCCGCGTCGACCTGCGGCCGAGCGAGCTCGCGGTCCTGCTCGCGGACCTGCGCGCGGGTCGCTACGACCTCGCGATGCTGCAAGCGCCGGACGTGAGCGAGCCGCACATCCTGTGGACGCTGTTCGCGTCGGACGCGCGCCCCACCGCCGCGAATCCCAGGGCAGGGCTCAACCGTTGGCGGTTCTCGCACGCCGCGCTCGACGCCGCCGTCGAGCAAGGAAAGCGGGCCTCGGACCGCGAGCTCCGCCGCGCTCACTACGGGCGAGCGCAGCGCATTCTGGCTGAAGAAATCCCGGTCGTTCCGCTGTGGCACCCCGAGGTCGTGTTCGTGGGTGCCCCCCGCGTCGACGGCCTTCGCTCGCGCGGCGACGGGCGCTTCGAGCCGCTCGTCGACGTGCGCTTTCGCTAGCGAATCGACCGCCAGCCGATGTCGTTGCGGTAGTGCCCGCCGCGCATCCGCACGCAGCGCACCGCCCGATACGCGCGATCCGACGCCTCGCGCAGCGTCTCGCCCCGCGCCGTCACCGTCAGCACTCGACCGCCGTTGCTCACGATCGCGCCGTGGTCTTCGCGCGTCCCAGCGTGCAACACCGCGACGCCTTCGACCGCCGCGGCTTCGTCGAGCCCGAAGATCTCGTCGCCCGTCACGGGGTCCGCAGGATAGCGCTCGGCCGCGATGACCACCGCGAGCGCCGCGCCCTCGAACGAGGGAGCCTTCGCCGCGTCGAGCTGCCCCGTCGCGACGTCGAACAACGTCGCGAACACGTCTCCCTTCGCGCGCGCCATGAGCACTGCGCACTCGGGATCACCGAAGCGAACGTTGTACTCGAGCGCGTGCGCGACGCCCTCGTGCAGCATCAGCCCGATGAACAACACCCCGCGAAAATCCAGCGATTCTCGCGCGAGGCCGCGCACGGTGCGCTCGACCACGCGCTCGATCGCCTGCGCTTGCATCGCGGCGTCGAAGGCCGCGACGGGCCCGTACGCGCCCATTCCCCCGGTGTTGGGGCCGGTGTCTCCGTCGCCCACGCGCTTGTGATCCTGCGCGGCGCCGAGCACGACGAAGCGCGATCCGTCGCAGAGAACGTGCAGCGAAACCTCGGGGCCCGTGAGGCACTCCTCGATCACGATGCGATCACCCGCGGCGCCGAACGCGCGGCGCACCATCATGTTCTCGACGGCGTCGACCGCTTCGTCCGCGGTGGAAGCCACCACGACGCCCTTGCCCGCCGCGAGGCCGTCGGCCTTCACGACCAGCGGTCGCCCAGCAGAACGAACGTACGCGATCGCCTCGTCGGCGCGGTCGAACACGCGAAATCCCGCAGTCACAACCGCGTTTTTCGCCATGAACTCCTTCGCGAACGACTTGGAGCCTTCGAGCTGCGCCCCCGCGCTCCCAGGGCCGAACACGGCCACGCCCATCGCGCGCAGCCGGTCCGCGAGCCCGAGCACCAGCGACGCTTCGGGGCCGACCACCACGAGCTCGTAGCGCTCGCGCTCGCACAGCGCGACGATCGCGTCGACGTCCGACGCCTTCACGCTCGGGTGCACGCGAGCGTCGCGCGCGATCCCCGCGTTGCCCGGAGCGCACTCGACGCTGTGCCCGTGCTCGAGACCCACTCGCACGAGCGCGTGCTCGCGCGCTCCGCCGCCGACAACGAGGACCTTCATCGCAGACCTCAGTGCCGAAAGTGGCGAAAGCCAGTGAAGAGCATCGCGACGCCCAGCTTGTTCGCCGCGGCGATGACGTCGGCGTCCTTCACCGAGCCGCCAGGCTGCGCGATGGCGATCGCACCCGCGGCGGCCGCGGCCTCGACGCCGTCGGGGAAGGGGAAGAACGCGTCGCTCGCGAGCACGGTCCCCTTCGCGAGATCGCCGGCTTTCTTCGCGCAGATCTCGACGGACACCACGCGAGACATCTGCCCCGCGCCGACGCCCACGGTCCTCAGCGTCCCGTCGTCTTCTTCGCGCGCCATCACGATGGCGTTGGACTTGACGTGCTTGCAGACCTTCCACGCAAACGAGAGCGCGCGGCGCTGCGCGTCGGTCAGGCCCTTGTCCGTGACGACCTTGCCGTTCTCGACCTCGTTGGTGGCGGTGTCGTCGCGCTGTTGAAGCACCATTCCCCCAGAGACGGACTTGAAGGCCACGCCGGGCTCGTTGGCTGGCAGCATCGTGCCGAGCTCGAGCAGACGAAGGTTCTTCTTCTGGTGCAGGATCGCGAGCGCTGCGGGCGCAAACGTCGGCGCCACGACGCACTCGAGAAACGTCTCGACCAGCGCCTTGGCGGTAGCCTCGTCGACCTCTCGGTTGAGCGCGACGATTCCGCCGAACGCGCTCAGCTCGTCCGCCGCCCGCGCCACGCGGTACGCGCGCTCGACGCTCGCTGCCTGCGCGACGCCGCACGGATTGGTGTGCTTCACGACGACCGCCGCGGGGCCGTCGAACTCGCGCACCGCTTCGAGCGCCGCGTCCACGTCGACGAGGTTGTTGAACGAGAGCTCTTTTCCGCCCGCGCCGATGGACCTGGCGCGGCCGAGGGAGCCCTCTTTGGCGTTGCGCGCGACGTAGAACGCGCCCGATTGGTGCGGATTCTCTCCGTAACGAAGCGCGTAGGCGCGCTCGAACTGGGGCGTGTACACCTTCGGATACGCCTCGCGCTTGCCGAGCTCGTCGACGCTCGTGAGGTACGCGGCGATCGCGCCGTCGTACGCCGCGGTGTGCGCGAACGCCTTCGAGGCGAGCCGCGCGCGCGTCGAGAACGCTACTTCTCCGTGCGTCTCGAGCTCGGCGAGCACGGTGTTGTAGTCGCTCGGGTCGACGACGACCGTCACGCGGGCGTGGTTTTTTGCAGCCGAACGCACCATCGACGGCCCGCCGATGTCGATGTTCTCGACGGCGTCCTCGAGGGTCACGTCGGGCTTCGCGACGGTGGCCTCGAAGGGGTAGAGGTTGACGACGACGAGGTCGATGGGCTTTCCGCCGATCGAGGAGAGCTGCGCGCGGTCCTCGTCGCGGTCGCGCATCAAGATCCCGCCGTGCACGCGCGGGTGCAGCGTCTTGACGCGGCCGTCCATGATCTCTGGCGACTGCGTGTACGTCGCGACGTCGACCACCGGAACGCCCGCGTTTCGCAGGGTCTTCGCGGTGCCACCCGTCGAGAGGATCTCGACGCCGCGGCGCGCGAGCGCTTGAGCGAAGGGGACGAGGTCGCGCTTGTCGCTCACCGAGACCAGGGCTCGTTCGATCGGCATGGGAATCAACTCTTCCTTGCTGGCTGACTGCGGGGACGCGCGCAGCTCTTGGAGTGCGCGCGGGCCGCGTAGCACAGAGTCCGCTCAACGATCGAGTGGACAGAAGCGATGTTCTGTCGACTCGGCGCTGCCAGCGATGGTTCGCGCAACGGCTGCGCGGGGAGAAATAGCTCGAAGCGACGACGAGGCCGGTCGCTGTGCTGCGGACTGCGCGCGCTTCACCCGTCGCGATCGGACGCCGCCCGCTGTTCACGGGTGAAGGCGCACTTCGCTTGGATGAATCCAACCGACGCTTCCACAACCATCCGACCACCACGCGCGCACGTGCGCAGCACAGCAGCCGGTCCTCGTCGTCGCTTCTTGGCCCGCGCCGAGCGCTCGCTCACCGCGCGATCGTGGCCGGTCCACGTCTGCGGTGAGCCAACGTCGCTCAGCGGGTCTCTACGAGTCGATCGTCTTCGATCACTCGCAGTAGTCTTGGAGAGCGGCCATCTCGTTGAGGGCCTTGAGCTTCGCCAGACCCTTGGTCTCGAGCTGACGAATGCGCTCCCGGGTGAGGTTCATGATGACGCCGACCTCTTCGAGCGTGATCCCGCCGCGATCGGCGATGTCCAGCGCGCAGGACTCGGGCAGGTCCCACACTTCGAGGTCGGGAAAGTTCAGCTTGATCGCGCCCGTGCGCTCCGAGACGTCCAAGAACAAGTGGTACTTGCACGAGACGAAGGGGCAGGGGCGGTCGGCGAACTCGCCCTGCGCGCACTCGGCACGGGACATGGGGCGCTGGTAGTCGGTCTCGGGGTACTGCTGACGGCCGCGCTCGAGCTCGCGCTTCGAGAGGCGCTTGATCGAAATCGTGCGAGCGCGGACGCGGTCGCGACGACGCGAGTCGCCGTCATCGAGGTCGTCGTCGAAGATTTCAGCAGTCGCTGCAGCGGCGGCCGCGCCTTGCGCGCGAATCGCGCCAGCGTTGCCGAGCGTCGCCTTGCCCTCGTTGTCGACCGAGATGGGGAGCTCCTCGAACGTCATCGTCTTTCTCCTCTGCGCAGTCTTGTGCCCGAAATTGCGGGACAGACCGCTCCAACCGTGTCCGCGACACTCCGCGGACCCACCACGACCTAGCGATGCACGCGACTCCCCATGAGCCGCGCAAACACGTCCACACTCACCGTCGTGCGACGGCGCGAGCGCACCCATCACACGAACGAAGCAATCAGCCAGTCTTCGCGGCGTCGCGCAGTAGATCCGCGCGCGTCACGAGTCGGCTCTCGATCGTCCGAAGCCTCTCGAGCAGCGACTCGGCAGCGTCCCTCGCGAGTTGCAGATCTCTGCGCATCGCCTCGGCTGTCGTGTCGTTGTGCCTGCCCTCGATCGCCGTCTCGACCCGGTCGAAGAGCCGATCTGTGCTCTGCTCGACCGTCTCGATGTCACTTCGAAGAAGAAAGTACTCGTTGCGAATTTCTTCGATCGTCTTGTTCTCGTTCAGCAGCCGCTTGATCTCTTGGATCTGTCGCACGATCGAGGCGGGGTACATCCCCTGAGAACCTTTGTGCTTGCCCTTTCGGCCGACGCGGATAGACCTCGGCAAGAGCCCGAGCTGCACATACTTGCGCAGCGTAGCCTCGCTGAACTTGAATCCGCGCTGTTCGAAGACCTCGACGATCTCGCTCGAACTGATCCCGTTGGGGTGCCGTTTTTCGAACTCGTCGAGCTCCTCTTCGGTGAGCTCGCTCATGGCCTCTTCGACTCGATCACTGCCTCACTCGAACCGCTCCGTCGGCGCCGCGCTGAACGCGTCACCGTCGAAGCGAATCGAATGTATTCGCTTCAAGGGATCGCCGTCAACAATTCGCGTCAGACCGCGTTTCGCAGAGCTAAATACTGAACAAACCACCCTGCGTGCGTTCAGTCCTGCGCCATGTCGGTGTGATCGTTGGTTCGCACTGCGCAGCGCCAGCCACCACGCGTTCGCGACGTCGCTGTCATACCAACGGTGAAACCAGGGTCGCAACTGTGTGACAAACTCGCGTTGCGAGTGATTTTGCACTCGTGACTCGCGGTCGCTGAGCGCGCTCAGTGAGCAGAGCGCAACTTCTCCACGTTCAGGTAGGTAAGTGCGCTGAACCCGGCGTCCCCCTCCGTACGGCCCCCTACAAAAAATCCCTCGTCAGTCGCAGCGCGCGTTGTCGGCGCAGCCTTCTGCAGTGCGCAGCGGCGTCTGTCGGCACTGGTTGCCGGACTGGGCGAAGTCGTTGCCCAGGGCAGGGGCCGTAAACGACGTGGTCGGCCCGGCAGCCCACGTTCGCCCGATCGCGGCGGTGTTCTCGGGCAGGTTCGTGAACTTCACGTGCGAGATGGCGTCCGCGGACAAGGGCGCCGTCAGATAGAGCGCGGCGTCGTTGTCCTGCTGCGAGGGAGGGCAGGCGTTGTCGTACCCAGAGTCGCCAGCGGCGTACGAGATCGTCACCCAGGCGAGCTTGGTCCTCGCCCGGATCGCCCGCTCACCGATGAACACTCCCTCCCACGCGCCGGGGTTGGGCTCCGTCGCTGCAGCGGTGAACGTGATGCGGCTCGCTTCGCTGCCGCCATCCGCGGTGAGCGCGCCGTCGCCGTCCCAGCCGATCGTAAAGTTTGCGCTGGATCCGAAGGCGATGGTGGTTGCGGGGGCGATCGTGAGCACCGGAGAGGCGGGGCCTTCGACCCGGAGCTCTGCGTCGTCGGCGACGCGGTAGCGCACGCCTGGGTTGCGCCAGGTGCCCGTGGACGTGACGTTTCCCGAGCGAACGAAGATCTCGCTGACTTCGTTGCCCGTGTAGCTGCCGTCGGGAAGCGTCCGCACGCTGTTCGGGTTGCTGAAGTGCACCGCGCCCGACTGCGACGCGCCGCTCACCACGCCCTCGCGCACGACGAGCTGCGTCGAGGTGTCCGAGAACGTCCCATTGTCCTGCATGAACACGCCGTACCCGCGGCACGCGCGGATCGTGACGTGCTGCAGGTCCAGCCCGGCGAGGTAGTTGTGCAAGCACGAGGCGACGTCAGCGCCCGTGTCGCTGCCGCCGTGCTCGATCGTGACGTACGCGAAGCGAGAGCTCCTGCGCGCTTGCTCGTCGAAATGGATGTTGTCCCAATCGCCCGGCTGGGGATCGTTCTTGTCGCTGCCGATTCGAATGGGGTGCGCAGCGTCGCCGACGGCCATGATCGCGCCGCCGGCTTCGACACGAAACCCGTTGTTGTCACCGACGAGCACCACCGCGCACGGCGCCACCGTCACCGTGGTGTTCGCAGCGATCACCGCGCCGTCCGGAAACCGATGGGGCGACCCTTCGAGCGTCCACGTCTCGTTGGTGTTGATCGCGTTGTTGTGCACGGTCCCTGGCCCGAGCGCGCCGTTGGCGAGCTGCGCCGGACAGCCCGTCGCCGGCGTCGGCGGCACGCTGCGCACGGAGCTCTCGCCGTGGGTCTGGCCGGACACGGTCGGGCCCGTGGGTGCGTTGGCGCCGTTCGACGGGGCGCCGTTCGCAGCCGCTCCGTTCGCCGTAGGATCGGTCGCGCCCTGGTTGTTCTGCGTCTGAGTCGGTCGTCGTTTGCAGGCGCTCGTGGTCGAGAGCGCCGCGACGAGCAACAGCGTTGCACGGTGCGTGTTCACAGCGATGGCTCCTTGTGGTTGCTCCGCGCTCCCAGCGAAATCTGCGCCGCGCGGAGACTGCTACGACCGAGAGCTTACTCACTCACGCGGTGCGCGATCGCTGCCGAATTTGCAGGCAGGCCCCGCACAGTTTCGGTCACGCGAGCAGGCCGAGCACCAAGAGGCTCACGCCGGTGACCGCCGCGAGGGGCGTGCGACGCGACGGCCACGCGCGCAGCGTCGCGGCGAAGAGCGCCATCGGCGCCAGCAGCACGAATCCCCAGCGAACCGCGGCGGACCAGCCCGCGAAGGTCGGCGCAAACGCCAGGCGCGAGAGCCAGAGCAAGACGTTAAAGGCGGCGGTGTAGAGGGCGAGCAGCGGCATGAGCGTGCGGTGCCAAGCCCGTAGCACCGCTGGCGACCCGCCGTGAAAATCGCAGCAAATTCGCCGACTGAATCGCGCAGACAGTACTGTGCGCCCGATGATCCTCCGCGACCCAGTGCACGGGCTCGTCGCCTTCGAGCGCCCGGCCGAGCGCCTCGTGGTCCGCCTGCTCGACACGCGCGAAGTGCAGCGGCTGCGCCGGGTGCGCATGCTCGGCGTGACGTCGCTGGCGTTTCCGGGCGCCGAGCACTCGCGCTTCGCTCACTCCGTGGGCGCTGCGCACGTGATGAGCGTGTTCTTGCAGCGCATGCGCGGGATCGAAGGGGAGTTCGCAGACCGCGAGCGGCCGACGCTCGAGGACGAGCAGCAGGGGCTGGCGGCGGCGCTGCTGCACGACCTCGGGCACGGGCCGCTGTCGCACTTGTTCGAAGAGGTGTTCGTCGGCGCGCCCAAGCACGAGCGATGGACCAGCGAGCTGCTGCTCGACCCCGACTCGCACGTGCACAGGGCGCTCGCCGAGGTGGACAAGCAGCTGCCGTCGAAGGTCGAGCGGCTCGTGCACGGTCAGCACGAAAAAGCCTGGCTCGCCCACGCCGTCAGCGGAACGTTCGACGTCGACCGCTGCGACTACCTCTTGCGCGACTCGTACATGACGGGCGTTCGCTACGGCCTGTACGACCTGCCGTGGCTGCTGCGCTCGCTGCGCGTCGCTCGCAACGCGCGAGGCGCGGCGACGATCGCGGTCGACGGCTCCAAAGGGCTGCCCGCGGTCGAGGGGTTCTTTCTCGCGCGGCTGTTCATGTACGAGCAGGTGTATTTTCACAAAGCCTCGCGCGCGGCCGAGCGCATGATCCGCGCGGTCTTCGCTCGCGCCGCGGACCTCGCGCTCGGCGGCGACGAGCGCGCGCTGCCGCCGGTGCTCGCCGCGATGGCTCGAGGCGACCGCGTCTCTGCACAACAGTACGTCTCGCTCGACGACGGGACGCTGTGGTCCGCGATCGAAGGCTGGGAGCACAACGCCAGCGACCCCATCCTGCGCGATCTGTCCGCGCGACTGCGCTCGCGCGCGCTCTTCAAGACGGCCACGCTCGACGACGACGACGCCGAACGCGCGCAGGATCTCTACGAATCACTCAAAGAAATCGTCGCAGCCGCAGGGTTCGACCCTCGCTACTACGCCGCGCTCGACGTCGCTTCGACCGCCGTCTTCGACGACCCCGCGGACGCAGCCGACGCGCTCTACGTCTGCTACAACCGCCGCGCGCCGCGGCTGTTGTCGCGCGCGTCGCTGCTGCTCAAGAAGCTCGCGGGAGAGCGGCTCGTCGCGAGACGACTGGTGTTTCCTGCGGAAGTGCGCGATGCGGTGGCGGCGTTGCTCGGCCGTGCGCCGCAGCTCGCGCTCGCGCTACCCTCGTAGACTCAACGACCGATGCCGCTCTTCTCTCGCCTCGCGCTAGCGTCGCTCTGCGTCGCTGCGCTCCTCGACGCTCGAACGACGCTCGCTCAATCGCGCGGCCGCCGCGCGCAGCCCGTCATCGAGCAACCGCCGTCGCCCGTCACGCTCTCTGTCGAGCAGCAGCCGCGCACGCTTCGGTGGCGCTTCTCGCTCACAAACCGCGGCGATCGCCCTATGGACGTGGCCGTCGATCGCAACATGCTCGCGGTGGAGATCACCGCGCCCGCGCCAGCGATCGACCCCGCCGCGAGCCCGCGAGCGCGCCGCCGTGCTGCGCGCGCCCCCAAGCCCGCGCGCTGCCGAGGCGCGCTCTTTCACAGCAACACCGACGAGACCGCCCGCGCACAGCTCGCGCCGGGGCAGAGCTACAGCGAGGGCTTCGACCTGCGCTCGTTGTGCGGAGTGCGCTTTCCCCGCGCGCTCGTCGCGGGCTCGACGCTGACGTTCACCTATGGCGCGCGCGGGAGGCGCCCGTCCTTCGCCCGCGCGGTGGTCTTTCACGAGGGCGCTGTCCCGATCGAAGAGCTCCGGGCCGAGCCGCTTACGGTGGCCGGCGACGCGACGTCGTTTCCTCCGAGCGCGCCCGCCAGCGAAGGCAGCGAGGGCGGCCCGGTCGAGCTGCGCGTGCCCCGCGCGATCAGCGCAGACCGCGTCGCAGGGCTGAGCTTTCGCGCGTCGCTTCGCGCGACTGGCAGCGCGCCGCTCCGCGCGTTCTATCGCCCGTCGATGCTGTCGCTCGAGGTTCGAACGCCGCGCGGCCGCGCGTTTCGCTGCTCGGACACGCCGCTCGGATACGTTGGATTGCCAGACTATTTGCGGACGATTTCTCGCTCGAGCGGACCCGCCGCGACGCTGTCTCCGGGGCTCCTCTGCGATCGCGCGCTCTTCGGCGAGGCCGGCGTGTACCTCGTCCGAGTCGTGTTCGAGAGCAACGTCGAGACCGAGACCTCGCGGCGCCCGAGCTTTCGCGGTGGCGCGGTCTCTCCGTGGATCAGCGCGCTGATCCGCAGGGGCTCTCCTGTCGAGCGCTATGTTCCGCTGCCAGAGCAAGATCCGTTTGCGACCGCGGCGAGCGACGCCGCACAAAGGGCGCGCTGATGCGCTGCCGGACGATGTACGATCGCGCGCGGAGCGGGCGGTCGACCTCGATCGCGGAGGAAGTTCGGACATGACACGAGTGCTGGTGGTGGACGACGAGCGCACGCTGCGCGGCGCGGTCGCGATGATGCTTCGCGGCGCTGGCTACGAAGTCGACGAGGCCGCCGACGGCGAGCGCGCGATCGAGCACGGCACGCAGAGCGCGTACGACCTCGTGTTGACCGACCTGAAGATGGGCGGCGTCGACGGGCTCACCGTGCTCAAGCGCATCCGCGAGGGGCAGCCGCTGACCGAGGCCATCGTCATGACCGCGTACGGCACCATCGAGAGCGCGGTCGAGGCCATGCGCGCCGGCGCGTACGACTACATCCAGAAGCCCTTCACCGAGCAAGAGCTGCTCGTGAAGGTGAGCAAGGCGATCGAGAAGCGGCAGCTCGGCGCTGCGTACGCGCTGATGGCCCAGGAGTTTCGCGATCGATACAAGTTCGACAACGTGATCGGCCGCAGCGGCGCGATCCGCGACGTGATCGCGCGCATCGTGAAGATCTCTGCGTCCGACGCCACGGTGCTGATCACGGGCGAGTCCGGGACCGGCAAAGAGATGGTCGCGAAGGCCATCCACGCGAACTCGCGCCGGTCGAACCGGCCGTTCGTCACGGTCAACTGCGCGGCGATGACCGAGACGCTCATCGAGAGCGAGCTGTTCGGCCACGTGAAGGGCGCGTTCACCGGCGCGACGAAGGACCGCAGGGGGCTGCTCGAAGAGGCCAACGGCGCGACGTTCTTCTTCGACGAGGTCGCCGAGACGACGCCGGGGTTTCAAGCGAAGCTGCTGCGCGCGATTCAAGAGGGCGAGATCCGCCGCGTCGGCGAGAGCAAAGCGATACACGTGGACGTGCGCATCATCGCAGCGACCAACCAGGACCTGCACCGGGCGATCGCAGAGAAGCGATTTCGCCAGGATTTGTACTACCGATTGAACGTCGTTCGCTTCGTGCTGCCCCCGATGCGCGACCGCAAAGAGGACATCCCCACGCTCGTCGACCACTTCTTGGACAAGATCGCCAAGAAGACCGGTCAGCGCGCACGGCTGGGCGAGGGCGTGCTCGACTACCTCTTGGCCTACGACTATCCAGGCAACGTGCGCGAGCTCGAGAACATGATCGAGCAGGGCGTGGCGCTCTCTGCGCGCACTGGGGTGATCCAGCTCGAGGACGTCGCGCCGCAGGATCTGGCGCCGTCGCCGCCGCTCGACCGGGGCTCGGTCGAGCGGACGCTGACGCACGCGGTCGACTCGGCCGAGCGAGACGCCATCGAAGCTGCGCTGCGCGAGTTCGACGGCAACCGCGAGCGCGCGGCAGAGGTGTTGGGGCTCTCGACGACGACGCTGTGGCGCAAGATGAAGCGTCTCAGCATTGTGTGGCCGACGTGAAGGGCGCGGTCGCGGTGCGAGCCTCGCGCGCTGCTCGCTAGCAGAACAAGCGCTCTTTCGCGGTCGTGCAGATCGAGACGACGGCGGGGTGCTTCACCCTGCGCTCGACGGTGATCGCGTAGAAGCGCGCGCGCAGGGCGGGCTCGCGGCCGATGACCGAGACGTTGTACTGCTCGCACACGTCTTTCTCGACCACGGTGGGGACCGCGAAGAAGCCGAGCCCTTCGCTGCCGAAGACCTTGAGCAGCGCGCTGTCTTCGAACTCCGCGACGATCGACGGACGAATCGAGTGGGCGTCGAGCCACGCGTCGATGGCGCGTCGCGCTCCGGTCGCCTCGCTCGGCGCGATGAAGGCGGCGCCGTCGAGGCACTCGGGAAAGTTGCCCTTGAGCGCCTTCGCGAAGCGCGGGCTCGCCACGAAGGTCATGCCGCACTCGCCGAGGTTGTGATTGAAGGCCTTCACGCGAGTTGGCGGAGACACGGGCGCGTCCGAGAGGACGACGTCGACGGTGCCGGTGCCGAGCTCGGACAGCAGGCGCTCGTGCTGACCCTGGCGCACGACCAGTCGAACCGTGGCGTCGAGCGCTGGGCGGATGAGGTTGAACGCGACGAGCTTGGGGAGCGAGTCAGCGACGCCCACCGTGAGTCGCTGTGGTTTGCCGGTGGGTCGGCCGCGCAGGGTGTCCATCAGCTCTCGGCCGACGCTGAAGATCTCTTCGGCGTACTCGAAGGTCGTGCGGCCGACCTCGGTCAGCACGAGGCCTCGGCCTTCGCGCTCGAAGAGCTTTTCGCCGAGCGACTCTTCGAGCAGGCGCACTTGACCCGAGATCGTGGGCGGCGCGACGCGCAGGACTTTGCTCGCTCGCGCGACGCCGCCTTCTCGGGCGACGACGTAGAAGTAGAGAAGGTGGTGATAGTTGAGCCACTCCATCAGGGTCGGACCTAGGATCATTCGCTTTTTCTGCAACGGACCGCCAGAGCGGTTTGCAAATTACGAACGATCAAGTCGGTTTCGACGACGGTGGCCTGGCTTCAGGTGCTGAAGTTGAAGCGCGTCTCTTTGACCGCGCAGCCGCCGCGCGGCGCGGGAAACCGCAGGCGACGCAGGACGGTCTCGAAGCAGGCTTTGAACTGGCCGGAGCGAACGATGCCGCCCGACTGGATGTCGCCGACGCTGCCGTTGGGATTGATGACGAAGCGCACGCTGGCGCCGCCGCGGAGCGAGGCGTTGGTGCGAAGCTCGCGGTTGTAGCACTCGCGAAAGCCGCTCTGGCTGGCGCCGAGGATGGCGTCGACGCGCGCGGCGTCGATGGTGCCGGGGCACTGATCGACGTAGCGCACGACGTAGCGGACGCGCGGCGCGGTGGCGTCCTCGACGGGCGTGGGCACGTCGGGCTCTTCAGTGAGGTCGATGTTGGCTGCGACGTTGGGCGTGAGCGACTGTTGCGCGACGCCCGAGTCGAGCGGCGGGACGACGCGAGGCGGGTTCTGCGTCGGCTGGCCAGAGGGCTTCACGGCCATGTACGCGGCGAACGAGCCTCCGACGATGAACAACAGTCCGAGGACGATGTACTTCGTGTTGCCCGAGTCCTTCTTCACAGGCGGCGGAATCGACGTGCTCACAGGAAACGTTCTGCCTTTCGGTGCGAGGTCGCTGCCCCGCGGATGCCACGGGGGCGATCGGTGCGAGGGTTAACGCTGGTCGGCCGCGTTCGATGCGGGCGAGGGTGGGTGCTGAGCGGCGCGGCTGACCGCGCGAAGCTTCGCAGATTCAGTCAAGCGCTGTCCGTTGTCCACGCTCTCGTAGAGCGCCCACGACGGCTCGACGACCAGTCCGCCTGCGCGGCCGACGGAGCACTCGAGCAGGACGCGCGAGGCGGGCTCGTCGTGCGTGGGGTGCACGAACGCGACGCGGCGCGCGTGCAGGTCCTTGCTGGCGAGGCGGGCGAGCAACGGCTCGAGCTCGCGCGCAGGAAACACGAAGCTCGCCCTGCCACCGCGACCGAGCAAGAGCCGCGCGGCGCGCACGAAGGGCCCGAGCGGATCGTCCGCGCGCACTGCCCGTTCGTTGTGCACGTCTGCGCCCGCGGTGCCCGACGCGCGGTCGAAGTAGGGCGGGTTTGCGACGACCAGGTCCGCGGCGCCGCGAAAAGAGCGCGCGACGACGTCCACCGAGCCGACGCTGACCTGCGCGCGCTCGGCCCAGCCGTTGTCGGCGAAGTTGCGCGCGAGCACCGCGGCGGTGGGCGCGTGCGCTTCGATCGCCAGCAGTCGCTGGGCGCGCTCGTGTCGGAGCAAGCCGAGGCTCACCATGCCGGCGCCAGCGCCGAGGTCGACCGCCAGCTTTCCCTTGGACGAAGCGGCGAAATACGCCAGCAAGAGCCCGTCGATCGCGGCGCGATAGCCGACGGTCGGCTGGGTGAAGCGGACGGTGCCGTCGAACAGCGTTCCGTCGGTGGTCGGGAGGGGCGCGTCGCTCAAGTCAGGGTGGCTTTCGAGCGGTACGGTACCGCAACGCTTCGTGTCTGCGAGCAACTCTCTCCATCGCGGAAATCTCGCGAGCGAGCCGACGGCTCTGCTATTGTCCCGCCAACGGAGCGTTCGACCGAATGAATCTCATCCAGACCGAAGAAGCCGCACGACGACTGGCGCGCGCGATCGCGAGCGACCTGTCGCTCTACAACGAAGCGAAGATCGTCCAAGGCATCATCGACGACAACCTGTTCGAGGTTCTGGCGGACGAGATCGAAGAGGGCCGCGCGCTCTACAAAAACCGCGTCCTGCCCGAGCTCGTGAACAAGAATTTCTACGGTCGCGCCATCGTCGACATCCTGATCCGCGCCAAGCGCCACATCAAATCCAAGGTCTGGTGAGCGATCGGGCTCGAGCGTTCGACGTCGAAGCGCGCGAGGTCGGCGAGCGAGTCGACAAATGCGCGGCGACGCGGCTCGCAGGGGAGGGCGTCACGCGCGGCGACGTCGGACGCTCCGCGGACGCGAGCGCCCTGCTCGTCAACGGCAAGACCGTCAAAGCCTCGTACCGAGTTCGTGCGGGCGACAAGGTCTCGCTCACGCTCCCCGAGCCGCCTGCGTCCGACGCGATCCCTGAGGATATCCCCCTCGACGTGGTGTTCGAAGACGAGAGCGTGTTGGTGGTCAACAAGCCAGCAGGCCTCGTGGTCCACCCCGCGCGAGGACACGCGTCGGGCACGCTGGTCAACGCCGTGCTCTTTCACCACGCGGTCGACGACGACGAAGCGCCAGATCGCCCAGGGATCGTTCATCGGCTCGATCGCGACACCTCTGGCGTGATGGTCGTCGCGAAGACTCCGGTCGCGCGCGAACGGCTGAAAGTGCAGTTTCAAGCGCACACGATCGAGCGCGTGTACGAGGCCGTCGCGCTCGGCTCCGTCGTCGCGCCGCTCGACATCGACACGCTCTACAACCGCCACCCCACCGATCGCATGCGGTTCTCGTCCCGCGTGCGCGAAGGCAAGCGAGCGTGCACCCACGTCGCGCCCATCGAGGCCTTTGGCGCGCTCGCGACGCGCGTCGAGTGCCGACTCGAGACCGGTCGCACGCACCAGATCCGCGTGCACCTGTCGGACAACGGCCACGCCCTCATCGGAGACCCGATGTACTCGAAGCCCCCGAAGCAGCCCGAGCTGCGCGCGATCGCCGACGCGCTCGGCCGACAAGCGCTGCACGCGCGGGTGCTCGGGTTCGTGCACCCGATGACGGGCGCCGTCGTTCGCTTCGAGCGCGAGCCGCCCGCGGACTTCGCCTGCGCCGTCGAAGCGCTGCGCGCGCTGGCGACGCGGCGCTGAGGGTCTACTCGATGATGGCGCGCAGGCGCTTGGCGTCGGAGTACATGTCCTGATTGGCCATCACGCAGAGCACCGTCTCGGCGTGGGTCTCGCGGAGGCACTGTGCGATCGCGTCGATGCTCGCGTCCTCGTAGCGCGACTTGAAGCCCGCAGGACCAGGCAGCCGGTAGTACGCGACCGCGGCTTTCTGCACCGGCGGGTGCTTGAGCGGGTCGCGCGCGACGATCACCGGCAGGTCCTTGGCGGCGGCCTCTGCTTCTTTGAGCGGCCATTCGGGCGGCGCTTCCCACACGATGGGCGCAGGCGCGTCGGCGGTCAGCCGCTCGAGCATGGTGCGCGCGCTGGCTCGAGCCTTCTTGGACACAGCCAGCTCGGCGGGCGACGTGAGCACGATCGCGGTGGCAGCCAGATCTCGGACGATCGGCAAAAACGTCGCCCACGCGGCCTCTCCCTCGGCCGAGGGCTCGAACGCGGTCGCGGTCATCTCGCGCGGCGCGAGCGCGGTGAACACGAAGCCGTCCGGCGCCTCGCGCCGCCACCGACGAACGAGCGCAGGTCCAGGCACGCCGATCGCGGTGTCCGACACCTCGACCAAATTGAACTCACGAAGATATTTTGTAGCGGGGACGGGAAAGCCCGAACAACCGATGACACGCATGTGCTTAGGGCCCCTGACTGGTTTGACAGGCAATCTACACCACTTCGGCGCTGCCCGGTCGGCAACCGCGCGACGAACGACGCTGCTGGCCTGCGCGCGGCGTCGAGCGCTCGCGCGAGATTCGCGATCAGCGACCTTCCTCGGTTAGAGTGCGGCTGTGATTCGCTTTGGAGGACCCCGCGTCGCGACCTTTGCGGCGATCGCGGCAGCGCTCGCGGTCGTCGCTTCTGCTTCTGACGCTCACGCGCAATTGCAGGAGTTCTACTTCTACCAGCACCCGGGCCAGCAGACGGCGCTCGACGTCAACTTGTTCGAGCCTTCGACGTCGCCGCAGTCGATCTATGCGCTCGAGCTCGCGCGCGTGCCGACGCACCTCACGTTCACCGCAGGCGCGTTCGTCAACTACGCGTATCGGCCGCTGGTCTCGCGCGTCGGCGACCGAGAGCTTCCGCTGGTCGAGCACGATCTGCGAGGCGAAATCCAGGGATCGTTGGGGTTGTTTCAGGCGATCGAGCTCGGCCTCGCCTTGCCCATCGCGTTCACGGATCACGCCCCCGCGATCGTCGGCGGCGCTGGTGGCCTTTGGGCTGGGTTCGACCGGCAACGAGTGGGAAGCGTCCGCGCGGGCGACCTTCGCCTCAACGTGAAGGTCCCGATCATCCGCGTCCCGTTCGAGCTCGCCGCGCGCGTGGCGATCGGAGTTCCGCTCGGCAGCATCGGCGCCGATGGTGGGTGCACCGTCGCTCGCAGCGTCGGCGAGAGCGGCGCAGCGACCTCTGTCATGGACTGCACGCCGAGCACGAGCGGCGCGCCGGTCGTCACCGCGGGCCAGGCGTTTTCGAGCTCGATCGCGTGGACCCTCATGCCGCAGGTGATCGCCTCGCGTCAGTTCGGCCCCGCCGTCGTCGCGGCCAACGTCGGGTATCGCTTTCGCTCGCGCAACGGCCTGCCCTCTGGCGAGCTGCCGTTCGCCATCGACGACGAGTTTCAATGGGGCGTCGGCGCGCGCGTCGCGGTGCATCGCCTCGTCAATATTGGCGGCGAGCTCAACGGTCGCATCGGGGTGTTCGACGCGTTCGGCACGCAGACGAGCGGAACGATGGTCGAGACCGTGCGCAATCGCACGAGCTGGCCGGTCGAAGCCGTGATCGGCGCAGACCTCCACCCGACGAGCGCCATCGCCATCGACGTCGGACTTCGCCGCGGGCTCACCGGCGGCTACGGGTCACCAGTGATCGGCGCTTTCGCAGGCGCGCGCTTCAGCGTCACGGGCCGCACGTGCTCGAACGGACCCGAGGACTACGACGGCTTCGAGGACAGCGACTACTGCGAAGACCCCGACAACGACGCCGACGGGGTGCCCGACGCGCAGGACCGTTGTCCCAACGACCCCGAAGACCGAGACGGCGTGCTCGACGAAGACGGCTGCTCGGACCCCGACAACGACGCCGACGGAAAGCTCGACGACGACGACCGCTGCCCCATCGAGCCCGAAGACTTCGACGGAAACGAAGACAACGACGGCTGCCCCGACCCCGACAACGACCGCGACGGGCGCCCCGACACGATCGACCAGTGCGACAACGACCCCGAGGACCTCGACCGCTTCGAAGACGAAGACGGCTGCCCCGAGCCCGGCCCGCTGCCGGTCGTCGTCACCCGCACCGAGTCGCGCCTGCTGCTCTCGCAGCGCATCTACTTCGAATACGACAGCGACGTGATCCGCAACGTGTCGTTCGACATCCTCAACGAGGTCGCCGCGACGCTGCGCCGCAACCCAGACATCACCGCGATGCGCATCGAGGGTCACACCGACTCGCAGGGCGTCGCGCAGTACAACCTGGACCTGTCCTTTCGCCGCGCGCGCGCCGTGGTCGAGTACCTCGTGCAGCGCGGCGTCGAGCGGCCCCGACTGGACTTTCGCGGCTTCGGCTCGCAGCGCATGGCGGGCGCCGACGACACGCCCGACGGACAAGCGCTCAACCGCCGCGTCGAGTTCGTCATCGTCTCGCAAGGCGGACAACAGCCGTCCGCGCCGCAAGCGACGCCGCAGCCCGCGCCCGAGCAGCCGACGCCCCGTCCGCGTCGCCGCCGTCGACGCGCGCAGTGAGCGCCGTTTATCGCTAGCTGAGGGCGTGGGTTGGGGGGTACCACTGCGGCGATTCCATGCTCGTCGAAGTCAATCCGCAGCACCCTGAGCCGCGCAAGATCGCGCGCGCCGCGCAGGTCCTTCGCGACGGCGGCGTCGTCGCATACCCCACGGACACCGTGTACGCGCTCGGCGTGGACCTCGCGAACAAGAACGCGATCGACACGCTCTACGCCATCAAACGCATGAAGCGCGAGCAGCCCCTCGCGTTCGTCGTGCCCGACCTCAGTGAGGTCTCGCGCTACGCGGTCGTGCAGGATTTTCACTATCGATTCATCAAGCACCTGATCCCAGGGCCCTACACGTTCATCTTGCAAGCGACCCGCGAGGTCCCGCGGCTCGTGATGATGAAGCGCAAGACGATCGGCATTCGCGTGCCCGACCACGCCGTGCCGCGCGCGCTCGCCCAAGAGCTCGGCCGGCCCATCATGACCACCACCGCCACGCATCCGAGCGAGGGCGACGTGCTCTGGGACCCCGCGGACATCGCTGACTTGTACGGCGGCGTCGAGCTCGTCCTCGACGGCGGCGTCGGTGAAGCGCTGGTCTCGACGGTGCTCGATTTGTGCGACGAAGAGCCAAAGCTCATCCGAGAGGGCGCTGGCATGGAGCGCATCGATCAGCTCTTCGGCGTGCATCGCGCCATCGACGAAGCTGACTTCGACGGGTGATTTCTGCGCTTGGAGCGCTTGTTGAGCGGCGAAATTAACCGCTTGCAAACGCAACGATTGGGCCCAACGCTCCGGTCGCTGTGGCAAAAGCTCCGCTCAGAAAGCGCCGATGGGGTTGGATCATCTGGCTCGTCGCGATCGCGGTCGCGGCGGTGTTCGGCGTCCGCGCGTACAAGAAGCGCCCGGTCAAAGCCATCGACGTGCGCACGCATCGCATCGAGACGGGCGCGGTGCGCGACCTCGTCTCGACCGTCGCGGCAGGGCGCGTCGCAGCCGAGCGAGAAGCGACGTTGCGCGCAGAGATCGCGGGGACCGTGCTGCGCGTGCACAAGCGACGCGGCGACCGCGTCGCCGAGGGCGACGTGCTGCTCGAGTACGACGTGCGCGACCTGCGCGATCGCGTGAGCGCGGCGCGCGCGACGGTGGCGGTCTCGCGGGCGCAGATCGAGCAAGCCCGAGCGAGCGCGGCGGTCGCTCGTCGCAACGCGGCGCGCGCGGCGGACCTGCGAGACCGCGGCGTGGGCACCGCGGTCGAAGTCGAGAACCTCGAGGGCTCCGCGGGCGTGGCCGACCGCGCGGCGGGCGTCGCGCAAGTGGGCATCACGCAGGCGTCGGCCAACGTGCGGATCGCCGAGACCGCGCTGCGCAGAGGCGTTCTGCGCGCGCCGTTCAGCGGGGTGATCCTGACGCGAACGATCGAGCAGGGCGAGGTCACCGCGCCGGGCGCGCCGTTGTTTACCATCGCCGACCCGACGCTGTTGCACGTCGACGCGGACCTCGACGAAGCAGACCTCGGGCGAGTGCGGACGGGGCTGCGCGCGGACGTCACGATGGACGCTTTTCCGGGGGTAAAATTCGTCGGGAGCCTCGTCGAGATCGCGCCGAGCGTCACCCGCGACCTGCGGGGAAATCGCTCGATCTCGTGCCGCTTCGACCTTCAGCCCGATGCGCGCCTTCGCGTCGGGATGAGCGCCGAGGTCGACGTCATCGTCGCCACACGCGAGAACGTTCTGTGGGTCCCGCCCAACGCCGTGATGGGCCGCGGGATCGACCGATCGGTGTACGTCATCGACGCGAGCAGCACGGCCCGACGGCGCGCGATCGGCGTGGGCGTGAGCACGTGGGAGGCGATCGAGGTCACGAGCGGACTCGCGGCGGGCGATCGGGTGATCACCACGCTGTCGAACAACGAGCTCACGGACGGATCGCTCGTGCGCACGCGCACCGACGACGCGGCGCCGACGCGGAGCGTGCAGCGATGAGCGCAGAGGACGCCGACTCGATCGCGATCGGCGAGCCGCTGATGGAGCTCACCGACCTTCACCGCACGTTCATGATGGGCGACGAAGAGGTGCGCGCGCTGCGCGGGGTCAACTTCACGATCACCAAGGGCGAGTACGTCTGCATCATCGGCCCCTCTGGCTCGGGAAAGAGCACGATGATGTACGTTCTCGGCTGCTTGGACACCCCGTCGCAGGGCAGCTACCGACTGGCCGGCTACGAAGTGGCCGAGCTCGACGACCCCGAGCTCGCGGCGCTTCGCAATCGGTACATCGGCTTCGTGTTTCAGGCGTTCAACTTGATCCCGCGCACGACGACGGTCGACAACGTCGCGCTGCCGCTTCGCTACGCGGGCGTGGGCGTTCGCGAGCGCCGCAAGCGCGCAGAAGAAGCCCTCACGCGCGTGGGGCTCGGGCATCGCTTGGATCACACGCCCGATCGATTGTCCGGCGGCGAGCGGCAACGCGTGGCGATCGCGAGAGCCATCGTGACCAAGCCCGAGCTGCTGCTGTGCGACGAGCCGACGGGCAACCTCGACTCCCGCGTCGGCGCAGAGATCACCAAGCTGTTCGAGGACCTCAACAGCGAGCTCGGCGTGACGGTGGTGATCGTGACGCACGACCCCAACCTGGCGAAGCGCGCGAAGCGCAACATCAAGCTCGTGGACGGGCAGGTCGTGTACGACGGCCCGCCGCAAGAGGGACGCTGAACCGAAACGGACGAAGCCGATGTTCGAGCACATTCTGTCAGCGTTTTTGGCGCTCAAAGCCAACAAGATCCGCGCGGCGCTCACCATGCTCGGCGTGGTGATCGGCGTGCTCGCGGTGACGCTGCTCGTGGGCGTCGGCGACGGCGCGCGGATCTACCTCGACGAGCAGATCTCGGGGCTCGGAACCAACTTGATGACCATCGTTCCGGGAAGGCGCGAGACGCGAGGCTTCGGTCCGCCCGCAGGCAACACCGCCCGCCCGCTGGTCATGGAGGACGTCGAGGCGCTCGAACGTCAGGGCAGCTTGTTGCGAGGCATCAGCCCGATGGTCATGGGCGGCGGCGCCGTGCGCTACAAGGGACGCACGCGCGACACCATGGTGTTGGGCGTCGGGCCAGCGTTCAGCGACCTGCGCAACATGCACGTCGAGCGAGGCTCGTTTGTGCGCAGCGAAGACGTCGACTCGCGACGACGCGTGTGCGTGCTCGGCCGCACCATCGTGAAAGAGCTCTTCGGCGACGAGAACCCGCTCGGGCAAACAGTGCGCCTCGCCGACGGACGCTTTCGTGTCGTCGGGCTCATGGAAGAGCGCGGAACCTCCCTCGGCTTCGACCTCAACGACCTGGTCTTCATCCCCGTCACCTCGGCGATGGACCTGTTCAATCAAGACCACTTGTCGCAAGTGCTCGCGTCGGCGCGGTCCAAAGAAGACGCGCCCGCCGCGGCCGAAGAGATCGAGCAGATCCTCGCGCGTCGGCGCAACGGCGAGAAGACCTTCACGATTCAGAGCCAGGACGACCTGCTCAAGACCTTCGGCGCGCTCACCGCCGCGATGACGTTGATGCTGCTCGCGATCGCGTCGATCTCGCTCGTCGTCGGCGGCATCGGCATCATGAACATCATGCTGGTGAGCGTGCGCGAGCGGACGCGAGAGATCGGCGTGCGCCGCGCGGTCGGCGCCACCAAGAGCGATATTCTCTGGCAGTTTCTGCTCGAGAGCGTGGTGATTTCGAGCACGGGCGGCGCCGTCGGGCTCGGCTTGGGCGCGTCGATCGTGCTCTTGCTCAAGCGCTTCGCGCCGTCGGTGCCCGTCGCGCTCTCGCCGTGGATCGCGGCGGTGGCGTTCGGCAGCTCGTTCGTCGTGGGGGTGTTCTCGGGCGTCGTGCCCGCGAGGCGCGCCGCGGAGCTCGACCCGGTGGACGCGCTCCGGTACGAGTGAGCAGCGCCCGCAGTACGGCGGGTGTACGATCGTTAGCTCATCGACATGCGAGCGAGCGTAGTGATTGCAGCGGGGGTGGCGGCGATGATCGCGGCTTCAGCGGGCGCGTTTCGTCTGGGATATTCCAGAGGATACGCGGCCGCGCCCGCGCCGCCGCGCGGTCCCGCGGTGCGCCCCGAGGACACAAACCGCGACGGGCGCCCCGACAAGTGGACCACCGTGGACGAGCGCGGCGTCGCGCTCTCGATCGCCACCGACCGCAACAACGATGGGCGGCCCGACAAAAATGAGCTGCTCGTCGCCGGCCTGCGCGCCTACCGCGTCGACTTCGACGAAGACTTCGACGGGCGCTACGACCGCTACGACTCGATGACCCGCGAGGGCTACGCGATCTTGTCCCACTACGACCGCGACTGGGACGACGCGCCCGAGCGCTGGGTGCAGCGCGGCGGCAACGGGTCGGTCGTGTCCGAGTGGACCGACGCCGACGAGAACGGCGCGCCCGAGCGATACCGCGAGTTCGACCGGCAGGGACGCGTCACCGAAGAGGGGATCGACGCCGACGGCGACGGCCTGTACGAGCAGCAGCGGTTCTTCAACACCCACTGGCCGGACCCCACGCGGCCGATGCAGGTCGAGCACGACGACGATCGGGACGGTCAATTCGAGCGCCACGAAGAGTTTCGCCCGGACGGGACGATCGAGCGCACCCAGCGCGACTCCAACGGCGACGGACGGCGCGACGTGATCCAGTACTTCGACCGCCAGGGGCTCGTCGTGCGCAAAGAAGGGCACGACACGGACGGCGACGGAAACTACGAGCTCTGGAGATTTCCTGAGCGAAACGGCGTTCGGCTCGGGTACGACGACGACGACGACCGCGACATCGACCACTGGGATCCCCCTGGCGCGCCTGCTGGGTGGTGCGCCGCGCGCTGCAGGGTCGCGGCCCCGGCGGCAGCGCAGCCGTAGCGCGCACCGTCGCGGTTGCGCTTGCTGTCTTGCGCGCCGCGGTGCGACTCTCTCTCGACCGTGACGACCGTGCTGCCCAACGATCCGCTCGAAGTGTTCGACGCGTTTTTGCAGTACATGCGCAACCCGCCCGCGCGCAACGCGAGCGCGCGCGGCAACGCGACGCCAGCGACCGAGACGCCAGAGCCCACAGGGCGCTCGTCGGCCATCGCGCCGCCCCCCGCGCAGCCGACGTCGAGCATCGTCGTCGAGGACCCGTCTGTTTGGGACGAGCCCACGAAATCAAGACCCGACGTCACTCGGCAATTCGTTCAGCAGACGGCGCGCAAAGAGCCCGAACAGTCGATCATCGTCGATGACGACCTGTCGATGACGCAGCCGATGCAGAGCGCGGCGCCCGAGCTGTTGCCGCGCGCCGCCGAGAGCCGCGGCGAGCGCTTCTGCGACGAGATGATGGTGCTCATCAAGTACGGGCACGCGCAGCAGGTTCCGAGAGAGATCGAGCGTTGGGTGCGCACGTATCCCGACGACCTCGAGGGGGCGATCCGCATCGCGGAGTTCGAGATGCAGCGCGTGGACGCAGCGCAAGGGCTCGACCGGCTCTTCGCCGTGGCGAACCGCGCGATCGAGCGCGGCGCTGTCGAGTACCTGCGACGCTCGCTCGACCGGCTGCAGGTGATCGCGGCGCAGGACATGCGGCTCGCCGCGCTGCGCGCGCGGCTGGGCCTGCGCTGAGCGTTCACTGCGGCTTGCGCAGGACTTCTCGGCGCAGACGCAGCTTCGAAGGGTCGGTCTTCGTCACGTCGCGCACGACCGACAGCGCCGCGAGCAGCGCGCCTTCTTCTCCGTAGCCCGGAACGATCGCGCGGTTGACGAACCACAGGTTGTCGATCGGCCCCCGCAACGGCAGCGCGCACACGCCGGCGAACGCGTCGGGCCAGCGGCGGATCATCGAGCTCATCGCCTCTGCGCCGCCGTCCCATCGAGACGCGACGCGCGCGGTGAGGTCGCGCGCGCGGTCTTCGAGGTCGAGCCCGTCGTGTGGCGAGTCGACGGCGAGCAGGTTGCGGGACAGAAACGGGATGACTCGCGACAGCGCCTCGAGCACGCGGCGGCGGACGCGCGCCAGGTACGACGCTCCCTCGTCGACGACGGCGCGAGGCAAGAGCGCGTGCGCGGTGAGCACGCTGCGGCCCTGCGCATCGGCGGGCGAGAGCTCCGTGTACAGAAGGTTCTCTTCGGCCATCGGTCGCCGCGGGTCGAGCACGAGAAACGCGCGCGGGGCCAAGCCAGGCGGGATTCCGCCGGGGCCGATGAGCACGTTGAGCGCGTATCGCGAGTAGACAGGCTCAGCGAGCGCGAGCTGGTCCATGAACGAAGGCGACACCTCGGTGCGCGCGAGCGCGTACGCGGCGTGGGCCGAGAGCGAGGTCACGCAGTGCGTACAGCCGAGGCCTTCGTCGGTGACGTCGAAGCGAACGCCCGCGATCTTGCCGCGCTCGACCACGAGCTCGCGCACGCGTTCGCGCGGGCGAATGTCCCCGCCGAACTGCACGATGCGGTCGCCGAGCAGCCGCGCGAGGCCGTCGCGTCCGCCATCGAGCGCCGGCATGCCCGCGAGCGCGAGCGACCAGCCGCGCGCGATCTGCGCGCCGTCGAGCGCGTCTGGATCGGTGTCGACCGAGAAGCGCGCGACGCTGTGAATCACCGTACGAAAGTCGTGTCCCTCGGGAAAATCCGCGAGCACGTCGCGCTCGGTCATCGCCGGCAGCGAGCGCGCGACAGAGAGGGCCTTCTTCACCGCGCGGCGCGCGAAGAAGCCGTCTGGAGGCCACGGCGCGTCGATCGCGAGCGCCTCGTCGAGCTCTTTGCGCGCGGTCGAGAAGCGCTCGAAGAGCTCTTCGGTGGGCCGTCGAAGCTCAGGAAACTCTCGCTCGAGCTCCGCGAGCAGGGCGTCGCGATCGCTGCGAACATCCACGCGATGCCGTGGCAGCACCACCTGAGCGACGATCGAGTCCTGCGCGCTGCGTCGCGGCGTGATCGCGGGCAGGGACAGATCGCCGGCGATCTGCTGCCAGGCGGGCGTGTCGACGAACACCGCTGCCTCTGGCGCGCGGCGAAACGTCACGTCGTCCCACGCGTACGTATTGCCGAGCGCGTCGTGCGGCACCCACGCGACGCGAAATCCGCGCCTCGCGAGCAGGGCTCCCGCAGCGAGCGCGGGGATGTCCGCGCCGAGCACGAGCACGTCGTAGTGGCTGCGCGCACCCTTCATGTCGAAGCGTGGGCGAGGGGACGCACGCGCACGCGGCGGCCGTCGAGCGAGAGCCTGCCCTCTGCGAGCCACTGAAGCGCGAGGGGCAAGAGCCGGTGCTCTTCGACGAGCACGCGCGCGCGCAGCGCCTCGACGGTGTCGTCTTCGAGCACGGGGACGGCGGCCTGGGCGATGATGGGGCCGGTGTCTGTTCCGGCGTCGACGAAGTGCACGGTGCAGCCTGTGATTTTCGCGCCGTACTCGAGCGCTTGCCGCTGCGCATCGACGCCGACGAACGAGGGCAGCAGCGCCGGGTGCACGTTGATCACGCGCGAGGCGAACGCGTCGAGCAGCGTGGGCGTCACGATGCGCATGAAGCCCGCGAGCGCGACGGTGTCGACCGATCGCGCGCGCAACAACCGCACGATTTCTGCGTCGAACGCCTCGCGCGTCGAGAAGTCTTTGTGCGACAGGACGGCCGTGGCGACCCCGGCTCGGGCCGCGCGCTCGAGCGCGAACACACCCGGTTTGTTCGAGAGGACGAGCTCGACGGAGGCGTCGAGGGTCTTGTTCGCGCACGCGTCGAGGATGGCCTGCAGGTTCGAGCCCGAACCCGAGACGAGGACGCCGAGCTTGAGGGTCACGCCGTGTCCCCGACGAACTCGACGCGCGCCTCGAAGTCGGCGTCGCTCTGGATCACCTCGCCGATGATCGAGGCCTTCTCGCCGACCGTGAAGAGCGCGGAGATCACGGCGTCTGCGCGGGACGGGTCGCACACGATCACCAGGCCGAGGCCGAGGTTGAACGTCCGGCGCATCTCGTGCTCGTCGACCTCGCCGATCGATTGGATCAGCGAAAACACTGGGTGACGCTCCCATTTCGTCCCGTCGACGCGCACGCCCAACCCGTCCGGCAGCACGCGCGGAACGTTGCCCGGCAGCCCCCCTCCGGTGATGTGCGAGCACGCGCGAACGCCGCCCGTTCGGATCGCCGCGGCGATCGCCCGCGCATAGATCCGCGTCGGCTCGATGAGCTCTTCGCCGACAGTGCGCCCGAGGTCCGCGTGGTGCGCGTCGAGCGCGAGCGCGCCCTTCTCGAGCAGCGCTTTGCGCGCGAGCGAGTAGCCGTTGGAGTGCAGCCCCGACGAGCGCACGCCGATCACGCAGTCGCCGGGCCGAACGCTCTTGCCGTCGATGAGCTTCTTGCGCTCGACCACGCCCACGCAGAAGCCCGCCAGGTCGTACTCGCCGTCTGCATACATCCCCGGGAGCTCTGCGGTCTCGCCGCCGAGCAGCGCGCAGCCCGCGAGCCTGCAGCCCTGAGCGATGCCCGAGACCACCGCGGCGCCGACGTCGACCGTGAGCCGTCCGGTGCCGAAGTAGTCGAGAAAGAACAGCGGCTCTGCGCCGCACGTCGCGACGTCGTTGGCGCACATCGCGACCAGGTCTTGCCCGATCGTGTCGTGCTTGTTCATCGCGAAGGCGATCTTGAGCTTGGTGCCGACGCCGTCCGTGCCCGACACGAGCACGGGCTCCTCGAGGCCGTGCGGCAGGCGCATGAGGCCTGCGAAGCCTCCGACGTCCGCGAGGACCTCGGGCCTGCGCGTCGAACGCGCCATCGGCTTGATGCGCTCGACGAGCGCGTCGCCAGCGTCGATGTCGACGCCCGCGTCCCGGTAGGTGAGCTTCGCCATGAGTGCGCTGGCCTTAGCCCGCCCGCGCGCGCGCCGTCAATTTCGAGGTCGCTCGCGGCGCAGAAAGGGTTGACGCTTCATTCAGTATACCGAAGAATCCTCCAGCTTTCTGGAGACCGTCGATGGCCAAGACATTTCAAGACCTCATGGCGGAGATCCGCCGCGCGATCAAAGAGACCTCGCTCGAGGAGCTGAAGCAGCGGCTCGAAGCGGGAGAGAAGTTTCACCTCGTGGACGTGCGCGAAGGCGAGGAGTACCGGGCGGGGTACATCGCTGGGGCGGTGAGCGTTCCGCGCGGCCACCTGGAGTCGAAGATCGAAGCGACCGTGCCGGACAAGACCGCGAAGGTGGTCTTGTACTGCGCAGGCGGGACGCGCTCTGCGCTCGCCGCGCGCACGCTCGCCGAGCTCGGGTACACCGACGTCGAGAGCGTCAACCCCGGCTTCGTTCGCTGGAAGGACCGCGCCTATCCGTACGTCGTCGATCGCCAGCTCACCGCCGAGCAGCGCGACCGGTACTCGCGGCACTTGCTCTTGCCCGAGGTGGGCGAGAAGGGGCAGGCGAAGCTGCTCGACGCGCGCGTGTTGTTGCTCGGCGCGGGCGGCCTCGGATCCCCTGCAGCGCTCTACCTCGCGGCCGCGGGCGTAGGGACCATCGGCCTCGTCGACGCGGACACCGTCGACGCGTCCAACCTTCAACGGCAGGTCCTGCACAACACCGCCCGCGTGGGAAAACCCAAGGTCGACAGCGCCGAAGAGGCCATCAACGGGCTCAACCCCGACGTGAAGGTGGTGAAGTACCAAGAGCGCCTCACGAGCGAGAACGTCGATCGCATCTTCGACGCAAAGTGGGACGTGATCATCGACGGGTGCGACAACTTTCCCACGCGCTACCTGGTCAACGACGCGACGGTGCTCAAGAAGATCCCCGTCGTCCACGGCAGCATCTTTCGCTTCGACGGGCAGTGCACGGTGTTCGCGCCGCACCTCGGCGGGCCGTGCTACCGGTGCTTGTACCCAGAGCCCCCGCCCGCGCACCTCGCGCCTTCGTGCCAAGAGGCCGGCGTGCTCGGCGTGCTGCCGGGGATCATCGGCGTGGTGCAGGCGACCGAGGCCCTCAAGCTCATCCTGGGGCAGGGCGAGCCGCTGATCGGAAAGCTCCTCACGTACGACTCGCTTCGCATGAGCTTTCGCACGCTCAAGCTCCGTCGCGACAAGGGCTGCCCGATGTGCGGCGAGCACCCCAGCATCCACGAGTACATCGACTACGAAGGCTTCTGCGCGCTTCCAGGCGGCCCCGACGCGCACTGAAGGCCACCGTCGCGCGAGGGGGCGCGTGGTAGCGTCTGTGTTCGTGAATCGAACCAATGTGTACGCGGCGCTCGTCGTGGCGGCCATGGCCTCCTCGGCGTGCAAGGACAGCAAGCTGACGCACGCGCAGGCGTCGGCAGCGAACCTCCAGGCAGACACTCGCCGAGCGCGCGAGGCCGTTCAACGCACGGTCGACGGGTTTTTGCCGAAGATCCGCGAGCTCGTGAGCCCTGTCACGGCGCCGGTGCTCGGCAACGACGCGCCCGCGCTGCGATCGACGCTTGTGGGCTTCACGACGCCCGGCGGCGCGATGACGCTGTACCCGACGAGCTTCGTGACTGTCACCAATCGCGAGGGCGTCTCGCTCGCGAGAGACATCGCCAACGAGAGCGACGACAGGATGAAGGGGATGGACCTGCGGGTGCACTTCGCGTGCGTTCGGCAGGCGCTCGAGGGGCGCGAAGGGACGTGTGTGGGTGAGCTTCCCGCGGTCGGCGCGATGCCGTCGCGCGTGCTGCTCGTCGCGGTCGCGCCGATCAAGAACCCCGCCAACGAAGTGATCGGGACGGTCTCTGCGGGGCTCACTTACGGTTCGATCTCGCGCATGGTCGACGCGACGCTGCGCGGCTCGATCGGCGACGCCGTGTTCTGGACAGGGTTGCGCTGGCGGGGGCGCGTGATGCCATCGGGAACAGACCGTGACGTGGCCCCGCGATGGCTCGTCCCTGCGTCGCTCGTGCGCGAGATTCGCGCGGCGGACGCGCAGCGGATCGAGACCGCGGGCGGCGAGCACTTCTGGCCTTTCGTGCAGGACAACCGCGGCTGGGCGGGCGCGCTCGCGGCGCTGCCGTCCATGCCCGAGACGCAGATCGTGCTGTTTCGCAGCGAGGCCAGCCAGCGCTGAGCGCGGTCAGTGCTTGCGCGCGTGCTCGAGGCAGAAGGTCGTGGGCTTCTGGCACTTGTCGCAAGAGCACACGCGAAAGTCGATCGAGGGGTCCGCGTCCGTGACGCCGCAGGCCGCGCACACGCGCGAGGCGACGGGGCTCGAGCTGCGAACGGTCTGCTGAAACGCTCCGTAGGCGCGCGCTCTCTCGGCGCGGCGGCCGTAGCCCTTCAGCATGTCGACGAGGTCGACCGCGAAGAAGAGCAGGTAGTTGGCGACGGCGATCGCGGGGTACAGCCGCGCGACGCCCTCGCTCGCTCCGACAGCGGCGAGCAGGCCGAGCGCGATGAGCCAGCCGAACCACTTCACCTTCACGGGCAGCACGAAGAACACGCGCACTTCGTAGTCGGGAAACAGCGTGGCGAACGCGAGCGTGACCGACGCCAGCATCATCGCGTTGGTGGTCGCGACGCCCGAGGCCATCCCGACGATGACGGAGCCGAGCCAGCCGAGAAACAGGTAGATCTGGTAGCGAAACGAGCCCCAGGTCTGCTCGATCATCACGCCCATCGTGTAGAGCCAGAAGAGCGAGAACACGATCCAGATGGGGCTCATGCTGGGCGGAAGAAACGCGAACGTCACCAGCCGCCACAGCTGTCCGTGCAGCACCTGCTCGCGGTCGAGGGTCATCCAATGGATGAGCCCGGGTGAGGTCAGGAGCAGCACGAACATCACGGCCATCGCCGCGACGAGCGCGAAGGTGATGTTCGTGAACGCGTAGCGCGCGTAGCGGCGTTCGAGGGATGCGAGCCAGCGGTTCAACATGGGCGCGGCGCTGGTCTATCACGCGGGCGCGACCGCTGCTCGCGCGCTGAAATGACAAACGGGCCGCGCGATGAACACCGCGCGACCCGCTTGTTTTCTCACCCGATCGCGGCGAGCGTAGAGAGCGCTGCGTCGCTCTGTGCGCTCGTCGCCTCGTCGCGCCGCGAGGGCGACGCGAGAGCGGATGTCACTGCGCCATGGGGTTGGCGCCCGGCATCACCTGAACGGTGTACGGGCCGCTCTTCAGGCCGCTGCCGAAGGTGGTGACGCGGATCGTGTACATGCCCGGCGAGGCGGGCGTGTGGACGATGCGGCTGTTGCGGTTCTCGCCGGAGATGTCGTCGTTGTGGTCGAGCTCCTGGCCGTTGAAGAGCAGCGACGTGTACACGTCGAGGTTGCTGCCGGGCTCGGTGAGGCTCGGTCCGCCGCGCACGATGATCGTGACGGGCTGGCCGGGCGAGAGAGCGATCTGGTAGTCGTCGGCGACCGAGCCGTCCTGCAGGGGGGTGTCACCGGCCTGGAGGATGCCCGAGGCCGTGCCACCGACGGTGAGCGCGCCCGCAGGAACGCCGGTCGGGACCGCGCCGCCCGTGGGCATGCCGGTGGGCATACCCGTGGGCATACCCATGCCGGCGGGGACCTGGCTGGTGCGGTTGGTCACGTTGATGCCCCACACGTAGAGCGACGCCGTGGTCGAGCTCGAGGTGCGGCGGCGGCCGATGCGGCCGGTGGTGCGGTAGGTGGTCTGGCGCTGCGTTCCGTAGATGAACGAGATGGCGCCCGAGCAGGGGCCGGCGGCGGGCGAGCCCGGCATCGGGGTCGGGGTGGCGGTCACCATGGCGGTGCCGCTACCCGCAGTCTTGCTGCCGGTGTTCACGACGTTGGTGATCGTGACGCCAGTGAGGCCGGCGACGGGGTAGCCACACAGCTGCTGTCCGAGGGACGTGTCCTCGTCGTACTGCTCGACGAGCTTGTCCTTGAGCTGCTCGCTCATCGGGCGGGCCTTGCAGCCGACGGAAGCGATCATGAGTCCAACAGAGAGAGCGAAGAGTGAACGACGCATTGGCCTTTACCTTGTTGCTGCTGCGGGGTTGACCCGCGGATCCCGACCGTTCGGAATTCACGAGCCGGCAGCGGAGGGCCGCATCATGGCACGCTCAGCGGCCCTGTAAACCTTTCGACAAGCCCTCGTAGGTGCACAAATACCCCGGAGCTCTCGCTGAATTTGCACTCGTGCTGCGGCCGTTGCGCGGACAGGATGTGTCCACACAGTCGTCGTTCTTCGCAGTCGATGCAGCAAACGCGCACACCGCGGAGAAGAGCGCACCGAGCGATGCGAAGCCGCGTCGAGAGGCGCGAGCGCCAAATGAAAAACGGCCGCGAGACTGGTGGAGAGTCTTCGCGGCCGTCGTAGTGCAGAGTTGATCGCTCTGCCAGTGAAGCAACGGCTGCTTCGGTGTTGGTGCGGGCAACAGGATTTGAACCTGTGACTTCGACCGTGTGAAGGTCGCACTCTACCGCTGAGTTATGCCCGCGGAAGGGAGCGGCACCTTACGCCGCACCCCCCGGCCTGT
Source organism: Myxococcales bacterium (assembly GCA_013298625.1). GTDB lineage: Bacteria > Myxococcota_A > Polyangia > Polyangiales. The sequence continues at coordinate 151,374 of JAAFIF010000002.1, forward strand.
CAATCGACTTTTTTCTCGAGGTCGCTCGCGAGCGATCGGCGTGTGTTTTCGCTGAGCTCGGCGACGAAGCCGTAGCGCGGATGCGTGCACACGAGCCTCGCGGGCTTCGCGAGGTCGCGAAGCTGCGCCGCGCCGCGCTCGCCCACGGAGAACGTCACGTACTGCACGACCGAGATCTGCCCCGGCTCGATGCCCTTCGGATCGAAGCGCGCCGTGGTGCGCTCTCCGTCGAGCTCGATGTGCAGGTGCTCTTCGAGACCGACGTAGTCGCGCTGGCGGATCGCCCGCTGCGCGGCGTCGGAGATCTCGATCATCAGCGTCGCGAGGAGGCAACCGTCGTCGGCGATCAGGTCGTTGTAGACCGCGACTTCGTCGGCGATCGCCTCGGGGCGCGTGAGCCGCTCGGCGCGCACCATCTCGAGCACTTGATTGAGAACCGTGAGTCGGTCCTCGAACAGCAGGGACATCTCGGGCCCGAGCAGCACGCGGCGCTGCTTCTTGTGCTCGATCACCTTCGCGCGAAACGCCGGCCTCGTGGCTTCGTACTCGCTGAGCGGCATCACGTCGTCGACTCGTAGCTTCTGCATGGCGCGCGGCTCCTTCGGGGCTTTCAGTAGCTCAGACCGTAGGCGTCCGCGAGCAGCTCGATCGGGTGCTTCACGGTGACGCCGTTCTCTTTGGCGATGCGCTGGGCGGCGAGGGTGCAGTCGCTCGCGACGTGCTTGGCCTCAGCGTCGTTGACTCCGCGCACGAGGCGCTGCGCGTAGCGGACGCCCGTGTCGTAGTGCTCGGCCTTCATGCCCCACGTCCCGTCGACGGCGGAGCACTGCTCGATGAGCGTGACCTCGGTGTCCTGCACGCGCTCGAGCAGCAGCTTGGCAGGCGCAGAGATGCGCTGCGCGCGAAGGTGACACGGGGCGTGGTAGGCGATCGAGCCGAGGGCGTTGGCGAACTGCCGCGGAAGGACCTTCTTGTCCTGCCAGAGCACCTTCCAGAGGTACTCCATCAGGTCCATCGTGTTGGCCGCGACGAGCTGCGCGTCTTCGGACTTGAGCAGCCCTGGGTACTCTTTCTTGAGGGTCATCGAGCACGACGGGCCTGGCGCGATGATCTTCGCGCCCGCGCGCACGAGCGGCGCGAGCTGCGCGACATTGAACGCCGCCTTCTCGCGCACGCCTTCGAGGTCGCCGGTGTCCATGTTGGGCATGCCGCAGCACACCTGCTTGGGCCGCTCGATCTTGATCTTCGCGTGCTCGATCACGGCCACCGCGGCGCGGCCGACGGACGGCTTGTTGAAGTCCACGAGGCACGTCGAGAAGAGCGCCACGGTGCCGTTCTCTCCCACGCCTTCGGCGGGGGTGTGCTTCGCAAACCACGCGTCGAACGGGTCGCTCGCGTAGTCGGGCAGCGGAAACCGCGCAGAGATCCCCGCGACCTTCTCGCCCACCTTGCGAAGCAGCGCGCTCTTGGCGACGAAGTTCACCGCGGGGGCGAGGGGACCGGCGTTGAGCTTTCCGAGCACGCCAGGCTCGCCGAGGATGCGCTCTTGCAGCGAGATCCCGTCGCGCCGAGAGCGAAGCACCTTCTCGCGCCAGAGCACGCGCGGAAAGTCCACCTTCCACTCGTGCTTGTCGTCCGGCGTATACGGGCACTTCACGTAGCAGAGCTTGCACTGCCAGCACTGGTCGCCGACCTTGAGGATGTCCGCGGCTCCGACGGTGGTCGCGTCGTGCGGCAGCCCGCGCTCTTCGTGCGCCTTGTCGATCGCGTCGAACAGCGAGGGAAACGACCCGCAATAGTTCACGCACATCCGACAGAGATGGCAGATCTCGAACACGCGTCGCAGCTCGTCCTCGAGGTCGCGCGCGTCCCAGAAGCGCGGCTCGTCGGGGTCGAAGCACGGATCACGGTCGGGCGTTGGCTTGATCGTCGTCATTGGTGTTTTCGCCCCATCGAGCGCGCCGCGACGGGTGCAGCGCGCTGGATCGAGCGTCGCGCGATCGCCAGCCCGCGAGGGCCGCCGCCGCGCGACACGCGACGGTCACGCCTTGAGGCTCGCGAGCGCCTTCTCGAAGCGACCCGCGTGAGACTTCTCGGCCTTGGCGAGGGTCTCGAACCACTCGGCGATGTCGTCGAAGCCCTCCTCGCGGGCCTCCTTCGCCATCGACGGGTACATCGCCTGGTACTCGTGCGTCTCGCCCGCGACCGCCGAGGCGAGGTTCTTCTCGGTGCTGCCGATGGGCGCGTCCGTCGCCGGGTCGCCCACCTGCTTCAGGTAGTCGAGGTGGCCGTGCGCGTGGCCGGTCTCGCCCGAGGCCGTGTCGCGAAACAGCCCGGCCACATCCGCGTAGCCCTCGACGTCCGCCTGCTTGGCGAAATACTCGTAGCGGCGGTTCGCCTGGCTCTCGCCCGCGAAGGCTGCCTTCAGGTTCGCGTGCGTCTTGGTGTCCTTCAGTCCCTTGGCCATGTGACTCACTCTCCGGTGTGCGTTGCGTGCGCGGCGCGCGATGCGCCGACGCGAAGTGACTCCGCTCGATCCCGTCGATCGATTGCGTCGACGACAGGTCTCGCGAGGTGCAATTGCGTGCTCTGAGGTCCAGCGGTCCCTCGCGCGAGGTGGCGGGAGGGTAGAACAACTCGCGCGGCGCGGGGGACGGTTTTTCGCGCCCCGGCATCGCCCCTCTCACGATGCCGAACCCGCGCGCGCGTTGCGCGCCGATCAGGTCAGCGGCGCCGTGTTGTGCACGAGCACCTTGGTGCCCGCGTCGAAGCGCACTTCGATCTTGTTCGTCGCGAGCTCGCGCAACACGACGCCGATGCCGAAGGTCTTGTGCGAGATCCACGACCCCACCGTGAACTTCTCGCTGATCGCGTAGAGCGAGATGCGAGCGTGCTCGGGGGGCGCGGGAGGCGGCTCGGGCGCGGCGCGCGCCCCTGCTGAGCGCCCGCCGCTCGAGGCGCTGCGAGACGCCCTCGGCGCGCTCGGCGTTGCCGCTGCAGCCGCGGCGGCGCTGCGGGGAGCGCGGTAATTGTGCACGCCATAACACGTGCGGCACTCGACCTTGGCGGGCTTGTTGCTCACCACGGCGACGATCTTGTGCGTGAGGTCGAGCTTGCACTTGGTGCAGTAGCTGTCGATCTCCTGACCTGCTTTGTACGTGGTCATCTCTGAGGCGGTGGCGTGCTAGCAGCATCCACGATGACCGTAAAGGACCAGAGAGCCCGAGCCGTCGAACAGCTCGTCGAGACCGTGCACCGTTTGCTCGCACCCGGCGGGTGTCCGTGGGATCGCGAGCAGACGTTCGCGAGCATGAAGCGCTACCTCGCCGAGGAGTCGAGCGAGGTGTGCGACGCGATCGACGCGCTCGGCGACGAAGCGACGCGACCACAAGGCCCCGCGACGACCTTGGGGCGCGAAGACCGACCGGTGCTCGAGTTTCGTGAAGAGCTCGGAGACTTGCTCATGCAGGTGGTGTTTCACAGCGCGTTGGCCAGCGATCGCGGCTGGTTCGACCTCGACGACGTGAGCGCGGGGATCGCGAGCAAGCTGGTACGAAGACACCCTCATGTGTTCGGCGATGTAAGCGTAGCTAACTCTTCTGAAGTTCTAGCCAATTGGGAGGATATCAAGAAGAAAGAGAAGCAGGGGCGAGGGTTGCTCGCGGGGCTGCCTCGATCGCTGCCTGCGTTGCGGTGGGCGCAGCGCGCGGGAGAGAAGTGCTCGCACGTCGGCTTCGATTGGCCGGACATCGAGGGGCCGCGGGCGAAGGTCGACGAAGAGCTCGCGGAGCTCGACGAGGCGCGCGCGAGCAACGACCGCGCGGCGATCGAGCACGAGCTCGGGGACGTGCTGTTTTCGCTGTGCAACCTCGCGCGCAAGCTCGAGCTCGACCCCGAGGACGCGCTCCGCAAGGCCAACGCTCGCTTCGCGTCGCGCTTCGAGGTCGTCGAGCGTCGCGCGAGCGAGGACGGTCGCTCGTTTCGCGATCACTCCCTGGCCGAGCTCGACGGCTATTGGAACGAAGCCAAGCGCGAAGGTCGCTGACGCTGGTGGCACACCCCGGTCGCGACAGTTCATCCATCGACAACTTCAATAAAATCAGCCTCTTGCGTGGGTTTCGACGCCCGCGCCGAGACCGTTGAAGTGGCGAGTGAAGCAACTCGACCCTGCCTCTCGTTGAGCGCGAGCACCTGCTACGCAACCACTCGAAACGACGACGCTAGAGCGCACCCTCGCAGGGTGATTTCGTCGTTCGCTCGAATGGATTTCGTCGCGGGATGCGCTGCGCAAACGCGCAGGGGCGAGGCTGCGAAGGGCGCGACGCTCAACGGTCGAGCGAGAGCGTTGAAGTCCCTCCTTCGCAACCTCGCGCAACCTCGCGCAATCGCGCAGAGACTCGCGATGCTAAGGTGCCCCCTGCCCTGCCGCGGGTGCGCAGGGCAACAACGAGCGGAGCAATGGCAAGGATCGTCGTCGGCATGAGCGGCGGAGTCGACTCGAGCGCGACCGCCGCGATGCTCGCGGAGCAAGGGCACGAGGTGATCGGCGTGACGCTGCACCTCTGGGACTACCAACGCGAGGGACACGCGGGGCGATGCTGCGCGCCCGAGGACCAGTACGACGCGCGGCGCGTGTGCGATCAGCTCGGGGTCGCGCACTACACGTTCGATCGCAAAGAGCTGTTTCGCGAGCGCGTGGTCGACCCCTTCATCGACGACTACGGGCGCGGGCGCACGCCGAGCCCGTGCGTTCGATGCAACGAGCACGTGAAGCTCGGGCCGCTTTGGACCATCGCGCAGCGGCTCGGCGCCGAGCACGTCGCCTCGGGGCACTACGCGCGCGTGCGAACCGAGGACGACGGCGAGATCGTGCTCGAGCGCGCGGCGGACCTCGATCGAGACCAGAGCTACTTCTTGTTCGTCGCGCCGCAGGACGCGCTGTCTCGCTTGATCCTGCCGCTCGGCGGCTGGAAGAAGCCCGACGTGCGCGAGTTCATGGCGAAGCGCGGGATCACCAGCGCGCACAAGCCCGACTCGACGGACCTGTGCTTCGTCGAAGGGCAGGACTACACCGAGTGGGTCGAGTCGCACGGCGTCGCGAAGAAGCCCGGGACCATCGAGACCCCCGACGGAGCCGTGGTCGGCGAACACGACGGCATCCATCGCTTCACCGTCGGTCAACGCCGTGGAATCAAAGGGTGGGACGGCACCGCGCGCTATGTCCTTCGCGTCGTCGAAGAGCGATCGGCCGTGGTCGTCGGGACCGCTGAAGAGAGCGCGCTGCGCGAGGTGCACGTGCAAGAGCTGCGTTGGTTCGTGAAGACGCCGCCCGAGCGCGCGCACGTCAAGCTTCGCTACCGACACAGCGGCGTGGATTGCAGCATCGCGTGCGAGGGCAGCGCGGCCACGCTCACCCTCGATGAGCCGCAGCGCGGAGCTGCGCCCGGCCAGGCCGCGGTGTTCTATGTTGGCGAGAGAGTCGTCGGCGGCGGCTTCATCGTGTAGAGGTAGTGGCAGATGGGCGCGATCGTCGCTTTCGTGACCGACTTTGGGCTGAGAGACAGCTACGTGATGGAGATGCGCGCGGCGGTGCTGGCGCGCGTTCCGAGCGCGAGCGTGGTGGACATCACGCACGAGGTCGCGCCGTACGACCGCGTGCACGCAGCGCTGATGGCTGAGCGTGCGTTGTGGGTGCTGCCGCGCGGCGCGGCGCTCGTCGTCGTCGTCGACCCAGGCGTCGGTACACGTCGTCGTCGCATCTTCGCTGAGCGCGACGGCCGATGGCTCGTCGGCCCCGACAACGGCGTCCTGCCGATTCGTCCCGACCGCGATCGCGTATGGACCCTGCGCGAAGAGCTCGTCGTCGCCGATCCGAGCATCACCACGTTCGACGGCCGCGAGCGGTTCGCGCCCATCGCGGCTCTGCTCGCCGCAGGGCTGCACCCCGACCTCGCCGGCGATCGCAGCGAGGCCGAGGTCGACTGCGTTCTCCCGCAGGACGCCGAGTGGGAGCGCACCGCTGGTCGCACCCACCGCGCGCGGGGCGAAGTGATCTCGATCGACCGCTACGGCAACGCCGTCACGTCGATCCGACCGCTCGACGGGTTCATGCGCGTGATCAGCCCCGCGCGCTTCGCAGGCCCCCTGCGCAGCGCCTACGGTGAAGTTCGCCGGGGCGAGGGCCTCGGCTTGATCGGCTCGTCGGGACGCATCGAGCTCAGCGTGCGCGAGGGCGCCAGCGAGCTTCAGCCCGGCGATCTCGTGGAGGTCTCGTGCGACGGCTGATCGTCCTCGCGGGGCTCTCGTTCGCGGTCGCTGCCAGCGCTGCGTCCTGCGTCGGTGCTGGTGAAGGCAGCGCGCGCGGGACCGTGAGCGTCCCGATGTGCCGACTGAACTACACCGACGCGCAGCCGCTGCAGTGGCCGCTCAACTTCTACGCGGGCGAGCGCACCGGTCGCATCCTGCACTTTCGCGCGCAGTACGGCGGCGCGGTGTCCGAGTACACCGATCACCTCTACTTCTTGATCGACGACACTGAGGCGCTCACGCGACAGATCGCGAGCTCGACCGAGACCGACCCCACGACGGGCCAGCGGCAGCTCACGGTCAACGTCACGCCGGCGGGCACCGCAAACTCCATCGTGCACGCGTACCTGACCTTTCGATGGTCCTGCGGCAGAACGAAGACCACGCGGCTCGGGCAAAACGTCTCGCTGCCTTCGGTCTCGGGACGCATGGTGTTTCGCTCGGTCGACAACGGTCCGGGCGGCAGTCGGCTGACCGACGTCCCGTCGTTCGAGATCGAGTTTCGCGACGCGCGCCCCGTGGGCGACCCGGCGCCGACCGGCTTCGAGCCGCCCATCCTCGCGACGGACGAGATCGGTCGCGCGAGGCTCACCGGCTCGATGCGGTTCGAGTACGACAATTCAGTTCCAGCCCAAGGATTTCCTGGCCCATGAGCGGCGCTTGGATCGACGTCGCCATCGAGCGACTCGCAGAGTCGGGTGAAGGTCTCGGCTTCGACAAAAACGGCGCCGTGCTCGTGCGCGGCGCGATGCCCGGCGATCGCGTGCGCGTCAAGCTCGCGAAGAAGAGCCGCGACGCCGAGTCGGTCGAGTGGATCGAGACCGCGGACGCGCGCATCGAGCCTCCGTGCGCGGTCGCCGAGCGCTGCGGTGGATGCACCTGGCAGCACGTGCCTGCAGAGATGCAGCGCGACGCGCGGCTCGAGGCTGCACGCCGTTCGTTGCCCAAGCTCTCGCGAGAGATCCCGATCACGTGGCACGCGAGCCCCGACGGCTACGGCTACCGCACGCGCGCTCGTTTGGCGTGGAAATTCTCAGGAAAATCTCTCTCCATGGGACACCGCGCCGCAGCGTCGCACGCCATCGTCGACGCCGAGCGCTGCGCCGTGCTCGACCCGTCCATCGAGCGCGCGCTGCACACCCTTCGCGCGGCGCTCACAGTGATCCGCGGCGAGGGAGAGCTCTTCATCGCCAAGGGGCAGGGCGGGCAACCCGTGGTCACGCTGCGCGCGAAGGCGCCGCTCAGCGCCGAGGCGTTCGCGCAGACCGAGCGGCTCGTGCGCGAAGGCTTCGCGGGCGTCGAGCTGTACGCTCCGGGAGCGAGCGCGCCCGCAACGAGCGGCGATCCGCGACCGGTCTTCGACGGCGCCGACGGCGCGCCCATCGTGCTCGCGCCCGAAGGCTTCGCGCAGGCCAACGAGAAGCTCAACCACGAGCTCGTTCGAACCGTCGTTGAGCGCGCGCGCTGCGAAGGCAAAAAGGTGCTCGAGCTCTTCGCGGGCGCAGGAAACTTCACCGTCGCCATCGCCCGCGCCGCCAAGAAGGTCAGCGCGGTCGAGCTCGACGGCCGCGCGGTGCGAGCGCTGCGCGACAACCTCGCCGCGCGCGCGATCACCAACGTCGCCGCCCGAGAGAGCGCCGCCGACGAGGCTGCAGCGACCCACAAGAGCTGGGACGTCGTCGTGCTCGACCCGCCTCGGCAGGGCGCGGCCGAAGTGGTCGCCGCGCTCGTTCACGAGCTGCCGAAGCGGGTGGTGTACGTCTCGTGCGAGCCGGCTACGTTCGCGCGCGACGCGCAACGCCTGTGCGAGCGAGGGATGCGGCTCGAGTCGCTGGACGCGTTCGAGATGTTTCCGCAGACGCCGCACGTTGAATTGGTGGGCGTGTTTTCGAGCAGGCCGGCGGGGCGCGCGTGAAGCGGCGGCTCGTGGACCCGCCGTCGCCGCAAAACGACCCGCGATTTCAAGAAGAGCGCGCGAAGTTCGGCTTCGTCGTCGGCTGCGAGCGCTGCGTGTACTTCGTCCATCGCACGGGTGGGTGCGCGCATCGATACCCCAACGAGCAGCACAAAGTGGGAGCGTTCGAGCGCGACGCGACTCCGGCGGGCAGCTTCTGCAAGGAGTTCGAGCTTGATTGAGCCGCCCGCCGAGCTCGCCGAGACGATCGCCTTCGTCCGCGAGCGACGCGTGCTGCGGCCCCGTGAGCGAGTGCTCGTCGCGGCCGGCGGAGGGGCGGCCAGCACGGGGCTGATGGCGTTCGTCGCGCTCGCGCGCGAGGCGCTGGCGTTGCGCAGCGTGTGCGTCGTCACCGTCGATGACGGCAGTGACGAGGGCTCGGAGCGCTGCGCGGACGCCGCCCGAAGCGCGCGCTCTCTCGGGCTCGAGATCCACGTCGTCGAGGCCGATCGCGAACCGGTGATCGCTCGGTGCCAGAGGCTGCGGCGTTCGCTCGGCTACGACGCGCTCGCCCTCGGCGACACCGTCGAAGATGCCGCAGCGCGCGCGCTGAGACAGCTCATGGGAGAGCGTCCCGTTCGAGGGCTGGCGGCCCGGCGCGCGGATCGCGTGTGTCGGCCGCTGCGCTCGACCTCGATTCGAACAGCGGATTTGTTCACGAAACTGGCGGGACTCGAGCCGCCGTCGAGCCCCGATTTCCACGCGCCGAACGGACGACGCGCGCTCGATCGCGCGGTGCGCGAGGGCATCTTGCCGCGGGTGCGAGCGTTCTGGCCGGACGCCGACCGCGCGCTCGCCGAGCTCGCCCGCAGGATGCGCGCGCAGCGATTGCGCTGAGCCTTCGTCGGGCGGGCCGTCATTTCGCCGCTCCCGCGTTGAACGAACGTCCCGTTGCAGGGCACCAACTTGGCGCGCAACAACGGTACTTTGCCGATTGCGCCAGGAGCTTGCCTGCTCCAGGGTGCAACGACGTCGCGGCGGTCAGCGCCGCGTGCAATCGCTGACGAGGAAGTCGTGAAGCAGTCGCATCGGATGCTCTTGTTGTGGATCTTTCTGATCCTGATGTTTCTCGTCGTGTACACGATGTTCAGCGCCGCGCCGAACGCCGTGCCCGTGCCGTTCAGCGAGTTCGTCGCGGACGTGCGGGGCGGACGCGTCAGCGAGGTGAAGATCAAAGAGCACGACGTGGTGTACACGCGCCGCGCCCAGCCCACGGCGACGCCCGAAGAGCGCTCGACGCACGGGCCCATCGGCGAGTGGTCGATGCAGCGCGAGCTGATCGAGCACCGCGTCGTGGTGCACAACGAGAAGGACGAGGGCGGCTCGATGGCGCCCATCGTCGCGGCCATCGCCATCCCAGGGCTGCTCATGGTCGCGATGATGTTCTTCTTCATGCGGCAGATGCAGTCGTCGGGCGGCCGCGCGATGACCTTCGGCAAGTCCAAGGCGAAGCTCGTCAGCGACGGCTCGCAGCGCGTGACGTTCGCGGACGTCGCCGGCATCGACGAGGCCAAAGACGAAGTCGAAGAGATCATCGCGTTCTTGAAGGACCCGAAGAAGTTTCGGCGCCTCGGCGGCCGCATCCCCAAGGGCGTCTTGATGATGGGGCCGCCCGGCACCGGCAAGACGCTGCTCGCGCGCGCGATCGCTGGTGAAGCGGGCGTCCCGTTCTTCAGCATCTCGGGCTCGGACTTCGTCGAGATGTTCGTCGGCGTCGGCGCGAGCCGCGTGCGAGACCTGTTCGAGCAAGGCAAGAAGCACGCGCCGTGCATCATCTTCATCGACGAGATCGACGCGGTCGGCCGGCACCGCGGCGGCGGCGTGGGCGGCGGTCACGAAGAGCGCGAGCAGACCCTCAACCAGCTGCTCGTCGAGATGGACGGCTTCGACGCCAACGACGGCGTGATCATCATCGCGGCGACCAACCGAGCGGACGTCCTCGACTCCGCGATCCTGCGGCCCGGGCGCTTCGATCGCCGCATCCACGTCTCGCTGCCCGACGTGAAGGGACGCGAACAGATCCTGCGCGTGCACACGCGAAAGGTCCCGCTCGCGCCCGACGTCGAGCTCAGCGTCATCGCCCGCGGCACCCCAGGCTTCGCTGGCGCGGACCTCGAGAACCTCGTCAACGAAGCGGCCTTGCTCGCAGCGCGGCAAGACAAAGACGCGGTCGCGATGAACGACCTCGAGCTCGCCAAGGACAAGATCATGATGGGCGTCGAGCGCAAGAGCATGGCGCTCGACCCCGAAGAGCAGCGCCGCGTCGCCGTGCACGAGGCCGGCCACGCGGTCGTCGGTTGGTATTGCCCCGAGCACGACCCCATTCACAAGGTCACGATCATCCCCCGCGGCGGCGCTGGCGGGCTCACGATGTCCCTGCCCGAGAAGGACGAGCACTATCTCACCAGCACCAAGGCTCGCTCGCGCATCGCGATGAGCATGGGCGGGCTCGCAGCGGACGCGGTCATCCTCGGCCGCGCGGACTCTGGCGTCAGCTCGGACCTGCGCACCGCGACGCGCATCGCGCGGGTGATGGTCTGCAAGTTCGGGATGAGCGAGCGGCTCGGCGCGGTCTCCTACGACATGCCAAGCGACGACGAAGACTTCGGCGGTCTGCGTCGCAGCCACAGCGAAGCGACGGCGCAGATCATCGACGAAGAAGTGCGCAAGCTCGTCGACGAGGGTCGCGACACCGCCAAGCGCCTCGTCGCAGAGCATCGCGCCGCGGTCGAGCGCATGGTCGAAGCGCTGCTCGAGCGCGAGACGCTCGACACCGAAGAGATGCGCGCGTGCATCGAAGGCACGCCGTTGCCCGAGCGGCAGAAGGTCTCGATTCCGACTTGGGCCGAGCGACGAGACAAGACGCGCGCAGACAAGGGCGCGTCGAAGGCGAGCGCGGGGTTTACGCCGCGCAAGGGCGAGCCGAGCGAGACCTGAGCCGCGCGCCGGCAGCGACGCAGGGGGCGAAACTGCTGCAAATCGAGCGACCTCGGCGAATCGCTTGGAAGAAAGAGGCGCACCTCCGCCGTTTGTGGCGTAGTAGTGCCCAGATGGTGCCCGCGCCCATGACGCTCGGGCGACACCGGATCGAGTGGAGTCGTCCGGTGCTGCTCGGCGTCCTCAACGTCACCGAGGACAGCTTCAGCGACGGCGGGAGGTTTCTCTCGCTCGACGCTGCGATCTCGCACGGCCTCGCGCTGCGCGAGCAAGGGGCGGACATCGTGGACGTGGGCGCCGAGAGCACTCGGCCAGGCGCGGCGTCGGTCGACGTCGAGCTCGAGCTCGAACGGGTCGTTCCGGTGGTGCGCGCGCTCGCGCGTGAAGGCGTGCTCGTCAGCGTAGACACCACCAAGGCCGCGGTCGCTGAAGCGGCGATCGAAGCCGGCGCCTCGATCCTCAACGACGTCTCGATGGGTGACTCGCTCGACGATCTCGCGCGGGTCGCGGCCCGATCGGGCGCGGGCTATCTGCGCATGCACGCGCGCGGCACGCCCCTGACGATGCGCTCGGACCCCGCGCTCAGCGACTATCCGCGCGGCGTGGTGACGGAGGTCGTCGACTCGCTTCGCGCTGACGCAGCAGCGCTGATCGCGGCTGGCGTCGATCGCTCGCGCATCATGGTCGATCCTGGAATCGGGTTCGCGAAGACCGCCGCGCAGTCGCTGGCGTTGCTCGCGGCGATCAACGAGGTCGTAAGCTTGGGCTTCGCGGTGTGCGTCGGGCCTTCGCGCAAGAGCTTCATCGACGCACGAGACGCGTACGACCCGTCGTGGGGCGCCGTCACGAGCGCTCCGCACGAGCGCCTCGGCGGGACGGCGGCCGCGGTGACCGCGTCGATCCTCGGCGGAGCGCACGCGGTGCGAGTGCACGACGTCGCGTTGATGCGACAGTGCGCGCGGGTCGCGCACGCGATCGCGCAGGGGCGGAGGGCGAGCTCGTGATCGAAGGGCTTCTCACGCTGCTTCGTCCGACGAGCGCCGGCGCGTTTGCGCGGGACGTGCTCGACGTCGCGATCGTCGCGTACGCGATCTACCGCTTGATGCTGCTCTTGCGCGGGACGCGCGCGGTGCAAGCGAGCGTGGGCCTGGCGTTGGTCGTCGGCGTGTACCTCGTCGCGCATCGCGCGGGGCTCACGACGACGCACACGCTGCTCGACAAGGTGCTCGGGTCGTTTTTTCTCGTGGTGGTGGTGCTGTTTCAGGGCGACCTGCGCCGCGCGCTGATGCGCGTCGGTACGCGGCCGTGGTTCGTGCGGTTTCGCAAAGGCGAAGAGGCGACGGCGCTCGAAGAGGTCATCGACGCGTGCACGCGGCTCGCGCAGAAGCGCATCGGCGCGCTGATCGTCTTCGAGCGGGACGCGGCGCTCGATGACTTCATGCAGCAGGGCACGCAGCTCGACGCCGAGGTCACGAGCGAGCTGCTCTACACAGTGTTTCTCCCCGCGTACGAGAACCCGCTGCACGACGGCGCGGTGGTGATCCGCAACGCGCGCGTGCACCGGGCGGGGGCGTTCTTGCCGCTCACCGCCAACCCGTCGCTCGATCGCACGCTCGGCACGCGACACCGCGCCGCGATCGGGATCACCGAAGAGACCGACGCGGTCGTGGTGGTGGTCAGCGAAGAGCGCGGGCAGATCTCGCTCTGCTTCAACGGCAACCTCGTGCGAGGCCTCGAGGCGCAGTCGCTTCGGCACGCGCTCTACGGGCTGTTCTACCCGAAGCCCCTGGCCGCGCGGCTGCTCGAGCGGCGCGCGAACAAGCACCCTCGCGACGACGCAGAGAAGCGCGTGAGCGTGGTGCCCGCGCCGCGAGAGGCCGGCCGAGAGTGATGAACCATGGGTGAGAACAAGCCCTCGCGCGCTCGCAGAGCGCTCTCGGACGCGTGGGAATCGACCACAGAAAACGCTGGCCTCAAGCTGACCTCGGTGCTGATCGCGATGGCGCTCTACGGCGTCGTGCGCGGCGCTGGCACGGTCGAGCGCGGGCTCGAGGTGAGCTTGCTCGTGCGTCCACCGTCGGCGGACGTGCGAAGAGTGATGATGACCGACCTGCCCGATCGCGTGCGCGTGGTCGTGAAGGGCCCGCCGACCCTGGTCAACGCGATTCGGCCAGAGTCGATCGGCGGCGCAGAGGTCAACATCAGCGACGGTCGGGTCGCGGTCGCGCGGGTCGATCCGGCGACGATGCAGCTGCCCGCAGGCGTGACCATCGTGAGCATTCAGCCAGCGTCGCTGCAGCTCGCGTGGGAGGACCTGGTCGAGAGGGACGTTCCAGTCCGGGTCGAGACCGTCGGTCGGACCGCGCCCGGAAGCAGACCGGCGGCGATCATCGAGGCGATCCCGCAGCGCGTGCACGTGACCGGACCCGCGCTGTACGTCGACGGGCTCAACACCGTGCGCACCGAGGCGATCGATGTGACGGGGCTCGAGGCCGGACAACACACGCGCCGCGTCGCGCTCGAGCCGCCGCGCTCGAGGGTTCACTACGTCGGCGCGACGTCGGTGCGCGTGGCGATCACCGTCGAGCGAGACCTCACCGAACGCAGGCTCGACCACCTCGACGTGACCATCGTCGGCGCACAACGCGTGGTGCTGCGCCCTGCCGTCGTGAGCATTCGCGTCCGTGGGCTCGCCGCGCCGGTCAACGCGCTCGACCCGGCGCTGGTCGTTCCGACGGTGGACGTCACCGAAGAGATGGTGACCCGTCGCGAGGCCGTTCGCTTGCCGGTCCGCGCGGGACATTTGCCTGCAGGGGTCGAGCTCGTCGCGATCGAGCCGCCCGAGGTCGTCGCCACGCCGCGCTGAATGCGCCGCTGTTTCCTGTGAACGCCGCGGCTCGTGGTAACAACCGCAGTCGCGAACGATGACACGCAGCAAGAAGCCCTCCCTCACAGACATTCCTCGCGACTCGATGCCGGCGCCCGCGCCGAGCACGCACAAGCCCGTTCGCCGCTTGTTCGGCACCGACGGCATCCGCGGCGTCGCCAACGAACACCCGATGACGCCCGAGGTCGCGATGAAGGTCGGCTCGGCCTTCACCTGGTGGGCGTCCCGCGGCGGCCGCGCTGCGCGCGTGGTCGTCGGAAAAGACACCCGCCTGTCCGGCTATCTGTTCGAGACCGCGCTCGCCGCGGGCGTCTGCGCGCAGGGCGGCCGAGTGATCCTCACGGGCCCGCTGCCCACGCCAGCAATCGCATACATCGTCCAGTCCATGCGGGCCGACGCAGGCGTGGTCATCTCCGCCTCGCACAACCCGTACATGGACAACGGGATCAAGCTGTTCGGCGCGGACGGGTTCAAGCTGCCCGATGAAGCCGAGGCCGAGATCGAGGCGCTGATGGACGATCCGCGCTTGATTCACGGGCGAAAGCGCGAGGGCGGCGTCGGGCGCGCGCTCAAGATCGAGGACGCGCGCGGGCGATACGTCACGTTCGTGAAGAGCACGTTTCCCAAATCGCTGCGGCTCGACGGGCTGCGCGTCGTGGTGGACGGCGCGCACGGCGCCGCGTTTCGCGTGGCGCCCGCGGTCTTCGAAGAGCTCGGCGCGACGGTCACCGCCATCGGCGTCAAGCCCAACGGAAAGAACATCAACGACGGCGTCGGCGCGCTGCACCCCGAGCACATGGCGCGCATCGTTCGCGAGAAGGGCGCCGACATCGGCATCGCGCTCGACGGGGACGCCGATCGGCTCATCGTGGTCGACGAGCGCGGCGACGTAGTCGACGGAGACGCGATCATGGCCATGGTCGCAGAGCGCATGATCGCTGAAAAAACGCTGGCCAAATCAACAGTCGTCGCCACGGTCATGTCCAACCTAGGCCTCGAGCGCGCGCTGAGCGAGCGCGGCGCGAAGCTCGTGCGCACCGCCGTCGGCGACCGCTACGTCGTCGAGGCGATGCGCGAGCACGGCTACAACTTCGGCGGCGAGCAGTCGGGCCACCTGCTCTTTCTCGACCACGCGACGACCGGCGACGGGCTCATCGCTGCGCTGCAAGTGGTCGCGATCCTCGTGCGCGAGTCGCGTCCGCTCAGCGAAATCGCAGCGCGCGCGATGACTCGCCTGCCGCAGGTGCTCGTCAACACGAAGCTCCCGACGCGCCGCGAGCTCAGCGAGATGGCCGGCACGCAGAAGGCCATGCGCGACGTCGAGAAGAAGCTCGGCAAAGAGGGCAGGGTGCTCGTGCGCTGGAGCGGCACCGAGGCGAAGCTGCGCGTGATGGTCGAGGGCCCCAAGCAGGACGTGATCCAGAAGATGGCCGAGACCATCGCCGAGGCCGCGAAGAAGGACCTCGCTACAGGATGAAATCCGTGGACAAAAACGCGCTCGATCGCGACGCCACGATGTCCTGAACGAGCTCTTTGTTCTCGGCGTTGGCCTGGCACGCGACCACCGAGCGAATCGAGAACTGCCGGAGCGCGTCGGTGACCGAGAGCGTGCCCTCGGCGCTGTCCTTGCGGCCCGTAAACGGAAACGAGTCGGGCCCGCGGCGGCACTGCGAGTTGAGATTGATGCGCGAGACCTGGTTGACCAGCGCGTCGACGAGGAAGGCGATGCGCGCGCGATCCCTGCCGAACAGCGCGATTTGCTGGCCGTAGTTGCTCTCGCGCATGAAGGCGTCGATCTCGTGTTCGTCGTCGTACACGGCGACGGGGACCACGGGGCCGAACTGCTCTTCGTGGTACAAGCGCATCGAGGGGATGACGGGGTAGACCACCGCGGGGCGATAGAAGGTCTCGCTCGCCCTGTCGCCGTGGTTCACGACGCGCGCGCCCTTCGCCACGGCGTCGGCGACGAGCGCAGAGAGCGTCGCGGCTTTGTTGGGCTCGGGAAGCGGCGTGAGCGCGACGCCGGGCTCCCAGGGCATTCCGGCTTTGAGGGCGTCGACGGCGGCGCTGAGCTTCGCGACGAATGCGTCCGCCACCGAGCGGTGCGCGAAGATGAGCTTGATCGCCGTGCATCGTTGCCCGTTGAACGAGAGCGCGCCCGAGACGCACTCGCGCACGGCGGCGTCGAGGTCTGCGTCCGGGAGGATCACCGCGGGGTTCTTCGCTTCGAGCCCTGTGACGGTGCGCAGTCGATTGGGCTTCGGGTGTTGCTTCGTCAGGATGTTCGCGACGCGGGACGTTCCGATGAACGCGAGCACGTCGACGGCGCCCGAGGTCATCATGGGCCCCACCACCGTCGCGCCATCGCCCTGCACGACGTTGACCGCGCCGCGCGGAAAGCACTCGGCCATCGCGGCGAGCAGCGGCATGTGCGCCATCGCGCCGAACCGCGGGAGCTTGGAGATCACCGGATTGCCCATGATCAACGCGGGGATCAGCGTGGTGTACGTCTCGTTGAGCGGGTAGTTGAACGGCCCCATGCACAGCACGACGCCGAGCGGCGAGCGGCGAATCTGACCGATGAATCCCTCAGCCAAATGAAAGCGCGACGAGGTTCGATCGAGCTCCTTCACGGCTTCGATCGTGTCGACGATGTACTGCACCGTGCGGTCGAACTCGCTCTCGGCGTCCTTGCGCGTCTTGGCGATCTCCCACTGGAGCAGCCGCACGACGTCCTCGCGCTGCTCGCGCATCTTGTCGGTGAACTTCGCGATGGCAGCGAGGCGATCGGCGACGCGCGCAGAGGGCCACTCGCCGCGGCCGTGGTTCCACGCGCGCACAGCGGCGTCGAGGCAGAGGCGCGCGGTCGCCTCGTCGAGCTTCGCGGTGTGCCCCACGAGCGCGCGCTCGAGCGAGCCGTCCTCTGCGCGATAGCAGACCGGCGATCGCACTTCGTCGCGCGCCCCGTCCCAGCGCCGCACTTCTCCGTCGATGAGATACAGCCCGTCGTATCTGGTCGCGTCGATCGTCGCCGTCGCCGGCACTTCCGAGCGAGCAGGAAACTTCACCAGCGCAGAGTCGTTCTCCATGCGCGCGAGCGTAGCAGCACCGCGCGCAGAGAGATCACGGGCTCATGCGAACGAACGCGTGGATGGCTTCGATGATGCGATCGATCGCGCGCGAAGGCGGGTCCGTGCGCATGAGCAACGCGAGCAGCACGTCGCCGGTCAGCGAGGTGTCGAAGCGGATCGCGACGACGCGCTCGCCGCCGCAGTGGATCACCGCCCACTCGGCGGTGCCGGGCGGGTCTCCGAGCTCGGGCAAGTGGCTGAACGCGACGACCATGTGCGGGCCGATCAGCTCGAAGCCGCCCGGAGAGAGCGCCACGCCGTGCGTCGCGATGAGCAGCCCGTCGCGATCGGAGACGAACGCGCCGTGCGAGCCCGTGGTGGCGCAGGCCCACGCGAGCAGCTTGTTCCACGCGCCCACGCCGGTGGCCTCGATCGCGTGAAGGTCGAACGGCAGGTCCGGGGTGGTCTCGCGCACGCGCTCGACGGGCACGATGGACGACGGAGCCATCGGCGCGCTGGTGGGCTGGCGTTTGGGAAGCCCGACGCACGCGACGCACACCTCGCGGCCGCTGCTCTCTTGGCGCGCGGCGATCGATTGCCGCAGCGGGGCGAAGCCGCTCTCGTTGAAGTCGAGGCCGAGCGCGGGGTCGACGATGGAGCTGTGTGCGTCGGACGGACGAAGCCTTCGCGCGCTCGCGCGAGCGAAGGCGAGGTCGTCATCAGAAGAAGGGTCGGGGGTTGTCGACATTGTGTTCCACCGCTTGATTTGCAGGAGAGATGACCTCTTCGACCTCGCGCGCCAGCGTCGCGAAGCGGCGCGCGGCGAACTCGCCCTCGGCGCCCATGTGACCCACCGGAACGCCGATCTCCCACGCCTTCGCGATGATCTCGCTCTCGGGGATGGTCGACTCGAACACGCAGTCGAAGCCCTCCCACATCGAGCCGACGGCGGACTGCGAGCTGGTGCACTTGAGGTCGACGCGCGTGAGCACCATGCCCGCGAGCGCCAGGTTGCGGTTCTCTCGCTCGCGAACAGACTCGATCACGCGGAGCGTTTGCGCGAGCGCGCGCACCGATCGAGGATCAGCGCCGACCGCCACGAGCGCGTGGGTCCCTTCGGCGAGCGCCGCGCGGACGAGCGCGCGGACACCAGAGGGCGCGTCGATCACGATGTGGTCGAACTGCGCTTCGACGAGGCCCAGCAGCGACGACAATCGTCCGCGCTCGGCGAGCAGCGACTCGAACTGCGGAACGTCGATCGGATCGAGCCGCCCCCGCAAGAGCAGCGCGAGGTTGGGGCTGCGCGTCTCGACGATCACCTGGCTCGGCGCGACGTCGAGCGCGAGGACGTCGGCGACCCCGCGGTACGTTCGATCACCGCGGCCGAGCGCGTGCGCGACGCCGTTGTTGGGGTCGAGGTCGACCAGCAGCGTGCGGCGCCCCGCGGCGCCGAGGGCGACCGCGAGGTGCAGCGCCAGCGTGGTGCGCCCGGTGCCGCCGGTCGGGCTCGTGACGATCAAGCGCGTGCTCATGACTTGCTTTCATTTCCGAAGCCGAGCTGCTTCAGGCGAAGGAGGTTCGCTTGCACCGTTCGATCCGAAGGGTCGATCTGCGCGGCGCGTGAGAAGGCCGTAAACGCCTCGGCGTAGTGCCGTCGAAGCAACGCAGAGAGACCGTCCTCGAGCGACTGCTCGAACTGCGCGGATCGCAGCTGCGCGGGCGTCGGAGGCGTCGGCTGCGTGGGGTGGTCCTTGATGGGCGGAAATCCCGCTGGGATCGCGGGCGCAGCAGCGTCGGCCGCGCCCGCGCGCCGGAGCGCATCGAACACGTCGGCGCCGAGCAGCTCTCGGGGATTCCACGTGCCCGTGGGCGCGCGCAGCTGAATCCAGCCGCGCTCGACGAAGCGAACGAACGCGCGATAGGTCTCGAATCGGCCGAACTGCGAGCCGCGAACGATGTCGCCGAGCGACGCGATGCCGTCGACGAGCTTCACGAGCGCGAGCTCTTCGCTCGCTGGTCGCGCGCGGGCGATGGCCTCGCGACTGACTGCGAGGCACGGCACATCGTCGAGCTTTCCGAGGCGCTTTCCGTACTCGAGCACGAGGCGATCACGCAGCAGCCGGATGCTCCGCGAGATCGAAGGATCGTCAGGAAACCGCGTGCGCGATCGGTCGAGCTCGTCCAGCGCTTGCTCGAGCTTGCGCTCTTTCAGCAGCGTCTCGACGCGCGAACGGAGCTCTCCGCGCGGCCCCGAGCCCTGTTGCGCGTCCTGCGCTGCGCTGGCCGCTTGCGCCGTCGCCACCGAGAGCTCGAAGCCCGCCGTGATCAAGAAATCTTTCGCCTGCGCGTTGGTTGGCTGCAGTTCGAGCACGCGACGCCAGCAACGCGCAGCAGTGTCGCTGTCGCTGTTTCCGTACGCCTTCAGTCCGGCTTCGAGCAACGCGTCGATCTCGGTCACGGGCGAGCCTGACTCCCTTCGTCGCTCGGCAAAGGTGCAGTGATGAAGCGCACGTCCTGCATCGCTAGTTCTCCGAAGGATCCTTGCCGAACCCGAGTTCGCGGAGCCTCGCGAGGTTCGCCTGCACAGTTCGGTCCGTGGGATTGATCTCGGACGCGGCACGAAACGCGCGCCACGCGTCGGGGTACTGCCTCGTGAGCAGCGCGCTGAGACCGTCTTCCATGAGCTGCGAGAACTGCTCGGCAGCGGGATCGACCGCGGGCTCGATCACGGCGATCGGCGCAGGCGGTGCAGGTTCGCTGAACGCCACGCGCAGCTCTTGCGGATCACTGCTGAACCCGTCGCGCCTGCGCTCGTCGAGCGCGCGCGCCTCGTCGAGCAGCATGGCTTCCCAGCGACCGTGGACGTTGCGGGTGCCAGGCGCGTCGCGCCAGGTGGTGCATCGGACGCCCTCGCGCTCGAGGCACAACCGACGAAACGCCGTGTCGCCTTCGCCAAACGAGTCGTACGCGCTGAAGAGTTCGCCGCGCAGCACGATGATCTTGCCTTGCTTGTGACCGACCTCGATGAGCACCGAGTGTCCGCCCATCGCGGCGAGCTGAAGGTAGTCCGCGACGCCGAAGGGCGAGGGCGCGTCGCCGCTGTGTTGGGCGAGGTCCTCGCGGACGAGCGTCCGGAGCTGCTCGATGGTGACGGGCTTCTCGAGCACGCGAACGCCAGCGTGCTTGGGGATCTGCGCGAGAAACGCGCGGGTGTACGCGCTGACGAAGGTGACGGCCGCGTGCAAGCCGCGACGACCGAGCTCGCCGAGGATCTCGATCCCCGCGCGATCGGGCAGGTCGAGGTCGCAGAGGATGACCGTCGGAGGGTGCTCGTCGATGATGCTCAGCGCCTCGGTCAGCGTGCCCGCTCCGTGCACTGGAACACTCAAATGCCGCGACAACCCTCGCACGATCGACGTGCGCAAGGTGTCTTCGTCTTCGACGACGAGCACGCTCGCGCTCATCCTCGGACCTCGCGGGTCGGCAGCTTGTACAGGTCATCGATGAGGTCGACGCCGCACTCTTCGCTCTCGACCCAGTCGATGAACTGCTCGACGATCTTGCGGCCCTTGAACGCAGCGCCGTGCTGCGGCGCGATGATGTCGATCTCGAGCGAGCGCGCGAGCTTGGCCCACGCGGCGCCAGCGCGTTTGCTGGACATGTAGCGGCGATGAAACCCGCGCATCTTGGCGGCGTGCTTGTCCCAGTCGGAGACGAAGATCTCTTCTTCGTCGACGGACGCGCCGAGGTCTCCCGAATACAGGATCTTCGAGATGGGGTCGTAGACTTGGAAGTTTCCCGGCGAATGAAGGAAGTGCGCGGGCATGATGAGCAGCTCGCTCGAGCCGAGCTTGAGCCACATTCCGTCATCGGCGATGGGCTTGAGCCGCGCCACGACGAAGCGATCCACGCCGAAGTGCGGCACGAAGCGCGTCCAGAGCGCCGAGACCCACGCGGTCGCGTCCGTGGTCATCAGCCAGCCGTTGAGCGCGGCGACGATGTCCGGGTCCTGGTGCGAGAGCAGGATGTGCTCGAGCCGGCCCTGCTTGATCTCGTTGTGTGTCGCCGCGAGCACCTGCGAGTAGACCTTGTGTCCGCCCGGGTCGAGGATGACCCCGAGCCCGTCGTGCACGATCAAGTGCTGGTTGGTGGGCACCGCGGTCCCGTCCGCTTGAACGTCGAGCCACACGTTACGGTGCGCTCCATTTTCGTAGAGCACTGTCGTCGCCATCGTTGAGCCTCCGTGTCGAGCCTGAGCGTTCAGAGGACCTTCGCGATTTCGCGAACAGCCCGGGCCATGTCGAGAAAGAGCAAGCCGAGCCTGGCGTTCTCTGTGGTGAGCACGAGCAGCACGGTCCCGGGCGATGCGGTCGCGAGCACCGCGAAGCCGCCGTTGGCGCGCACGAGCACTTGCTGCGGCGTGCCGATGCCGAGCTCGGACGCCGCGCGAGTGCCGAGCGCGAGCAGCGTCGCGCTCATGCCGCCGACGCGGGCCTCTTCGAGGTTCTGCGGAAGCGCGCTGGCGATGATGAGCCCGTCGTCCGACAGCAGCGCGGCCGCGGTGACGTCAGGGCTCTCTGCCTGAAGCGTGCGCAGCACGCGGTTCACTGTTTCCATTCGGCCGGATCGGCCCGACGACGCTTCCATGAATCCTCCTTTACGGGTGAGTGTCTCGACGCTCTTCGCGCCCGGTGTTCGACAACGGCCGACACTGCGGCACAGGAACGGTGATGCGAACCTTCGTACCGACTCCGACGGCGCTGACGATGTCTAGATCCGCGCCTCCGCGCATCACCAGATCTCTGCACAACGCGAGCCCGATACCACTGCCGCTGCGCTTGGTCGTAAAGAACAGCTGCGTGCATCGCGCGAGCACCTCCGGGGCCATCCCACTCCCGGTGTCCTCGACGGTGAGCTCGAAGTCCGCCGTCGCCGGCTCGATCTGCGCACGCACGCGGACCTTCGCGCCCGACTTGCACGCGTGAATCGCGTTGGTGACCAGGTTGTACACGAGCGCGCGCATCGCGCTCGCGTCGAGAAAGAGCTTGGGCATCGGGTCGATCTGCACGTCGAGCTCGACGCGGTTGCGCCGCGCCCGCGCGCCCAGCACGTGACACACCGTGCGAATCGCCTCGCCGACGTCGTCCTCGCTCACGGTGCGAAGCGATCGACTGCCGAGCCCGAGGCCCTCGATTCCGAGCAGCGCGCGGCGCACTTCGTTCTCGATGATCTGCAGCTCGTCGCGCAGGGCTTCGTCCTCGCGGCGCTCGTCGGCGAGCACTTCGATCGCGCTCAGCACCGCGGCGAGCGGGTTGCGAAGCTCGTGAAGGACCGTGGGCATCGCCTCGCCCACCGCGGCGAGCTGAAGAAACAAGTCGCGCTCGCCCTGCATCTTTCGCTTGGGCGTCACGTCTTGCAGCAACACCACGTGCGACGGCTGCCGGGCGATCGTCGCGCTCGTGATCGAGAACGCCAGCGTCACCGTCGAGCCGTCGGGCAACGGCACCTCGCGCTGGTCCTTCGCCGTGCCCGCTGAGCGAGCGTCGTCGTCGAGAAACGCGAAGTGTTGGTCGATCGCGGTCCCTTCGACCTGATCGACCGCGCGCTGCAACATCGCGCACGCGCGAGCGTTGACGAAGCGCACGACTCTCGCCGCGTCGAACACGACCAACCCCGCGTCGATCGCCTCGGCCATGACAGCCAGGGCGTCGGCGCGTTCGCTCGACGGCATCGCTCGGATAGCACTCAGCGCGACCACGACCTGATTTGCGCGAAGCGCTTTGCAACGCTCACACCACGCGCTCGAACGACGCGCCGAGACGCAACCGTCCGGCAAATCACCGTCGAGTACAGCCCACGCCGCCGACCACGCGGCGCAAACGGTGCTCGCGATGCGCAACCGCTGCAGGTGGTGCGCTATCCGCGCAACATGTCGCGGACCGGGCGCCGAAGGCTCTTGCGGCCGTGCTGTCCCCGGCCGAGCCGAAGCACGAGCTGGACGAACTTGCCGTCAGCCATCGCTTGAATCGCGGCGCGCGTGCTCTCGACCTCGACGACCTGCGCGAAGTAGCTGACCGACCAGCGCTCGACGACGACCCGCAGCAACAACGCAGAGAGCGACTCGCCCGCGCGAATCCAGTCCATCGGGGTGTCGGTCGGCGTCGAGATCAACGCGAGCGCCGGCGTCCCGTCGACGATCAGCTCGCGGTCGCGCGCGGCCTCGCCGTCGCCGCGGTCGAAGGTCCGCACGATCCACGGGAGAACGACGCCGACCGCGCCGTCGACGAGCATTCCGTCACGCTTGTCCGAGAGGCCCGAGCGGAGCCACTGCGCGAGCTCTTCACGAAACTGCGAGTCCCCGCCCTGAACGCGGTCGGCGATCGCGACGAGGTCCGCGATGTGCGCCCTCGCGCTCTCTTCGGTGAGCACGGCGAGCGAAGCGCCCTCGGCGCGCACCGCCTGCTCGAGCGCCCGCTCGAAGGACTCTTGAACGACGTCGTCGCGAAACTGCCCGTTGTCCGTCGAGCGATTGTGAATCGCCTCTTCGAGCGCCCGCTCGTCGGCGGTGGGCGCTCGCTCTGCGCCGACCGTCACGCGCGCGATGAAATTGGGATCGGTCGGGTCCGGCAGCCGCTCGACGCGACAGGTGCGACCGCGCGCGGCGAGCGCGACCCGCAAGTGATGCAACACGGTTCCGCACGAGATAAAGAGCTCGCGCCCCGAAGGATCCGCGACGGCGAGCGCGCGCGTGTCGTCCGCGTGCAGCGTGATCGCGGGAGGATCGTCCTCGAAGCCGAAGATCCACGGCTGCGTGTTGTGCGTGGACGGCGCACGAATCGCGCTGTCGAGCGCGGAGATCATCACCTCGCGAAGCGAAGGTGAGCGGGGCTGATGCGGCGTCGTGCGGGCTTCGGTGGTCATTCGTTGTTGCTCCTGACCACGAGCGTTCCAATTTCGGTGCCAGCGACGGCGAAGAGTTAACTGACGATTCGTCAGCGACGTCCCTGCACGAACGAGAGCGCGGTCTCGATGTCGTCGCGCGAGCCGATGAAGAGCGGCGTGCGCTGGTGCAGCTCTTTGGGCTCGATCTCGAGGATGCGCTGCTGTCCGTCGCTCGCGGCGCCGCCAGCGGCCTCGGCGATAAACGCCAGCGGAGAGGCTTCGTAGAGCAGCCGCAGCTTGCCGTTGGGGCTCTTGCTGTCCGCGGGGTACGCGAACACGCCGCCCTTCAGCAGCGTGCGGTGAAAGTCCGCGACGAGCGAGCCGACGTAGCGCGCGCCGTACGGGCGACCGGTGCTCTTGTCCTCGGATTTGATCCAGTCGGCCCAGGCTTTCAGGCCGTCGGGCCAGCGCGAGTAGTTGCCCTCGTTGACCGAGTACGTCGCGCCCTTGGCGGGCACGCGGATGTTCTCGTGAGAGAGAAAGAACTCACCGGCGCTCGGGTCGTACGTGAACCCGTGCACGCCGTCGCCCGTCGTGTACACGAGGATCGTGCTCGAGCCGTACAAGATGTAGCCCGCGGCGACCTGCGAGCTGCCGCGCTGCAGGCAGTCCGCGAGCTGACCCGAGCGGCCCATGGTCACGCGACGGTGGATGCTGAAGATCGTCCCGATCGTGACGCCCACGTCGATGTTCGAGCTGCCGTCGAGCGGGTCGAACATGAGAACGTACTTTCCCGTGGGAAATCGCTCGGGGATCTTGATGACGTCGTCTTCTTCTTCGCTCGCCATCAAGCACAGGTGGCCGCCCGCTTCGCACGAGCGCACCATCACATTGTTGGCGAACTCGTCGAGCTTTTGCACCTGCTCGCCCTGCACGTTGGTCTGGCCCGTGAGGCCCAGCATGCCCGCGAGGCCAGCCTGGCGAACGCGCGAGTTGATGAGCTTGCCCGCGAGCGCGATCTGCTGAAAAAGCCCGCTGAAATCGCCGGTCGCGCCGGGCGTCTGCCGCTGGCGCTCGAGGATGTGGCGTTCGAGGGTGGTTCCCGGCATGGCGCCGGAGGGCGGTGGTCCCCACGAGTGAACGATGGTCATGCGCGTGTCTCCTTCGGTTCGCGCCGGCGGTTGTACACCGGCTCTGCCCGACGGTGACGCGCACTCGCTTCGCTCACTCGGTCGAACTCTTCGCCTCGCGCTTGCTGCGCAGCTGCAACACCTTCTGGTGCCGCTTCTGCGTGAGCTCTTCGCTAGGCTTTCGACCGGGCAACGGCGGCTGCGACTCGTGGTGCTCGCGCTCGACGGCCCCGTTGCGGCCGAGCTCGAAGATCGTGACCTCGCGCTTGCCGCGGTCGCCGATGCGGATGGGCATCACCGCGGCGCCGACGCCCGCGCCCACGTACACCGCGCCGCTGCCGACCTCGCGCGAGCCGTACAAGCCGTGGACGTACTTGTGACCCGCGACCTTGCCGATCGCGATCTCGTGCAGCTTCGCCACGGTGATCTGCCCCGCGTGCGTGTGCCCCGACAACACCAACGGAACGCCGTGCCTCCACAGCCCGTCGGCCTCCTCGGCGATGTGCGAAAGGCCGATCGTTGGCAGGTGCGGGTCGAGCATCGAGACCGCACGCTCACGATCCGCGTGGCCCGTGTAGGCGTCGTCGAGCCCGAGGATCTGCATCCGCTGCCCGCGCACGGTGTACGTCGTGACAACATTGTCGAGCACTTCTGCCCCAGCGCGCACGAGCGCCTCGCGCACTTCGCGGGCGCCCGACCAGTGGTCGTGGTTGCCGAGCACCGCGAACACGGGCGCGCGGATCTCGCGGATCACTGAGCGGAGCGCGTCGAGAAACTTCTGGCTGTGGCAGACGAAGTCGCCCGTGATCGCGACGAAGTCAGGATTGGCGGCGTTGGTGAGGTCGACCGCGGCCATCTGCGCCGCCATGGGCGTGACTCGACCGACGTGCATGTCCGTGAGGTGGACGACCCGAAGGTGGTCGAGCGAGTCGTGATAGGCGAGGGGGCCCGAGAACGTTCGCACCGCGAATTTCTCGCGGTGCTTGGGGTTCTGGCCGAGGAGCGCTCCTTCGAACACGACCGTGATCATAGCGCGATCACGACAGAGTCCAGCAGAGAGCGAAGAGAACAGCGGGAGGAGGAGCGCGCCAGACTTTTTGGATGTCCTGCCGTTAGACGACGCCCGCATCGAGAGCGGGCGGCGGGATTCGAACCCGCATCTTCGGTTTTGCAGACCGATGAAATCCAGCGCTGTACTGCCCGCCATGAATCAACCGAGAGAATGATCGAGACGACTCAATTCGTGCGCTCTATCCGACTGAGCTACGCGTCACCGCGGCGGGACTCGAACCCGCGACATCACGATCCGATGAAGAAATTCGTCTCTGTACTGCTCGGAGTGTACGACGCCGCGACGCTGATCGAAACGCAGGAAGGAGAGGCGCTGCAGGCTTTTTTACGTGCTCTACCGGCTGAGCTACCTGGTCCCAAGGTGACCAGGGCGGGACTCGAACCCGCGACCCCGTGCTCTTCAGGCGATGTAGCCCGCTGCTGTACTGCCCTGCGCTTCGATCAGCGCCGCGGAGCGAGAATGGACAACTCGACGTGACGAAATACGGTAAACGAGCGTGGCCCCCGCGCCGGACGGGAGGGAGAGTGGCGCGGGGGCCGCGGTGACTCCGACGGGAATCGAACCCGTGTTGACTGGGTGAAAACCAGTGTGCCTGACCATTAGCAGACGGAGCCGTGGCGATCAGCGGGGAGAGGGAGATTCGAACTCCCACGACGGATTCGTCCGTCGGACGGTTTTCAAGACCGCTACCTACGCCCATAGGAGAGTCTCCCCGAATACGAAACAGCGGTCACGACGGGGATCGAACCCGCTCACACACGGTTGACAACCGTGCCGCTCAACCAGAATAGCGCTCGTGACCATTCATTGAACCTCCCGCGACGGCCGCGGGAGGGCTGCTCAGCACGCCTCGGGCAGGTAGCCCATCCACGTGTCGTGCTGCGCGTCCTCGGCGAGGACAGGAGGCATGTACGCCGGGCGAACCGGCGGCCGCGCAAGCGTGAGCCCGGCCTCGTGGGGAGTTCGGTCCGCCTTGTCACGGTTGCAGTCCGTGCAGGCGGTCACGATGTTCGACCACTCCGTGAGCCCGCCGCGAGAGCGCGGCAGGACGTGGTCGAACGTGAGCCGCGAGGCGCCCGGTCGCGCGCCGCAGTACTGGCAGGTGAACTCGTCCCGTCGGTACACGTTGCCGCGACAGAACTTCACGCCCTTGCGACCCCGACCGCGCGCGCCCCTTCGCAGACGCACGACGGACGGCATGTCCATCGAGTGCGACGCAGAGCGCACCTCGGCCTCGTAGGCCTCGAGCAGCTCGGCCTTGCCGAGGACGAGCAGCGTGACGGCGCGTTGCCAGGAGATCACCTTCACGGGCTCGAAGCCCGCGTTGAGCAGCAGCGTGGCGACCATGGGATTCCTCACATTGATATGTTCATCGGTCTTCTCGGTACGGGTCTGCGATCGAGAGGTCGGCGCGCCGGCGTGATTGCCGGCCGCGCAGCGATCGCGGAGCGTGTGTTGTCTGGTGCGCCGAGCGGGAGTCGAACCCGCAAAACCTGGACTCTCATTCCAGTGTGTCTCCCGTTTCACCACCGGCGCGGTGAGCGATCGACTCGAAATCACGGTCCCTTCCGTCGAACCCCGTCGCAAGGACGAGAGGAGGCAGAGGGTGTCCTCGCTTGTGATTCGTCGGTGACGCGGCACGGGTTCCCCTCCGTGCGCGTGTCCGACACGCGAGCTCTGTCCCCTTCGGTGCACCGGGCGGGAGTCGAACCCGCACCATCTCCGGAGTCTGAGTCCGGCGCCTTTGCCGATTTGACCACCGATGCATGCTCGTCGCCGAAAGGGCGACGGAAGGGACCGCAATTTCGAACCGATCGCGCGGTCAGGGCGGCCGGATCTGCCCCGGCGGCCTCCTGCTCCCAAGGCAGGCGTTCTTCTAGCTGAACTACACCCTGAGTATCGTGCGAAGTGCACAGCGCTTCGATCGTCGAGCGAGGATGGTCGAGGCAGGTCTTTCGCTTGGACCCCTTCGCTCTCGCGTCGGGGCCTTCAGCGTTTCGCCTCTCCAGACTGCGGAGAGGGATGGATTCGAACCACCGTCGCGTTTTACCGCGACTGACCGGATGAAACCCGTCTCTGTACTTCGCTCGACGAATCGATGTTTGCTGCTCGACGATCGACTCGTCAACACCCGGCGAAGATATTCGTTGAACAATATCTCCGCCGAGCCATTTCAGAATCGCGCGCGGATGTCGTCGAGCGTCGCGTTGGTGCGCGCGGGCTCCGAGCGCGCCGCGGACGCGGGCGCCTCGGTGGTCGGCGGCACTTCGACCGCGGCGAGCCCGCGCTCGAACTCGCCCACGGTCCGCAGGATCTTCTCGCTGAACCCGCTCACGAGGTTGACCCTCGGATCGCTGGTCGAGAGCGACGCCGTGCCGTAGCCCGCGAGGTCCACCGAGTGGACCACGAGCGCGGGGTTGAGCGCGGCTCGGTACTTCGCCACGGCGCCCGCGAAGGTGTCCGGCGAAGTCGCGCTCGAATAGCTCTGCATGTCCGAGAAGACGATCAGGCGGTCTGCGCGAATCTTCTTCTCGATCATGAGCTCGAGCACCCTGTGCGTGTTGGTCGCGTGTCCGACGTTGGTCGACGCCTGGCGGTTCATCGCCGTCAGGATCGAGTCCGACACGGACACGGGCACCAGCCTCGCGCTCTCGCCGAAGACGATCAGGTGAGCGTCATCGGAGATTCGCTGCGCGATGGCCGCCATCAGATTCGCCGCGGCCTGGTGGGTCACGATGCTCTTGGCGGACACCGGCGAGCTCATCGAGCCCGAGTTGTCCGACGCGACCACGGTCACGCCAGGCAGCCGCGCGAGCGCGCTCGAGGCGTGCACGAGCGCGGTCTCGAGCGCCGCTGCGACGACGGCGTTCTTGCCCTTCAGCAGCCCCGCGTCGGCGAGCATCTTGGACGCCGAGTAGAAGCGAAACGGCAATTGCTTGCTCTTCGCGACCTCGCGCGGATCCGCGATGCGCGCGGCCAGCGTCTCTGGGTCGACGCCAGTCGTGAGCATGTTTCGCAGGTTTCGCAGCAAGGCCATGTAGCCCATCTGCGGCAGGACCGACTCCCACACGGCGCGGTTGGCGCCGCCGAACTGCGAGACCACGACCTCCCAGTTGGCGTGCGAGCTCGTGATGAGCGCGCGCGCCTCGTCGTCGAAAGAGCTCTTCTTGGCGAGCGCCTTTCGCGCGGCGATCACTGGGGTCGCGGCCGCGTCCACGACCTCGCCAGAGACGAGGTACTTGTAGACGGGCTGCGACAGACCGAAATCCTTCGAGCGGTCGATCATTCGAAGGACGTCCCTGAAGGTCGGGCGATCGGTCGTGTCGTACTTCATCAGCTGCGCTTCAGAGAACTTGCCGATCGCGTCGGCGAGCCCGCGCTTCAGCGAGTTTGGCAGCTTCTGGTTGCGCTTGTTCGCGCCGACGCCCGAGGCGAAGAGCGCCAGGTACGCAGCGAAGACCTGCCGCACTTCGTCCGCGCGCTGCACGATCTTGCGAGCGTACTGGCGGACAAACGGCTTGGTCTTCGGCTCGCTCGCGGCGATCGCGAGCAGGACCTGCGGGGTCGAGCGCACGTTCATCTCGGTGCGCGCCCACAGGGCGAGGGCGAGCAGGTCGCGCGGGTTGTCGCCGCGGGCGATCTGCTTTGCGGTCTCGATGATGCTCGCCGCTTCGGAGGTGAGCCCGAGCGCCGAGCCCTCGTCGGACTCCGCGGGCTTGGAGTAATAGTTGGGCTCGTTGAAAAACGAGCTGCCGAGCATGGTGAGCATGCGCAGCGAGGGGTCGGTGATGGCAAACGCCTCGCCGCCTGCGCGGTTGAGGCACACGTCTGCAGAGCTCGCCTGCGCGGCGGGCGCAGGCGGAGCGCCCTTCGTCATCGCGAATCGCGCCACTGGGGAGACTCCTTGTGAATGTTGCGGTTGAGAGAGAAAGAGTGGATGGGGAGGGACTCGCACCCCCAGTTGTCAGGGACCGAACCGTTTACAGCGGCCGTGGCTCTCTTTTGCCGGCCCATCCGTGTTGATGCAGTGGAGCAGGAGGGAATCGAACCCTCGTCTCGGGTGTGCAAGACCCGCGTCTTCCCGCTGGACGACAGCCCCGATGCCGCGCGACGACCTCTCGGCCGCCGCGCGAACAATGAAACATGGCACGCTCGTCACCCGATCGAACGAATTGCGATCGGGCCCTCGCAGCGCGTGCTCTCTGCGAGAGAATTGACAGTGGAAACCTCCGGGATCGAACCGGATCCTCCTGGTCTTCAGCCAGGCGCGCGGACCAACTACGCCAGGTTTCCATAACCGGCGCCGCTGCAGGATTGCCCGTGCAGGGGCGCCGCGAACGACAGCGACGGAGGAGGGATTCGAACCCACGTCGGGCTGGTTAACAGCCAGCTGCTCAGCCTCTGAGCTACTCCGCCACGATGTCCGCCGCGCCCTTCGTGAGCGCCGCTCGCGAGGCGAGCGACAGCGCGCGAAGGCGCGGGCCGGACATTGTGTTGTGTTGTGCGCCTCGACCGTGCTCGCAGCAGGATCGCCGCGAGCGACGCCGAGGCGCGTCGTTCATTCGTCACGTCTGAGTTGTCATAGACCCGTGCGCGGTCATCGCCGCCGTCGTGGGCAGCGCTGTGCGCGAGGGGGATCCGCAGCGCCGGTCGCAAGTGCGCCGCGCTGTCGATCACCCTGTTGATCGGTCGACCCGAAGGGGCTCGAACCCTTACGCAGACGGTTAAGAGCCGTCCTCTCTGCCTCTCGAGTTCCAGGTCGATGCTGTGATTGAAAGCCAAGTAGTCTGTTTGATTGGTGCGTTTGATACACCTCTCCCATTCGGCTACTTCTCTGTTTGAAGTAGCCGCTCTCGCTCGCCCCGTCGGTCCGGGTCGTCGGTCCCGCTGCGTCGCTGCGACACCATCGCCTCCAGCGTCGCTCCGACCCTCTCGTCGAGCGCTCCCGTTCGCACGGATCGAGCTCGACTCGAGCGGCCGCTCCCTCAGCGCCAGGACCGCCGCTGCGATCCCGAGAGTCGAACGCCCCAAATGCAACGAGGCCGACTCTGCCGTGGGAGGGGGCGGAGTCGGCCTCGGGTTTCGAGTCCTTTGTCAGCGAAGAGGAGCTCTCTAGCTCTCTCCTCGGCCAACTCCGCCGGAGTCATCTGGATCGCAAAGACCTGCAAAAATCCTGTTCTGCAGCCGCTCGACCTGTCCGCGCTTCGAGACACACGGGTGCGAACCGCCGACGTTCATCGCTTGGGCACGACGATACGAAGCGCCACTGCGTGACGAGACGGCCGCGTTGGCGGCGCTCGTGGCGCGGGTGACTTCGTTCGTGATGGCCCAGGAGATCAACATGGTGGCGTCGCTCGAATGCGCTCCGTCGAAAGGTGTCGTGTGTCGTGTCCCCATCACAAACACACCGGGCCGCGAGCCCTTGTGCGCCTTTCTGAGGTGCACCGACTGATAGCGTGCCGGCCTTGCGCGGTCAAGCGCAGCGAGCACATTTTTTTAACAGACTTTCCGACGATCCACCGCTCGGTCGAGAAGGGCGTCCGCGGATCACTCAAACAGCAGTTCAGCGCGCGCGGCCGGCGTCGGCGGAGGGCGCCGTCGCGGGCTGCGGGGTCGCGGTGGCCGTCGCGGCAGCAGCGGGCGCGGCAGGGGGCTCTCCCACTGGGCCGCCCGTGAGCTGAGACAGCTCTTGCGCGTAGCGGTCT
The DNA here is from genome assembly GCA_013298625.1 of Myxococcales bacterium. Classification (GTDB taxonomy): domain Bacteria; phylum Myxococcota_A; class Polyangia; order Polyangiales. The sequence continues at coordinate 183,318 of JAAFIF010000002.1, forward strand.
GCCGAGCGCAACAGCGAGCGAATCAGCCCGCGAAACGCACGTCGATCGAAGTTGCTGTCCGTGTGCAGAAGGCCCGAGAGCCGCACCTCACCGGTCGACGGCGACCACTCGACGCGCGAGGCGAGCATCTCCCAGTTGAGCTCGAGCAGTCGGCGCGTGGCCTGCGAGGCGTTGGCCGCGTCCGCGCGCAGCGTCGCGTAGCGCTCGATGTACACGTAGATGGTGTCCGAGCCGTCGTCGTAGGTCATCGACAGCACGAAGCGCCGACCCGTGGGGTTGGGCGTGCGTCCGTCGGCGCCCGGCGCCTGCGCGCGGATCGTGCACGCGCCCACGGTCGCGCTCGTCGGCGCGCACTGCGGCGCCATCGCCATCGCCTGCAGCTCCGCCTGCATCTGCCCGAGATATCGCGGCTGGGCCTGCGCGCCCGCGCTCAGAGAGGACAACAGCGCCGCGCCCGAGAGCGCGACCGACGAGAGGACGAGCGGTGATCGCATCGGCCGAGAGGGTTCGCCGGGACGCGCGCGCAGGTCAAGCGATGTGCTGCGCGATCGCAGCGAGCAGCGGCGCGAGCGCGCCCGCAGGGTCCTTTGCGAGCAGTGGTCGCCGCGCGGCCACGCCTTGTGCGCCCGCAGCAAAGGCGGCGCGCACCGACGAATCATCGTCGATTCCGCCGAGCGCGATCACCGAGCGGCCGGGCGCGCTCGCGACGATCGCCGAGAGTCCGCTCACGCCGAGAGGGGCGCTCTTGCCGGGCACCGCGCCGAAGGGCGCCGCGAGCAGCGCCGCGCACTGCACGGCTGCGGTCCGCGCTTCGTAGGGGTCGTGCACGGCGGCGCTCATCGCGATGCCGTCCGCGCCCTGCGCAGAGAGAAACCGCTCGACGTCCGCTGCGCACGGGCCCGCGTGGGTGACGTGCACGGCGTCCGCGCCCGAGATCACCGCGAGGTCTGCGCGCTCGCCGATCACGAACCGCGCGCGGTGCTCTGCGGTGAGCGAGCGCAGCGAGCGCGAGAGCGAGAGCGCGTCACGCGCAGGCAGGCGCGAGGCGTTGCGCAGCCAGAGCGTCACGCGGTGCGTGGGGATACCCTCGCGGGCGACGCGATCGCACAGCGCGACGCAGCGATCGAGTACGTCGCGAGCGGCGAGGACTTCGACGTCCGCGCAGAGCCAGAGCAGCGAGCGCTCGAAGCCCGTCGAGTGTGTCACTGCGCCCCGGCGTCGGAGCGATCGCGCTCGGGCTCGTGAGCGGGCATCGCTCCACCTTCGAGGGCGATGCGCGCGCGCGCTGCGAAGCGGCTTCCGGGCGCGTGTTGCACGAGAAAGCGCAGGGTCTCGTCGCGCGCCTCGCGGTTGCGCTGCGCGTCGAAGCGCTCGGCCAACGCCCACAGCGCCTCGCCGGGGCTCTCTTCGCGGCGCTGCTCGTAGGGTCGCACCGAGGCGCACTGCATGGGCGCCACCACGTGCGAGAGGGCCATCATCGTGAGCGCGACGGTCGAGCGAACCATGCGGGCTTCACTCGATGCCGAGCGCGTCGTGGCCGCGGCTCGAGGCGATGGTCCCAGCGAGCGGCGAGCTGGCGTTGGCGTACAAGCGCTTCTCCATACGACCCGCGCGGTACGCGAGGCGTCCGGCATCGACGGCGAGGCGCATCGCCGTGGCCATGCGAACGGGGTCCTTCGCTGCGGCGATGGCGGTGTTCATCAAGACGCCGTCCGACCCGAGCTCCATGGCGATCGCCGCGTCGCTCGCGGTCCCCACGCCTGCATCCACGATGACAGGAACGCTCACGGTCTCCATCAAGATCCGGAGGTTGTACGGGTTGCGAATGCCGAGGCCCGAGCCGATGGGCGCGCCGAGCGGCATGACCGCGGGGCATCCGAGGTCGACGAGCTTCTTGGCGGTGATGGGGTCGTCGTTGGTGTACGGCAGGACGAAGAAGCCCTCTTTGACGAGGACTTTCGTCGCCTCGAGCAGCCCGACGACGTCGGGGAAGAGCGTCTTGGGGTCGCCGATCACCTCGAGCTTGACCATGTCCGAGCCCGAGAGCTCCCGGCCGAGGCGCGCGGTGCGGATCGCGTCGTCCGCGGTGTAGCAGCCCGCGGTGTTGGGCAGCAGGTCGAACTTCTCTTCGAGCAGCATGCCGAACAGCGAGCCGACGCCGCGCTCTTTGAGGTCGACGCGGCGCACCGCGACGGTCACCACGCGGGCGCCGGACGCGAGGATCGCGGCGCGGGTCTGATCGACGCTCGCGTACTTGCCGGTCCCGACGAAGAGGCGAGAGCTGAACGTGCGGCCGCCGATGAGGAGCGCGTCGTCGTTGGAGGGCGCAGAGGTGGGCTCGGTGGGGTCGGTCATAGCGTAGAAGTTCCAGTAAAATGACAGGTCAGAGTGCGCTTCGAGGGATCAGCCGCCGCCGACGAAGCTGACCACTTCGAGCTCGTCTCCGTCGGCTACAACGGTGCTCGCGTGCTCGGCGCGCACGACGAGCTCACGGTTGCGCTCGACAGCGACGGGGCCGCGGAGGTTCATGCTCTCGACGACGGCCGCGATGGTGGTCCCCTCGCGCACGCGCTTCGACTCGCCGTTGACGATGACAGTGATCTCGCTCAAAGCGGCGCGCACTCTACTGGCTCGATCGCGCATAGTCACGGGAAGCGATCGCGCGCACCCTTCGCTTACGAACGGACGAGCCCGACCATGAACGACCCACACAGAAGCGCTCCCTCGATCCCACCGAAGGCACACATCGACGAGGCGGTTCGGCCCACGGTGGCCGAGATCGACCTCGGCGCGATCCGCGCGAATTTTCGCAGCGTCGCCGCATACGTGGGCGCGGACGTGTGGGCCGTGGTGAAGGCCGACGCCTACGGCCACGGCGCGGTCGAAGTGGGGCGCGCGCTCGTCTCCGCAGGCGCGAAGGGCTTGTGCGTCGCGCTCGTCGAAGAGGGCCTCGAGCTGCGCCGCGCAGGAATTTCGGCGCCCGTCCTGGTGATGAGCGGCGTCTACCGCGACGGCATCGACGAGGCGGTGGACGCGGGGCTCACGCCGGTGATCTATGACCGCGCGCAGCTCGCGGACCTTCGGCGCGTCGCGCAGCGCGAGGGCGTCGTGCGCGTGCACTTGAAGGTCGACACGGGCATGTCGCGGCTCGGCGTGACGCTGCGCGAGCTCGCGGCGGTGGCCGAGCAGCTCGCGTCGATGCCGCACGTGAAGGTCGAGGCGCTGATGACGCATTTCGCCAACGCGGACTGCGACGACGCGAGCTACACGGACCAGCAGATCGCGCGCTTCGACGAGGCGCTAGCGGTGCTGCGACGGGCCGGGATCGAGCCCGAGCGGAGACACGCGTGCAACTCGGCGGGGGCGTTTCGCTTCGCGCACGCGCGGTACGACTTCGTGCGAACGGGGATCGCGCTCTACGGGGTCGCGCCGTTTCCGCACGACGGACCTGCGTTGATGCCGGCGTTTTCGCTGCGGACCGCCGTGCTCGCGCTGCGAGAGGTGCCCGCCGGGACGCCCGTCGGCTACGCAGGGGCGCACGTGTGCGCGCAGACGACGGTGCTGGCGACGGTTCCCATTGGTTACGCCGATGGGTTCTTTCGACGGTTGTCGAGCGAGGCAGAAGTGCTGGTCAAGGGCGCGCGCGCGCGGGTCGTGGGCAACGTCTCGATGGACATGGCCTCGGTCGACGTGACAGCGATCGCGCGGACCGCGGGCGTGGCCGTGGGCGACGAGGTGGTTCTGCTCGGCTCACAAGTCGGCAGCGCGGGCGCCGGCCTGATCCGCGCCGAAGAGATCGCCGCCCGCGTCGGAACGATCCCGTACGAGGTGCTCTGCGCCGTGTCGCGAAGAGTTCCGCGGCAATACCGCGACCGTTGAGCGGCGATCGACCGATTCTGTCCGTGCGCCGCGGCGCGGTTCTGTGGCACAAGTACGCAACGTCCCGTCGGAGCGATGCCCGTTGGCTGAGAACGAAACCAAGACCCCATCGGTCACACGACAGTCGCTCGAGAAGCTCTTCGAGCCCGCCGTGCGCGCGATCGAAGAGCTCGGGACGCTCGCGCAGCTCGGGTTCAGCGCGTTCGTGTGGCAGTTTCGTCGGCCCTACCGCTTCGGCGTGCTCGTGCAGCAGCTCGAATTCGTGGGCGTGCAATCGATCTTCCTCGTGTGCCTCGTCGGGCTGTTCACGGGGATGGTGTTCGCGGTGCAGACCGCGTACGGCTTTCGCCGCTTCGGCGCAGAGAACCTCGTCGGCGGCGTGGTCGCGCTCTCGCTCTCGCGCGAGATGGCCCCGGTGCTCACTGCCATCATGGTCGCTGCCCGCGCGGGCTCGGGCATGGCCGCGCAGCTCGGCAACATGCGCGCGACCGAGCAGATCGACGCGCTCGAGACCATGGCCGTCTCGCCCGTGCAGTACCTCATCGTCCCGCGCTTGATCGCGGGCACGCTCATGGTTCCTGTGCTCGCGCTGCTGTTCTTCGGCGTGGGCCTCGGCGGCGCGTACCTCGTCGGCGTGGTGATGCTCTCGCTCGATCAGGGCGTGTTCATGGACCGCGTGACCGCGCTGCTCGACAAGCGCGACCTCGTTCAGGGCCTCGTGAAGGCCGTGATCTTCGGCTACGCCGTCACGCTGATCTCGTGCAGGCACGGGTACTACGCCAAGGGCGGCGCCGAGGGCGTCGGGCTCGCGACGACGCGCGCGGTCGTGTGGAGCGTCGTCGGCGTGTTCTTTCTCGACTACATCATCACGTCGTTCATGACGGACATGGGCTGATCGAGGCGATCAGCGAGCGCTCGGCGGGCGCGTGCGGCTCGCCGCGCAGCGGGCTGAGGTCAGCGACTGGGTTGGCTACGAGGTTGGCTACGGGGTTGGCTATGAGGTTGGCACCATGAGCGAGAGCGACGCGGACGGACCGCAGATCATCATCGAAGACCTGGTGAAGCGCTTCGGCGAGCGCACGGTGCTCGACCACATCAACATCAAGATCGACCGCGGCGAGACGCTCGTCGTGATCGGCGGCTCGGGCGCAGGAAAGAGCACGCTCGTCCGGCACTTGATCGCGCTCGAGCGCCCCACGAGCGGCCGCATCCTGGTGGACGGCGTGGACATGGCCGCGCTGGGGGATTTCGAGCTGTCGCGGGTGCGTCGGCGCTTCGGGATGGTGTTTCAGAAGTACGCGCTGTTCGACTCGATGACGGTCTACGACAACGTGGCGTTTCCGCTGCGAGAGCAGACGAAGATGAGCGAGCGAGAGATCAAAGACCGCGTGATGGTCAAGCTCGACGAGCTGGGCGTAGCGCACGCGGCGGCGCGGATGCCCGCCGAAATCTCAGGCGGAATGGCCAAGCGCGTCGGCATCGCCCGCGCCCTCGTGCTCGAGCCCGAGATCCTCATCTACGACGAGCCGACCTCGGGGCTCGACCCGGTGACCTCGCGCACCGTCGACGAGCTCATCGAAGAGATGCGCGAGCGCTTCGGCGTCACGAGCGTGGTGATCACGCACGACATGGCGAGCGCGTTCGACATCGCCGACCGGGTCGCGATGCTCGTACGAGGAAAGATCGCCGTCGAAGGCCCGCCCGAAAACGTGATGGCGAGCGATCACGAGGACGTTCAGCGCTTCGTTCACTCGAGCGCGATCGACCCGGCGCGCATCGCGCAGCGCAGCGCGCGCAAATCGCCAGCGCAGGTGAGGGCGCTGCGCAAAGAGCGCCTCGCCAAGCAGGGCGCGCCGAAGGTGTGAGCGCTCACGGGCCGAGCCGCGCTCGCACGCAGCGCGCGAGCTCGTCCAGCGTTTGCACGGTGTCCACGCCGTAGCGCTCGCACACGATTTCAACGTTGCCCTTGCGCCAGTACCCGTCGGGGCAGCACACGACCATGCGCTTCGTCCGCGCGAACAGCCCGAGCTCGAGCAGGGACACCGGCGCGCGCGTCGCGGGGTCGAGGTACATCACAATGACGTCGGCGCGCTCGAGGGCGTCGAGCTCCCACTGGACCTGCTCGCGAAAGCGCGGGTCCGCCGCGGACTGCGGCCAGCTCGCGTCCCACTTCGCGCGGCGCGGGTTGAAGATGGTCACGGGGCAGTCGGCGAGCGCGGCGATGAGCGCGCGCTGCCAGTCGACAGCGGCGCCTTGCTCGATCGAACCCGCGAGAAAGACCGCGCGCGTGCCGGGCGCGAGGGCGAGGGGCTCGGGAGCGGTGACGACGACGGCGCTGGACATGTTAGTTGCACTATGCAACTAAGTCAGCCGACACGCAATGGGCACCGGTGAGCAGCGAGCGCAGCGAGGGTGATGGTCGAGCTAGCACTGGCGGGGTGTGGGGGGTAGAAGAGCGGGCCGTGAGCGGCTACATCGATCTGCACTGCCACCCGCTGCCGGGCATCGACGACGGTTGTCGGACCGCAGAAGAGGGAGCTCTGGTGCTAGCGGGGCTGGCGAAGCTGGGGTTTCGCGTGGTGGTGGCGACGCCGCACGTTCGGTGTCCGACCTGGGACAATCGGCCCGAGACCGTGGCGCCGGCGCGGCAAGCGCTCGAGTCCGCGATGGCGGCGCTCGTTGCGCAGGGCGAGGCGATGCCTGAATTTTTCACGGCGGCCGAGCATCTGTTCGACGACGTGTCGTGGGAGAGGCTTACAACCAACGCGGCGATGATGCTTCCGGGCGGGCGAGCGGCGCTGGTCGAGCTGCCGTACGACAGGCTGCCGATGAAGCTCGAGCTGCGGATCTGGCGGCTGTTGAAGACGCACAGAATCACGGCGGTGGTGGCGCACCCCGAGCGGTGCTCGGCGCTGACGTCGAGCGAAGAGGCGCTCGAGCAGGTGATCGCGGCGGGAGCGAAATTGCAGCTCGACGTGATGAGCCTGACGGGCGCGTACGGCAGCACGGCGCGCGAGGCGGCGAAGCGCTGGGTGGCGAAGGGCCACTACACGCTGGCCGCAACGGATGCGCACAAGCCTTCGGACGTGGCGAAGGTGGGGGAGGCGATCGAGGCGCTGCGGTCGCTGGGCGGCGACGCGGCGGTCGCGAAGCTGTTCGTCGAGGGGCCTTCGAGCCTCGTTGCCGTGTAAGCGGCGCACAGGTACTGTCCGCGCCCGCTCTACGCCCGAACTTCGGGAAGAGTGGCGCGCTTTTCTTCGATGCACTCGCGTGAGGCGGGACAGCCTCGCGCCCAACGGGACACAGAAACTCAATGAATTGGAACGAGAAGATCCAGCGCAAGGACGTCCACGTCGTCGTCATCGGCATCGGCTACGTGGGCCTGCCTCTGGTGGTCGAGTTTGCAAAGGCTGGCTTTCGCGTCACGGGCTTCGATCTCGACGGGCGCAAGGTCGAGAAGCTCGGCAAGGGTGAGAGCTACATCGAGGACATCCCCAGCGATTCGCTGCGTCCTCACGTGGCCGAGGGTCGCCTGAAGGCGACGACCGACTCGTCGGTGCTCGCGACGGCCGATGCCATCATTGTCTGCGTCCCGACGCCGCTCAACAAGACGAAGGAGCCGGACGTCTCGTACATCGTCTCGGCGACGGAGAACATCGCGAAGCACTTCAAGCCCGGCCAGTGCGTGGTGCTCGAGTCGACGACGTATCCGGGCACGACGCGCGAGCTCGTGGCGCCGATGCTCGAGAAGGCGGGAGCGAAGATCGGCGAGACGCTGTTTCTGGCGTTTTCGCCGGAGCGCGTGGACCCTGCGAACAAGACCTACGGCACGCGCAACACGCCGAAGGTGCTCGGCGGCGCGACGGACAAGTGCCTCGAGGTGTCCGTGGCGCTCTACTCGAAGATCATCGACAAGGTTGTCCCGGTGTCGAGCACGGACGCAGCGGAGATGGTCAAGCTGCTCGAGAACACCTTTCGCGCGGTCAACATCGGCCTGGTGAACGAAGTGGCGATCATGTGCCACAAGCTCGGGCTCGACGTGTGGGAGATCATCGACGCGGCGGCGACCAAGCCGTTCGGGTTCATGAAGTTCACGCCGGGCCCTGGGCTGGGCGGGCACTGCATTCCGATCGACCCGCTCTACCTCTCGTGGAAGCTGCGCGCGCTGAAGTACACGGCGGAGTTCATCGAGCTGGCCGACGGGATCAACTCGGGCATGCCGAGCTACGTCGTCACGCGCATCACCGACGTGCTCAACGACAAGGGCAAGGCGATCAAGGGCTCGAAGGTCCTGATCGTGGGCGTGGCGTACAAGAAGGACGTCAGCGACATGCGCGAGTCGCCCGCGATCGACGTGGTCGAGCTGCTGCACAAGAAGGGCGCCGAGATCTCCTTCGTCGACCCGTATGTGCCGGTGTTTCAAGAGGGATCGATGCGGCTCGAGTCGCTGCCCGCCGACGTGGACGCCTCGAAGTTCGACATCGCTGTGATCGTCACGGACCACACTGATTTCGACTACGCGAAGCTCGTGAAGACCGCGCCCGTGGTCTTCGACGCGCGCAACGCGACGCGCTCGGTGACGGGTCCCAAGGACAACGTCTACCGCCTGTGAGCGAGAGCGAAGCACCGAAGGGGGCGACGGCGACGGGCTCGGTTGGGCTCGACGCTGAGCCGACGGCCGAAGCGAAGCGCCGGACGGTGCGTTCGCTGTTGTCTCGGCTCGCGGTGTCGCTCGGCATCGGGGGGCTCTTCATCTGGTTTCTTCGGCGCTCGGGCTTGGACCTCACGCCCAGCGCGTCGGACTTCGCGCACGTGAAGTGGTGGACCGTGGGCGCGTACTTCGTGCTCTACACCGTGGTTCACTATTTTCGCGCGATTCGCTGGGCGCATTTGCTCAAGCCCATCAACGCCAACGTCCCGACGCGCAGGCTGATCGCGATCAGCTTCGTAGGCTTTCTGGCGATCATGCTGCTGCCGCTGCGCATGGGCGAGGTCGTGCGCCCGGTGCTCATTCGACAGAAGGGCAAGATCTCGGGCTCAGCGGCGCTCGGCACCATCGCAGCCGAGCGCGTGCTCGACGGTCTGTACGTCGCGATCTTGCTCGCCGTGGCGCTGACGTTCGTCCCGAGGCTGCCGCTCGAGGGCGTGATGGTGGGCAATTTCGCGGTCGCGAACGTCCCGCGGCTCGGCTACCTGCTGGTGCTGGTGTTCGCGGGCGCGCTCGCGACGCTCGCGATGTTTCTCTGGCAGCACGCGCTGGCGGTGAAGCTCACGCGCACGATCATCGGGCTGGTCTCCAAGGGCCTCGCGGACAAGCTCGAGAAGAAGGTCAGCGATCTGGCGGACGGGCTGCGGGCGGTGCCGGACCCGAAGCTGATGGTCCCGTTTACCTTCGAGACGCTGCTGTACTGGGGCGCCAACGCGCTGACGATGTGGCTGCTCGGGTGGGGCTGCGGGCTGCCCATGACCGTGGGCCACGCGTTCGCGGTGATGGGCGTGCTCGCGATGGGGATCTTGCTGCCGAGCGCGCCGGGGCTGTTCGGAGCGTTTCAGTTCAGCGTGTTCGCCGCGCTGCTGATGTACTTTCCTCGCGAGGTGGTCGAGCAGCAGGGGGCGGCGTACGTGTTTCTCATGTACGTCTCGCAGCTCGCGTTTCACCTCGTCGCGGGGATCGTCCCGATCTTCACCGAGAAGCTGAGCGTGATGGACGCGCTCGCGCGCGGCGAGAAGTAAGCCGAGCGCTGCAGGGGGTTTGTCACAAATTCGCGCTCGCGCCGCGAGTCGTGCGAAGGGCCTCGCGGAGGCTCTTCATGCGTCCGCTCGCTTGTGTTCTGTTCGCAGCGTCGTTTGTCCTGGCACCGTCTGTCGCAGAGGCGCGCCAGTCCATCGACCTGCCCTATCCCATCGAGCAATCATGGAACGCCGCCGTGCGCCTCGTGCGCGTCGACATGGGCTTCGCGATCACCGAGCGTGACCGCGAGAGCGGCTTTCTTCTCTTTACGTACCGAGACACCACGCGATCGAGCGCGGCGTCGATCGAGCTGATCCCCGCGGACGTGGGCGGGGTCGTGGGCGTGCGCGTTGTCGTTCAGATCCCCGCGATGCCGACGTACATGGAGCGGCACTTGCTCACGCGGCTCGACCGAAAGCTGCACGACGACTACGGCGAGCCGCGCAGGCCGCCGCCGAGAGAGCCCGAGCGCGATCGCTCACGAGAGCGAGAGCGCGAGCGTGATCGCCCGCGCGAGGGCGAAAACGAAGGGCGCGAAGAGCCGAGGCCGCCGCGCGAAGGCGAGAGCGCTCCGGCCAACCCCAACGCGCGCAACCCGCGGCGAGAAGAGCAACCCGAGCGCTGAGCGAGAGAGCCAGCGTCGCGCGCGGTGTGAGCGCCGCGACGCGGCAGGGTCTGCGCTTGACTAACGTGGCCGAACGCGGTGAATCCCTCGCGCGCTCGGCGCACATTCGCCGGGCAAAAAGGAGCACGCGATCGTCATGTCGAACCAGAACGAAGTGTTCATCGTCGGAGCCGCCCGCACCCCCATCGGCTCGTTTCAGGGAGCGCTCGCGGAGGTCGCGGCCGTGCGCCTCGGGGCCACCGCGATCAACGCAGCGCTCGATCGTTCGAAGGTGCCTCACGCCGCCGTGCGCGAGGTGTACATGGGCAACGTGCTCACCGCGGGCGAGGGCCAGGCGCCCGCGCGTCAAGCGGCGATCTATTCTGGGCTGCCGAACACCGTCCCCTGCACGACCGTGGGCAAGGTCTGCGGCTCGGGGCTCATGTCGCTCATGCTCGGCAGCAAGAGCATCTTGCTCGGCGACGCCGAGGTCGTGGTGGTCGGAGGCATGGAGAACATGTCGCAGGTCCCGTACTACCTCCCGAGCGCCCGCAACGGCGCGCGCATGGGCCACGCGCAGATGATCGACGGGATGATCCACGACGGTCTGTGGGACCCGTACAGCAACTTCCACATGGGCACGGCGGGCGAGCTGTGCGCGAAGGAGTGCTCGATTCCGCGTGACGCGCAGGACGCGTTCGCGAAGGAGAGCTACCGCCGCGCGCTCGCAGCGCAGGCCGAGGGCGTGTTCGCGCGCGAGATCGTCCCCGTCGTGATCGAGGGCAAGAAGGGCTCGGTCACCGTCAGCGAAGACGAAGAGCCCAAGCGCGGCAACGTCGAGAAGATGAGCTCTCTGCGCCCTGCGTTCGCCAAGGACGGGACCATCACCGCGGCCAACGCGAGCAAGATCAACGACGGCGCCGCGGCGCTCGTGCTCGCCTCGGGCGACGCGGTCAAGCGCATGGGGCTCACGCCGCTCGCGCGGGTCGTCGGCTACGGCAGCGCCGCGCAGGCGCCAGAGTGGTTCACGACCGCGCCCGCCAAGGCCATCGACACCACGCTGCTGCGCCTCGGGCTGAAGGTCGACGACATCGACCTGTTCGAAGTGAACGAGGCCTTCTCGGTGGTCTCGCTGGTGGTCGCGCAGAAGGCGGGCTTGGACCTGGCCAAGACCAACGTGTACGGCGGCGCCGTGGCGCTCGGTCACCCGATCGGCGCCTCGGGCGCGCGCATCATGGTCACGCTGCTCAACGCCCTGCAGACGCAGAACAAGAAGCGCGGCCTCGCCACGCTGTGCATCGGCGGCGGCGAAGCGGTCGCGGTCGTCGTCGAGCGCGTCTGAGCCCACACATTCAAGCGAGCAGAGGATTCACATGATCAACAGCATCGGAGTGCTCGGCGCCGGACAGATGGGCGCGGGGATCGCGCAGGTCGCGGCGCAGTCGGGCTACGCGGTCAAGCTCGCGGACGCCACGGTCGAGCTCGCGGCGAAGGCCAAGGGCAAGCTCGAGGCGACGCTCGCCAAGCTGGTCGAGAAGGGCAAGCTCAGCGCGGCGGACAAGGACGCTGCGATCGCGAGGATCACGCCGGTCGGCTCGATCGAAGAGCTTGCGGACTGCGATCTGATCGTCGAGGCGGTGACCGAGAAGGTGGACCTGAAGCTCGAGCTGTTTCGCAAGCTCGACGCCGCTGCGAAGCCGGGCGCGATCCTGGCGAGCAACACGAGCTCGATCTCGATCACGAAGATCGCCGCCGTCACCAAGCGGCCCGAGAGCGTGATCGGGATGCACTTCATGAACCCCGTTCCGGTCATGAAGCTGGTCGAGGTGATTCGCGCGTTGCAGACGAGCGACGCGACGTACGCCGCGACGATCGAGCTCGCGACGAAGATGAACAAGACCGTCGTGACCGCCAAGGACGCGCCGGGCTTCATCGTGAACCGCATCTTGATCCCCTTGCTCAACGAGGCGTGCTTCGCGCTGCAAGAGGGCATCGGCAGCGCCAAGGACATCGACGAGGGCGTCAAGCTCGGGCTCAATCACCCGATGGGGCCGCTCGAGCTGGCGGACTTGATCGGGCTCGACACCGTGCTCGCGATCGCCGAAGTCCTGCACCGCGACCTCGGCGACGACAAGTACCGCGCGGCCAACGTCCTGCGTAAGCACGTCGAAGCGGGCTGGCTCGGACGCAAGACGGGCCGCGGGTTCTATCGCTACGAAGGCGGACAGAAGGTCGGCTGAGAGCGATTGGGGAGGGGTTGCGCGGGGCGGGGGCGGGGACGCACAGAGCGACTCGATGGAGGACTCTCGAGCGACACTGCAGCGGTGGAGCGAGCGCTTGCTCGCGGACGCATCGCGCTTGCGCGAGGCGCGTCGAGCGATGGTCGACGCGCGCGAACTGCTGGCAGCCGACGCGTCGCTGAACGAAGCGCAGACCGAACGTTGTGTGCGAGCGATCATCGAGCACGAGGTGTGTCCGGACCTCGACTTCGATTTGCAGCGACTGCGCGCGGCGATCGAGCTCCGGGGTGATCGATGAGCGCGTCGCGATCGACGCGGTGAAATCCACGGGCAAGTTGTTGCCGCTCGACGAGTTCGAACCAGTCGTCGAGCGCGCGGAGTCGGCGGACGAGGCGTGGGAGACCTTCCGGACTGCGCTGGACATGGGCGAGGTCACGCTGCTGCGACGGGTCGGCGCGTTGCGCAAGCTCGACCCGGCCGCGGTGAGCGCGTGGATTCAGCAGAGCATCGCCGAGCGCGAGCCAGAGGGCGACGAGGTCTTCGCGGTGCTCGCGGCGCTGGTCGTCGCGTTGATCACTGGGGATCGAGCGCAGCTGGCGGCGCTCGATGATCGGCTGGTGCGCAGATACGGAGACGGGGGAGCGCTCGGCGACGCTGCCATGCTGTACGGTCCTGATGACGAGGACGGCCCGTACGTCGACGGACGAGAGCTGCTCGTCGAGCGTTGGGTCGAAGTCGGCGAGATCGCTGCAGCACGTCGTTGGTTCGAGCGTGTGCTGCGCTGGCCTTCAGGGCAGCCCGTCGGAGCGCAGCTCGTGCGCTGCGGCCCCGCCGAGCAGACGGCGCGGGCGCTGCGCGGGGCGGTGACCGCCGAAGCGTGGGCGGCGATCGAGGTGACGGCCCGCGAGGCGCTGCAGTCCCGCGACGCGAAGCCCGAGCCGACGTTTGTGCGATGGCTGCTCGCGCAGCGCAGCTGGGTCGTCGCGGATAGGCTCGTCGAGCAAGCGGACCATCCTGCGCTCGACGCCGCGGATCTGTGGGCGCTGCTCGCCCGCTGGTCGAGCGACGAACAATGCCGCGCGACCAACGGTTTGGTCCCGTGCTGGCCCGACGGATACGGCTCGGATTGGATCGAATGGGCCAAGGTCGAACGTCGCTCGGAGCCTTCGCGTTGGTCGTGGTCACGCGAAGACACCGCGCGCTGGATCCGCGAGAAGAGCAGCGGCGACGCGAGCTGGCTGTTCGAGCCGGGCGCGCACGCGCTGGTGCGCAGGCTGCGCGACGACGACGAGGGGCGCGCGCTGTTCGACCAGCTCGTGTGGCGCATGAGGGTCGAGCCGCGGTGGCGCGATCGAGACGTGTTGGCGGCGAGCCGGCTCGCGCCCTTCGCGAAGAAATCGCCGCTGTCGGTGACGGCGCAGCTCGCCGCGCGGCGAACGCCGAGAGAGCCGACGCTGGACGCAGCGGTCATCCTCGCGTCGACGCGCTGGGGAGGCGCGTTCGAAGGGGAGGTGCGCGGCGCGCTCGGCGCTGAAGCGCGGCTCGCGCAGGGAGACCTCGTCGCGCTCGCGCGGCTCGCGATGCGAGCGATGAGGACGGCGCTCGCAGGGCTCGATAGCCTTCGCTCGCTCGGTCTCGATGTGCCGCTCAGCGAGCTCTGCGAAGCGATGGCGGCCGCGATCGAAGAGCCCGAGCCTCCCGAGCTCGTCGCCTACCCGGACCGACGCTTCTGCGATGCGATGGGGATTCGCGTGCCGGACGACGCGAACAGCGGACCGATCCGCGACATGCGCGATTGGACTCGCGCGCTGTCGGTCGAGCGACTGCGCGACATCGCGGCGTGGGGCATGGGCCGCATCCGTGAGCGCGCCGCGCTCGAACCGCGGTGAATCTCGTTCAGCGGACGGGCTCACCCCACGCGTTGGCGGGCGTCGGCAGCGGCTCGTTGGGACGAAGCGTAGTCTCCCAGAGCGCCCAGCCGCTGAGCGCGACGGCGCCGACCACCGCGACGCCGATCGATGGTCCGAGCCACACCCAGGGGTTGACGCGCGTGCGGACGAGCGAGGCGTCGACGCGGACGAGGCCGGTGCCCCCCACGCGCACGTCGCGACGAAACGGCGCGTGATCGACGGCCGTGATCTCGACGCGGTGGTCTCCTGCGCGCACGGGACGATCGACCAGGCCCGTCCCCACGAACTGTCCGTCGATGAAGATCCGCGCGGCGCTCACGGACGGCTCGATGCGAAGGTGCGCTGCGTCGTCGACGAGGGCGAGCTCGACGCGAACCGTCTGCGATTCTCCTGGCGCCAGCGTGATCTCGCGACGCGACGAGCGATAGCCGTCGAGCGAAAGCTCGATGACGCGCAAGCCTGGATCGAGCAGCGCCACGCCACGCTCGCGGCGCACGTCGCGGCCGTCGACGGACACGCGCGCGTCGCTCGGCGAGACGTCGACGGACACGCGCGCGAGCGCGGCGCGCAGCAACGCGGCCTCGTTGCGCGCAGCGGCGACGCGGTCGGGCGAGGCGTTCGCTGGCGCTTCGATGAAGCGCTCGAGCGCGGTGATGGCGTCGCGAACGCGACCGAGACCGCGGTACGCGAACGCGAGGTTGAAGAGCACCGCCGGCACCGGAGCGAGCTGATACGAGCGCTCGAACGCCGACGCTGCGTCAGCGAACCTCGACTCGTCGAGCGCGCGAACGCCGTCGTTGAACGCGTCGCGCGCTGGGTTGGGCGCGACCGGAGGAGCGCTCTCGGCGCTCGCTGCGGGGGTCGTCGAACGATTCGCCGACTGCGCACCAGCGACGCTGGCGACCAGACAAAGCGCGAGGGTGGTCGAGAGACCGACGAGCGAACGATGAACGAGCGCGACCCGATGTTGCATCGATCTACCGATCCGTGAGCACAGGTTGAGGGACCATTGAACTGAGCCGAGTGCCGTTGCCGAGCTGTCCTGCGGAGTTCGCGCCGAGACACTCGACGGTGCTGTCGTCGAGCAGCGCGCACACGTGCGCTCCGCCCGAGACCACGGAGACCGCGGGGCGCGAGAACGCCAGGTCGATCGCAGCCAACACGCGAACGCCGGCGGTGAACCCGCACTGCCCGACCTCGTTCGAGCCCCAGCACTTCGCGCGGCCGTCCGAGCCGATCGCGACCGTGGTCGCGCCGCTGCTCGAGAGCGACCGTACGGAGAGATCGCCCCTGCGTTCGATCACGGCATACGCGCCGAAGACTTGAACTCCGATGCCTGTGCCGATCACGCCCGCAGCGCCCCAACACAACGCCAGCCCCGAGCGGAGGACCGCGCACGAGACTCGGTTCGCGCAGTGAATCGAGCGCGCGTTGTGCACCCATCCCGAGAGCGGATCGCTCGTGCCCGCGTCGGCAGCGCTCGGATCGTCGGACCGTCGCGCGCCGTCTCTGACGCGACCGGTCGCGCGATCGCTCGCGCCTTCGGACTGCGCATCGCTGCCCCAGCAGTACACGACGCCGGCCTCACTGATCGCGCACGCGTGTGTATCGCCCGCAGAAACGCTGACAAATCGCTCTCCCGGCGCGACCGCCACCTCGACGGGCGTCGCGCTCGAGCCGCCTGTGCTCGTGGGGCCGAGCTGCCTCGAGGCGTTGCTTCCCCAGCACATCACGCGGCCTGCGGCGTTGATCGCGCACGAGAAGTCCAAGCCCGAAGAGACCGAGCGCCACGATTCTGCGCCGACTCGAACGGGAGCTAGCTCGAACAGCGAGCGAGTCGGGCTCACCTGCGTCGAGCCGTTGCAGCCGAAGCACCAGGCAGCGCCATCCGTGGTCGTCGCGCAGCCGTGGCAGCGTCCGAGCGCGATGTCCGAAGAAGCCAATCCGAGGTTCATCGGAGTAGGAAGCGACGAGTCCTCGGCGCGACGATTGGCGAGCTGTCCGAGAGAGCCTTCACCCCAGCAGCGCCAGCGATCGTCGCGCAGACGCGCGCACGTTCGCTCGGATCCGGCTCGCAGCTCGACGACGCCCGTGAGCGGACGCAGCGATGACGAAGCGTCGGGGACAGCGGCGTCGAGCGTCGAGTACGGCGTGGGCTCGACGCTCGCGGCGGCGACGCAGCGCGGCTCGGGCGTCGCGACGCAGCTCTCGCTCGCGGCGCAGCTGCGCGCGACGCTGGTCTCACCGCACGCGTTGGCGAGAAACATCGGGACGCGCAGCGTTTGTCCCGCGCGAAACCGAGCGCGAACGCGGCTGACGGTGAACAGCTCCTCGCTGCCGACCGTGGCTCCGTCGGTCATCGCGAGCAGCGAGAACTCCGCCTCGCGACCGTCTCTCGCGGCCTCGGGGGCCACCACCAGCGACGCAGGAAACGTGCGAAGGACCCCGCGCGTCGCGTCTTCGCGAAACACGTACGAGCGGTCGCGTGCCGCGCGCTCGTCGCTGTCGGTCCAGCGAACCACGAGCTGAACGCGTCGAAGCATCACGGGGTCGATGTCGCTCGCCACCTCGAGCACGATCGCTGTGTTCGGCCTCGGAGCGCACGAGCCGAGGCCGAACACAGCGGCTGCGAGAGCGAGGAGCACCGCGCGCTTCACTGCAACACCGCCGCGCCATAGCGGCTGCCTGCCGCGCCGTTGTCTCCGATCGCGCCGAAGCCGCCGCCCGTCTCGTTCAAGCGAAACACCGCCGATTGGCTTGGACTGCCGACGAGGATCGCTGGAGCGAACGCCGTCGACGTCTCGCTCAACCCTGCGCTCATCGCCGTTGCCATACCGACTGGGACCGCGAACTCCGTCGTCGCGAGGTTGCGAACGGTGATGATTCTGTTCGTCGCACCGACGACGACGTCGTCTCTCTGATCGGAGTTGATGTCGCGAACGATCACCACCGCCGCGGCGTATCCAGGCAGCTCGTTGACGGGCTGCCGCAGGGTTCTCGTCGCGCTTCGGTCTGGAGAAAAGCTGACAATGATGATGTACGACGCGCGCCCCGTCCCGATCCGCCCCGCGGGGTCGCCGATGACGAGATCCGAGCGACCATCGCCGTTGACGTCTCCGCCGCACGCCATCGATTGCCCCAACGCAGACGCGGTGAGCATGGGATCGGGATCGACGCGCACCATGGCAGGCGCCGCGCCCCTGGGTCCGCCGAAGCGCACGACGACGAAGCCTCTCGTTCCGCTGGAAGACGCGGCGTAGTCCGCGAAGCCGTCGCCGTCGAAATCGCAGCCGGACACCACGCGCTCGCCGAGCTGCGACGCGCCCTCGAAGCGCTCGCTCGAAGGGGCCGCGAGCGACCGAGCGCCGTATTGAATGCGCACTTCGCCTTGGCCGCCGCGAGCGCCGGGCGCGCCGATCACGAGGTCTGCGAAGCCGTCGCCGTCGAGATCGCCTCCGCCCGCGATCGCTGCGCCGAAGCGATCGCCGGTGAGACCGGCGAGCACGACCGTGGCCGATGCGCGCAGCGTGCTTCCGTCGGAGTCGAAGATCGCGACGCTCGATTCGCGAGAGGGATCGGCGTCGCTCGACACCGCGACCGCGATGCGCCCGTCGCCACGAAGGTCGCCTGCGTTTGCGAGCGCCGACCCGAAGCCCTGCGCGCCCATCGGCGGCTGGAGGTTTATCCGACCGCGCAGGGAGGTCGCCACCGTGGCCGCGCCGCTCGGAGCGGTGCCCGGAGCGCCGATCGCCCAGTCCGAATCGCCGTCGCGAGGGTCGATCCAGAGCGTCGTTCCGAGGGCGACCGCGTCTTCGTCGGACGGACGAGAGAGTGCGCGCACTGTGAAGACCCGATCGGGTGACAAGCGCGTGCCCGAGGGAGACTCGAGCTTCCAGTTGTACAGCCCCGGCGCGAGCGCGGGCACGAGCGCGGCGCCGCTCAGGGTGTTGACCCGAGTGGCCGCAATGGGATCAGCGCAGGTGAAGCCCGGGCACACGACGACGACCGCGCCCGCTGGGGATACGGCGCGGTCCCAGCGAAATCGCACGCGACTCGAAGAGACCCTTGCTCCGTGCCACGGCCACCACGCGGGTCGATCCGACGGAGGAGCGCTCGCGTCGGGGCTGTTCACGTCCGGTGCGGCGTCCATGATCGTCGCGCCGTCGGGGTTCGACCGCGCGTCTGCGGGCGGCGTCGACCCGTCGCGCTCGCTGTTGGGCGTGTACGGAGGAAGGGCCTCCGACGTCTGCACTGGCGCGCAGCGCGGCGTCTCAGCGACGACCACGCAGCTCTCGCGCGCGGTGCAAAACGCGCTCGTCCCCGATGTTCCGCAGGCCTCGGAGAAGAAGACGTCGTGCACGCGTGTGCCGCTCTCGGGCAGCGCGAACTGCGAGCGAGAGATCACGAAGGGCGCCGGGTCGTCGAGCAGACGAAGCCGCGCGTCGACGCGCACGACGCGACCTGGCGGATACGGCAGCGGAGCCAGCACCAGCGTCCCGGGAAAGATCGACCCAGCGTCGAGCGTCTGCGTGATCGAGCGACGCGCGATCTCTTCGCTGGTGTCCGCCCACGAGAACACCACGTCGACCCGGTCGATCTGCGTGCGCACGATGTCGGTGTCGAACCGCACGACCACCGAGGTTGTTGGCCGCGCTTCGCACGCGAAGAGCGCGAGCGCGACGCTGGCCGTCGCGATCGAGGAGACGCAAAGCCTCATGGTCGAACGACACAACAGCGGTTGCAGAAAGTCCACACTCGAAGTCGCCAGCTGCGTCCGAGCGCTCGATCGCCCTGCCGAAACGAGAAGATCACCGGGACAATGCGCCGATGAAGCGAGGCTCGACAAAGGCCTTCTCGCCGCCTCCACCGAGCATCACGATCGCGGCCGAGCCGTTTCGAATCAGCTCGCACAGCACCGCGCTCGCGTTGCGCCACGATGAACACGAAATCGCCACGTGCGACGGCGCGACGGTCCGCGTGAACGACGCGCGTTCGGGACAGCTCTTGCGAAGCGCTTCGATACAAGGCCTTCACGCGAATCACGGCGAGGTGTTGCTCGCGTTCAGCGTTGACGGCGCGCTGCTCTTCGTAGGCGCTACGCCGGGAGGCGGCGAGCACAGCGACCCCGTGCTGGTGCTCGACGCCAACACGCTCTCGGCGCTGCGAACGATCGAGCCAGAGTTCGACGCGACGGCGATCGCCGGGCATCCGAGCGACCCGTCGTTGGTGCTCGTGGCCGGCACGCGCCTCGCGATGTACGACGCGCGGGCGGGGAGGATCTTCGCCGAGCTCGCCGCGAGCGGAGCGGGACGCCCCGCGCAACGAGCGTTGTTTTCTCCGAGCGGACGATGGCTCGCGATCAAGACCGACTCGTCCGTCGAGCTGTGGAGCGTCGCGACGCTCGAGCGAACGAAGACATACCCGCTCGCGACGTGGAGCGCGGCGATCGCGTTTTCGTCGGACAGCGAGCGGCTCTTCGTCTGCACGCAAGGCCGCCTCGTGAGCCTCTCTGTTGCGAGCGACGAGCGACCGTTCGAGCGTCCGTTCGCTGCGAAAGTAACGGCCTCAGTCAACGGGCCGACGGCGCTCTTCGAGCTCGATGACGACGAGATGTTGCTCTGTCTCGGCGCAGACCTTCGCGTGTTCGACGCGCGCACGTTGGAGCTTCGTCGAAGCGCGACGGACCGCTGTCACATCGGCGACCGGGTGCTGTCGCGAGACCGAAAGGTGCTGTTCGCGAACAACGCAGAGGGCGCGATCGAGCGCGTCGAGCTCGATCGGCTGGACGTCCGGCGGCCAGCGATCGCGACGGAAGTGCACACGCTCGCGTGGCTCGACGACGAAACGTTGATCGCGGCGCACGACGAGGCGATCGCGAAGGCCACGCTCGCCACGGCGACGATCGAGCCAGTGCGCGCGTTCGACGAGAGCTTCAACACCGCCGCAGCGAGCGCAAACGGCCGCTTCGCTGCGGTCGCGACGACCCACTCTTCGGAGCCGACGCAGCTGATCGCCTGTGAGAGCGGCCGCGTCGAGCAGAGGCTCGCGGGCTTCGACGGCGATGTGCTCGCGGTGAGCGACGACCGACGCTTCGTCGCCGAAATGCGCGGAACAAGACTGCTCCTCTGGCGCGACGGCGTCGAGGCGCGCGTCGCTACGAAATCGGGCCACGTGAAGCGCGCGGCGTTCGTCGGGCCGCGCACGTTGTGCTGGATATCCGCTGGCGGAGTGTTCTTCGCGGACGTGGAGACCGCGTCCGAGAAGCGGTTCGTGAAGGTCTCGGGCTGCTCAGCCATCGGCACCAACGGGAGGGACCTTGCGATCGTGGCGACCGCGGCGAGCCTGCGGGTGTTCGACGCGAGCGGGAGCGAATCGACCGCGATCGCGGCGAAGAGCGCGCGCTTCACCAGCGCTGCGATCAGCGCGGACGCAACGATGGTCGCGGGCGGAACGCGAGACGGCAGGCTGCTCGTGGCGCGCCGAGACGGAGGCGGCGCGGCGAGCGCGGTGCCGCTGCGATCGACGGCGATTCTGGCGGTCGCGTTCTCACCCGATGGCGGTCGCCTCGCGGTCGCGACGGCCGAGCCAGAGCTGTTCGTTTACGACGTCGCGACCCTCTTGCGCTGAGCCGGTCTCAGCGGCGCCGAAACAACCGGCGATGTTTCGCGCCGAATCCGTTGCGCTTGGGCGCATTTCGCCGCCGTGTTACCACCGCTCGCGCCATGAGTGACGTCGTACTGGTCTCTGTCGACGGGCCGATCGCCCGCATCACCATCAACCGCCCCGAGAAGCTCAACGCCCTGAACAGTCAGGTCGTCAACGCGCTCTCGAAGGCGCTCGCATCGCTCGAAGACAACGTGGACGTGCGCGTCGCGATCCTCGCGGGCGCGGGGGACAAAGCGTTCGCCGCGGGCGCGGACATCGCCGAGATGGCCGAGTACGGGACCGAGCAAGCGCGGCACTTCGCGCGCAACGGTCACATGCTGGGCGAGCGCATCGAGCACGCGCGCTTCCCCGTGATCGCGCGGGTGCAGGGCTTCGCGCTCGGCGGCGGCTGCGAGCTCGCGATGGCGTGCGACCTGATCTACGCCGGTGAAAAAGCGCGCTTCGGCCAGCCCGAAGTGGGCCTCGGGGTCATCCCTGGCTTCGGCGGGACGCAGCGCCTCGCGCGCCGCGTGGGCGTGGGCAAGTGCCGCGAGCTTGTGTTTCGCGGGCACATCATCGACGCGGCCGAGGCCGAGCGCATTCGGCTGGTCGACGGGATCTTCTCGCACGGCGATCTGGTGGCGAAGGTCGACGAGATCGCGCTGCAGATCGCCGCGCACGCGCCGATCGCGGTGTCGCAGGCGAAGCGGGTGATGCGCGCGGGGCACGACGTTCCGCTGCCGGTGGCCAACGAGCTCGAGGTGCAGGCGTTCGGCGTGTGCTTCGGCACCGAGGACCAGAAGAGCGGGATGAAGGCCTTCGTGGCGGACCCCAGGGCGCAGCGCAAATTCACGGGCAAGTGAGAGAGAGGTTAGAGATGGATTTCTCGCCGACTGAAGAGCAGCTGATGGTGCAGAAGAGCGCGAGGGACTTCGCGCTTCGCGAGGTGGCGCCTCGCGCGAAAGAGCTCGACAAGAAGGGCATCTGGCCCGCGGACCTCGTGCAGCGCATGGCCGAGCTGGGGTTTCTGGGCATGGCGATCCCGAGCGAGCACAACGGCGGCGGGCTCGACGCGGTCAGCTACGCGCTCGCGCTCGAAGAGATCAGCGCGGCGTGCGCGAGCACGGGCGTGATCATGTCCGTCAACAACTCGCTCTACTGCGACCCGGTCTACAAGTTCGGAACCGACTGGCAGAAGAAAGAGTTTCTCGACCCCTACGCCAGCGGCGAGAAGCTCGGCTGCTTCGGCCTGACCGAGCCCATGTCCGGGTCGGACGCAGCGACCATGGCCACCTTCGCCGAGCGCGACGGGGACCACTACGTGATCAACGGCTCGAAGAACTGGATCACCAACGGGCCGTTCGCAAACTGCATCGTGCTGTTCGCGATGACGACCAAGGGCATCGGGCACAAGGGGGCGACGGCGATCCTCGTTCCGCTCGACGCGCAGGGCGTCACGCGCAACCACCACGACGACAAGCTCGGCATCCGCGGCGCGCACTCGTGCACGATCTTCTTCGAGAACGTGCGCGTCCCCGTGACGCACTGCCTCGGCGGCGAGGGCAACGGCTTCAAAGTGGCGATGGCCACGCTCGACGGCGGTCGCATCGGCATCGCCGCGCAAGCGCTCGGCATCGCGCGCGCGGCGTTCGAAAAGTCCGTGGCGTACAGCAAAGAGCGCAAGAGCTTCGGCGTGCCGATCGCGCAGCACCAGGCGATCCAGTTCAAGCTCGCGGACATGGCCACCGAGATCGACGCCGCGCGCTTGCTCATCTGGCGCGCCGCGTACCTCAAGGACAAGGGCGTGCGGCACTCGGCCGAGAGCGCCATGGCCAAGCTGTTCGCCAGCGAGATGGCCTCGCGCGTCGCGCACCAGGCCATCCAGGTCTTCGGCGGCTACGGCTACAGCACCGAGTTCGACGTCGAGCGGCACTACCGCGACGCGCGCATCACGGAGATCTACGAGGGCACGAGCGAGATTCAGCGCATCGTGATCGCCGCAAACGCGCTCAAAGGCTGAGCCCGAGAGAAAAAGTGACGACCCTGTGAAAAAGAAGTTTGACAGGGTCGAGGGTCGCGGATACAAACCGCGCCCATCGCAGCGGACAAACCGCAGCGAGTGCGGTGGTAGTTAAGTCGGTTATAACGCCGGCCTGTCACGCCGGAGGCCGCGGGTTCGAGTCCCGTCCACCGCGCACAAACCAGCAGCTTCGAGGTGACAATCGAGGCGCTGCACTTCGAGGAAGAGTCGAAGACACGAGAGACCGCAGCAATCCTAGAGGTTGCTGCGGTTTCTGCATTTCAGGGGTCGCGTCGACGTTTGCGGTACAGTCGCCAGCGAGACAGAGGAGCGATGAAGGTTCAGCGATTGGCTGCTGTGTTGTCGGGGCTGTGCGTGGCCGCGGCGTTGGTTGCTCAGGGCGGCGAAGCGCGGGCGCAGGCGCCGTTCTCGCGGCGGTTTCGGTTTCACTTGGACGCTGGCGCTGGGACGATGTTCGGCGCATTTCAGCGGCAAGTGCTCGGCTACGACCGGGTCAACGTCGCCGGATCGCTGCGCGTCTCGCTCGAGTTCAGCTCCTTCGCCGCCATCCAAGTCGGCGCCGGAACGGGCTTCTTCTTCGCCGGCAACGTCCCCGGCACCACGACGCCCTACGAGCCCGGCCGGCTCACCACCGTGGGCGGCGGCGTTCGGTTCATGCCCACGATCTGGCGCGCGCTCGGCTTCTCGCTGGACGCCAACGCCAACGCGGGCCTGATGCCCAACGGCAACAACATGCTCACGCGCTTCGCCTTCGACGTGGGCTTGGGCGTGACCTACGAGA
The DNA here is from genome assembly GCA_013298625.1 of Myxococcales bacterium. Classification (GTDB taxonomy): domain Bacteria; phylum Myxococcota_A; class Polyangia; order Polyangiales. Next base: position 207,149 of record JAAFIF010000002.1, read on the forward strand.
TCACCAGCTTCTTCACGCTCGGACCGACCGCGCGCTATTGGCACGTGTTGCAAGACCCCGCGTCCCGACCGCGTCCCGACGCGCAGTTCTGGACCGCGGGTCTCGAGCTGGTCTTTCGCGTCCCGTACACACCGCCGCCGCGCACCGAAGAAGAGCAGCGCGGGATCGACCGCGGCGCAGGCGTCAGCAACGACAACGCCGACCAGGACCACGACGGCGTGCTCGACTCGCTCGACGTGTGCCCGGACCAGCCCGCCAACGGCAACGCCGATCGACGGCGCCTGGGCTGCCCTGCGTTCGACACGGACAGCGACGGCGTGCCGGACAACGTCGACGCGTGCAGGGACGTTCCACAGGGCCCGTCGCCGCACCCCGCGCGGCCTGGCTGCCCCGACGCCGACAACGACCGCGACGGCGTGGGCAACTCGCGCGACCGATGCGTCGAGGACTTTCAGGGCTTCTACGCCAACCGCGACGAGCCCGGCTGCGCGCTGCCCGATCGCGACCGCGACCTCGTGCCCGACAGCATGGACGCGTGCCCCAACGTCGCGGGCTCGCCCAACACCAACCCCGATCGCGCGGGCTGCGCAGGGCCCGTGCGGCTCGAGCGCGAGGCGATCCGCACGACCGAGCCCATTCAGTTCGAAGCCGACGCAGCGACGCTCAACGCGCGCAGCGAGCGGGTGATCACGGCGCTCGCCGAAGCCATCGCGGCGGTGACCGCGATTCGTCGCGTGGTGATCGTCGTTCCAGAGCGGCTGCCGGGCGATCGCGAGGGGGGCGAGACCCTCGCTGAAGCGCGCGGGCGAGACATCCTGCGGAGGCTCACGCAAGAGGGCGTGGACGCCTCGCGGTTGGGCGTGCGGCCAGAGCCCGTCGCGCAGCCCGAGCGCGGCCGTCGCGCGCCGACAGCGCAGATCTTTCTCTCGATCACGCAGGTCGTCTCTCCGCCCGTGCGCTGATCGACGCGTCCACCAACGGGGGGGGATTGGTTCACCAGCGAGCGGTGGATGCGTTGATTCGACGCTGCCCGCAGCGCCGCTGCGTGTGCGTCGCGAGCGACCGCGCGCGGGGGCGTCGAGGGCGCTCGAGCGGGGGCGCGCAGGGGATGGCTAGGACATACTCTGTCCCGGTTTACCGTTGCTTCTTTGCTCTGGAATTCTTGCGGCAAATCCGCGTTTCTTTGCGTGACATACTATGTCCATGTTGAATTGACCGCGGGGGGTCGAGGACGCACTATCGAGTCCGTCGACAGCAACCGAGTTCCTCTGGGGTTGCGCGACGGAATGCGAGACGCGCCATGAAGCTCTTCACGCTCTGGGACAACACCCCCGCCAACGACAACGCGATGCCCCTCACGCGCACGACCGTGGGTCGCGCGGACGTGACGGTCGCCGCTGGCGGCTCTGTCGCCGTGCTGGTGCTCGCGTTTCGCGCCGCCGCCAACGACGGCCTGCCGGCGGCGCTCTGCAAGCGCCCGGTGCAGTCGTGAGCACCGCGCGCACCACGCACAGCACGCCATCGACCGACGAAGCGAAGACGGAGACGACCATGAACTCGACCAGCGAAATCACTGTTGCCGATGCGATCGAGAGCGGCGACGCGATGATCCGCGTGCTGCGCGAAGAGCTCGCGGCCAACGACGGCGCGGTCGAGACGACCTGGGCGCCCGGCGCGCTGCGCGAGCTCAGCGACGACGAGCTCACCGCGGCGATCGCCATCGCGATCGCGACCATCCCCGCGCCGGTCAACGACGACGGGATCGCGGTCGAGTACGACCTCGCGCGCATGGCGCTCGACGCGATGAACATCGAGTCGACGCTCGGGGCCGACGACGAGTTCGCGCTGCTCTGTGACGAGCGCCGCGACGCGTGGCTCGCGCGCGTCGAGAACGAAGACGACACCTGCGACGAGTGATCGCAGGCTGGCAAAGACAACGAACGATCAGCGAAGAGAGAGTGGAGCAACCCATGACCGTCAAGGCGATCAAGAAGGTCGAGCCCGTCGCGGCTCCTGTGAAGGACATCAGCGATTTCGACCCGAAGACGACGGCGCGCGTCGTCGAGTCGATGGTGCTGCGCGGGGACATCTCTGCGCTCTCGCCGGAGGAGCGCGCGAAGTTCTACGTGCAAATGTGCGACTCGCTCGGGCTCACCGCGGCGACGCAGCCCTTCGCGATCCTGCGGCTCAACGGCAAAGAGATCTTGTACCCGACGCGCGGCGCGACCGATCAGCTCGCGGCGATCCACCGGCTCAACCGCGAGATCGTGGACGGGCCGCGGGTGATCGACGTCGCGGGCACCAAGATGATCTACGCCGTGTGCCGCGCGACGCACCCGAACGGCCGCGTCGAGACCGCGGTCGCGACCGTCCCGATGCAAGACCCCATCAACGCGCTCATGAAGGCTGAGACCAAGGCCAAGCGCCGCGCGACGCTGTCGATCCTGGGCTTGGGCATGCTCGACGAGACCGAGATCGAGACGATCCCCGCGTACGTGAGCCGCGCGCACGTGGACGCGCCGCAGCTCGGCGGCGGAGACGGCGTGGCCAACGACAACGCGCCCGCGGCCGCAGAGATGCCCGCTGCGGCGCCAGCGGAGCTTCCCTCGGCGCTGCAGGCGTTTCAGGTGGACCTCGAGCAGATCGAGCTTCCGGCAGAGGCCGTGAGCGTGTGGATCAAGCACCGCGCCGAGATCGCCGAGCTCACGGCCGAGCACAAAGAGGCCGCGTGGAAGGCGCTCTGCGCGCGCACCGACGTCGTGGGAAAGATGAAGAACGCGAAGGTCTGGCTCAAGCGCGCGATCGCCGAAGAGGACGCGCGTCGCAACGCGAGCGCCGCGAGCGCGAGCGAATCCGAGTCGAAAGAGAGCTGAGCGCAGACGCACCGCGCGGGTGGGCAGCGGTGCTACAGTGACGCTCGCGAGCAGCAATGAGCGTCGACAGCGAAGCGATCGAGACACCGCAGGACGCCGAGCGCGAGCTCTTCAGGGCGTTCGTCGCGCTCGTCGCGAGCCGCGGTTCGCGCAAGGGCGCGTGGGAGCTCGTCAAGGGCGCGGGGATCACGGATCAGTCCCTCAAGGCGTTCTACGCGCACGCGCGCAAGGACGGGCTCGAGGCGGTGGTCACGACGCTGTTCACCGCGGACAAGCTCGAGGCGATCCGCGCGCTCGTGGCCAATCCGCCGCCGTTGCCGCCGAAGCGCGTGGCGGTGAGCACGCTGGCCAACCAGTACTACTGCGAGATGCAGGTGCACCTCGGGACGCTGCACGACGTGCGGGTGACGAGCGCCGAGCTGTCCGCGGGCAACGAAGGGCACGCGCGGCTCGAGGCCGAAGCAGAGCCCATCACGGAAGAAGAGGTCACGCGGCGCATCGAGGTGGGCGAGAAGATGGGGCTCGTCGAGCTCGGGTTGGCCGGGGAGGTCGAGGGCGTTCCGCTCATCGGGCGCGCGGACCGCGTGCAGCTCGAAGGGTCGAAGGCACGACTGCTTTTGGAGTGGAAATTCTCAGGTCGCCGCGACCTCTACCCCACCCACGTCGTGCAGGTCGAAGCGTACGGAAAGCTCCTGCGCGCGAGCGGCTTCGAGACGAGCGAGCTCGTTCACGCGGTCGCGGTCATCCCTCGCGGCGGACCGAGACCCGAGAACATGGCCGAGACCATGGCCAAGCGCGCGGCGGACATCGCCAGCGTGGCGCCGTGGGGCGAGCGCAAGATCGCGTCGCAGGGCGAGATGCCCGATCCCCTCGCGGGCCTCGGCGTGCGCAGGCTCGACTCGTCAGCGTTTACGCTCTTTGTGTTTCCGCACCACGAGCAAGCCGCAGAGCGCGACGTGTCGTGGGCGCTCGGCTACTGGAAGGGCGCGCGCGCGCCGCGAAGGACCACGTCGCCCTCTCGCTGCCGCGCCTGTCCGTACAACGCCGCGGGGCTGTGCGACGTCGCGCTCACCGCGCCAGACGGCCGCTACAAGAGCCGCGAGATGATCACCCGCGACGGCGACCGCGTGCACTTGCTCGTGGCCACGCAAGCGCCCAACGCGCCGCCGCACCGACGCTGACGCTTCAGCGCTCGAGCGCGCGCTCGCAGAGGGCCACGACGCTGTCAGCGATCCAGCGGGCGAGGGCGGGCGAGTCGAGCAAGCCTGCGCGAAACACCGTGGCGAGCATTTGATTTCGTGGGCCCTCGATGGACACCACGCGGTCCTCGAGCACGCGCACCGCTTGGACCTCTTCGGGGTCGAGCCGCGCGACGCTGACGGTCTTGCCGCGAAACGTGCGCTCGATCACCAGCGCGTCGCCCTCAAGCGCGATCGACATCGAGCCCCACAGCCGCCGCGCAAACAGGTACCCGCTTGCCAGACACCCGAGGTCGAGCAGCCACGGGATCACACGAAACGTCCGAGGAAACCCAGGCGCTCTCGCGGTCCCCGCGTGCGCGATCAGCGCGAGCGCCAAGAGCGCAACGGCGAAGAACAGCACGAACCAAGGGACCTCGTCGTGCACCTCCCAGCCGCGCTCGGTCGCCCGAATGCGGTCCGTCGGCGCCCTGGTCGTGAGCGCTGCGATGGACTCGCGGACCAGCTCTGGGTCGAGCCTCGCGCGCACGCCTCGTCGCAGCGCCTTGTCCATCACCGTCCTCAGGTGCGGACGAGCCGGCGATACTTGATGCGCTTGGGCTGCACCGCGTCTTCGCCGAGACGCTTGATCTTGTCCGCGATGTAGTCCTGGTAGTTTCCCTCGAACCACACGACGCGCGAGTCGCCTTCGAACGCGAGGATGTGCGTCGCGATGCGGTCGAGAAACCAGCGGTCGTGCGAGATGATCACCGCGCACCCGGCGAAGTCGTTGAGCGCGTCTTCGAGCGCGCGCAGCGTGTCCACGTCGAGGTCGTTGGTGGGCTCGTCGAGCAGCAGCACGTTGCCGCCGGACTTGAGCAGCTTCGCGAGGTGCACGCGGTTGCGCTCGCCGCCCGAGAGGTCGCCGACGCGCTTCTGCTGGTCGCTTCCCTTGAAGGCGAAGCCGCCGACGTACGCGCGCGAGTTGACCTCTTTTTTGCCGAGCTGAATGAGGTCTTTGCCGTCGGAGATCTCTTGCCAGACGGTCTTGTTCGGGTCGAGCGCGTCGCGGCTCTGATCGACGTAGCTGAGCTTCACGGTCTCGCCCACGGTGAGCGCGCCGCCGTCGGGCTTGTCGAGGCCCATGATCATGCGAAACAGCGTGGTCTTGCCGGCGCCGTTGGGCCCGATGATCCCGACGATGCCGCCGCGCGGGAGGTTGAACGTGAGGTTCTCGTAGAGCAGCTTGTCGCCGAAGCCTTTGCTCACTTTGTCCGCGACGATCACGATGTCGCCGAGCCGCGGGCCCGGCGGAATCTGAATGTCCGCGACGAGCGTCTTGTCCGGCCCCTTGTCCTGCAGCATCGTCTCGTACGCCTGCAAGCGGGCCTTGCTCTTGGCCTGCCGGGCGCGGGGCGACGAGCGCACCCACTCGAGCTCGTGGTCGAGCACCTTCTGCTTCGCGCTCGCCTGCTTCTCTTCGATCTCCATGCGCTTGCGCTTCGCTTCGAGCCACTGCGAGTAGTTGCCCTTGAAGGGGCGGCCCTCGCCGCGGTCGAGCTCCAAGATCCAGCCCGCGACGTTGTCGAGAAAGTAGCGGTCGTGCGTCACGGAGACGACGCAGCCCGGGTACTCTTTCAAGTGCTGCTCGAGCCACTGGACGCTCTCGGCGTCGAGGTGGTTTGTGGGCTCGTCGAGCAGCAGGATGTCCGGCTTTTCGAGCAGGATTCTGCAGAGCGCGACGCGGCGGCGCTCGCCGCCAGAGAGCGTCTTGACCTCGGCCTCGCCGGGCGGGAGCCGCAGCGCGTCCATGGCGATCTCGAGCTGACGATCGAGCTCCCACGCGTTGGTGCGGTCGATCTCTTCTTGGACGCGGCCGTACTCGGCCATGACCTTGTCGTACTCGGCTTCGGGCATCGACTCGCCGAGCTTGTTGCCGAGCTCTTCGAAGCGGACGAGCAGCTCGCGCGTGTGCTTGACGGCGAGCTCGACGTTGCCCTTCACGTCCCGCGTCTCGTCGAGCGGGGGCTCTTGCGGCAAATAGCCGACGCGGATGCCCGGGGTCGGCTTCGCCTCGCCGGCGAACTCTTTGTCGACGCCGGCCATGATGCGGAGGAGCGTGCTCTTTCCGCTGCCGTTGTTGCCGAGGACGCCGATCTTGGCGCCCGGAAGAAACGCGAGGGTGATCCCTTTGAGAACCTCGCGGTTCGGGGGATACGCCTTTCGCACATCGTGCATCGTGAAGACGAACTCGTTCGCCATGGCGCGCGAGTCATAACAAGGCCGCGCGTTGATTTCATCCACCAACCGCCCTGTTTCCACGGCGCGAGCGGGGCGCGGGCGGGCGCGCTATCGTCGATCGACCACGCGATGACAAACCTTCGATCGCTCGCGCCGGGGCTCTTGCTCGCGGCTCCTCGGTTGGGAGACCCGAACTTCGAGAAGAGCGTGATCTTGCTCGGGCGGCACAGCGCCGAGGGTGCCCTCGGCTGGGTCGTCAACGGCCGCGAGTGCGGCGTCGTGCGCGAGCTGCTCGTGGCCTCGAGCCTGGTCGACGAAGACCAAGAGCTTCCGCTAGCGAGCTCGTACGACCGCGAGGCGCGTCGGGGCGGTCCCGTGACGCCGGGCTCGGGGTGGATGCTCTATCGAAAGCGCGGAATCGACCGTGAAATCCCCGGCGAAATCTCGATCGGCGACGACGTCGCCGTGACGGGTGACGCCGACGCGTTTCGCGCGACGTTGGGCGGCGCCGAGCCGCGAGAGTTCTTCTTGCTGCTCGGCTACGCGGGCTGGGGACCGGGGCAGCTCGAAGACGAAGTGAGCGAGGGGGCGTGGCTGCCGTGCGCACTCGACGAGGGGCTCTTGTTCGACGGCGACGCGAAGGACCTGTGGGACCGCGCGTATCGAAGCAGCGTGGGGATCGCGCCGGGCGCGTTCGTTCGCGGCGGCCGCGGAAGCGCGTAGACCGCTCACGCCAGCGTGAGCCGCGCAGACGCTTCGCTCGCTTGCTTGATGGTGTCGGGGATCCCGACGCCGTGGACGCCTGCGGCGGCGACCTCGATCGACGGCAGCTCGCGCAAGAGGGCGGTCACGCGCTGGATGCGGGCGGTGTGGCCGAGCTCCATCTGCGGGCTCGTGTCTGCGTAGCGAACCACCCTCGTGAGCGTGGGCTCGCCGCGGGCGCCGACGGTGCGCTCGAAGCCCGCGCGCGCGCGGCGCAACAGCGTCTCGTCGTCTTGCAAGTGAGCGTCGGGATCGCGCGTCCCTCCGAGAAAACCGCGGAGCAACACGTGTCCATCGGGCACGCGCCCGGGCCACTTGTGCGAGAGCCACGTGGACGCAGAGAGCTCGCACTGCTCGGTGGGCGGAACCACGAAGCCCGAGCCGTCGAGCTTCATGTCGAGCTGCTCTTCGCGGTAGCCGAGCAGCGCGACGGCGGACGAGACGTGGCGGATGCCCGCGAGCAGCCGCGCGGCTTCGGGCGCGATCGGACGCAGCAACGGCGCGGCGAAGCGCGCAGGGACCGCGAGGTGAACGGCGTCGAAGGTCTCGCTCCCGCGCGCGGTGCGGACGATCCAACGCCCCGCGCTCGCGCTGAGCGAGAGGACCTCGCACTGCATGCGAACGGCGCCTTCGGGCAGCGCGCGCGCGAGCGCGTCGATCAGCGAGCCCATCCCGCGGCGCAGCGAGAGAAACGCAGACACGGGCGCGGCGCGCTCGGCGCTCTTTCGCGCGAGCCTCCGCGCGCGAAGGGCGCCCAAGATCAGCGACCGGTGCTGCCGCTCCATCTGCACGAGCTGCGGAAACGTCGCCCGCATGCTCAATCGATCCGGGTCGCCCGAGTGAATCCCCGCGAGCACGCTCTCGGCGAAGAGGTTGGACACCTCGGGCCCGAGCCGTCGGCGGACGAACGCGCCGATGGTCTCGTCGATGTCCGTCGGCCCGCGAGGCAAGAGCAGGTCTGCGAGGGCGCGGAGCTTTCCGGTCCATGTGGCGAGCGGCGAGCGCATCCACGAGGCGATGTCCGAGGGGACGACCAGCGCGAGGCCCTCGGGCACCGCGTGCAGCGCGCCGCGCTTGAAGACGTACAGCTTGCGATACTCCGGCCGCGTCTCGATCAGCTCGTCGCCGAGCCCGAGCTCGCGCGCCAGCGCCTCGGCGCTGCCCTTGGAGCGCACGAACCCATCGGGGCCGCGCTCGAGCAGATAGCCCTGATCGAAGCTCGTGCCGATCGGCCCGCCGAGGCGGTCGCTCGCTTCGAAGAGCGAGACCTTCACGCGATCGGGGCCGAGTTTGCTCGCGCGATACGCGCTGGTGAGCCCGGCGATCCCTCCGCCGATCACGGCGATCGACCGCGGCGCGCGCCCGGTCATGGCTCGCTCGGCTCGCGTTGGCCCGCGTACGAGTGCACGAAGTCAGCGAGGCGCTTGACCGTGTCGACCGGCGTCGTGGGCAGGATTCCGTGGCCCAAGTTGAATACGTGGCCAGGACGACCAGCGACGTCGTCGAGGATGGCCTTCGCGCGGGACTCGACCGTGGGCCAGGGCGCGAAGAGCGCGCACGGGTCGAAGTTGCCCTGCACCGCGCGGTCGTGGCCGATGCGCTTCCACGCGGCGCTGAGGGGCTCGCGCCAGTCGACGCCGATGACGGTTCCGCCTGCGTCGCGCATGGACTCGAGCAGCGTGGCGGTGCCGGTCCCGAAGTGAATCACCGGGACGCCCGTGCGCTCGACGTCCTCGAGCACGCCCTTCACGTGCGGCTGCACGTACGTCCGATAGTCGTCGACCGAGAGCTGGCCCACCCACGAGTCGAACAGCTGCACGGCCTGCGCGCCGGCGGTGATCTGCGCGCGGAGGTACCGTCGCGTGACCTCCGACAGCTTCTCGAGCAGCGCGTGCCAGGCGGCCGGCTCGCTGTACATGAACAGTTTGGTTTTCTCGAAGTGACTGCTCTTGCCGCCTTCGATCAAGTAGCTGGCGAGCGTGAACGGCGCGCCGGCGAAGCCGATCAAGGGGCAGCGGCCTTCGAGTTCACCGCGCAGCAACCGCAGCGTTTCGAGCACGTAGCCGAGGCCCTCTTCGGGCTCGAACACGCGCAGGCGCTCGACGGCTTCGACCGAACGAACGGGCTCGAAGATCACTGGGCCTTCGCCCTTGGCGAAGTCGAACGGGGCGCCCATCGGCTCGAGGGGCAACAGAATGTCGGCGAACAAGATCGCGGCGTCGACGGCGATCGAGCGGACCGGCTGCAGGGTGACCTGCACGGCGAGCTCGGGGGTGCGGCAGAGCTCGAGCATCGAGTACCGGGCGCGCAGGGCGCGGTACTCGGGCATGTAGCGCCCGGCCTGACGCATGAACCACACGGGGGTGACGTCGACGGGCTCGCGCCGGCAGGCGCGCAGAAAGCGGTCGTGCATGAGGGTGGCCGGAGTATAGGGACAGCGTCCGGCGGGACATCGGCAATTCGTAGCGCGCTGCGTCGCGATCGTGTATGCACGCGCCGCCTTTCGGCGGCCCCCAAACTCTTTCACCGCCGACAGCGCGAGGACGTCGATGCAGGCGATGAAGCTGCTGCTCGCTGACGGGACCGAATACGAAGGGCGCTCATTTGGTGCGCGCCGCGAAGTCTCGGGCGAGGTCGTGTTCAACACGGGGATGTCGGGGTACGTCGAGACGCTGACGGACCCGAGCTACAAGGGACAGATCCTCGTTCTGACCTACCCGTTGCAGGGCAACTATGGCGTTCCGGCGCCGCGGCTGAGCGAAGCGTTCGCGGAGCTGAAGGACAAGTACGAGAGCGGCAAGATCCAGATCCAGGGGCTCGTGGTGCTGCGGCACGCGAGCAACCCTTCGCACTGGGACTGCGCGCGCACGCTGGGCCAGTGGCTCGCGTCCGAGGGCATCCCCGCGATCGAGTGCGTCGACACCCGCGCCGTCACCCGCAAGCTGCGCGAGCACGGGACGATGAACGGGTTTCTCGTCGAGGCCAAGACGACGCTCGCCGACGCCACGGTGAAGTGCGACGCGATCGAGATGTCGCAGGTGTGCGCGATGACCACGGTGCCGGACGTGATCCGGTACGAGGGCGGGCAGCTGAAGATCTTGCTCGTGGACACCGGGGCGAAGGACTCGATCGTGCGGTCGATCATCAGCCGCGGAGCCACGGTGATCCGCGTCCCGTTTCACAAGGACCTGCGGCCGTTGGTGGCTGAGTGCGACGGCGTGCTGCTCTCGAACGGGCCGGGCGACCCCAAGGACATGATGGCCACGGTCGAGCAGCTTCGAAGCGCGGTGTTTCCCACGAAGAAGCCCATCTTCGGCGTGTGCATGGGCAACCAGCTGTTGGGGCTCGCCGCTGGCGGCGACACCATCAAGCTGAAGTACGGGCATCGCTCGCAGAACCAGCCGGTGCAAGACCTGCTCACGAGACGCTGCTACGTGACCTCGCAGAACCACGGGTACGTGGTCAACGAGGGCTCGCTGCCGGCCGAGTGGGAGCCGTGGTTCGTCAACGTCAACGACGGCTCCAACGAGGGGATTCGCTGCCGGACGAAGCCCTGGTCGAGCGTGCAGTTTCACCCTGAAGCGGCGCCGGGCCCCGAAGACGCTGCGTTTCTGTTCGATGACTTTTTGCGCCTGGTCGGTTCGATCCGGGTCTGAGCGAAGGAGCACACGATGTTCGGCCAGTACCTCCCGAAGAAGCCGCGACGAGTGCTGATCCTGGGCTCTGGAGCCCTGAAGATCGGCGAGGCGGGCGAGTTCGATTACTCGGGCTCGCAGGCGATCAAGGCCCTCAAAGAAGAGGGCATCTACACGGTGTTGGTGAACCCCAACATCGCCACGATTCAGACCAGCGAGCAGCTCGCTGACAAAGTGTACTTTCACCCGGTCGACCCGCACTTCGTCGAGAAGGTGATCGTGCGCGAGGACATCGACGCGATCACCGTGTCCTTCGGCGGACAGACCGCGTTGAATTGTGGTGTCGCGCTCGACGCCGCTGGGGTCTTTCAGAAGTACGGCATCCGCGTGCTCGGAACGCCCATCGAGGCCGTGCGGGACACCGAGGACCGCAAGCGCTTCGTCAACCGACTCAACGAGATCGGCGTGAAGTCTGCTCGCGCCGAGGCGTGCGTCAGCGAAGACGAAGTGCGCGCCGCGGTCGGCCGCATCGGTCTGCCCGTGATCCTCCGCGCCGCCTACGCGCTCGGCGGAAAGGGCTCGCGCATCTGCGAGACCGACGCCGACGTCGAAGAGGCGCTGCCGAAGCTGTTCGCCTCGGGCCTGCCACAGGTGCTCGTCGAAGAGTCCCTGCGCGGGTGGAAGGAGATCGAGTACGAGGTCGTGCGCGACGCGCGCGACAACTGCATCACCGTCTGCAACATGGAGAACGTCGATCCGCTCGGGATTCACACAGGTGAATCGATCGTGGTCGCGCCCTCGCAGACGCTCAACAACGAGGAGTATCAGCTCCTCCGCACCATCGCGATCAACACGATCCGCCACCTCGGCATCGTGGGCGAGTGCAACATCCAGTACGCGCTCGACCCCAACTCGCTCGACTACCGGGTGATCGAGGTCAACGCGCGGCTGTCGCGCTCGTCGGCGCTCGCGTCGAAGGCGACGGGCTATCCGCTCGCGTACGTCGCGGCCAAGCTCGCGCTCGGCTACACGCTGCCGGACCTGCCCAACGCGATCACCCGCAGGACGTCGGCGTTCTTCGAGCCCGCGCTCGACTACGTCGTGTGCAAGGTCCCGCGGTGGGACCTCGAGAAGTTCGTCGGCGTCGAGCACAAGATCGGCTCGGAGATGAAGTCGGTCGGCGAGGTCATGGCCATCGGCAAGACCTTCGCCGAAGCGCTGCAGAAGGCGCTGCGCATGATCGACATCGGCGTCGACGGGATCGACCCGCACAAGTTCAGCTTTCCTGACGTGAAGAGAGAGCTCAGGTACCCGTCGCAGCGACGGATGTTCGCCGTGGCGCGGGCGTTTCACGAGGGGATGAGCGTCGACGAGGTGCACGAGCTGTCGCGCATCGACGAGTTCTTCTTGCACGAGATCGCGGACACCGTTCGCATGGGCCGCGAGCTCGAGGACAAGAAGGGCCGCGAGCTCGACGAGCCGGCGCTGCGCCGCGCGAAGCTGCAGGGCTTCTCGGACAAGGGCATCGCGACGCGCATCGGGGTCAAAGAGGACGTCGTTCGCGACCTGCGAAGGCGCCACGCGATCCGGCCTCACATCGCGCAGATCGACACGCTCGCCGCTGAATATCCAGCGGAGACGAACTACCTGTACCTGACCTACCACGCGCAGCACGACGACGTTCAGCCCTCGTGGCGCAAGAAGGTCCTCGTGCTCGGCTCGGGTGCGTACCGCATCGGCAGCTCGGTCGAGTTCGACTGGTGCTGCGTCAACGCGATCACCGCGGCGCGCGAGCTCGGCTTCGAGACGCTGGTGCTCAACTACAACCCCGAGACGGTGAGCACGGACTACGACGTGTCCGACTCGCTGGTGTTCGACGAGATCAACTTCGAGAACGTGATGGAGCTGTGGGAGCGCGAGCGCCCCTACGGCGTGATCGTTTCGATGGGCGGACAGGTGCCCAACAACCTCGCGATCCGCTTGCACCGCGCGGGCGTGAAGATCCTCGGGACGAGCGCCGAGAGCATCGACGCCGCAGAGGACCGCGAGAAGTTCAGCGGGATGCTCGACAAGCTGGGCATCGATCAGCCGCGGTGGACGAGCACGGGCAAGCTCGAGGACGCCGAGGCGATCGCCGAGTCGCTGGGCGGCTACCCGGTGCTGGTGCGTCCGTCCTACGTGCTCTCGGGCGCGGCGATGACCGTGGCGCACGAGCGCGAGCACCTGCGCAACTACCTGACGCGCGCGACCGACGTGTCGCCAGAGCACCCGGTGGTGATCACGAAATTCGAGCAAAACTCCAAGGAGATCGAGATCGACGCGGTCGCGGACGACGGCGAGATCGTCCTGTGGGCCATCTCGGAGCACGTCGAGAACGCTGGCGTGCACTCGGGCGACGCGACCTTGGTGCTGCCGCCGCAGAAGCTCTACATCGAGACGATTCGGCGCATCAAAAAGATCGCGTGCGACGTGGCGAGCGCGCTCAAGATCACCGGGCCGTTCAACATGCAGTTTCTCGCGCGGCACAACGAGGTGAAGGTGATCGAGTGCAACCTTCGCGCGTCGCGCTCGTTTCCGTTCGTGTCGAAGGTCACGGGAAACAACTTCATCCGCGAGGCCACGCGCAGGATGCTGGGCGTTCGCGGCCCGGTGCAGAACCGCGCGCTCGACCTCGACTACGTCGCGGTCAAAGCCGCGCAGTTCTCGTTCTCTCGGCTCGCGGGCGCGGACCCGACGCTGGGCGTCGAGATGGCGTCGACCGGCGAGGTGGGCTGCTTCGGCAACGACCTCAACGAAGCGCTGCTGAAGGCGCTGGTCGCGACGGGGTTCAAGTTTCCGAAGAAGGGCGTGCTGCTCTCGCTCGGTCCCGCGGCGGAGAAGCTGCGCTTCCTCGAGGACGCGGTGATGCTGCGCTCGATGGGGCTCGCGCTCTTCGCGACGCCGGGCACGTACGACGTGCTCAAAGAGCACGGGATCGAGTGCGAGATCGCCTATAAGAACAGCGACGAGAAGACCCCCTCTGCGATCGAGCTCATGAACGCGGGCAAGATCGACCTGGTGATCAACATCCCGCGCTCGTACGACCGTGACGGGCGGCCCGACGGGTACTTCATCCGTCGCCGCGCGGTGGACTTGAACATCCCGCTCATCACCAACATGCAGCTCGCGCGTGCGGTGGTCGAAGCGATCGACAAGCTCTCGCTCGACGACCTCGAGATGTACGACTGGAAGAGCTACCTCGCGCGTCGGTCGCAGATGCTCGTGTAGCGCGCGTCGGCGAGGGCGAGCAGGGGCAGGTCGCGGTGAGGGGCGAACGCAGCGCGAACGCGCTCTTCGATCGTCGCTCCTTCGGGCAGCGCGACGCGAACGACCGCGGACTGGCTGGGGTTGATCGCGATCGCAAACGAGAGCGAGAGGCGCGCGGCGCGCTGGTCTTCGGGCCGCGGCAAGACGAACCATCGCGCGCACCCGCCGCCCGGCGCGAGCGAGCACCCGCCGGCTTCGAGCACGCGGGCGAGGGGCGTGAACGCGCCGTGACGAAGCGCCGCGGGGGCTTCGGTCTCGTCCGCAGCGCCGCGCTCGACCGTAGGCATCTCGCGGCCGGCGAGGGTGGTGGTCATGACGAAGGGGACGATGAAGAGGGCGTAGCCGGTTTGGATTCCGTCGGCGAGCGAGCGGAGCAAGCCCGAGGCTTCGCGCGCGGGGGTGAAGCGCATGGGCTCGTCTTCGCCTGCGTTGGCGCGGAGCTCGTCGAAGCCCGCGAGCGCGGCGAGCGCGTGCTCGCGCGGGAGGATCAAGGGCGCAGGGGCGTCGTCTCGCTCGACGCCGACCTCGACGCGCGCGTCCTGGCCCTCGACCACGCTGGTGCTGGTCTCGACGCGAAGAAAGATCGCGCGACGACGGAGCGGCGAGGTCGCTCCCGCGGGCACGAACGCGATGGCCTCTGGCGGCGCGACGCGCACGGACACGACGGGCTCGAGCTGCGCGAGGAGGTCTCGCTCATCGGCCACGCAGCGAGCGTGCTCGCGGGCGTCGTGCAAGCGCGCGCGCAGCCCCGCGGCGACGAGGGGTCTCGCGCAGCCAGCGTGGCAGAGCGCCATCGACGCAGCGAGCGCGAGCGCGAGCTTCAGGGCGACCTCGACGCGAGGACCAGGGCCACGATCGTCGCGAGCAAGAGCAGCACGGCCAGCGAACATCCGTAGCGGAGCAGCGGCGGACCGCCGTACTTGGGCGCAGCGCGATCGGGGTAGTCGATCGGCCGCGGAGGGCTCGCGTCTTCGATGCGCACGCACTGCGGGTGCACCGCGCCCGAGTGCGAAGGCGCTGTGTTTGCAGGGTCGAGCGGCGCGCCGCAGCGAGGACAGATGGGTTGCATGGTGTGGCTCACGGACGAAGCAGCAGCCGCCACGCGCCGATGGCGAGGGCGATCGCGAGGATGGTGACGAGCAGAACGACCAGGGGATTCACTGACGATCGTCGCGGCGGCGGCAACCCGTACATGGGCGCGAGCACCAGCGGGTCGCGGCTCGTGAGCGGGCTCGGCTGCGGGTCGAACACGGGCGGCGGCTCGTCAGGGCGAGCGCACGCGGGGTGCACCGGTCCGTCGCGCGAGGGCGCCGTGTTCGACGGGTCGAGCGGCGCGCCGCAGCGAGGACAGAGCGGTTGCATGGGGGCAAAGATCGTAGCGAATGCGCGGCGAAGCGCGAGCGTCGGTTAGGGTGTGCGCAGCGATGCCGAGGTTGTTGTTGGTCCACACTGGGGGGACGCTGATGATGCGCGGGGGCGATCCTGCGCCGCTCGCGCCCGACGTGTACACGCAGGATTTGCTCGCTGAGCTGCCGGTGCTGAAGAAGGTCGCGGACATCGAGACGCGGATCTTCAGCAACTTGGACTCGTCGGACATGCAGCCGCACCACTGGGTGTCCCTCGGCGCGCTCGTGCACGAGGCGCTTCCTTCGTACGACGGCGTGGTGATCGTGCACGGGACGGACACGATGGCGTACACCGCGAGCGCGCTGGCGTTTTTGCTGCCTGGCCTCGATCGGCCGGTGGTGATGACCGGCGCGCAAAAGCCGCTGGGCGACGTGCGCACCGACGCGCGCTCGAACCTGGTGGACGCGTGTCACCTCGCGGTGGTGGGCCCGCCGGAGGTGGGGATCGTGTTCGATTCGAAGCTCTTGCGGGGCTGTCGCGCGACGAAGATGGACGCGTGGGGGATGAGCGCGTTTGGCTCGCCCGCGTGCACGCCGCTCGCGGAGCTGGGGCTCGGCGTGCACTTCAGCGCGCACGTGCTGCCGAAGCGCGCGGCGGTGTCGTTCGACGCGCGGATCGAAGAGCGGGTGTTGGCGGTGAGGACGTTTCCGGGGCTCGATCCGCGGCTGTTGCTGGGGGCGATCGACGCGGGGGTGCGCGGGATCGTGCTCGAGGCCTTCGGCGCAGGAAACATCCCCCGCCTCGAAAACTCGCTCGTCCCCGTGCTCGAGAAGGCGCGCGCGATGGACGTCGCCGTGGTGATCGCGAGCCAGTGTCCGCGCGGAAGCGTGGACCTCGCGCGCTATCTCGGCGGCGCGGCCGCGTCGGGCGCAGGCGCGATTTCGGCGGGCGACATGACCACCGAAGCCGCGCTGACCAAGCTCATGCTGGCGCTCGGACGCGCCGAGAGCGAGGGTCGGGTGCGCACCGCGCGCGAGGCGTTTGCGCGGAGCTGGGCCGGCGAGATGGGCTGATCACCGGCTGCGGCGTGGGCGCTGCGGTCATTGCGCGCAGCCGTGGTCGCGAAGGTAGCGCGCGCGCAGGGCCTCGTCGGACAACGTCGCGTAGCCGTGTCGCGCCTCGCGTCGGCACTCGACCTCGTGCGCGGGATCTCCGTGCGCCTGAGCGTGACACCAGTTGCGAACGGCTGGCTCGCAAGCGTCCCAGCGCGACTGCAGCTCGGGCGAGAGGTTGCTCTGAGTGGTGGCGCACGACGAGAGCGCTGCGAACAGCGCGAGCAGAGAGAGGTGCTTCATCATCGAGCGACAAACCGAGCAATCAGCGCGCCATCGATGATTCGAAATAGACGAACAAAAGTGCTACGTAAATCGAGTAATTCGAATCGATCGCAGCGTTGATTCGCCGCGTCCTCGCCGCGAGAATCGCGATCGAGCCCAGGATTGCTGCGGCAGAAATGTACCCCGTGCGGCAGAGATGCTGCGCGCGACGATTTCGTGAAGCCTGCATTGGTTTCGCCAGACCGCGCGGGGATCAGACGCGCGTCGATGCGCTCGGACGGGGCGCGATACGCTCGCCGCACGGTGCAACGATCGCTGGTTCGCTGGGTGTGCGCGCTCGTCGCGCTGATGGCGCTGCTCTCGTGTCACCGCGAGCAGGGCGGGCTCGCCGCGGTGCGGGCGCGGGGAGAGCTGTCGTGGGGCGGCGACATTCAGGGCGGCGAGCCGTACGTGTTCGACGACCCGCGCCGGCCGGGGACGCGCGTCGGGTTCGAGGTCGATCTGGCCGAGGCGATCGCGAGAGAGCTCGGGGTGCGCGCGCGGTTCGTGCAAAATGACTGGGCGAACCTGGTTCCGTCGCTCGAGCGGGGCACGTTCGACATGGCGCTCAACGGGCTCGAAGTGACGCCGGCGCGCACGGGGCGGGTGCGCTTCTCGCGGCCGTATTTTCTGTATCGCATGCGGCTCATGGCCCGCACCGGCGACGCGCGCGTGCGCGCCGACGTCACGTCG
The DNA here is from genome assembly GCA_013298625.1 of Myxococcales bacterium. Taxonomy (GTDB): domain Bacteria; phylum Myxococcota_A; class Polyangia; order Polyangiales. The sequence goes on from JAAFIF010000002.1 coordinate 224,560, forward strand.
TTGCGCGGGCTGCGCGTCGGGACGCTCGGCAACTCGCAGTCCCACGACCTGCTGCGCCGCAACGGGATCGAAGCGGTCCTCTACGAAGGGCAAGAAGAGCCCTACGCGGACCTCGAGCGCGGCCGCACCGACGCGGTGTTGCTCGATGACATCATCGCGACGCGCTACGGCGTGGTGAAGCCATCGCTGCGGGTCGTCGGCGACCTCGGCGACGGCTACTACGCTGCGGCGTTTCGGCCTGCGGACGAGTCCTTGGCGCGGGCCGTGGACGACGCGCTCTCGCGCATCGCGCGCTCGGGCGAGCTGCGCGCGATCATGGCGCGCTGGCAGATCGACGACCCGAGGCTCGCGCAGATCGTCGATTGGACCGCAGAAAACCAGGCGCAGCTGCTGCGCACGACCGAGCGCGCGGTGTTCGGATGGAGCCACGTGAAGCTCTTCGCCGAAGGCGCGTGGGCGACGGTGCGCGTCTCGATCGGCGCGATGGTGCTCGCTGTCTTGCTGGGCATGCTGCTCGCGCTGACGCGGCAATACGGGCCGCGTCCGTTCGCCGCGGTGGCCGTCGCGTACGTGGAGGTCATGCGAGGGACGCCCGTGCTCTTGCAGCTCTACTTGCTGTACTTCGGGCTCTCTCGCTACGTGCAACTCTCGCCCATGACCGCGGCCATCGTGGGGCTCGGGCTCAACTACGCGGCGTACGAAGCGGAGGTGTACCGCGCGGGGCTGCAAGCAGTGCCCAAGGGCCAGATGGAAGCGGCGATCGCGCTCGGGATGCCGCGGGGGATGGCGCTGCGGCGAGTGGTCGTTCCGCAGGCGTTTCGGCTGGCGTTGCCGGGGGTGACCAACGATTTCATCGCGCTGCTCAAGGACAGCTCGCTGGTGTCGGTGATCACCGTGGTCGAGCTGACCAAACAGATGACCATCACCGCGGTGGACGTGCGCTCGTGGCTCTTGCCTGGGCTCACGTGCGCGGCGATGTACTTCGCGCTGAGCTACCCGCTCTCGCGGCTGTCACGCAGGCTCGAAGAGAGGATGGCGCGATCGTGATCGAGCTCGTATCCGTCACCAAGACGTTCGGCGAAAAGACCGTGCTCGCGGGCATCTCTGCGACCTTCGACGACGGCGCGGCGGTCTCGCTCGTCGGCCCTTCGGGCGGCGGAAAGACCACGCTCCTGCGCTGCCTGAACGGCCTCGAGTCCTTCGACGGCGGCGCGATCAAGATCGCAGGCGAGACCGTGCAGCCCGGCGGAGAGCGCGCCAACCGCGCGGCGTTCGCGAAGCTCCGCGGCCGCGTGGGGTTCGTCTTTCAGCAGTTCAATCTCTTCTCGCACCGCACGGCGATCGGCAACGTGATCGAAGCGCCCGTGCACGTGCGCGGCGAGTCGGTCTCGTCCGCGACCGAGCGCGCCCGGCAGCTGCTCGCGAAGGTCGGCATGGAAGAGCACGGCCACAAGTACCCGCACGAGCTCTCGGGCGGACAGCAGCAGCGCGTCGCGATCGCCCGCGCGCTGGCCATGAAGCCAGAGGTGTTGCTCATGGACGAGCCCACGAGCGCGCTCGATCCAGAGCGCGTTCAAGACGTCGTCGAGCTGTTGAGCGGGCTCAAGGGCGAGGGCTTGTCGCTCGTGATCGTGACGCACGAGATGCACTTCGCCCGCGCGATCAGCGATCACGTGTGCGTCCTGCACAGCGGGTCGATCGTCGAGCAGGGCGCGCCGCGCGAGGTGCTCTCGGCGCCGAAGGACCCGCGGACGAGGGCGTTTCTCGGGCTCGAGTGAGCGTCCTAGCGTACGGTGATCGCGAGCTCGACCCACGCGCCCTCGCGCAAGGTGAAGAGCTTTCGGTCGGTGACCTTCTTGTCAGTGACCGCGGTGACGAGCCACGCGACGGGGTAGGCGAGCTGTCCGTCGGGCGCCGCTGCGTCCTGGTCGGTCTGCGAGAAGTACGCGCCGCAGTCGCAGTGCGAGTGATAGATGACCTTCACGGGCTGCGCGTCGCGCTCGCCCTGCTCGAAGGTGCGTTGGATCAAGCGCGCGTCGATCGTGTAGTACTCGCGCGCGGTGCGCGGAAAGGTCTCGGGGTCGGCCTTGTGGTACTTGTCCGCGAGGTTGGGCGCGGCGATCGCGCGGTCGATCACGAGCGGATCCGCGGCGGGGCCCGTGAGAAACCCGCACGACTCGTTGGGGTATTCGGCGACGGCGTGGGCGTCGACGGCGTCGAGCACCGCGCGATCGACGGCGAGCGAAGCGGTGAGCCATGGGTGATTCATCGCGGATTCTCCTGAATATGGGCTGACAGCTTGATTGTGTGGGCGGTGTCTACCACGCGTAGGCCTTCTCCCACTTCATCGGAGCGAAGTAGCGGTCGCCGCGGTCGCAGAGGATCGTGACGACGCAGCCCTTCTCGCCGCGCTCGCTGAGCTGCCGGGCCAGCCGCCACGCGGCGAAGACGTTGGCGCCAGCGGAGTGGCCGACGTGCAGCCCGAGCTCGGCGACGAGGCGATCGGACATGTCCCAGCCCTCGTCGGTCTCGACCGTGACGGTCCCGTCGTGAATCGAGCGGTCGTAGATGGGCGGGACGATGGAGCTGTCCATGTGCTTGAGCCCTTCGAGTCCGTGCGCGGGCTCGGCGGGCTCCATGGCGAAGCACTGAATGGGTCGCGCGTGCTCCTTGAGCCTGCGGGTGGTGCCCATCATGGTCCCGGAGGTGCCGAGGCCCGTGACGAAGTGCGTGATGCGATCGCCGACGTCCGCGAGGATCTCGGGACCCGTGCCGAGGTAGTGACCACGCCAGTTCGACGCGTTGCTGTACTGATCAGGGTAGTAGTACTTGCCTGGATTTTCGCTGACGATCTTGCGCACGAGGCGGATGGCGCCGTCCGAGCCTTCGAGCGGATCCGAGTAGATGAGCTCGGTGCCGAAGGCGCGGGTGATGTCCTTGCGCGCCTGCGAGACGTTCTTGGGCATCACGAGCGCGACCTTGTAGCCGAGCGCGGCGCCCATGAGCGAGTACGCAACGCCAGTGTTTCCGCTGGTCGAATCGATGAGGACCTTGTCGCGAGTGAGGTCTTTGCGCGCGATGGCGTCGAGAAAGATCTGCCGCGCGGCGCGGTCCTTCACGCTGCCGCCCGGGTTGGCGAACTCGAGCTTGCCGTAGAGCTCGACGCCTGTGGGCTCGAGGGCGCGGAGGCGAAGGAGCGGGGTGTTTCCCACGGCGTCGATGATGGACTCGATGCGCTTGGGTCGGACGAACGCTGTCATGGCGAAAGCTCGGTCGAAGTGGACGAGAGCGCGTGATCGAGCGCGGCGGGCCTGGGCGCCGCGGGCCATCCGAGCAGCGCGCGCGCGGCTTCGAGCGCGGCCCACGCGGCGACGCCGAGGCTGTATGCGGGCTCGTTCGAGGACGCGGCGAGGGTGATCTCGAGGGCGTCTTCGGTCGCATCCGCGACGAGGCCACCGGCGTGCGACCAGATGCGCTCGGCGTCCGCGCGCGTGGCGTCGTCGCCGACGAACCGCACGGGACGGGCGGCGAGCGCGCGCTGTCCATCGACGCCGAGCTCGGGCAGCGCGACCTGTCGCCCGAGGCGCTCGTAGTCGATCGGGCGCTGCATCGCGTCGCTCAACGGCCGCCGGCGATGGCGGGGACGATGGTGAGCGAGTCGCCGTCCTTCACGGCGGTGTCGAGGCCGTCGAGAAAGCGAATGTCCTCGTCGCCGAGGTAGACGTTCATGAAGCGCTTGACGCCCTTGGCGTCGAGCAGTCGGTCCTTGAAGCCCGGAAACTTCGCGTCGAGGTCGGAGAGCGCGTCGCGCACGGTCGAGCCTTCGACCGAGACCTCTTCTTTGGACTGCGTGAGGGTGCGAAGCGAAGCGGGGATGCGAACTTGAATGCTCATAGCGATGACTCCAACGAGGTGACAGCGAGGTTGTGTAGCGAACAATCCGGCGTCGTGTATCGGCTCGCGTCGATCGCGGTGATGACGCGAGCCTCGCTACAGAGCGGGCAGTTCTTTCGTCGTGCGAACATTCGAGCGCGAAACATACCGGTCCTGGCGTCGAGGTGAGCGATCGTTCCGCTTTGGGAGGCGTCGCCGATGGACAAGCGGAGGGCGTGCGCCGCCATCACCGCGCCGACGAGGGCCGTGACCGGAGCGAACACGCCCGCGGTCGCGCAGTCCACCGCGTCGCCCGACGGCAGGTCTTCGAACACGCATCGGTAGCACGCCGAACGCGACGGACTCACGGGCAGCACCGTCCCGCTCCAGCCGACAGCAGCGCCGTGAACCGAAGGCTTCGACGCGAGCGCGCACGCGTCGGCGACGAGAAATTTGGTGGCGAAATTGTCGCTCCCTTCGACGACGACGTCCGCCTCGCGGACGAGCGCGAGCACGCTCCCGGGCGTCGCTCGGTCGAGCACGATCATCGGCTGCCCGCCGCTCGCGCGCTCGATGTGATCTGCGAGCGCGACGGCCTTCGGGCGGCCCACATCGGCCTCGTCGAAGGAGAACAATCGATGGAGATTGCTGCGCTCGACGCGGTCGTCATCGAGCAAGACAAGCTCGACGCGCCCGGTGCGCGCGAGGGCGAGGGCGCAAGGGTGACCGATGCCGCCGACGCCGACGAGCAGCACGCGGGGAGGCCGGTTCACGCGCGCCCCTCGGCGGATGAAGCGAGCGCGTCGAAGTGAGAAACCAGCGAGAAATACCGCTCGCCAGTGTCGCACGCGACGGTGACTACGCGGCGGCCTGGGCCGAGCTCGCGCGCGACCGCGAGCGCGGCGGCGACGTTGGCGCCTGCAGAGATTCCGACCAGCACGCCCTCTTCGCGGGCGAGGCGAACCTTGGTCTCCCACGCGAGCGCATCGGTCACGGTGCGCACTTCGTGCACCACCGCGCCGTCGTAGTTGGCTGGAACGAACCCCGCGGCGATGCCTTGGATCTTGCTCGGCCCGCGCTCGCCGCGGCTGATCGTCGCGCACGTCTCGGGCTCGACCGCGACGACGCGGGTCGAGAGCCCGTGCTCGCGCACGAACCGGCCGAAGCCCGAGATCGTCCCGCCCGTCCCGACCGCGGCGACGAAGGCGTCCGGCGCGCCGCCGAGAGCGTCGATGACCTCGACGGCGGTGTGCGCGAGGTGCGTCGCAGGATTGGCGCGGTTCTCGAACTGCGAGAGCACGACGCCGCCGCGCGCTCGCGCGATCTCTAGCGCCCGGCGGATGGCGCCGTCCATCTGCTCATCGGCGGGGGTCAACACCACCTCTGCGCCGTACGCCGCGAGCAGGGCGCGGCGCTCGAGGCTCATCGACTCGGGCATGGTGAGGGCGAGCTTGAACCCGCGCGCCGCACACACGAGCGCGAGTCCGATTCCAGTGTTTCCGCTGGTGGGCTCGACCACGAGTCCGCCGGGGACGAGCGCGCCGCGGGCGACCGCATCGTCGATCATCGCGAGGGCGACGCGGTCCTTGACGCTGCCGCCCGGGTTCTGTTGCTCGAGCTTGAGCCACACCTCCGCGGACGACTCGTCGGCAAGTGCGCGAAGTCGCAGCAGACTCGTGCGTCCGACGAGCGAGAGCAGGTCCTCGATGATGGCCACGGGCGATCGGTTATGAAAAACGGCGCAACCCCTGTCAACACCGCACTCGCGGGGCTGGCCATGCGTATTGAGCGCGGAGCGATGTCATCGCGGCGCGCATTGCGCTTACACTCCCGTTCGCCGTGAAGATCTGCTCGCAGTGCGGATTGCGATTGATGGGGCACGCCACCACGTGTCCAGTGGACGGGGCGCCGCTCGTGGCGATGCCCGACCCGCTCATCGGTCGCACGATCGGGGGCCGTTATCGCGTCGAATCCAAGATCGGCGCGGGCGGCATGGCGACGGTGTACCGCGCGTCCAACGACGTGCTGGGCCGCAAGGTGGCCATCAAGTTTCTCGCGCCCGACCTCGCGCAAGACGCGACGCAGCGGCAGCGGTTCTTGCGAGAAGCCAGGGCCACCAACCGCATCCGCCACGAGCACATCGTGGACATCACGGACTACGGCGACGAGGGCAAGCTCGTGTACCTGGTGATGGAGCTGCTCGAAGGCGAGCCGCTGAACCACCGGATCGCGCGCGGCGCGCTGCCGCCACGGGAGGCGATCGAGCTGCTCATGCAAGTGGCCAGGGCGCTGGCGCGCGCGCACGAGCTCGAGGTGATCCACCGCGACCTGAAGCCCGAGAACATCTTTCTCACGCAGCGCGACGGCCACACGCACGTAAAGCTGCTGGATTTCGGGCTCGCGCACGTGCGCAACGAGACGAGGCTCACCGCTGCGGGCGCGGTCTTCGGCACGCCCGAGTACCTCTCGCCCGAACAAGCGCGGGGCGCGCCCAACGTCGGGCCCGCGGCGGACCTGTACGCGCTCGGCGTGGTGTTCTTCGAAATGCTCACGGCGCGGCTGCCGTTCGAGGGATCGACGGCCGAGCTGATCGTCAAGCACCTGCGCAACACGCCGCCGGCGCCGTCGCAGTTCAACCCGTCGGTGCCCGCCGAAATCGACTCGCTCGTGGCGCGGCTGCTGTCCAAGGACCCATCGCAGCGCCACCGCGACGCGTATCACTTGCTCGAAGAGCTGCAGGCGTTGTTGGCGTTGTTTCCCGAGCCGAACAGCGTTCCGACGCCGCAGGTGTCGCTGACGTTGCCGGCTGAAGCGTTCGTCGAGGCGCTGGCGAAGGTGTCGCAAGAGCGCGCGTCGATGGACGCGCCGTCGCCGTCGCCGAGCCATCCCACCACGGTGATGAGCACCGCGCGACAGTGGGTCGAGCGGCGGCTGGTGTTTCGCGAGGCCATGACGCTGGCGTACCCATCGCGCAACGCGCCCGAGTGGCTATCGAACCTCACGATCCGAATGGACGCGCTGGTCGATCGCTCGGTGCGCACCGAGTCCGAGCTCGATCGGCTGGGCCGGATGCTCGCCCAGCGAGAGAGCGACGCGAGCGGCGCGCGAGAGCGCATCGGACGGGCGCTCGATGAGCTCTCGCGGGACGAGAGCGCGCTCAAGCGGCAGATCGAAGAAGTGCAGCGGCGGAACGACCGCGCGACGCAGCGCGCGGCGCAGGGCGCACAAGAATTCAAGCTCGCGTGGGATGAAGCGCGGACGCTCGTCGGCGACGGGACGCTCGAGCACGTCGAGGCGGCGCAGTCTGTCGAGACCGCGGCGCGACGCGCGACCGCGTGGCGACAAGCGCAGCTCGAGCTCAACGAGTGTCGGTCGCTGCTCGATTCGCGCGCGGCGGGCGCCGAGGACCTGCGCTTTCAAGTGAGCCAGCTGAAGGGACGGCTCGGCGCGCTCAACGCCGAGGTCGAGCACGAGATCGGCGAGCTCAGGGAGAGAGTGGCGGAGTTCGGCGCGCAAAACGCGACGATCTTCGAGGAGCTCAACGAGGTCGCCTCGCAGATCGGCGGGCACTTGAGCGAGTTTCCGTCGGCGCGCCGGGTGCTGCAGTCGACCGTCGCGGTGCTTCACCCCGCGTGAGCGTCGCGTCAGGGCGTGCCGCGATCGCCAGAGAAGACGTGCAACGTCGGGCGATGGCGGCTGCGGCGGTGGCGATGGCGATGGCGGCGAGAGTGTCTGCGAGCGCGCCGCGCGCCGGGCGCTGTGCGCGGGTGGGTGTCGAGCTCGACCGTGACGCCCGCGGGGTCCCACGGTAGATCGGCGTCGCTGCTCCAGCTGCGCTCGCGCTCGGGAGCGTGCTCGCGGGCGAGGGGACGATCGTAGCCGTGGTGGCTGCGACCCGCGCGGTTCTCCCAGAAATAGCTGGTCTCGCGCGAGTCGATGTGGACGAATCCGAGGCGCGGGTATAGCCCCACGCCCACGTGCGAAAACGTGCGCGCATACGCCGCCACGAGCGCGGGCTCGACGCCAGGAACGCGAAAATCGACGGCGCTTCCGACGCCATGGTAGCCCTCGCGCCGGATGCGCCGTCCGCTCGCGGTGCGCCCCGTTCGATACGCCGAAACAATCTCGATCTCGCGCACATCGAACCGCGTGGCAACCTTCACAATCAACTGCAGCGTGCGCACCACCACCGGCGAGTCCTCACCGGTCGGGACGTCCCTCAACAACCTCGACAGCCGTTGCACCACCGCGGGATCCACCGTTCCGTCCGAGCGGTACAAGCGTGCGCGGACGGTCTCGCGCGTATTGATCGCGCGAAACGTGATCTCTGGCAGCGCGGCGAAGCGCGAGTCCTGCGCTGGCGCCTGCGCGCTGGCCGGGCTGCGTTGTCCCCCTGCGCCGCCGTCATGTATCGCTGCGTCGATGGCGCCGCCGTCTCGCGCGAGCTGTGCGCGCGCCGGGCAGGGCGCGAACAGCGGCGTCGCGAAGGCGAGCGCGGCGACCAGAGTGCTCCAACGCATATCCGCGCGAGTCGACCATCGCTCGCGCGGCCCGGTCAAGACGCGCGAGCGCTTCGACGCCCGCGCTTGCCGCTGCGTTGACCATGTGCAACGCACGCGGGTAGAAGTCCGCCGGGTTCGCGCGGTGTTGCCTCGGCGTTCGACAGCTCTTTCGTTTGCGGTCCTCAGCGTCGCGCTGACCAGCGCGTGCCAGGGCGCCGAGCTGCGCGCCGGCCGTGCGCGCGACGGGCTCGAGCGAGAGTCCGCGGGCAGCAGCGGCGCCTCAGCGATGAGCGCTCCCGCCGTCGCGCCGAGAGCAGAGCAGCTCGCGCCGTCGGTGCGATCGCGCATCGACGCTGTGGCCGCGGCGTTCGTCGAGCGCGGCGCTCGTCCGCTCGACGCGGAGTGGTCGAGCTTCGTCGCGCCCGGCGAAGCGCAGGTCGCCCGCGTCACCATCGACCGCGCGCAGTGCATCGGCTTCGTCGCCGTCGGCCCGGCCGCGCTGCGCAAAATCGCCCTCCGCGTTCACGACGCGTCCGGCGTCCTGCTCGGAGAGCACAGCGACGACGCCCACCCGTACGTGCGCCTGTGCGCCCGCGACGAGTCGCGCATGACGCTGGTCGTGCGCGCGGTCGAAGGGCAGGGGCAGGTGGCGCTGCTGCTGCTCGCGCAGCCTCCGTTGGTCGCTCCGGACCTCGAGCGCGCGCTCGGCGAGCACCGCGAAGGTGGGCTCACCGGTCCGCGCACGCCGCGCGCCGCGGTCGGAGCGGACCCGACGATCGAGTCAGCGACGGACGCGCTCGATCGTCACCGCGCGCGGATCGCGCCGCTCGGCTACCGACCGTTGTCGTCGCCGACCGTCGCCACCATCGACCGCCGCGCGCCGATGGACCAGCGCTACGACTTCGAAGCAGGCCGCTGCTACGGCATCCTGCTCGCGACCGAGGGCAACACCGACTCGCTGACCATCGAGGTGCGCGACCCCGAGGCGCGGCCATTGATCGCGCCGAGACCGATCGACCGTGACCCGCTTACGCGCGGCTGTCTGTCGCGATCTGGCGCGTACACCGTGCGGCTCACCGCGCGCGAAGAGATGCGCGTGGCGCTGCAAGCGCTGGTGATCGACGACCCGCTGCCGCTCGCTGCGGACATCGTGGGCGAGGTGCGCGCGGGGGTGTTCGAGCTGCACGGAGAAGCCGTCGCTCGGTCGTTGTCGCGCGTGCGTTCAGTGCAGCGGGTCGCCGCCGTCGGCGCGCCGTTCGTGCAGACGATCGCGATGCGCGCGGGGCAGTGCGCGATGGTGGGCGTCGCGTCGTCCGGCACCGCGGTCGAGCTCTCGCTCAACGACACGGATGGGCGAATCGTCGCATCGGACACCGGCGCGACCTCGACGCCGCGCGTGTGGCACTGCGCGACGCGCGCGCAGCAACTTCGAGTCACCGCGCGACCGCTGGCCGCGCGAGGAGAGTTCGCCTTGGTTGTGTTCGAGGATGGAGGCGCCCTGTGACCCGCCTTCGATGGATCGCGTCGGTTTCGGCGGTGTTGGCCGCGTCGTGCGGACCGAGGGTCGTCGCGCAGCGATGCCCGCCGGTCACCGCTGCGCGCGCAGCGACCACGAGGCCCGCGCCGGCGCTGATCGAGCCCGCGCCGATGCTGGCACAGCGCGTCGAGGCGATCGTGCGCGGCGCAGCGCCGTCGGGGGCGCGGTTCGTGCGCTACATCGCCGCGGGATTTCTCACCGAGCGGCAGAGCGTGACGCACGCGATCGACGTTCCGCAGGGCGCGTGCGTGTCGATCGTCGCGTACGCGTCACCCGCGGTGAGCGACCTCGACGCGCGCGTATACGACGGTGACGGCGAGCTGGTGGTCGAGGACGTCGAACCCGACTCGCACCCCACCGTGCAGCTCTGCGGCGACGAGCCTCGAAGGGTGTTTCACGTGGCGCAAGCGTTCGAGGGCGAAGGTGCGTACGCGCTCGCGCTCTTCACTGGAGACCGCCGCGCGATGGAGGCGATCGCGCGGGTCGTCGGCGGACGGCCCGGGACGGCGATCTCGACTCGCAACGAGAGCAGCAGCGCCGAGCGACGGTCCGGCGAGCTTCGCGCGAGCTTGCAGCGGCGAGGGTTCGCGCCGGTCGGAGACGCAGCGCGCGTCTCGTTCGCCGCCAACAGCGCGGTGACCGTTCCGCTCTCGGTCAGCGCCGACCGCTGCTACACGTTCGCCGCCATCGCCGACGAAGATGGCACGTCCGTCGACCTGCGGGTGTTCGACAGCGACGGCGACCTGCTCGCGTTCGACACGATGATCGACCGCGACGCCACCGCGCAGCTCTGCCCCGCGTCCTCAGGCCCGCTTCGGCTCGAGGTGCGCGGCGCGACCGCTGGCGCAGCGGTGGTCTCGACCTTCGCCGCAGACGCCGCAAGCTTCGGCGGGTCCAACACCCTTTGGCTCGGCGATCGAACGTCGATCGCGGTCTCGCCGCTGTCGCTCGACGGCAGGCTCGCGACGCTGCGCGCGCGATGGAGCGCGGTCGGCTACGTCGCCCCTGCGTCGAGCGCTGGCGCCAATTTCGCCGCAGGAGAATCACGAGAGACAGCGCTCACGCTCGAGCCGGGGCGCTGCACGTTGCTCGCGTCCGTCGGCGGGCGCGGCGTTGGACGCACGTCGCTGTCGGTCTTCGACGACGCAGGCACGCTGCTCGCGCGCGGCTATTTCTTCGACGCCAGCGCGACCGCGGTGCTCTGCCCAACCGCCCGCGAGCGCGTGCTGGTGCGGCAACGGGTGGATGTGGGCGTCGGAGAGGTCGCGCTCGTCGCCGCGCCCTCGGCGACCGCACCCACCTGGTCGAACGGACTCGACCGGGTGCTCGTGTCCGAGGCGCTCGCGCAGCCGTGGGCGCACGCGCCCGCCTGGCGCAGCGCCGCGCAGCCCGAGCGACTGCGCGTCGGGGCCGGCGCCGCGCGGGCGCGCGAGTTCGACCTCACCGCCGGCACATGCACGCGCATCGCCGTCTCGCTCGGTCAGCCATCGAGCGAGCTGTCGCTGACGCTTCGCGGCGCCACCGGCGCAGAGCTCGCGCGCGGCGCGGGCGCTGGGTCCGCGAGGCTCACGCACTGCGTGGTGTTGCCTACGCACGTTCGCCTCGAGGTCGAGCTTGACGGACGCGACGGACCGACGGAGCGCGACGCGATCTGGCAGCGCTTCGAGCGGCCAGACACCGACCGATTCGCCGAGAGCTCATCGCGCCCATGAATTCAAGATTTGCAGTCTTTGTCCAGGCGATCGCGCTGTGTTCGTGCGCGAGCACCGGCATCACAGCGGGCCTGCGTCCGGTCGCGCCCGTGGGGAGCGGCGATCGACCAGACGCGACGTGGGCCACCGAGCAGCTCCGCGTCGCCGCGGTGCAGCTGCGCGAACAGCTGTCGAGAGGCGGGTCCGAGGCGCACCTCGCGCTGCGGCTTCGACCCGACGAGGTCACGCAGCTCTACTCACCAGAAGCGGCGTCGCGCGTGCGCAACGCGCAGGTGGGCGTCGTGGCGGGCGACAACGAGGCGCGGTGGGTTCACCTTCGATCGCTGCGCGAAACGCCGCTGGTGGGCTTCTGTGCTCGCGGAGCGCGGATCGCCCAGCAGAACGGCCCCGACGGCATCCGCGTGGCGGCGCTGCTGGTCGACCGGCTGTTGATCGTCGGCGCCGAGCGCGACGGACTGTGGGCAGCCTGGGTCGAGGGCCTTCTGTTGACCGAGGGAGGGTGGCGGTTGAGCTCGGCGGTTCCGTTTGCGTCGCAGGTGGAAGATCCGCGCAGAGAACACGCGGACGCGCAGCTTTGGGACTGCGATCTCGGACAACGCCCCCGCCGCGACGCGCCGCTCGAGACCGGGGCAGCTACTCGACCCGCGGGCCCATAGCGCGGTCGTTCGCGAACGTCGCGAGAAAGCGCGCCGCGCGCAAGGTCGCCGCGGGGTCGTCGAAGACGACGAAGTGACCGTCGCTGCGGCCGACAGCGTTGTACTGGGACCAACCGCCGGTCGCGCCGCCCATCGCGAGGTTGCGCGCGAACGGCGCGCGGGCGCGCGGCCAATCGGTGAGCGGGCCGATGGTGTCTGGGTGGATGACTGGCTCGACGAGGGGCAGACCGATGGACACCGCGAGCGCGGCGATGGCGGCGGGCGGCGTGTAGTGATCGATGAACCCCTGCGTCATGAACACGTGCTTGGGGACGCCTCCCATGCGCGGCTCGTTCACGATGTAGCGCGCGTAGTGCACGGTGTCCGACGGATCCGCGATCGTCTGCGCGAGCGTCACCGCCGGGTGCAACGGCGTGAGCTCGGCGCGAGGAACATTGAGCAGTCCCGCCACGACGCCGGGGATGTTCACGGGCTCGGTCTTGAGCACGAGTGAGAGCGTGAGCCAACCGCCCGCGCCCGAGAGCACCGCGGCCTCGGGCCCGCGCGGCGTGGCGAGCCACAGGGGACCGTTGAGGCCGCCCTGTGAGTGCCCGAAGAACATCACGTGCTCGCCGTCGAAGCGGATCTCGTCGCCCATCGTGACCATCGACGAGACGCGCAGCGAACGCACGAAGCGCCCCGCTTGAACGAGGTCGATGCCGGCTTGCCGGTTGTTCGACCGCGCCGCGAGGGGGTTGGCGAAGTTGAAGAACTGGCTCTCTGCGGTGCCGCCGCGAATCGTGCGCGCGCCGTTGAAGAGTTGGTCGAAGCCCAGGCACGCGATGCCCTGCGCGGCGAGGGACTGGGCGGTGCCGTCGTTGATAAAGGACGACGCGTTGCCGCCCGTTCCGTGGGCGTAGATGGCGATGGGCCAACCCGCGGGCGGCATCGGTCCGTTGGGCACGGTGAGCGCGAACTGAATGCTGGTCTCGTAGCGTTGCACGATGGGCATGCCGTCGGGACCCGAGACGAAATCGCCGGACCCTTCGGCGAGGTACGGCGGTTCGCCCGCTTGAAACACTGGGTTCGGGCCGTAGTCGCCGCGGTAGGTCGAGAACGCGTCGCCGCGGACGATGAACGACAGCGAGCGAAGCTCCGGCGCGCGCGCGGCGTTGAGCGTGACCTCTGCAGCGCGAAAGAACTCCGAGGTCGGATCCGACGTCGTGTACACCGTCGCCGAGACCACAGCGCTGAGATCGAGGCCAGCGACGCGCGTGAGGGCGGGCTTGATGAGCGCGGCGACAGGCATCAGCCGAGCGGACGGCGAATCGCCCATGATCTCCGTGAAATCCGCGTCGCGACGCAGCGGCTCACCGTCGACGCCGCGGACGCGATTGGTGACGATCACGGCGTACTGCGTGCGCGGCCGCAGCGGAAACCCTGGCGCCGGCGCGATCGCGAGCGTGTAGCTCGGCCAGAAGCGCGAGCCCACCGAGGAGAACTGATGCACGACCGGGATGCGCTGCCCGAAGTCGGGGCTGTCCTGCTGCACGTTGATGAGCTGAACGCTCGCGTTCGCCACGAGCGACGCGCCGGGCGTGGCGGGCAACGAAGCGAGGTCGAGCGGACCGGTGAAGCGAAAGTAGGCGCCGCCGACCGGGGAGAAGCCTTGGAGCTTTCCGGCCATCTGGTCGACGTAGGTGCGCGCGAGGCCGCCCGAGAGAGCGCCGGCGATGAAGCGGAGATCCACCTTTCCGTTCGCGTCGACGGCGAGGTCCGACGGCCACGGCATCGCGTACTGGTTCGGCGCGACGCCGGTCGCGGGGATCTGAAACCGCGCGGTGTACGGCCCCGCGGGAATCTCGACGTCCGGCGCAGCGTCTTGCCCTACGCCGCCGTCGCTCGACATCACATCCATCGGCACGATCGAGCCACGCTCGTCGGAGATCCCCGCGTCCGATCCCGCGTCGAGTCCGGGCAGGGGCGCACTGCACGCAGCGAGCAAGAAGAGTCCGAGCGAACATCCACGAGCGAAGCGAAGGGCCATGACCGCGAATCGTACTCGGTTCTTCGTCTTTTCGGTCAAAGTGAGCCACAACAACCGCGCCGCCAGCGGCGCGCCCAACGAGCCTTCGTAGATGTCACCGCGAATCGAACGCACTCTGTGGCCGCGCTCGCCGCGCGCCGCGCTCTTCTTGGCGCTCAGCGGCGCTGCGATCGATTGCCAGTGTCCAAACCGCACCGCGAACAACGCTCGAGACGCGAGCACGAGCGCGCCTTCGCCGACCGCAGAAGATCCCGATTTCGCCACCGACGACGACGGCGGTTACGACGCTGCGCCTCCGCCTCCGCGGTGCACGCTCGGACCGCACGTGATGCTCGGCAGCGCGACGATCGGCGCTGACGCGGGCGTCGAGGGAGAGCGCTACGAGGCGCCGGTGTTGGCAGCGCTCGGCGCGAGCACGATCGCCGCGATGTCGGACACTTCATCGCGCCAGCTCGTCGTCGTCGACAGCGAGCGGCAGCGCAGCGTGGCGTCGATCGGACGCGAGCCGATCCAAGCGCTCTCGGTCGTGGCCATGGGTGATTCGGCGCTGGTCTTCGCGGTCGCGACGCAGCAACGAGCGCGATGGCAGCGGGCGTTTCTGCGCGATGGCGCTTCGCTTCGCATGCTCGCAGCGCAGCGGGGATTGGCCGACGACTCGCTGGGGATCACCACCTGTTCGCTGCGCGACGGCGCGCTGGTCGCGTGGGACGAGTCACCGACCGAGGGCAGCTCGATCGTGCGCGCGCAGCGGTGGACCGCGGCCACGCAGACGAACCCCGCCACGGTGACGCTGAGCGCTCCCGAGCACGACGCGTCGGACCCCGTCGTCGTCGCAGCGCCCGACGGCGGCGCGATCCTCGCGTACCTCGCGCTTCAAGAGGTCGCCGTCGAGACCGCGAATCAAAGCGCCGCGGACATCATCGTGCGCGCCATCAACCCCGACGGAACGCCGCGCGGCGCGGCGATCAACCTCACGTCGCGGCCGAAGACACGGTTCGGCGTGACGCTGCACAGCACCGCGAGCGGCCGATGGATCGCGTGGAGGCTCGCGTCGGACTCGGACCACGAGGGCCTCGGCGACGGCGGTCGCGTCGCGATCGTCGCGCTCGGACCGGACCTTCGCGCGGTGCGCTCGCCGGACTACCTCACAGACCTCGACCGCGTACCCGCTGGGCGAATCGCGATCGTGTCCGAAGGCGCGACGGCAGACGTGTACTGGACCGAGCGGCGCGGGGACGACGTCGTGACAGTGCGTCGCAGCGTGGCTGCAGACGGCTCGCTCATCGGCGAGGCGCGCGAAGAGCCTGCGCTCGACGGGCAAGTCCCGTTCGGCGGCGACGCGCGTCGACCGAGGATCGCAGTGTGGGGCCGCGGCGGCGAGCCCGGCTTCGCGATCGCCGATTGCCCGCGGTAATCATCGCTCACCGAGCGGTAGGGCGTTGTGCCTCGGCGCTACACCCTGCTACGAAACGAGCCGCTGTCATGTCGATGGTTCCGATGACGCCCGCTGGGCACAAGCGACTCAAAGAAGAGCTCGAAGGGCTCAAGTCTGTCGATCGTCCGAAGGTGATCCGAGAGATCGCCACGGCGCGCGAGCACGGCGACCTTCGCGAAAACGCCGAGTATCATGCGGCCAAAGAGAAGCAAGGGTTCATCGAAGGACGCATCGCGCTCATCGAAGACGCCCTCGCGCGCGCCGAGGTGATCGAGCCCTCCCGCGTCGCTGGCGACAAGATCGCCTTCGGCGCCAAGGTGAAGCTCTCGAACAACACGACGGGCGAAGAGGTCTCTTACCAATTGGTAGGTCCGATGGAGGCCGACATCGATCACGGTCGGATCTCGGTCTCTTCGCCGATCGCGAAGGCCATGATCGGCAAAGAGGTCGGCGACGACGTGAAGGTGCAGACGCCCAACGGCACGCGCGTGTACGAAGTGCTCGATCTGTCGTTCGACGAGTGACCGCGCGCGACTCGCACGCGCAAATGGGGGAAGAGGTTCGCTGGGTGTTTCGCGATGGACTTGCAGGACGTTGCGATCGACGAGGTGAAGCACGTCGGGCTGCAGGCGGCGGCGATCCTGCGCATGCGCGGGGTGCACACCGCCGGTGACCTGCTCGCGCGCGGCCCGCGGCGGTACGTGGACCTGCGCGGCGCCGACGATTGGGCGCTCGTCCGAGAGGGCGTAGTAGGAGCGATGGTCGCGATCGTCGGGGTGGTCACCGACGTCCGTCGTATGGGCTCGATGCGCTCGAAGGGCCTCGCCGCGCTCGTGCGCGAGCCGAGCGGAGACGGCCTGCTGCGGGTGGTGTTCTTTCACGCGCCTCCAGGGCTCGCCGCGAAGCTCTCCCTCGGCGCACGCGTTCGCTTGATCGGAACGCTTCGAGAGGGCCGCGGCGACCTCGAGCTTCACCAGCCGCGCATCCAGAGCCCCGAGGCGCCGCTCACCGCGATCGAGCCCGTCTACGGCGCGATCGGAACGCTCTCGCCCGCGAGCGTCGCGCGCGTCGTGCAGTCGGCCCTCGAGCGCGCCCGCGAGTGGAGCGACCCCGTGCCGGCCGCGCTCGCAAAGCAGCTCGCGCTGCGCCCGTCGGCAGAAGCGCTGCGATGGCTGCACGCGCCCGACAGCAGAGCGCCCATCGACGCGCTGATCGCGCTGCAACGAGGGACGTCCTGGGCGCACCAGCGGCTCGGGTTCGAAGAGCTTCTCGCCGCGGCGATCACGCTCGAGCGAGCCCGTCGCAACACGGGGAGCGCGCGGGCCATCGCGTTCGACAGCGGTGTCGGCGACGCGGCGGCGCGCAGGCTGGGGCTCGAGCAGACGCCGTCGCAGCGCGAGGCGATCGACAGCATTCAGCGCGCGATGAGCATCGATCAGCCCATGCGCCGGCTGCTGGTCGGCGACGTCGGGTCCGGCAAGACGCTCGTCGCTGCGGCCGCGTCGCTGGCGGTCCTGCGCGGCGGGCGCTCTGTCGCCTGGCTCGTCCCCACGTCGATCGTCGCCGAGCAGCACGCCGCGACGCTCACGCGCGCGCTCGGCGGCGAGGGAGGCCCCATCGCGGTGCTGCTCGGCTCGACGCCGAAGCGCGCGCGCACAGCGGCCCGCAAGGCGATCGCGCAGGGGCTCGTGCGCGTGGTGGTGGGCACGCACGCGATCCTCGAGGAGGACAGCGTTCCGCCGGACTTGGGGCTCGCGGTGGTGGACGAGCAGCATCGGTTCGGCGTGGCGCAGCGGCTCGCGCTCGTGAAGGACCGCGCAGCGCACATGCTCGTGGTGTCCGCGACGCCCATCCCGCGCACGCTGGCCCTCGCGCAGTACGGCGACCTCGACGTCGTGACGATGGCCAAGGGCCCTTCGTCGCGGCAGCCTGTGACGTCTCGAGTCGTCGCGGCGACGGACAAAGCGTTTATCGCCAACACCATCCAGCGGGCGCTCGACGCGACAGAGAAGGGCGGAAGGGTGTTCGTCGTCGTGCCGCGCATCGAGGCGGACGACGCGAGCGCCGTGACCATCGCCGAAGCTGACGCGTTCTTGTCGCAGCATTTCGCAAAGGATCGCATCGTCGTCCTGCACGGAAAGATGTCCTCCGACGACCAGCGCGCCGCCCTCCAAGCGTTTCGCTCGGGCTCGCATCCGATCTTGCTCGGCACGTCGGTGATCGAGGTCGGACTCGACGTGCCCGAAGCGAACCTCATCGTGATCTTGGGCGCCGAGCACTTCGGCATCGCGCAGCTGCACCAGCTTCGCGGCCGCGTCGGTCGCGGAGGGCAGAAGGCCGCGTGCTTGTTCGTCCCAGAGACTGCCGACGAGGAGGCGCGCGCGCGGCTCGAAGGCATCGCCGCGTGCTCGGACGGCTTCGTGCTCGCCGAGCGCGACCTCGACCGCCGCGGCGCGGGCGAGTGGTTCGGCGAGCGGCAATCGGGCGCGGACCGCTCGTTTCGCTTCGCCGACCCCTTGCGCGACCGCGCCATGGTCACCCGCGCCGTCGAAGCCGCGCGCGCGTTGCTCGACGAAGACGCGACGCTCGCACGATGGCCCGCGCTCGAGCGCGCCGCAGCGCGCATGCTCGCGCGCGGACAGACCCCCACGGGAGAAGACGCAGGGTGAAAAAAA
>JAAFIF010000107.1 GCA_013298625.1 Myxococcales bacterium
ATGGCGGACCGCGAGATCACTGTCCCCGCGGTCCGCCATCGGCTCCGCGGCCGTCGCCGCTCGGGTGGACCCGTTCGCGAGCGATTGAACGCCGTCCCCGTCGCCCCACACCCGTTGCCCCGCAGCGGTGGACCGTCGAGACAGTGATCTCGCGGGGTTATCCGGGACTCTTGAACTATTGAACACCGTCCCCACAGCTCCCGTCCCCGTCGCTCGCACACGCGCGCCGTCAGACCGAGCGGCCTACGCTACCCTCTGGGCGCGTGAACCAAACGCCATCGGCAGCGAGCTTCCTCGATTCACTCCGCGACGCGGGGGCCGCCGAGGCCGTCCTCGACGACTGCGATTGGACGCTGGACGAGTGGTCCGAGGCGCTCGCGTCGAGCGCGCCCATCTCGTCCGTGCGAACCCTCTCGCTGCCCGCCCTGCCGTGGTCCGCAGCGACCCTCGCGCGCTTCGCCGTCGTGTTTTCGTCTGTTGAATCGCTAGCGCTCCGCTGGCAGAGCGTCGGCGACGCCCCGCGCCCAACGCTGCGCGACGCGCTCGCTCCGTGGAGCAACGCCAGGCTCACCACGCTCGTCTGCGACTTCGCTCACACGTGGGGAGGCGACGAATCCGCCGCCGCGACGCCCGCGTTCGCGCGCACCCTCTCGGTCCTGCGGCTCCGCAACCTGCGCCACGACGAGTGCGCGAAGGCGCTGCGATCGCTGGGCCCCCTCGCGCAGCTCGCCGAGCTCGACGCTGGAGTCGTCACGAACACCAGCACGCTGTTCGAGCGAGTCCCTTCGCTCCGATCTTTCTCGTGCAAGGTCGACGCGAAGCTCGGCCTCGACCTGTCGTTCGACAGCGAAAAGATCGAGTCGCTCGCGATCGCGGTGCACCCGCGCAGCGCGCCCTCGCCGCTGCGACTGCGCGGATCGGTCCCCACGCTGAAGAGCCTGTCGCTCGTGCACTCGAAGGCGAGCGCGCTCGACCTCGACGCGCTCGGCGCGCTCGCGAGCAGCGCGCCGGCTCCCCTCGACGCCGTCAACGTCAACGCAGCAGACGCCTGGCGCATCGCCGCAGCGCTCGGCGCGGCGATCAACGGTCGGCATGGGCAGGGCCCGAAGCACATGACCGTTCGGCGCACGGACGTGCGCGACCAGAGCGCTCCCGAAGCGGCCGTCGCGCGGGCAGAGGACTTCTCGCGGCTGCGCGCGCTGCGCGCCGTTGGGACCGCCGTCGAGCCGACCAGCTACCTCGCCCTGGTCGATCGCGAGGCGCACTTGGACGAGCTCGCGTCGGAGGTCGCCTCGATCGAAGAGCTCGATCTCCACGGCGACGTTCACGCGTTTTTGCTGCGCGATCCACAGCGGTTCACGGCGTTTGCGCGCGCGCGATCGCTGCACTTCTTCGACGCGCACGCGCTCACGAGCAAAGGGCTCGACGCCTTGTTGCGCGCCATGCCCGCGCTCGCCGAGGCCCGCTTCGTCAACAACCACAACGCGGCGATGACCCACCTGGGCGTGCGCAGCGACGCGCTCGTATCGCTGTGCCTCACGCACTTTCATCAGCTTCGAACGTTCGAGTTCGACGCGCCCGCGCTCGAGTCGCTCGAGCTCGACAACTGCGACGCCAGCAGCGACGGCGAGCTCGATCGCCTCTATGCGCCGGGCGACGGGATCATCTACGGAAACTTCAGCGAGCGCGTCTGCGCTTCGATCCTCGACGGCGCGCCGGACGCGAAGCTCCCCTCGCTGCACACCCTCAAGCTCTGGAACAACCCCTACGCCGTCGGTCCGCTGCTCGCCGTCGAGTCGATGCGCGTGAACATCGGCTGCGCGCAAGGGCACCCGCGGCTCGAGCGCTTGATCCTCGCCAACGTCACGCACGTGCGATCGTTGACGCTGAAGAGCGTTCCGAAGCTGCGGTCCGTCGTGGTGTCGCAGTACGACGACGTGGGCGTGGGATCGACGTGGCTCGAGCGCGCGGACCTGTCCGACGTGCCCGCGGGATGCGAGGTCGAGCTGTGTTCAATCACGCCGTCACGCGCAGGGCTGGGCGCCTCGTAGCGGCGCACAAGTGACGCGCTTCGTCGGATCCTGTCTCGACGCGATTCGCGCGGCGCAGCGCGATGCGGCTGTGAGCCCTCGCGTGTACGCTTCGCCGCGCTACGACCATGGCACGCAAACCCACTGACGACGCGACGAGCATCGATGCGACGCTCGAGCTCTGCTCGGACGCAGGCTTCTCGTGGAAGCACCCGCTCCGCGCAGCAACGCTCGACCACCACGGACACCTGCTCGGCACCGACACGAGCGGCAGACACCTTCGTCGCTGGCGGCTCAGCGACGCTGCGGTGCTCGACGACATCGAGGCGCGCATCCCGTTCGATCTGTGGGAGGCGTGCGACGTGCCCGCGCAGCCGCTCGACGCGGACACGGTGCTCTTTCGCTGTGACGAGCGGGCGATCGCGCTGCTCGACGCGCGCACGCTCGTCGAGAAGGGCCGCGTGTCCCTCGCCTCGGCGCAGCAGGCGTCGGTGTATGCGAGAGAGGGCGCCGTCGTCGTCGTCGAAGACCGCACGAGGGTGCGCGTGCTCGACCCCGCGCGGTTCGAAGAGCGATCGCGCTGCGAGGTGCCGATGCCCGAAGCCCGGTGGCGCGCGCCGTCGTCGCACGGCGAGCACATGATCGCGGCAGATCACCTGCAGACGCGCTTGTACGACCTGCGGACGGGCGAGGAGCTCGCTGGGCTCGGTCAGCGGCGCGCAGTTCATGCGGCGATCCACGACCGCACGCGCACGATCGCAGCGGTGCTCGAAGAGAACAACACGGCGTTGACGCTGCGCTCGCTCGACGACGATCGCGAGCAGAGCGTCCCGTTGATGCACGCAGGCGCGCTGGTCACCGTGAGCGTCGATGGCGCGAGCTGGCTGTGCGCGACGGTGTTCGGCACGGTGCACTGCGTGGACGCGGCGAGCGGAGCGCTTCGATGGACGCGCGTGCTCGACGGGCGCGTGACGTCGCTGTCGTTCTCGCCGGACTGCCGTCTCGTGGCGGCGTGCTCGGGGCATCGCGTGGCCGTCCTCGACGCGGCGACCGGCGCGATCTTGCGCTATGGAGGGCCCGCAGAACCAGCGGGCTCGCTGCACGCGTGCGACGGGGCCATCGTCGCGAACCCTGGCTACTGGGGGCGCTTCGCGGCGCACCTGTGGCCGATCGACGGAGCCGCGCGCCCCGCGGCGAAGGTGCTGCGCGGCGCGCAGGCCAGCGCGGCGGGCCGCTGGATCGCCGAGTACCGACAGCAGATCGAGCGCTGCGCTTCGAGCGATCACACAGCGGTCGATCGCAGCGAGGTCACCGAGGCGCGCAGCGACGCCATCGTGCACGCGCTCGCCGTGGCCGAGAGCGGCGATGTGTACGCGAGCGTCTGGCGCGCCGCGCCGAAGCGCAAGATGGTCTACGAGATCGAGCGATTGGCTGCGGGCGACGGGGCGACGGAGGTGCTCACGAGAGCGCTTCCGAAGGCATTGCAGTGGCTGCACGTCGCCGAGGACGCGGGGGTGTTGCTCGCGTGCCTCGACCACAAAGAGCTGTTCGTCATCGATCGGGCGAGCGGCGAGGTCGCGTACACGATCAAGGGGCTGAAGAAGCCCGCGCGGCGGGCGACGTGCTCGCGCGACGCGCGCTCGGTGTGCGCGATCACCACCGACGGAGCGCTGGCGTTCTTCAGGGATCGCGCGCTGGTCGCGCTGCACAAGCACGAGAGTCCGAAGGACCTGTGCCTCGCGCGCGACGAGCAGACGCTGTTCACCGCGGCGAGCGATGCGATCTTCGAGTGGGACGTGCGCACAGGCGCGTGCCTCGCGAAGGCGTCGCTCGCGGTGCGGGTCAGCGCGCTGTGCGTCGCGAACGGTCCCGACGCGCATGCGCGGACGCTGTACGTCGGCGCAGAAGACACCAACTTGTATCGCGTCACGCTGCCAGCGCTCGCGCGCCGGTCGAATGCACCGTGAGGATCGACCGCTAGTGTCTCGATCGACACCTCGGCAAAAGCGAACTATTGGATCGAATCACCCGCAGTGCGGGCACCGTTTCGCCGTGCGAGCATCTTCAGTCCGACTCGTGATGAAGAAGACGGTCTGGACGCTCTCTACGGCGCTCGTGCTCGCCGGATGCTCCCGCTCTTGCAGCAGCGCCAACGCGAACCGCGAGAAGCTGAGCCGCGAGTGGCGAGCGAGCGCGCACTGCAGCACGCCCGCCGAAGGGACGCTGCGCGCGCACCTGGTCTTTCGCGTGCAGTGCTTCAGCGGCGGGCGAATCGAGACCGTGGTTCCGGGCAGCGAGCGCACGGCGAGCACCCGGGACGCGCTCGACGAGACGTGCCGCGGCCTCGCGGTGGACATTCAGTCGCGAGAGACCGCCGAAGGAACGGTGTTCGCCGCGAGCCTCGCGGGCAGCGGCGAGAGCGCCGTGCTCTATCGCTCGCGAAACTCGACGGTGTTCGCCGCTGCGTCGACCGTACGCGCCTCTGCGCCAGCGGCGCTCGCCCAGTCGCCCACGCCCATTCGCGCTGCGCTCGCGGCGATCGAAGCAGGCGCAGCGCGGGACGTGCCGAGCTCACCCCTGACCGACGCGATCGACGGAGAAGCGCTCACCGCGCACCGCCCCACGCTGCTGCGCTACGCAGCGCAGTGCTTGTTGCCGTCGTCGTTCGTCACGACCCTGGTCAAGACTTCTCCCGACGAGGTCGCCGCGCAGCTCTTCGAGCCCGCGTATGTCACCGCGAATTGCCGCTCGCTTCAGCGTGGGCTCGAAGGCGCGCCCCGCGACGTCGTGGGTCCTCTCGTCGAGCGCTGGGCGCGCGAGCACGGCTCGCAGCCGCCGCCGTGGCCGCCCGCGCTCGTTCGCTACGCTACGGAGCACGGCATCACGCTGCCGCCGCAAGCGCGCTGAGCGCGCCCCGCGAGGCCATCTACGGTGGCTTCGACTTCAAGGGACGTTCGCTGCACCGACGTCGAGCGCCGTCGACCGAGCAGCGCGTTTCGCTTCGCTGCTTACGGCGAGCGAGGGCGAACGACGAGGCGAAACCCCCGCGGCTTCGGAGAGATCGTCGGCGCGAGCGCGAGCGGGCCGGGGTCTTCGAAGTCGAACTCGCGCACGAGCGTCGCCAGCGCGAGCGTCGCTTCGATCATCGCGAAGTGCCGCCCCGTGCACGCTCGGCGGCCAATTCCGAAGGGCTTGTACGCGCCGGCAGGCCGCCCCTTCGCGCGCTCGGGCAAGAACCGATCGGGATCGAATCGCTCGGGCTCTGGCCACACCGAAGGATCTCTGTGCACGGCGTTGAGCAGCACGCCGAACGTCTGTCCCTTCGCGACGAAGTACCGATCGCCCAGGGTCGTGTCGCTCTTGGCCGCGCGGTTGACCGCCGGAACCGTCGGCCACAACCGCAGCGCCTCTTCGAGCGTCCGTCGCGTGAGGTCGAGCTCGAGCACCTCGCGCATCGAGGGCGCACGGTCGCCGAGGCGATCGCGCACCTCGGCCCGCAGCCGCGCGGCGAGCGCGCGATCGCGAGCGACCTTGTGCAGCGTGAAGGACAACAGGCCCGCGGTGGTCTCGTGTCCGGCGATCAAGAACGTCAGGATCTGGTAGCGAATGTTCTGATCGCTCAGGCGCTCGCCGGTCTTCGGATCGGGCTGCGAGAGCATGAGCGAGAGAAAATCCTTCGGCCACTCGGGCTCGGGCCGCGTCTTTCGCTCGCGAATCACCTCGTCCACCAGCGACGCCATGAGCGCGTTGTCCGTCGCGTATCGCGCGCGCCTCGCGCGAAACAAGGGAGACAAGAAGGGGGGTCGCTGCAGCACGTCCACGGACTCTTGCAGCGACCGCGCGAGCGCTTGCAGAAACGGGTGCAGCTCGGTGCTCGCGAAGCTGTCGAAGCGATAGTCGAAGCCCGCGAGCGAGATCGCGTCGAGCGTGAGTCGGGTCATGTCGCCGACGACGTCGACCGCTGCGCGCGCCGCTCGCCAGTGCTGCACCAGCGCGTCGAGCGACGATTGGATCGCCGGGTAGTAGCGGTCGAGCGACTGCGACGAGAACCCTGGCGACAGGATGCGGTGGGCGAGGTGCCAGTTGTGCTCGTCGCCGTGCGCGGTAAAGAGCCCGTCCCCTGCGAAGTCGCGGATGTGCACGAGCGGGCCGTCGAGCACTTTCTCGAACCGCGACTCGTCGCACAGCTCGGTCGCGAGCGCCGCCGAGCACACGAACAGCGGCTCTCGCCCGTCGGGCATCGGAACGCGAAACGCCCCCGCCTCGCGGTGCTGCTCGCCCAGCTGCTGCAGGCGGTTCATGATCCCCTCAGGTCGCACGATCCAGGGCAGCGCGCGCACGATCGGCAGCGACGGGATCGACGGCAGCGTCGAGAGCGAACGAAGAGAGCGATCGGTTGCTTCTGTCACAGCGGGCCTCGGGTCGTACGATAGGCCCCCGCGCGGCCTCCGCCGACTCGGGTTTGCGCTGCGATGAAGACGCGACGATCTACGCCGAAGTCCCTGAGAAATCCCAGACAAGATCGCTCTCGTGCCACGGTCGACGCGATCCTCGAGGCCGCCGCTCGGATTCTCGAGCGCGAAGGGCCCGAGGGGCTCGGCACCAACCGCATCGCGCGCGACGCTGGCGTGAGCATCGGCTCGCTGTACGAGTACTTCGACGGGCGCGACGCCATCGTGCGAACGCTGTGCGAGCGGCACCTCGACGTCGTTCGCGCGGTCACGGACGAGGCGTTCGAGCTCCTCGAGCACGCGCCGGACGAGGTCGCCGTCGACCAGTTCGTCGACGCGCTGTTCGCCTTCTACGAAGCGCGCCCACGGCTGCGACGCGCGCTGCATTTCGAGCTGCCGCTGCGGCTGAGCCAGCAGCCGTTTCTCGACAACGACCGATACGTCGAGCGGCGGCTCATCGAGTGGCTCGCGCGGCGAAGCGGAGCGACCGACCCCAGCGCGCTCGAGGCGCGGGCCTTCGTGCTCGTGCGCGCCGGTCGCGCGGTGATCATCCAAGCGATCACCGAAGAGCTCGCGCCCGAGCGACAGGCGAGCGTTCGCGCGGCGCTCAAGCTCGTGTTGCTCTCGGGGATCGCTCGCTGACGAAGCGAGCCGGGCGCGCAGCGCACCATCACCGATCCGTCGCGCTTCACCGCGAGGCATACGGAGACGCTGAAGAGCGCGGGCTGAGCGCTGTGGACTGCGCGAGCGTGTCCTCCGAGTCGCTGCTCGTCGCTCCCGAGAACTAAACTCGCGGCGCATGGCCACGAAAGAGAAGCGCGCGAAGAACAAGCCACCCGCCACCAAGCTGCCCAAGCTCGCGCGGTGGAAGAAGGTCGCGTTCGACTCCGACGACAGCGACGAGAGCGAGAGCAGCGCGCGGTACGATCTGCTCGAGGCCACGAACGACAGTGTGGATTACGAGGATTTGTTCGGGGATGTTCCCGAGCACGTGATGGTGCACGAGGGATCCGTGTCGGCCGACGGGCTCGTGTCGCTGCGCGGCTGGGATGCTCGCGAGGGCTCGCAGCAGACGCTTTATGTCATCGAAGGCGACCTCACGATCAACGGGACGCTCGTCTTCGCCCAGTCCGACATCTGCACGACGCTCTGGGTGAAAGGCACGCTCCGCGCGCAGCGCGTGGCGCTCGCGAGCTCAGCGGTGCTCATCGTCGGAGCGCTGATCGTCGACGACGTGCTGCTCACCAACCTCGAAGACGCCGGGCACTTGATCGTGCACGGGCCGTGCGAGGCGCGCGTGTGGCTGGACCTGTGGTTTCGCGGTTCGATCGAGCTCGATGAGCTGCCGAAGGGTTGCTATCGCAGCGACGACGAGCGAGAGAAACACGGGGGCGACGAGGGACCGTTTCTTCGCGGCGCGTGGGGCCAAGAACCGCTCACGAGCGCGCTCGACCCTGCGCTGCTCGAGGACGGAACGCCGTCGTATCGCAAGCTCGTCGACGCCCTCTGCACCGGGACGACCGTGCTTCGCTGAACGAGGGCGACGCGGACCGGCACGGCGCTCAGTCATTCACGAACGAGCGGGCGAACACCGTCCTCGTCGCGAACGTTCGTGGACGATTGAACACCGTCCCCGGTCGAGGGCGCGGGACGCGCGGGGCGCAACAAGAAGAAACCCGCTGAAAGCAGCGCAGCGACCGGCGCCCACGCTCGCTCGGGCGGGGACCGAGAGATCGCGTTCGCCACGGTTGCCACCGCGAAGAGCGCCGAGACGATCGAGAACGCCCAACGACCAGCGCGCGCGCGGACGGGCTTTCGAAGCGCGAGCCACACAAGCCCCGCGTACAGGAGCAACGACGCCGCGCTCGCCACCCGCAGTCCGCTCGGAAGCACGCCGCGATGCGCCCCGCCCCACGCGACCGCTCCCCACGGCGCGCCGAGCGCCAGCGCGCACTGAAACGACGCGACGACGAGCAGCAGCCCCGCCACCGCACGCGAAAGCAGCGATCGACGAATCATAGCTGGCAGATATATCTATCAGAGAGGTATCGTCAAGCCATGAGCCGACGCTCGCAAACGAGACTCTCGGTCCTCGGCGCGCTCGCGACCGAGCCCGCCACTGGGTACGGCGTTCGCCGCGCCATCATCGAGACGCTCGGGCACTTCTGGCACGAGAGCTTCGGCCAGATCTATCCGACGCTCGCGGCGCTCGAAGAAGAAGGCCTCGTCGAGCGCGACTCACAAGGGCGCTTCTCGATCACCGACCAAGGCCGCGCAGAGCTCACGGCGATGCTCGCCGAACCGCCCGAGCCACAGCCGCCGCGCAACGGTCTGCTGCTTCGGATCTTCTTCGCGCCGCACCTCTCGCGAAAGCAAGCGCGCGCGCTGCTCGACGCGACCGCAGACGCGGCGAAGAACAAGCTCGCTGAGCTCGAGGCCATCGAACGCGGGCTCGACGACGAGACGCGCTCCGAGGCCGTCTTCTGGCGGGCGACCGTTCGCTACGGCGTGCACCACGCGCGCGCGACGATCGCGTGGGTCGACGAGACCCGAGCGCTCTTCGAAGCGCGACGCAGCCGTTAACGGCAGCCTCGCAGCCGTTAACGGCAGTCACCCCTTGCTCGCGACGCGCACCTTGGCCACTTCGGCCCGGCTCGGGTTCACCCGAAGAAACCCGTGGTCGCCGTCGACCAACACGAGGTCGCCGTCCGCCGCCCACTTGAACAATCCCTGCACGTCGGCCACCGCAGGGACGCCCATCAAGCCCAGCATCGTGCGCGCAGAGTCCGTGGTGACCGGCTCGCTGAGCGCGATGGCGCTGACGCCCGATTGCGCGGTCACCAGCAGATCGAACGCGGTCAGTCGATCGCCGACGAGCACCGCGCCGCGCGCGATCGCGCCGCGTCGGTCGGGTGAGCACAACATGGCGAGCGCTTCGCACACGTCGGAGATCTCTCGAGCGCGCTCTTCCATCATGGGCATGGCGCTCTTGGCCGCTTCGCGCGCGGCTTCGCCGCCCACGGTCTGCAGCGCGAGGGCGAGGCCTTTGCCTTCGTCGATCAGCTCGATCACGCGCTCGCGCAGGCGTCCGTCGGCGACGATCGTGCGCACGAGCTCGAGCTGAGAGCCGTCGAGACCGAGGGATTTCGCGCGGGCGATGAGCGTCGCGAGGGTGTTGTTGGCGTGCGTGATCGCGGCGTCGAAGGTCTCGACGGACTTCTTGCGAGAGACCTTGGGCTCTGGGGCGGGGCGAGAGGCGGGGCGGCGCATGGCCGAGACGATTCCCACCGCGCAGCCCGCGGAGACGGGGCGCGCAGGAAGGGTGACCCGACGAGTGCCTCCGCCCGGCGTCGTGCGACGCTCGCCGCGCAGGGCTTCGCGCAGGTGCGCGCGCTCGGCGGCGGCGGCGATGGGCGCCGTGAGCGCGGCGGCGAGCTCGATCTCGCGCTCGTCGAAGGCGGGCTCGCGCGCGCGCTGAAGGACCAACGCGCCGAGCGGGCCGGTCGCTCCGGCGACGGGCACGGCCAAGAAGATCGGAAACCGCTCTTCACCCAGCGTGGGAAAATGCAGAAACTTCTCGTGCGTCGTCGCGTGCGCCGTGGTGACCGGGCGCATGCATTCGACCGCGGTTCCGGTGATGCCTTCGCCGATCACGAGGCGCACTTCGCCGAGCGCCGTCGAAGGAAACCCCACGTTGCCGCGCATCACCAGGTCGTCGCCTTCGAGCAGATAGATCGAGCACACGTCGGCGCGCAGGATCGCTGCGATGCGCCGCGGCAGCTCGTCGAGCGACGTCGACAACGGGCACGGCTTCGCAGCGAACGCCACGAGCTCGAGCACGCCGTCGAGCCTCGCGGCGTCGCCCCGCGCGTGAATGCGAACCGGCGGAGTGCGCGCCATCGCTACAGCCGCTCGACGGTCGCGCCCAGGGTGTCGACCGCGAGGATCTTCGCGACGCCAGGGACCGATTGCTTCTGCCCTTCGGCCATCAGCGCGTGGGCGACCTTGTGCGCTTGCTCGACGGACCGCGCGAAGGCCGCGATGGTCGAGCCTGCGCCCGAGAGCCACGCGCCCAGCGCTCCCGCTTCGCGGGCGGCGTCGATGAGCGCGGGCATCGCGGCGAAGATGCTCGTGCGCGGCGACTGGTGAAGCGCGTCGCGCGTGGCCTGATCGAGGGCCTCGAAGCGCCCTGCGCCGAGCGCGGCCACGAGCAGCGAAGCGCGGCCGATGTTGTAGACAGCGCTCTCCATCGAGACCGCGGCGGGCAGCGCGGCGCGCGCTTCTTTCGTGGGCATTTTGAAGGGCGGAATGAACACCACGACCTGCGGCATCGAGAGCGTGTTGACCTCGACGCGGTGCACGCGCGCGCCGTCCTTCACGGCGACCTGCAGCCCGCCGAAGAGCGCGGGGGCGACGTTGTCGGGGTGGCCTTCGAGCTCGGCGCCGATCTCGAGCAAGCGATCACGGCCGAGGGTCGAGCCGCTCAGGTGATCGCCGAGCAAGAGGCCCGAGACGATGGCTGCGCTCGACGAGCCCAAGCCGCGGTCGCCGGGGATGGTGTTGACGCAGCGGACCTTCACGCGCGGAAGCTCGTAGCCGACCTCTTCGCACACGCGGCGCGCTGCCACGAGGACGAGGTTGCTCTCGTCTTCGGGGTACACGCCCCTGCCCTCGCCCTGCACCTCCATCGTGAGTCGGTCGGACTCTTCGACGTACAGCTCGTTGTGCAACGTGAGCGCGAGGCCCAACACGTCGAACCCCGGACCCAGATTCGACGTCGACGCAGGAACGCGGATTTTGAACGTCATCGCCGAGCGTTCATAACACGGCGCGCGCGGCCCCGTGCTCGCTCTGCTCACCCTCCGCGCTTCGACTCGGTCTCCACCGCCTCGGGCGCTGCGCCCTCGCGCTCTTCGGGGTCCCTCGCGCGGTACAACCCAGCGGCGCCGAGCCCCTGCAGCGCAGCGAACGCCAGCAGCAGCCCCCCCAGCCCGATGGACATCCATCCCCCCGCGCGCAGCCACCACAGGGACGTGCACGCCACCCCCGCTGCGATCACCGCGCGCATCGCGATCCTCGCCGCCGTGGGGGGCGCTTCGGCGGGCTTCTTCCAGCGAAACTTCAGTCCGATCGCGTACGCGACGGCCGTCAGCACCGCCGCGATGAAGCCCCACACCGACACCGCGTCCAGCGCTCGCTGCGCCCGCGTTTGAAAATGTGTGTCACCTCGCGCGCTCTCGAGCATCCCCTCGAACGACCGCCGCAGCGCCGCTTCGTCCTGCGCAGGACCGAGCAAGAACACCGCCGGCGTCGACGCGCGCAGCGGGACCGTGGCCACGAAGCGCACCACCCGCTGCCCCTCGAGCTCGCCCCGCCCGATCAGCCCCGGCGTCTCGAAGCCCAGCACCCGAAACGTGCACAGCCTGTCGTCCGCTTCGAACACGTCCCCTTCGCGCAGCTGCCTTCGCTGCTCGCTGCTCAGCGCAGCCCCCTGCGCCAACGGATCGGGAAGCTCGAACACCATCGCCACCGACCGACGCCCTGGGTGCGTAAACGCCGCGATCGCCGCGCCCTCGGTGTTCTGTCGCATGAAGCCGTCGGGCGCCCGAATCGCGAACCGCGCCTCGCCCTCGCGCACGACCCACGTCGACCGCGCAACGCCCGCGCTTTGCGCGAACACCGTCGAAACCCTCGGCCCCGACGCGTCGGGAGCTCCCAGCGACCACGGGCCGAGCGCGACCGCGCACCCGAGCGAGGCCACGACAGCCCGACGGCGGAGCGTTCGGTTCGCTGCATCGCGGCAGCGGTCGATCGCGATCGGCAGAGCAGTGCGCGGTTTCATATCTCTCTCGAAGCGGTAGCATCGTACATCACCGTGGACGCCTCCGATGATCCCTTGCACCGCGCTCGCGCGCGGCTCGACGAGCTGCTGGCAACCCTCGAAGAGAAGGGCTCCGAGCGCGCGATGCTGCCCGCCGCGCGCAACGCCATCGAGTGCTTGGGCGGCCTCGCGCGCTTCGGCGCGAACCCCAGGGACATGTACGACGCCGTAGAGCGCACCGCGCAGCTGCTCACGCCGATGCTCGATCGAGACCCTGGTGACGCCCTGTGCGCTCCGCTGCTCGAGCAGCGCGCGGTCGACCTCACCGCGGTGGTCAACGAAGTGGGCGACCTGTCCAACCTGGACCTCGACGACCAAGAGAGCTGGACCGAAGCCGCGACAGAGACCCTCGGCATGCGCGACTCGGCCGACGCGTGGCTGCTCGGCGCCGCATCGCTCTTGCGTTGGCTTCAGCCCGGGACCGAGCGAGACAACTTCGAGCGCACCCGCGAGCGAACCGTCGCCTCCGTCGCGCGCTTCGACCGCGCGCTCAAGCCCGCGATCGCCGGGCTGACGCCCCTTCGAGACACCGCCCGCGCCGCGCTCATGCGGGCCCGCGGCGACAAGGGCTACGCGCGCCGCGCGTGGTACTGGCGCACGCTCGCCGAGAGCTGATCTCTCTCGGACACACGCGCGCGCTGTTGGGGGATCGAAGCGCAACGCGAAGCGCCGTTGCGTCGCGCAGGAGAAACACGAACACCCAGCCTGGGTCCCTGATGAAGGGTCCCGAGCCGGGTGCTGCGGTGACGGATGCTCCGCGAGGGTCCTCGCGGCGTCGGTCACGGGCGAATCGTTCGTCGAGAGGCGCCACTCTCTGCGATCGAGCCGTTCACCACGCGCGCTCCGTACACTGTCGCGCGTGGTCTCTTCGTACTCTGATCACTCGATCGATCGCTGGCTTCGCTCACGTCGCCCTCCGCTGCGTTGGCGGGGTGGGCTTCGAGCGTCGCTCGTACCGTGTCCTTCTTTTTCTTGTGATTGTTCGTCAGAGCCGCTGCGCCGATCGCTCGGCCTCGCGGTGTGCATCGTCTTCGCCGTCGCGCCGAAGGTTGGGAGCCAACCCAACTCTCGGCGCCGCGTGCACGAGCCAGACACTCTGCGGACAACCCGCGACGCGGACGATCTCGCGCGATTCGCGCTTCGATCAGAGGACCGCCCGGCGCAGCGCTTCGAGCGCTCATCGCGCCCTCCGCCTCTGCGTCGCCTGTCACGTCGGGCTCTCGCCTCTCGTGTCAGATCGCGTGGGAGTTGTTGTCGCCGACGCTCCCTGTCGTCGCCGCGTCGAGTGAGCACGACCTGTCGTTTGCTCACCGGGCGCGGATGCGCTGCGGTCGTCTTCACT
The DNA here is from genome assembly GCA_013298625.1 of Myxococcales bacterium. GTDB lineage: Bacteria > Myxococcota_A > Polyangia > Polyangiales. The sequence goes on from JAAFIF010000107.1 coordinate 13,705, forward strand.
CGCTCGATCGTGCCCGTCGTCGCTCACCGCGCGAAGCAGTGTGCTCGATAGCCGCCAATCGTACCGATGTGATCGCGAAGTCCGCGTCGCACGAGATCCCGTTTGTGTCGCTCCGCCGCTTCTCAGCGGCAGAGAGGGGACCTTCACCCGAGCGCTTCCTCCGATCGACCCTCGCGTGTGGATCACGCGAGCGTCGCCGGGCTCTTCGCCGAGCGGTCGGTTGCGTTGCCGCCGCCGACACAAAGGGTTGTAAGCGAGGTCGGCCGCGGGAGAAACTTTTCGGTGACGATTTTTCGTTTCGCTGGTTTTTCGCTAGCGAAACGGCGCTTCACAGCGACTCACACCGTCGCTGCCGCGGCCTCGACCCACGCCCGCGTCGCCCGCTCGTCGCCGAGCTTCGACGCGCACGCGGGGATCGTCGCGGCGACCGCTTCGATGTCCGTGCGCGTGCGGCGGCCGGTCGCGATCAGCCACGCGACGCCGAGCGCGAAGGTCGCGAGCGCGCCGTCCGTGGCAGAGAGCTTCTTCACGCGCTCGAGCAGGGCTTCGACCGCTTTTTTCACGGGCGTTCCGTACATCGGGTGCGTGCTGTTGATGTTTTGCTGCGTAAGCGACCAGAGCGCGAGCGCGGTCTCGCGCACCGCTGCCCGGTCGTCGCGCTCGGACCACAGGCCCGACGCGAGCTGCTTGCCCATCACCGACGCGGGGTCGATTGCGGGCGGCGCGGCTTCTTCTCTCTGGCTCTCGTGCTCGATCGGCTCGGGCGCGCTCGCGCTCTTCGACGACGTCGCGGCTCCGAGCCCGAACATCGTGGCCACGCGAGAGAGCACCCCCTTTCGCTGCGGCTCTGCAGGAGCAGCCTCTGCAGCAGGGGCCGCCATCGGCGCGTCGTACGCGTCGTCCGAGAACGAGGCGCTGCTCTCGCCGCCCTTCGCGCGCTCTTCGCGCTTCGCCATCGGCATCGGCGCGGGCATCGGCGCCGGCGCCATCACGGGTGACGGCGATTGCGGCATCGGCGGCGCGATGCGCGCAGCCGACGGGGGCATCGGCCGCGCGGCGGCGGGCGGAGGAGCGCCGCGCTTCTTCGCCTTGGACGCAGTGTTGGTCCGACGACCTGTCGTCAGCTCTTTCTCTTCGTCCTCGATCCCTGCCTCGGTCCCGAACATCGCCCAGCCCGCCGGCGCGTTGACCGGAACGACCCTCGTCTCGGGCGCTCCGCCCTCGGCGCGACGGTCGCCCGTGCGCTTCTCGACCACGACGAAGCTCGTGTACTGCGAAGAGACGCCGTGCGCGACGGACAGCTCGATGATGCGAGCCTTCATCGCGTCGGCCCTGCGCCCGTCGAGCTTCTGCCGCTCGAAGTCACGGATGCGCTCGGTCGCCCACAGCTTCGCGACCGCCGGGCGCTCTGCGCGCTCGGGCAGCTCCATCGGAACATCCACCACCCAGTCCTGTCCGCCCACGCGCCCGCGCACCACGGCCTTGCCCACGCCGCCACGCTCGTAGCGACCGTAGAGCACCCACGGCTCGGCGTCCACCAACGGAGCGAGCGCTGCGGGAGCGATCTCTCCCACGTCCACGCCCTCGAAGCGCACCGTCACGCCGTCCACGCGCGGCGCGATCGCCTTCGCGAAGACCGAGACCACCTTCTCTTCGATGCGCTCGCCAGGGTGAATGAACTCCACCGCGCCGTGCGTCTCGCGCGCCAGGTCCTTCAACAACTGGTCGCTGACGTTGGTCCCGATGCCGAACGAGTACGCGCGCAGGCCCTTGGCCTCGGCGAGCACGGACTTGAGGATTTCTGCTTCGTTTCCAACCTGACCGTCGGTCAGCAGCACGAGCACCCCGTGCGGGTTCGCGCGCGCGGCCTCGGTCATGGGCGCGAGCAGCTCGGTGCCGCCCGAGGCGACGAGGCCCGCGACCCACGCGTCGGCCTTCTCCATCGAGCGCTGCGAGAACAGCACGCTCTCTCTCGAGAACGCGCGGTGCGACGACTCGAAGGCGATCACGTTGAACCGATCGCCCTCGCGCAGGTGCCGCAAGCACAAGCGCAGCGCAGCGCGGGCCTGCACGATCGAGTCGCCGTCCATCGACCCAGACGTGTCGATGAGAAACGTCACGTCGTTGCCGCGCTTGCTCGCGCGCAGCTCGAACAGGTCCGGCAGGACCGAGAGCACGACGTAGCCGTCGCCGTCGGGCCCTTTGTGAGCGCAGATGGTGGCGAGCTGGTCCGTGCCCGTTCCGCGGATCTCGAGGACGATGTCGCGGTCGAGGACGGCGTCGACGTGCGCGAACGAGACCCGCGAGCGTCCGCGCCCCTCGCGGGTGACCGCGATCCCGTGGGACGGAGAGCTCACTTGCACCTCGCGTCCGAGGTCGAGCAAGAGGTCCAACGTCACGCGATAGGACGCATCGCCGATCACGGGCGTGATGCGATCGGCGTCCGGCACCTGCGTGGTGGGGTTGGCGCTGCCGTGCCCCGTGCGCGAGCCCGACGCGGTGCCCGGGATGTACCGCGGGGCCACCAGCGTGGGGATCATCACGCGCATCGAGCCCTCGTCGAGCTGCACGCGCTGCACGTACTCGACCTCGATGACGGTGCGCTCGCCGGGCAACAGGTTGCCCACGCTCGCGGTGAACACGTTGGCGCGCTCTTGCTCGAGCAGCGCCGCGCCGTGGCCCGCGATCACCGCGTCGTCGTACGCGCGAAACGCCTGCTCGCGCTCTTTGACCACGCCCTCGACGACGCGCCCGTCGCACTCCATCCGAAAGCCCGTCAGCGTCCCGTCGCTCGGCAACGGAAACGTGTACACGCTCTCGATCGCCTTGCTCTCGCGGTTGACGTACGTCTGCCGCACTCGCACGTGCGCGTGCCCGCCGAGCACTTCGCCCTCGATGGCCACGCCGTCGAGCGCGACCGCCTTGCCCTCGCGCGTCCGCAGCCCGCCGTACGCACTGTCCGTCCTCAACGCCTCGATCGTCATCGTCGCTCCTCCGCTTCTCTTCAGACACCGTCGGCGCGGCGGGAGCTTCGTCCCGCGACCGCGCTGCGCTCACTTGAATACCGGTGCCGTCGCCTATCGACGGCGCCCCATGGCCTCGCGCACTCGCTCGGCGAGCGCGCCAACGTCCCAACCTGCGTCCTCGCGGACGTTGAGCTCGACGCCGTCGGCGAGCTCGACGCGCACCCATCGCTCGCTCGACGCGCGGCCCACGGGCCTCGGTCGCGCGCGGTACGGCCCGCCGCCCGCGGGCGCGCCGAGCGGCGGCTCGCGGAGGTCCGTGGGCTTTCGCTCGCTGCGATCGAGGCGATCGAGCATCGCTCGCACCTCGTCGTCGCCCTTGGCCTCGAGCTCGGCCGCGATCGCGTCGAGCGGCAAGAACCGCTCGTCCTGCAATCGCTTGATCAGCCGCAAGCGCAGCAGGTGCCCCTCGCCGTACGCCGTGTCTCTGCCTCGAAACACCGGCGGCGCGAGCAGCCCGCGCTGCACGTAGTAGCGAATCGTGCGCGGCGAGACGTCCGCTCGCTCGGCGAGCTCGTCGAGCTTGTACGTGCTGTCACGGTCGTCTTCGTCTCGTTGCATGACAGTGATGATTGTAAACAAGACACCTCAACTGTCAAGTCGACATCTACACAACAGTTGCACTGTCGCAATTTGGGTTGTGTGCGATCTCGACAGCAACGGCGGCGAGGCGCTGTCATCTTCCGCACCGTGAGAGCGCGAACGTCCCGTCGGGTCATCGGTTGTGTGTGGTTGGTGGGGGTGTTGGCGGCGTCGAGCGCCAACGCGCAGGAGCAGAGCGCGGGAGGCGACGTGTTGCCGCCGACCGACGCGACGCGGCCTCTCGAAGCGCAGCTGCGCGGCGACTCGGGCCCCTCGCCCATCGCGCTGCGGTTGATGCAAGCGGACGTTCGGCGCTACGAGGTCGAGCGCGCGCAAGGGTGGACGCTGTTCGCGTGGGGCGCGGTGAACGTCGCGCAGGGGCTCGGCGTGGCGATCCCGGCGCTGACGGCGAGCACCGTGGACGAGCGCGCGGCGAGCTACGGCGTGTGGACGGCGTCGTGGGGGGCGGTCAACCTGGCGCTGGCGATTCCGTGGGTGGTGCGGCTGCCGAGAGAGCGGGCGCGGACCGAGCGGTGGTCGCGGCTGAGCTCCAGCGAGCTTGCGCGAGAGCTCGAGCGGGCGCGGGACGATGCGCGCAGCGCGGGGTCCTTCTTCGCGCTCAACACCGGGCTCGACGTGGCGTACATCACCGCGGGCTCGCTGCTCTGGTACATGGGCGAGCGGCCCGAGTCGCGCAGCGCTTCGCTCTCGGGCGCGGGGATCGCGGTGCTCGTCCAGGGCGCTGCGCTGCTCGCCTTCGACGCGTGGGGATGGGCTGCGCGCAACGCCGACAGCGCGCGCTGGAGCGAGATCAGCGCGGGCGCCCTGCGCTTCTGACGGCGCAACACCGCAGCGTGAACGGGCGTGCTGCAGACAGGTGTTCGCGTGCGGCGCAGCCGACAAGCGCCTCCGCGCGCCATCAAAGCTGGCGCGCTTGCGTGCTGCCGACAAGCGCTCGGGCATGAAGCCCGAGCTGAGGCACGTGGGCGTCTACGCTTGGGGGCTGGTGCGCGGTGATGCGCTGGTGTTGCAACGAGAACCTTGGCCGCCTAAGCCCAGGCGAATGCCTGGGCGCTCGTTGGCTCTGCCACGCGCAAGCGCGCCAGCTTTGATGGCGCGCGGAGGCCACGCGCAAGCGCGCCAGCTTTGATGGCGCGGGCGCCCTGCGCTTCTGACGGCGCTCAGCCGTCGAGCGACGTGCAGCGCGGCGCGAACAGCGTTCCCGTGATCGTGCCGCCCGGAAACGTCGCGGTGAACTCGTACGAGACCGCCGTCCCGCGCGAGACGAAGCGCGGCGTGACGCGCACGTCCGTCGCGCGCAGCGGGAGCGTCATCGTGAACGTCGAGCGAAAATCCAGCAGCGTCGCGCGCACGCCGTCCGCGTAGGTCTGCGCGCGCATGTCCCCCGTGTCGCGCACGTTCGCGATCACCAGCGTTCGATCGGGCGTCGGCGAGGTCATCGACGGGCACTCGGGGCTGCCGCCGAAGTGGGCCTCGATGTAGATCCCGTCGGTCCCCGCGATCCCGTGCTGCGCGCGGTCGAACATCGCAGTGCGCATGCCGAAGGTCCCTGTGAGCGCCGTCGTCTCGCACGCGCCCGAGCACGTCCCCGCCTCGGTCGTCACCGACGCGTCCCGCGGCGCGCCGGCCTCCATCGCGCCCGCGTCCGGCGGGTTGCGCGCGCAAAACATCCCAACGATCGGGACGTTGATGCACCGCGGAAGCTCCCCAGAGCACTGCGCGGCCGTCGTGCACTCGTCGCTGCACAGCGAGGCGCCCGTCGGCCCCTCGACGCACAGCGCGCTCGCGCACTCGTTGCCCGAGGCGCATGGCTGCCCGAAGGTCCGCGTCCCGCGCGCGCCCGGCGTGCAGCGGCAGCCGTCGCGCTCGCTGCACTCGCAGCGATCGCTCGCCGGGCACTCGCGGTTGAACGAGCACACGCCGCCGCTGTCCACCGTGGCCGCGGCGTCCATCGCCGACGAACCATCGGGGCTCGACGGCGCGTCGCTCACCGTCGCGTCGGGCAGCGCGACCGCAGCATCACCGCCCGCGTCGGGGACCGCGACGGGCGGCGGCGAGCAAGCGAAGAGCAACAGCGAGAGCGAAGAGACAGCGGCGCACGTTCGTAGGTTCATCGGAGCCGATGAAGATACCCGCACACCGGGCGCGCGCCCAGCGCTCGCGAAGCCCCGCCCTTGCCCGACTCACTTGAATTCGTGTGCGCGCGAGGCTCCTGCCCCACCGCTCAGCGCGGCGCAGGCGCGGTCACCGGCGCAGCAGCGACGCGCTCGATGACCCAGAGCTGCGTTCCCACTCGACCTGCGACCACGCGACCGTCGCCGCTGATCGTCAGGTCGCCGAGCTGCCGAGTGCGGCCCGAGAGCGTCGGAGGACGCCAGCCCTTCCACCGCCCGCTCGCGTCGCGAACATACACAGCGTCCGCGCCCTGCAACGCCGCGAGACGACCGTCTGCGCTGACCGCGCTGCCGACGGTGAAGCCCCCGCCGAGCGGCGCCGCACCGATCGGAACAAACGGCGCGCCCTCGCCGCTCGCGCGCATCAGCCGCCCGCGCCACGCGAGCACCACGCCCTCGTTGCCCCAGCCGAGCGCGCGCACGTCGCTCGGTCGTCGGATGGGCTCGCTCGAAGCCTCGCGCCGCAAGCACCGCGCGCCGAACTCGGTCGACGGCAAATCGCTCAGCCGCGCGAGCACCGCGCCTGCGGGCGGCGCGACCGAGCCGTACGGAGCGTTGGCGCAGTTCGCGTCGCTCACCGGGCAGAAGCCCACCACGACGCCGTCGCACGTCTGCCAGACGCCGATCGCCATGCGAGCGCCGTCGGGGCTGCGCAGCGCGAGCTCCGTCGCAGCCCCGTCCTCTTGCACACCGAGCGCGAAGGTCGCGAGATCGACGCGGTTGTGAATGGTCCCGCGCAACAAGACGTGCGTCGGAGCACCCGCGGGGTCGAGCGCGAGGGCGCTCGAGCGCAGGGGCCAGTCATCGAGGTTTCCGCCGAGAAAGGGGCCCGACCGCGCGGTGATCCCGGTCTCGCTGCCCGCCGCGCGCTGCAGCTCCTGGTCGAAGCGCTCGGACTCGACCGCGCCGAACTCCGGCGCGCTATCGGGCCACTGCGTCGACTCGGCCGCGGGCAGCTCGCCGAGCGTCAACAGCGCCCTGGCAAACGCCTCGGAGAACCCGTTGAACATGTTGGCGCAGCGCAGCCCCGTCTCGGAGCCGATGCGCAACCGCGGGGCTCCCGCTTCGACGCACAGCGCGCGCCGCAGCCGCTGCACGCGCTCGATCATCGCGAGCGCCTCGGGCGCCCTTCGCCGCGTCGCCGCCAGGGTGCGCACTTGCGCGAGCAGCCGCGCCACGGACGCGGCGGGCTCGCTGGTGTCTCGGGCGAAGCCCATTCCCCGGTCGAGCAGGACCACCGAAGCGCGGGCGCGCGCGTCAGGCGCGTCGCTCTCTCGCGCGGCGCCGACGTCCACGGTGATGTCCGCGCGACCGTCGCCGTCGCGATCGAGGTACACGAGGTCCACGCCCAAGCGCGTGCGCGGCAGGGACGGCCCGAACTCGCTCACGCGCATCTTGGCCACAGCGCCCGCGGCGTCCACGCTGAGCGCGACGTGCTCGGTCACGACGCTGTTGGTGGCCATGGACTGCTGGTCGGCGATCCCCGCGTCGACGCCGCCCGTGCACTGCTCGTAGCGAAGCGACCAGGTCTTGGGGCTGAACGCGACGAGCCCGGCGGGCACGCACGCGCGCGCCGGAGCGTCCGCGTTGCTCACGGTCGCCGCGACGAACGACGCCTCGTCGCGCGTGAAGAACAGCACGCCCGCGTTGCCGTTGCTGCGCGTGACCGTGGCGACGAGGTCCGCGTCACCGTCACCGTCCACGTCTTGCGCGAGGTACTCGACGAACGCGCTGCGCTCGGGCGCGTTGACGGTCACGCCGTTGACCACGATCGTGCGACCGTCGCCCTGCGCGCGCTGCGCGGCGGTGCGCGCGACGACGCCCGCGTCGTCACCAGCGGGCGCGGCGACCGCGTCCGAGTCGCCCGCGTCCACGACGGGCGCTTCGACGCCGCCCTCTGCTCCAGGAAACAAAATCTGCGGCGGGTCCTTCTTGCACATGCGGCAGTCGCCGAGCGCGACGACCAGCGCGATGCCCACGGTCGCGTGACGAATCACCAGCGGCCTCCCTTGCGTTTGGACTGCGAACGACCGCGGGATTTCTCGATCCGATCGCCCTTCGCGCCCTTCGTCCGCTTGTCGCCGCGCGCGGACTCGACGCGCATCGCGTCCATCGCGCTCGGCGCGAGCTTGGCGAACACCTGCCGCCGCGCCATCGAGACGTCTTCGATCTGCACTGTCGTCGGTTGTCCAACGCGAAACACGGCGCCGGTCCTCCGCCCGCGCACGGCGAGGCCCGTCGCGTCGACCTCCCACTCGGCTTCACCGAGGGACGCGCCGCGCAACAGCGCGTCGAGAAACGGCTGCTCGATCTGCACGTACGGCCCGCCGCCGGTGGCCGCGGTGACCGTTGCAGTAAACGTCTCTCCGATGTGCCCTTGCGCCACCACGCATCGGTGCAGGTCCAGCACCTCGCGCTCGACCTCCATCGCCCTGCGCTCGAGCCGCGACGAGAGCGCGGCGCTCGCGCGCAGCTCGGTCATGTGCTCTTCGTCCCGACGGACGCGCTCTTTGCGCGCGAGCTGCCGCACGACCCGGTGCACGAGCACGTCGGGGTACCTTCGAATCGGCGAGGTAAAATGCAGGTACGCCTCGCTCGCGAGCCCGAAGTGCCCCGAGTTCTCGACGCTGTAGACCGCCTGCGGAAGCGAGCGCAGCAAGAGAAAATGCAGCACCCGCGCGGCCGGGTCCTTCGCGGTCTTGCGCAGAAACTTCGAGAGCTTCTTCGAGTTCGAGACGTCCTCGGGGTCGACGTCGTAGCCGAGCGAGCGCGCCGCGGTGCAGAACTTCGCGAGGCCGGTCTCTTCGGGGCCGCCGTGGACGCGGTACACCGTGGGCACCTTGTGCTTCTCGCAGTGCGCGGCGATCACCTCGTTGGCGAGCAGCATGAGCTCTTCGATCATCGAGTACGCGCGCTTCATCCCCGGGTCTTTGCGGGACTGAACGATGTCGATCGGCGTGCGCAGATCCTCGCCGAACTTCACGCGCGGCTCGGGCACCTCGAGCTCGAGCGAGCCCCTTCGGGTGCGGTGGCTCTTCAGGATCTGCGCGAGCTCGGCGGCCACTTCGATGTCCGGCAACAGGGCTTGAGCCTTGTCGCTGTGGGCGCCGAGGTCGCTCCAGCCCATGGCGCGCGCGACGTTTCCGTACGTGAGGCGGGCGCGAGAGCGCATGACGCCCTCGATGACCCGCGTGCGTCCGATGCGGCCGTCGGCGGTCAGGTGCACTTCGACCGCGAGCGTGAGGCGGTCTTCGCCCTCGCGCAGCGAGGCGAGGTTCGAGGACAGCTCCCGCGGCAGCATGGGGATCGCGCGCTCGGGGAGATAGATGCTGGTCCCGCGAGCGCGGGCGTCGCGGTCGATCGCGGTGCCCGGCTGCACGTAGTGCGAGACGTCGGCGATCGCGACGAAGGCCACGTATCCGCCGTGCTCGTCGCGGCGGACGTACACGGCGTCGTCGTGGTCGCGCGCGTCGTCGGGGTCGATCGTCACCAGGGGAATCCCTCGCAGATCCTCGCGGCCGATGTAGTCATCGGGCTGCAGGCGCTCGGGCAACGTCGAGGCTTCGCGCCGCGTGTCGTCGGCGAACGCCTCTTCGACGCCCTCGCGCGCGAGCACTTTGATGACCTCGACGTCGAGCGCGCCGGGGCGGCCGAGGCTGCCCTTCACGCGGCCCACGGGCAGCTCACCCGTGTGCTCGGGGAAGCGCGTCACCTCGCACAAGACGGCGTCTCCGTCCTCGGCCCCCTCGTGGTGCTCGACGATGACCGGGCCGCGGATGCGCGCGTCGTCGCACTCGACCACGGCGCTCTCGCCCTTGAGCCGAAGCGTCCCAGGGATGCGCGGAGGCCTGCGGGTGACCACGCGAAGCACGACGCCTTCGCGGCCGCGCTCGGCGGCGAACGCGCGCACGGCGACGCGATCACCGTGCATCGCGCCGGCGATGCTCGTGTTGGGGACGAAGATGTCGTCGCTGCCGTCCTCGGGCGCGACGAAGCCGAAGCCCCTGGGGTTGTGCGTAAAGAACCCGATGACCTCGGGCACCTGCCGCTTCTTGGGCAGGCGATAGCGCGAGCCCGTGAGCGCGCTGAGCAGCCCGCGCGCGGTCATCGCGTCGAGCGCCTCTTCGATCGCGCGCCGTTGAAACATCGGAAGCCCGAGACGCTCGATCACGTCGGTCACGTGCAGCGTCTTGCGCCCCTCTTCGTCGTCGAAGACCGCGAGGATCTCCGCGTCGTCCGGAATGGTCTGCGCCATTGACTCTTTGCGACGGTGTATCACCGGCGCTCGCACTAGCGATACAGTGGCCCCCGCTATGTGTGAGCTACTCGGGATGGACTGCAACACCCCGACAGACATCGTGTTCAGCTTCACGGGGCTCGCGCGGCGCGGCGGCGCCACGGGCCCGCACGCGGACGGCTGGGGGCTCGCGTTCTTCGACGGGCCGGCGGCGCGGGTTTTTCTCGATCCGCAGCCGTGCGCGCACAGCCCCCTCGCGGGCTTCTTGCGCGAGCACCCGATCAAGACGCTGCAGGCGATCGCGCACATCCGTCGCAAGACCAAAGGGCGCGTGCGCCTCGCCAACACGCACCCGTTCGCGCGCGAGCTGTGGGGACGGCACTGGGTCTTCGCCCACAACGGGACCGTGAAGGGGGCCAAGACGCTGCGCCTGTCGGGGCGGTTTCAGCCCGTCGGACAAACGGACTCCGAGCACGCGTTCTGCTGGTTGCTCGACCGCATCACCGAGAAGCACAAGCGACGCCCCGACGACCCCGACAAGCTCGCGAAGCTCGTCGCCGACAGCGCCGGGGTCATCGCCGAGCACGGGACGTTCAACTTCTTGCTCGGCGACGGAGAGACCCTCTACGCGCGCTGCGACACGCGCTTGTGGCACATCGTACGCAGAGCGCCGTTCGGGCAAGCCGCGCTCAAAGACGACGACGTGACCGTGGACTTCAGCCAGGTGACCACTCCGCGAGACCGCGTCGCCATCGTCGCCACGCAGCCGCTGACCTCCAACGAGCGTTGGGTGCGCGGCGAGCTCGCGACGATGTGGGCCTTTCACAAGGGCGCGCTGCGCGGGACGTACAAGAGCGGAGAGCCCAGCGAAAAGGCCCGCCGAATCTTGCGACGCGAGCAGCTCAGCGCTCGCTGAGCAGGTAGAGCCCGCCGTCGTCGCAGCCGACCGCGAGCGCGCCGTCGCGCACGATGAGCGCGCTCGAGTCGATGTCCGCGCCGAGCGAGAGCGACCACGCGAGCTGCCCGCTCGGCTGGATGGCCAGCATGCGATCGTCCTCGCTGCCGACGTAGATCCAGCCGTCGCGGTCGACCCGCGCGCTCGCGCGCACGAAGCCTCCGGTGCGAACGCTCCAGCGACGCGCGCCGGTCGCAGGGTCGAGGCCGTGCACGTGCAGGTCGTCCGAGCCGACGATGATCGCGCCGTCGCGGCCGAGCGCGGGGGTCGTTCGCACGGGGCCGCCGAGCGCGACGTCCCACGCGACCGCTCCTTGCGCAGTGAATTTGCGCACGTGGCCGTCTTCTCCGCCGACCACCACGGCGTTGTCGTCGGTGACGAGCGCCGAGCCCTCGACGAGGGTGTTGATCCGGACGCGGCGCTGCTCGACGCCGTCCGCCGCGCGAAGCCACACGAGCGCGCCGTCGACGTCGGCGTACACGAGCGCGCCGTCCGCCGTGAGCGCGGGGCCGCCGAGGATCCTCGCGCCGCGCGAGCGCCAACGCACCGCGCCCGTGCGCGAGTCCGCCGCGGTCACGCCGCGGTTGGCGAGGTAGGCGACGCCGTCGTTGCCCAGCGTGACGCTCGCGTCGGCGTCCTCGTCGACGGCGAGGCTCCACTGGCGCTCTCCGCGCGCGTCGATCGCGACGAACGCGCCGCCGCCGTGGCCGAAGAGCACGTGTGATCCGTTGAACGCGGGCGTCGAGAACACGCCGCTCGGCGCGCCGTAGGCCCAGCGCTCGATGCCGTTGGCGTCGACGCCGTGCACCGCGCCGTCGACGCCAGCGAAGGCGATGGTGTCGCTGCCTGCGAAGATCGGCGAGGAGAAAACCCGGCGTCGCGCGCGCACGCGCCACTCGATCCTCGGCTCGACCCGGGGGCCCCGCAGCGCGCTGCGCCCGGTGTGCCTCGCGTCCATCGCGAACTGCGAGGGCTCGGTCGCGCCGCGCGACTGCGCGAGCGCGCCCCGCGAGAGCGAGCCCGCAGAGAGCGCGATGAGCAGAGAAAACCCAGCGCAGACGCGCATCGCTCAGCCAGAGCTCTTGGTGCGATCCGCGCCCGTGATGTGCCGCGCTTCGAGGAAGCGATCCGAGAGGACCACGCGCACGATGCGGCCTGCGGGCGTGGGGACGCGAAGCTGCTCGGCGAGGTTTGCGCCTGCCGGAACGAGCCCCGCCACGGCCCCGCCCACGTCTCCGCCCGCGAGGACAGCGATGCGGTTGGCGAGCTCGACCGTCCCTGCTGCGAGGGCCTCGCCCTCCATCGCGCGGCGCTCGATGAGCGCGAACGCGTGCGGGGCCATCTCTGCGTGGCGCGGGCGCGGCAGCACGCGGGTGATCCTGCGCGCGAGGTCGTCCACCTTGGCCATGTCCACGCCGTCGAGGATGAACATCGGATCGAACTGCCGCGCGAGCGCGCCCATGAGCAGCGTGACGTTCGCCGGGGCGAGCCGGACGAACAGCGGAAGCGAGAGGGCGATGATGGTCATCGCGCGGCCGACCGCGAAGCGCGCCGCGGGCGTGTCGCCGAGGTCGACGGGGATCATGACGGCGGCGGGGTGACGCCCCACCGGCAGCACGCCGAGCGGCGTCGCCGGGCCGAGAAAGATCTCGACCTGATCGATGCCGAACAGCCGCGCCCACTTCTCGACCTCGGCGCGCAGCGGATGTGGACGCGCGCCGAGCTTCTCTGCGCGCATCGCGCCGGGCTCGAACGGAACGAGCCGCTCGAGCACCTCCGCAGCCAGCCGCAACAGCTCTCGGTGCGAGCTCGAAATCGCCGGCGGAGCGAGCAGGTCCATCGCTCCGTTGGAGAGGGACTCGAGGCCCGCGCCGACGATCGTTCCGTTGGGGGAGAGCGGGGCGAGCTTCTCGCTGGAGGCGCCGACCGCGTACGCGACGGCCGCGACGGTCTTCGCGCCGTCGAGCCGCCCGCGCAGCTTCAAGATGTCCGCGAGACGCTCGAACAAGTCCTTGTTCTGCAGGTCTTGATCGAGCTCAGCGCGCATGTCACCCGCCGCGCCATCGAGCAGCTCAGCGAGCGCCTCGGGCTTGCGCAGCCGCATGTACAGCCGAGCAAACGCGCGCAACACGTCGAGGTCCGTCGGGGCTTCTTCGCGCGCGGAGACCAACGTCGCCTCGGCTTCGTCGCCGCGCTCGAGCCGCTCGCTCAGCACCGCCGCGAGGCGAATGCGCAGCGTCTTGCGCTTGTCCGCGTCGGACTCGCGACCGAGCAGCGCTTGCAGCATCTCGGCCTCGGCGGCGCCGTTGCCTTGCCGCGCGTAGAGGTCCGCCAACCGCTGCACGGGCCGCGGATCCTCTGGCGCCATCTGCATCACGCGCTTGTACGCGGTCTCGGCCTTGGGCGCGGCGTTGAGGTGATCGTCGAACGCTTCGCCCAGCGAATAGAGCAGCTCGGTGCGCTCTGCGTTGTCCTGCGTGTGACGCGCGAGGCGAATGGTCGCGTCCGCGACGGACGGCCAATCACCGGCGATCTTCGAGAGGCGAATCAGCCCGCGCAGCGCGTCTTGGTGCGCTTCGTCGACGGCGAGCACCGAGCGCAAGTGCTGCCGCGCCGTGCCGTTGTCGCCCTCTTGTTCGGCGATCGCAGACGCGCGCATCCGCAGCGGGTTCGCCACGTCTTTGCTCGCGTCGCGCGCGAGGCGCGCCTCGATGCGCTGACGCTCTGCCGCGGTGTCTCCGAGCTGCTCGAGCGCCTTGAGCGCGCGAGGAAAAGCCTCGGCGTGCGCGGGGTCTTCTTCGAGCACGCGATCGAACGCGTCCCGCGCTCGCGCGGCGTCCTGCACTTTGTCTTGCCAGAGGATCGCCGCTTCGAGCCGCGCGGCGGTCGCGCGAGAGGTGCCCTCGAGCACGAGCGCGTAGGCCTCGAGCGCTTCAGCGGCAGCGTCGAACTGCCCTTGCGCCTTGCGAGCGTTGGCGAGCGCGAGCAGCGCGCTCGGGTGGTTGGGCCAGCTCGTGACGGCCTCGGCCGCGACTTGCGCTGCGTTGTCAGTCTCTGCTGCGACCGTGAGCGCCTCGCTCGCGCGAGCGAGCAACGACGCCTTCTCGCGCGCGTCCTCGGTGCGACCAGCGCGCACCTGCGCGACGTCGGCGAAGAGCTTCGCGTCTCCCGCGCGGCGGGCCTCGCCCTCGATCTGCCAAAGCAAGCGATCGTCGTACGCGCCTCGCGCGAAGGCAGCGCGAACGAACGGTCCGCCCGCGGCCACGTCGCCCTCAGCGTGAACGCTCGCAGCGCGCGCCGCGACGTGCGCGACGGCCGCGGCGTCCTCGTTGTCCTCCGCGTGCTTGAGCAGCTTGTCGTACACGCCGAGCAGCTCTTCGGTGCGCCCCTGCTCGATGAAATACCGCTCGAGCGTGCGCAGCGACGCGGCGTGACCAGGAGCGAGCTCGAGGATCGCTTGATACGTGAGCACCGCGCTCGAAACGTCGCCCCTGAAGGTGCTGTCGAGCTCGGCGAGCCTGTCGTACGCGCGGATCTTCGCGCCGTCGTCAGCGGCGCTCTTCAGCGCGTCGAAGGCGCGCTCGGCGACCTCTTCGAACATGCCTGCGCGCAGCCAGAGGGACTCTTCCCAGGCCTTGAGCGCGGGGTCTTCGAGGGCGCCTGCGCGAGCGCGAGAAATTGCCTGCGCGGCCTCTTGGGGCTTGGACCCGTCGTCGAGCAGCCCGGCGAGCTGCAGCCATGCGCCTTGCGCCGCGCTCGTTGCTGCGGACTGCGCGCGCTCGGCGGCGTCGCGGAGCACTGCGGCGCGACGGTCGAAATCGTCGGCGGCGAGCGAGCGAAGCAAGAGCACGGCGAGGGCGCCATCGGAGCGAGCGCCGTTCCACACGGAGTAGAGGGCGTCGGCCGCCGCAGCGGGGTCTTCTCCCCCGCGTCGAAGCGCAGCCCGCACCGCGAACGCGCGCTCGGCCGGCGTCGCCTGCGTCGAGCCCGCAGCGCTCTCGAGCGAGAGCGCGACGATCTCTGCAGGAACCTCTCCTCGCAACCCGAACACCGCCACCAGCTCCGCCGCCGCCGCGTCACCCGTCAGGTGCTCGGCCGCTTCGATCGCCTGATCCGCCGCGCCCTCGCGAGCGAGCCCGCCGTCGATCGCCGCCGCGAGCCACTTCGTCGTCGCCGCGCGCGCGCGGTCTTTGTCCGCAGCAGCCTCGTGCTTGAGCGAATCCGCCAACGCTTCGAGCGTCGCCGTGTAGCGAGCGCCGAGCCGCGCGGCAAACATGCGCGCAGACGCGCTCGCCCCGTCGTCCGACGCGAGGTCGAGCATCGCCGACTCCGCCGCGTCCTTCGACTCCGCGCGGTGCGCCCGAGCGATCTTCGTCCACGGCGAGTCGCCGAGCGCTTCGGTCGCGACGTCCGCGCCGCGCGGCGAAGCGAGCGTCGCGCTCAGCACCGAACGACCAGCAATTTCACCGAGCAACGACGACTCGCCCTCGTGGATCGCGCCCTTCTCCGCGACGAGCGCCGCGCGCAGGACGCCCGCGAGATCCAGCTCTCCGGCCGCGTCCGCCGCAGCGCGCGCGAGCGCGTCACGATCGCCGCTCGCCGCCGCGCGACGAAGGGCGAAGAGCTGCCCGACCGCCGATGGCTCGCCGCTCTCGCTCTCTCCGAGCGCCTGCCAGCCCTTCAGCTGCGCAGCGTTGGTCGCGGCGTTGAGCGCAGCCTCGACCTGGGGTCGATCGTCGTGCCCGACGTCGCGAAGCGCGTGCGCGAGCAGCCATCCGTCGACGCCCGCGTCCGCGATCGCCACGGGCTCGAACGAGTCCGAGAGCACCGCCGCCGTGCTGCGATCGAGCGCGACTGCAGAGCGCACCGAGGCGCCTTCGCCGGCGACCTTCGAGATGCCCGCGAGCGCTTCGCGCAGCATTTTTCCGTCTTCGCGTCCGATCGCGACGCGCGCCATCGCGAGCCACGAGCCGACGTCGGCCGGGTCGCGCTGCACCGCTTCGCGCACCGCGGCGAGCGCGGTCTCTCCCTCGGCCGCGCCCTCGGCGAGGCGCGCGCGAGCGAGGTTCAACGCAGCCGCGAGCGAGCCCTGCGCGACGTGACCAAACGCGTCGAGCGCCGCCGCGAGCTGCGTGGGGTCTTTGCGCGAGCCGCCCGCGAGCATCTTCGCCAGCGCGCCGCGCGCGTCGGTCTTCTCTGCGATTCGGTCCCAGCGCTCTTCGCCGAGCCCCGCGGCGACCCGCGCGGCGAGCTCAGCCGAGTGTAGCTCGAGCTCGTTGAGCTCCGCTTCGCTGAGATCCAACATCACCTCGCGGTCGCACAGCGCGAGGGCTTCGGCGGGGTCGGACTTGGCGAGCATTCGTCGCAGTCCGCGCAGCGATCCGCCGCTGCGCGCGTCGAGGCCGATCGCGGTGTCGTACAGCGCGCGCGCGCGCTCTTGATCTCCGAGCACGCCGTCGACCAGCTCTGCCGCGATCGCGTAGCCCTCGGCCGCGCGGTGCGGATCGTCAGCCATCGACGCTTCGACCGCGAGCCACGTGGAGCGCTGTTCGACTTCGGCCCGCGGCGAGACGAGGTAGAGCGCGTTCGAGTCTTCGAGGTCGCGGCGGCGCGAGGTGACCGTCGCCGCGAGCAGCGCTCCGCGGTCGTCCTGTTGAACTTCTTCTTCGCCCTCTTCGATGGAGATGGTCGTCTCTTCGTCGTCGTCGGTGACGAACTCGGGGCCGTCGTCTCCTTCGAGCGCGGGGCCGTCGTCGTCGCTCGCGGCGAGCGCAGGGGCGTCATCGTCGTCGCCAGCGATCGCGGGCGCGTCGTCGCTGTCCGTGCTCAGCTCGACGGACGCTTCGGGCTCTTCGCTCGAAGCGGCCGGAGGCGCGAGCGAGTCGCGCATGTCGAGCTCGATCGAGTCGGGCTCTTCGCTCGCAGCCACAGCGACTTCGTCAGCGCTTTCGCTGAGAGAGATCTCTTGCGCGGGGTCGTCAGTGTTGGGGGGCGGCGGCTCGGTGCGCGAGGCGAGCTCGTCTTCGCTCGCCTCGACGGCAGGCGCGTCGGTCTCTGCGTCGGGCGCGGGCGGACGCGCGGTGGGGCGCGCGATGGCCTCGGGGTCGAACAGGTTGGCGGCCGCGTCGATCTCGGCGTCCGAGAGCGCGAGATCCTTGGGTTCTCCCACGGATTTCATGCGTACGCCTGGCGGAGGAGGCGCGGTCGGACGCGCGATCGCGGCGAGCTCAGCGAGCTCGTTGTCGACCTCGGGCGCTGCGGGCGCGGGCGGCTGGGCCTTGGTGGCCTCGAGCTCTTTGCGAAGCTCCGAAGCGTCGACCATGCGCGTGGGGCTGTCTTCTTCGTCGAGGTCGAACATGTCGTCCGACGCTGGAACCGAAGCGCTCGGCGGCGGCGGCGGAACGGCGCCCGGCCGAGGAATCGCCGGTCGTGCCGTCGCGCCGTCAGGCAACGGAAGTCCTCCGGGCTTTGGGATCGCGGGAGGCTTCGGCACGCTCGCGCCGGGCGGCGCAGGAACCGC
>JAAFIF010000100.1 GCA_013298625.1 Myxococcales bacterium
GTGATGTTCTCGGGAGACATGGGCGGATCGATGTTCGCCGAGGGGACGTGGCAGCTCGACCTCGCGCAGACGCCGCCGCGCTGGTCGTCGATCGCCACGCAGGGCCCCGCGTGCACGCCGCGCCGCAACGGCGGCTTCGCGCTCGACCCCGACGGCCATCGCATGCTGCTCTGGGGCGGGACCAACGACGGCCGCACGTCGGTCGCAGGGCTCTGGATGCTCTCGCTCGACCGCGGCCACGAGCGATGGAGCCGCGTCGATCCGCCGCCGAACGGACCGCGCATCCGCAGCTCGTCCATGATCGTGTACGACGCCGCGCGGCGGCGCTTCATCATGGGCTTCGGCAACGGCCCGCAGCCCTTCACCGACCTCTGGGCGCTCGAGCTGTGACCCATGCGTGAGCGGGTGCAGCAGGCGTTGTTCGGCCGAGACGAGCTGCTCTCGCTCGCGCGCGACGCCGTCTCTCGCTCGCCCATCGTCACCCTTCGAGGCCCTCCCGGCGTGGGAAAATCCACCCTCTCCCGCGCCCTCGCCCGCTCGCTCGCCCCGCGCCGCGCCCTCTTCGTCGACGCCGCGCGCGCCGCAGACCGCGACGAGCTGCGCGCCGCCATCGCCTCGCAGCTCTCGCTCGACCTGCGCATCAACGACCCGCGCGTCGCGATCGAGCGCGTCGCCGCTGCGCTCGACGAGGCCGGCGCGCTCTTGGTGATCGACAACGTCGACCGCGCGCGCGAGCCCGTACGCGAGCTCGCCGCGGACGTGCGCGACTTCAGCGAGCGGTCCGCCGTGCTCCTGTGCGCGTGGCGCTCGCTCGGGCTCGACGAAGAGCGCGTGATCGACGTCGCGCCGCTCGCGCCCGAGGCGGGGGCGCTGCTGCTTCGAGCGAGCCTCGATCGCCGAGGATTTCTCGGGACCATCGACGACGAGCTCGCCTCGGCGATCCTCGCGCGCAGCAGCGGCGTCGCGCTGGCCATCGAGCTGTTCGCAGCCCGCCTCGCGACGCTCGGCCCAGAGCCCGTGCGCCGCTCGCTCGAGCACCCCACGGGCTTCGACGCGCTCGACGCCACGCTCAGGGACGCGATCGACGCCCTGTGCGAGGGCGACCGACGCGCGCTCTCGTCGCTGAGCGCGGCGCGCGCCGAAATGGACGCGCACACGGCCCTCGCGCTGATCGACCGCCCAGACGCGCTCGCGTCGCTCGAGCGCCTCGTGAGCGCCTCGCTCGTGAGCGTCGAGGCGGTCGCCGAGCAGAGTCGATTTCGTGTGCTCGATATCATCCGGGACTTCGCCCAGCGGACGCTCGGAGATCCGCGAGAGGTCAGAGAGCGGCACGCGCGGGTGGTCGCGGCGATCGAGCGGCCGTCGGCCGATGAGGCGCGCTCGTGGGCGCGCGCGACGCACGCGCGGGACGACCTGCTCGCGGCCTGGCGATGGGCCATCGACGCCACGCCAAGAGCCGATGCGTTGCTCGCGGCGCAGCTCGCGTTGGTGCTCGAGCCGCTGCTGCTCACGCGAGGCCCGCTCGAGCTGCACCGCACGGTGATGGCGCGCTCGCGACAGGCGCTCGAAGCAGAGAGCGCCGTCGATTCGTTGGCGCTTCGCGTGGAGCTCGACCTGGCGATCGCGAAGCTCGAGGCGATCCGAGGGCACTCGCGGGCGGCGCTCGGCCCGCTGCGCGCGGCGCTCGCGGGGGCCGAGCAGCTCGGCGACGCGCTTCGACTCGGCTGGACGCACGTGGTGCTGTGCTTCGCGCTGCGGCCGCTCGGCGCGTACGACGAGGCGCGGTCGCACGGCGAGAGGGCGCTGCGGATCGCGATCGAGCAGAGGGACGACCGGCTCGCGGCGCAGAGCGAGCAAGTGCTCGCGGCGGTCGAACTGGCGCTGGGCGAGGTCGAGCGCGCGCGCGAGGGGTTCGAGCGGTGCCTGGACTTCGCGCGTCGCGCGCGCTCGCCGCGGCTCGAAGCGATCGCGCACGGAAACCTCGCATACGCCCACCACCGCGCGGGCGCTCTCGAGCGGGCGACGCAGTGCCTCGATCGCGCGCAGCAGGGGTTCGAGGCGCGCGACGATCGGTTTCACCTCGCGCGGGTCGCGGTGCAGCGAGAGAGCGTCGCGATCGACGCGAGAGCGAGAGAGAGCGACGAGGCCCTGCGCGCGGCGCTCGACCGTGTGGTGGCGCTCGACGACCTCGAAGGAGAGCTCGAGGCGCGCGAGGCGCTGGCGATCTTCGCGCGGCAGCGCGGGGACGAAGGGCTCTTCGAAGAGCGTGCGCGGGCGCTCGCCGCGTGCGCGCGGTACTCGGACAACGTGGCGTGGCCCGAGCGCGTCGCGAGGCTCGCGGCCCCGATGCGCGAGCAGCAAGCGAGCTCGAGCGCGCCCACGCTGGCGCTGAGCCGCAAGGGAGAGCGCGTGGTGCTGCGCGAGATCGAGCTGGATTTCTCCAGACGGGGACCGCTCAAGCGAGTGCTGCTCGCGCTCGTCGCCGCGCACGCTCGCGGGCCGGGCTCGGCGCTGAGCGCCGCGGAGGTGCAAGCCGCGGGGTGGCCGGGCGAGCGAATGCTCCCAGAGTCCGCGGCGGCGCGTGTGTACATGGCGATCCGTCGGCTGCGGGGGTTGGGGCTCGACGCGCTGATCCTGACGTCGGACGAGGGGTACTCGATCGATCCGCGCGCGCAGGTGCGCTGGCTCGACGGTGAATGTTAGCCGATGTGAGGCGATCGCTCGCGCGCGGCGCGCTACGCGTTTGTCCCATGAAACACAGGATGAATCTCACGCTGCCGCTCGCGCTCTTCGCTCTGTGCGCGTGCGGTCCGATGGTGTCTCCGAGCGTCGACGGGTCGAGCGACGCAGCCAGCGAAGCGGGCAGCGACGCAGCCAGCGAGGCCGGCGCGCAGCCGGGCGCGGTGCGATGGACGCCGTGCACGCTGCACGAGGACGGGACGGGAGCGCCTGCGCAGTGCGGTGTGATGCAGGTCCCGCTCGACGCGACGCGGCCCGACGGCCCGACGATCGAGTACTACTTCAAGCGATTTCGACCAGAGGGAGGGCGCGGTCTGCGCGCGCTGTGGATGCTGCAAGGGGGCCCTGGCGCGTCGGGGCACGTGTTCGAGGGGCTCTCGGAAGCGCTCGCGACGCGCTTCACCGACGTCGATTACTACATGCCCGACCATCGCGGGACAGGGCGCTCGACGCGCATCGGCTGCCCGATGCAAGAGGCCGACGGCAGCGAGGGCGGCCCTGCGATCACCGACGGCGAGTGGCCCGCGTGCATCGCGAGCGTGCAGTCCGAGTGGGGGACGAGGCTGGGTGCGTTCAACACGACCAACGCAGCCAACGATTTGGGCGTGGCGATCGAGGCGACGCGCGCGCAAGGACAGCCCGTGTTCGTCCTGGGAATCTCCTACGGAACGTACCTCGCCCATCGATTCTTGCAGCTGTTTCCGAGGAGGGTCGACGGCGTGGTGATGGACTCGATCGCGCCGCAGGGGCTGAGCTTGTTTCGACAGGACGAAGACAGCAACGAAGCCGCGCGGGACTTCTTCGCGTACTGCGGGCGCGACGCGTTTTGCCGCGAGAAGCTCGGCGCGGACCCTTGGGCGACGGCCAGCGACGTGTTTCGGCGCTTGAAGACCGGGCATTGCGCGGCGATCGCCGTTCCAGAAATCCCTACGTACGTGCTGATGCGTCGCGCGATGGCGGGGCTGATGATGGACCCCGGGCTGCGCGCGTACGTCGCGCCGATCGTGCATCGCCTCGATCGCTGCGACGCGCGGGACATCACGGCGCTGCGGGTGCTCGTGAGGCAGCTCACGCAAGAGCAGCCCTTCGGCGCAGAGCAGCGCCTGTGGGGGTGGGTCTTGATGAACAACATCGCGCACTCGGAGTTCAACGAGTCTCCGCCGCCCAGCGCGGCGCTGCTCGAGTCGATCCGTGAAGGAGCGGTCGCCTCGCGGGACATCACAGCGGTGCTGGGGGTCAACCTCGGGCGCTGGCCCGTGTACACGCCGGACGCGTACGCGACGCAGTGGGCCGTGACGAGCACGCCGATGTTGATGCTGCAGGGAGGGCTCGACCCGGCGACGCTCTTGCGCAAGGCTCGCGAGACGAGGACGCACTTCACAGGGCAGAATCAGCACTGGGTGGAGTTTGCGACGGCGTCGCACACGACGTTGAGCTCGACGCCGTTCGTCGACGAGATCGGCGAGCGGCGCTCGTGCGCGACGCGGCTGCTGATGCGGTTCATCGAGGGGCCGACGCAGCCGCTCGACACGGGGTGCGTGGCGCGCGTCGAGGGGCCGGAGTTTCGGCTCGAGCGACCGGACATCAACCGGGCGCTCTTTGGTTCGGCGAGCGCGTGGGAGTGACTCACGCGAGCGAGCGAACGTGCGCTTCCATGTGGTCCATGAAGGCGCGGACGCGGCTGGTCGAGCGCAGCTCGTTGAGGGTGAGCAGCCACAGGTCGCGGGAGTAGCTCGGGTCGACGGGGGCGATGCGCACGAGCGACGGGTCGCGCTCGCCGTCGATGGTCGAGAGAAAATGCGCTCCGAGGCCGGCGGCGACGACGTCGTAGACAGAGTCCGAGCTCACGTCGATGCGGACCGAGACGCGCGCGCCGGGGGCGTTGCGCGCGAGCCACTCGTCGAGCCATCGCATCCCGAGGCGCGGGTCCCAGTTCACCCACGGAAACGCGCTGAGCGGCGCACCCTCGCCCACTCGTTCGACCAGTGATTTTGCTGCATACACAGCGAACTCGAC
Organism: Myxococcales bacterium; assembly: GCA_013298625.1. GTDB lineage: Bacteria > Myxococcota_A > Polyangia > Polyangiales. The sequence goes on from JAAFIF010000100.1 coordinate 4,756, forward strand.
GCGCCCCACCTTGCGGCCCACGAGCTGCTCTGGCGGCGTGTTGGTCATGCGCAGCGCGACGTCGGCCTCGCGTCGCGAGAGCGAGAGTTCGGCGTCTTGCGTCGAGAGCGAGAACTCGACCTTGGGATAGCGCTCGATGAACGACGAGAACCCGCGGTGATACCGCCGCAAGAGCATGGCGAGCGTGGTGACGCGCAAGACCCCTTCGAGCTGAGCGTCTTCTCCGAGGACCCTCGCTTCGAGCGAGTGCAGCTCTGCTTCGACGCGCTCGGCGCTCTCGACGACGGCGCGACCGGCGTGCGTCGTGACGTAGCCATCGGGTGTCTGGTCGAACAACCGCGCGCCCATCGCGTGCTCGATCGTGCGCAGCCTTCGGCCGACGGTGGTGTGCGTCGCGCCGAGCTTCTCTGCGGCGCGGCTGAGCGTTCGCTCGCGAGCGACGGCGAGCACGTAGCGGAGGTCGTCCCAGTCCACGTGTGCATGGTTGCACAAGCGCTGTGCGCAATCGATCGTCGACCGCGCGCGAGGGCGGCATCAACGTTGGCGGCGATGATGAAAGCGATCGTTCAGGACAGGTATGGCGCTCCGGACGTGCTCGCGCTGCGCGAGGTCGAACGACCGTCGGTCGGGCCGAGAGACGTGCTGATCGAAGTGCGCGCGAGCGCGGTGAACTCGGGGGACGCGCGGCTGAGGGCGATGCGAGTTCCGGGCGGGATGGCGTTGTTTGCGCGGCTGGCGTTTGGGTTGTTCGCGCCGCGCAGGCCGACGTTGGGCGCCGAGCTCTCGGGCGTGGTGCGCGAGGTGGGCTCGGCGGTGACGCGCTGGCGAGCGGGCGACGAGGTGTTTGCGCTGAGCGGGATGCGAATGGGCGCGCACGCAGAGTTCTGCGTGTTGCCCGAGGATGGGTGCATCGCGCGCAAGCCCGCGGGGCTTCCCTTCGCGGACGCGGCGGCGTTGGCGTTCGGCGGGACGACGGCGCTGGATTTCTTCAGGCGAGCGAAGCTTGCAAAGGGCGAAGAGCTCTTGGTCTACGGCGCCTCGGGCGCGGTCGGAACAGCGGCCATCCAGCTCGCCCACCACGCCGGCGCGCGCGTGACCGCGGTGTGCTCTGCGGGCAACGCGGCGCTCGTGCGCGAGCTCGGCGCAGATCGCGTGATCGACTACAGGGCCGAGGACTTTACGAAGAGCGACGCGCGCTACGACGTGGTGATGGAGACGGTGGGCGCGCTTTCGTTTCGGCAGTGCGAGCGCGTGCTTCGTCCGCGGGGCAGGCTGCTGTTGGTGAGCGCGAGCATGGGTCAGATGTTGAGCGCGCCGTGGTTCAACGCGACGACGGACAAGCGCGTGATCGCGGGCCCGGTGACCGAGCGGGTCGAGGACGTCGAGGCGCTGGCGCACAAGGTCGCCGCGGGGACGTATCGCGCGGTGATCGACCGGCGGTACACGCTCGAGCAGATCGCAGAGGCGCACACGTACGTGGACACCGGGCGCAAGAAGGGCAGCGTGGTGGTGACGATCGGGTGAGCGGGGCGGCGGGGGAGCAGCGGGCGGGAGCAGCGGGGACGGCGGACGGGGCTGCGGGGACGGTGTTCAATAGTTCACGAGTCCGGGATAACCCCGCAAGATCACTAACGCCAAAGTCAACCACGGCGCGACCGACAGCGGCGGCAGACGCGGCGGCTGCAGGGAGACAGGCGCAGGGACGGTGTTCAATAGTTCACGAGTCCCCGATAACCCCGCGAAACGCCGCTGTACGAGCCCCGTTCCCGCGGTGCAGAGAGGGATTTCGCGGGGTTATCCGGGTCTCGTGAACTATTGAACACCGTCCCCGTTCACCACCGTCCCCGTTCACCATCCCCGTTCACCGACCGTCCGCACCGATGCTCCGCTGGCCCGAAACCCTCGACCTCGCGGCCCTCGCCGCCCGAGTGTGCACCCCCGAGCGCGCCCAACTTACCCGCGCGCGCGAGGCGCTCGCTGGAATCGTCGCCCCGCGCGAGGCGCTCGAATGCGCCGTGGCCAACGGGCTCTGCCCCGTCGACTGGATCGACTCCGACGCCCGCGCGTTCGGCGGAAAGCTCTTCTCTCCTCGCCGCGTCCCTCACTCGGTCGACACCGTCCTCGCGCTCGTCAGCGACGTCGCCGGCGTCACCACTGCAGAGACCCTCGCGCGCGAAGCGGTCGTGCGCGCAGCCGCTTGGAGCCCCCTCATCCGCACCAACAACCCCGTATACTGGAAGCAGTCCCGCGGCGACCGACGCCCCCTCGGCGTTCGCAGCAACGGGCGCCCCCCGCTTCCCACGATGCTCCCGCTCTTCGCCGTGGGACAAACGCGCACCGACGTGTGGCAGCGCGCGATCGACGCGATCGAGACGCCCGCGCCAGCGCAGCCGAGGCTCGGCCTGTTCGCACGATTCACGCGCGCGCTGCTCGGCACATCGCAAGCGCAACGCACGCAGCTCGGGGATCGCTTCGCCGCGTGGGGACTCGCCTTCTCGCGCTGCGCGACCAACCTCGCGCTGCGGCAGGCGATCGAAGACCATCAGCGCGCGTGGGCGCACGCCGCGTTCGCCAACGCCGGCCTGCGCATCGTCGATGTGCTCGAGAAGAACGACCGCCGCGGCCTCGTCGAAGGCCTGCTCGAGCGGCCCCTCGCGTCGCTGCCCAACTTCTTCGAACCCCTCGCGCAGCTCTGGTGGACCGGCTACGCGCTCGATCACATGGACCTCGCGTCGATCCATCTGCACCTGCCGAGCGTCGAGCCGCTGCGCTGATCGAGCGCGCCCGTCGTCGCGGCACGCAGCATCGCTCGAGGCGATCCACGGTCCCAACGACGAGATCCCCTGCCTCGGTTTCCCGCTGCAGAGGATCGTCGCTCTCGTTGAACAATCACCCTCCCCAGGGTGGCTGACGGTCGATCCGAGCCGAAGCTCAGTCGTCCGTCATCCTTGTGTCAGTGGTGCGAGCGAAAGGACTTGAACCTTCACGAGTGTGACCTCGCTGGAACCTGAATCCAGTGCGTCTGCCAATTCCGCCACGCTCGCGTCGAGAGGGCGCGCTTGTATGTCGAGCGATCGCCGACGTCAAGCATTTGTTTTCGACGACGTTCACATCTGACGCGGCTGGACGCGAACCCTGGTGCGCACTCGGCGCCGCTTCGAGCCCCGCCCGCTGAGTACCGCGGTACGCACCACACGTTGATGGATTCACTTCGTCAGCGATTCGAGCGGTGAACACAGCGTCCGTCTCGCTGGCACGCGGGGTGCTGAGTGCATCGACGTGTTCGTCGTCGTGACGCGCACCGAGCGGACGATCCTTCGAAGCAACGAAGACCCAACGCCGGCGCGAGCGCGAGGACGGAGTCCTCTGGAGGAATCACAAGATGTCTCAAAGCGACGGTTCGATCGAGCAGCACAGCGAAGGGCGCCGCGCGCTCCAGGTGTTTGCGAAGTCGGTCTTCAAAGAGCTCAAGCGCAACGGCTACGACCGCGGCGAGATGGTCGCGTTTGCGAGCGAGCTGCTCGAGCTCGTCACGCGCGACACCAAGGCGCCCTCGGCCGACGCCGAGTAGCCCCGCGCGCCTCTCCCCGGTCGACGCGACGTCTATCCCCATCCAGCGCGCGATCAGCGCCGCGCGAACCCCGCGGCGATCACTCGCGCCAGAAGAACTTCCAGGGGTTGTGCTTGAGGTCGCGCACGAGCTCTTGGAGGTCGTCGTAGACCTCTTCGTCCATGAGCAGCGCGCCGACCGTTCCGCGCCCCTGGCGGATGTGCGCGCTCACGCGCTGCGCGTCGGTGGCGATCGTGTCGGCTCTGTGAGCGATCGAGCGCACGTCGCGCAAGGTCGCTTGCAGGTCGTTGATCTGCGCGTCGCCGACGCCCGTCGCGATGCGGTTGGCGTTGGCCATCAACGCGCGCGCGTCGCGCGACAACGGAGGCACCTCGCGGTCGATCGTGGCGAGGACGTTCTCCATGCGCGCGAGGATGCGCCGCACTTCGGCGCCGTCGACGTAACGGGCGCGCGCGGCGTTGACGAGGCCGTCGCCGTCGCGGATGAGCTGATCGGTGTCGTCGAGCAATCGATCGACGCGCGTGCCGTTGCGAGCGAGCAGGTCGTTGGTGTGCTGCAGCGTCCCCGCGAGGTTGTGGACGATGCCGCGGATCTGGTCGCGGTTGCTCGCGACGCCCGCGACCGCTTCGTCGAGCAGCGTGTACGCGCGAGCCACAAACAGGTCGATGCGGGGCGGACCCATGCCCACGGCGATCGTTCCGGCGGGGATCTGCTCGGTGCCCGTCCCTGGGTCGATCGCGAGAAACTGCTCGCCGAGCACGCCCTGCGTGGTCACGTAGAACTCGGCGTTGCGGTGGATCTCTCGGTGGTAGCGCTCTTCGACGAGGATCTTCGCGCGCACCAGCGTGCGTCGGCCCGTGAGGGGATCGGGGGGCGACGCGCGAAACTCGAGGGCTTCGATGGTCCCGACGCGCACGCCGGCCATCTTCACGGGCGCGCCCGGCTGGATGCCTCCGGGGTTATCGAAGTCCACATACAAGGGAAAACGCTTCTGAAACGTGATCCCGCCCATCACCAAGATGAGCGCGGCCAAGAGCGCGACGCCCACCAGGATGAGCACCCCGACCTTGACCTCGATTGATTTTACAGCGGCAGCCATCGCGAACGGCACTGTACCGCAGCGGCGCCCTCGTGGCGCACGGCACTTGACCATCGCGCGCGAGTGTCCGAACTCCTCGCGCATGTCCCTGTACGACCAGACGATCCCCCAGCTGAACAAGATGCTCTCGAACCTCGAGGCGTGGCTCGACCTCGGCGCCGAATACGCGAAGACGAAGAACTTCGACGTGACCGTGCTGCTGCAGTCGCGGCTCGCGCCCGATCAGTTTCCGTTGATCAAGCAAGTGCAGGCCGCCTGTGACCAGGCCAAGACCACGGCCGCGCGCGTCACGGGCCGAGAGCCGCCGAAGCACCCCGACACCGAGGTCACGTTCGACGAGCTCAAGGCGCGCATCGCGACGGTGAAGAGCTACCTCGCGGAGTTCTCCGCGAAGGACTTCGAGGGCGCCGAGTCGCGCGTGATCGCCCTGCCGTTTATGCCCGGCAAAGGGATGAGCGGCAGCCACTACACCTGCGAGATGGCGCTGCCGAACTTCTACTTCCACGCCAGCATGGCGTACGCGATCCTGCGCCACAACGGCGTCGACCTCGGCAAGCGCCACTTCATCGGCGGACTCACGCTGCAGGACGTGTGATCACTCCGTGAGCTCGGGGAAGTACTCGGCTTTCATCCGCGCCTCGTACTCGCGCAAGTTGCGCTGTCCCCGCACGTAGTCCCGCGTCGGCGACGCTCCAGGAAACGCCATCGCCCCCGACACGAACGCGAACACCGTCGCGTCGATCGTGCTCGGTCGATCGCCGAGAAAATAACGGTTGTCCCCGAGCAGCTGCGAGAGCGCCGTGAAATCCGCGACGCCCATCTTCTGCACTTCTTCGCGCGAGTGCCGCCCCGTCCCCTGCGAGCGCAGCTTCTTGCGCACGTCGCGGACGATCAGCGAAAACGCCCACTTCAACGGCCCCGGCAGGACCTTCGTAAACGCCTCTCGTTGGATCGTGCTCGTCCACTCCGAGTCCCACCGCGAGGCCATCACGACGAAGTACACCCCCTCTTCGATCATCCGTCGCGTCACGTGCGCGAGCGCTCGCTGACCGTCGGTCAGCCAGTGATCCATGGGCTCGTCGCGCATCGACTCGAGGCGCTCGATGATCCACTGCGAGTCGCCCATGAGCTCGTCGCCGATGGAGACGAACGGGATCTTTCCCTTCGGAGCGCGGCGCATATCCGAGATGGCCACCGAGTGCGGCACCTTCGCCATGCGCAGGTAGCACTCGAGCTTGCTGCAAAACGGCGAGAGGTTGGGGGTGCCCCACGGGCGGGTCGGCGGCTGATACAGCGTGACGGGCGGGAGACTTGGCATCGGCCCGTCGATGTACTTCATCCGCCGCGAGAAGTGGCGAGTCAGCGCCACCGGCGCTCGACAGGGTTTCACTGATGGCGGCGGCGTGCGATGATTCCGTGGTCCGAATTTCATGAGCGACGACCGCGACTCCCCATCGTCTTCTGCGTTCGCGTTCGGCACCGTGCTCGGCGGCAAGTTCTCGATCACCCGCGCCATCGGCCGCGGCGGAATGGGGACCGTCTACGAAGGGCAACAGCTGTCGCTGCGCAGGCGCGTCGCGATCAAGACCCTCAACCCCGAGCTCGCGCGCAACAACGACCTGCGCGCCCGGTTCGTGCGCGAGGGAGAGCTCGCCGCCCGCATCCGCCACCCCAACGTCATCGAAGTGATCGACGTGGGCGAGCACGAGGGGACGCCCTTCTTGGTGCTCGAGTTTCTCGAAGGAGAAGACCTCGGACAGCGCCTCGGCCGGCTCGGCAGGCTCTCGACCAACGAGTGCGCAGACCTCCTGCTGCCCGTGTGCGCCGCGATCGCGTCCGCCCACGAGATGGGCGTCGTGCACAGGGACCTCAAGCCAGAGAACATCTTCTTGCTCACGCCCGCGCGCGGCCCGGTCATCCCCAAGGTCGTCGACTTCGGCATCTCGAAGCTCGTCGATGGGGCCACCAAGACGCCGTCTTCCGCGAAGCTCACCGCCGAAGGAGCCATCATCGGCACGCCCCTCTACCTCGCGCCCGAGGTCACCGGCGGCGCCAAGCAGCTCGACGCCAAGAGCGACCAGTACACGCTCGGCGTGATCTTGTACGAGTGCATCACGGGCCAGCGCCCCTTCAACGCCACCAACCTCGCTGAGCTCGTCGGAGAGATCCTCAGCGGTCGCTGCGAGCGCCCCAGCGCGCTGGTCGAAGGGCTCGACCCGGCCTTCGAGGCGCTGGTCGTGCGCGCGATGAGCCTGGATAAATCCAAGCGATTCGGCTCGATGTGGGCGCTCGGGCGCGCGCTGCTCCCGTTTGCGAGTGAGCGCGTCCGCTCGTCGCTGAGCGATCAGTTCTTGGGCGGCCACTCGGTGCAGTCCGAGCGCCCTCCGGCCGCGCCAGAGCCCGCGCGCAGCCCCGCGCGCACGCCGCGCCAAGACGCAGCAACGCTCGCCGAAACAGCCATCGACGTCGCCGCCAGACCCGCCGCCACCCGCGCGACGGGGGCCTCGAAGGCGACCGTCGCCGTCGCAGCAGCGCTGGCGTTCTCGTTGGTCGTCGCTGGCGCCACGATGCGCGCGCGCATGGCCAGCGGCGGAGCGGCGACGGGCGACGCAGGAGCGGCGATCGCGCACACGAATTCAACGCCAACACCAACGCCAACGCCAACGCCAACGCCAACGCTCGTCCCAACAGCGGACGCCGAGAGCGCGCAGCGCGCCAGCGAAGACAGCGGCGTTGCGACGGTCGAGCCCGCTGCGGTCACGCACAGCGCGGACGCGGTCGACGCAGGCGCGGCGCGGGCCTCGGGCGGACCCGCGGCGATCCGTCGGCCGACAGCGAGCCGCGACGCCGGCCGCCGCAGCAACGGCGGGGGCAACGGCCAAGGCAACGGCGGGTCGAACAGCTTCATCGAGTGACGTTGATGTTCAGCGAACGCAACGCGAGCGCCCGCGTCGGCGAGGTGATCGCTGACAAGTTCAGGCTCGAGAAGCTGATCGGCGTCGGAGCCATGGGCGCGGTCTACCGCGCGGTGCACGAGTGGACGCAGCGCACCGTCGCCGTGAAGCTCTTGTTCGACAGCCCGAACGCGGCCGAGTCGATCGAGCGGTTCTTTCGCGAGGCGCGCGCTGCGACGAAGATCGGTCACCGCAACATCGTCGAGGTGCTCGACATGGGGCAGCACTCGGACGGGACGTACTACCTCGTGCAAGAGCTGCTCGAAGGAGAGACGCTGCGGCAGCGGCTCGATCGGTTGACCAGGCTGTCGCCGACCGAGGCGCTCGAGGCGCTGCTTCCGGTGATGGACGCGCTCGCCGCCGCGCACGCAGCGGGCATCGTTCACCGCGACGTGAAGCCCGAGAACATTTATTTGCACGCCGAGCGACGCACCACGCGCGCAGCCAAGAGCGTCTCGAAGCTCATTGATTTCGGCGTCGCAAAGGCGGGAAACCACCCCGTTCGCCTCACCGCCGCCGGCGTCGTGCTCGGGACGCCCAACTACATGGCGCCCGAGCAAGTCGACGGAGCGTCCGAGGTCGGACCCCAAGCGGACCTCTGGTCCATCGGCGTGGTGCTCTACGAGTGCCTCTCGGGCGAGCGGCCGTTTTCGGGCGCGTCGGTGCGCGACGTGTTCGCGAAGGTCACGTCGCAGCCGGCGATCCCGCTGGGGACGCTCGTTCCGTCGCTGCCTGAAGCGCTCGTGAGCGTGGTGCACGCGGCGATCGAGCGCGACCGCGCGGTGCGCTTCGCGTCGATGAAGGCGATGCTCTCTGCGCTCTCGTCGATCGAGCCGCTCGCCCGCGCGCCGTCGCTCGCGCCGATGTTCGAGTCGTTCTCTGCGCCCACGGTGCACAGCACGCCCGCGGATTCGCGCACGGTCCCCGAGGGCATCCCCGGGCGCGCGCTCGGCGCGGCGCTCGCTGCGAAAGCGAAGCCAACGCCCAACGCAGCGCCGATCCCCACGCCAACGCCAACGCCAACCCCAACGCCAACCCGCACCGCAGGCCCGTCGCGCGAGGTGACCGAGAAGGGCCCTGCCGCGCTGGACCTCGGCGCCAGCGGCTCGATCAGCGGCGGTCAAATCGCGCTCGGCGCGGTGATGGCGCTCGCGCTCGGCGCGTTCGGCGCGTTCACGATCCGCGGAGCGTCGCGAAGGTCGGGAGCGAGCCCCGCGGACGCAGCGGTGATCGACGCGCAGAGCGCGGTCGCGACGACATCAGCGCGAGACGCCGCGCGAGACTCGCACCGCGAGGACAACAACGCACCCGACGCCCGCGCAGAGACAGACGCGACGAGCACGAGGCAACGAACGGTTCTCGTCGGGCCGCAGATCACGAGACCGCGAGCGCACACCCCCCGCGACGCAGGAACGAGCCCGCAGCGGCGCCCCGCCCTCATCGAGTGAGCGACGCTCAGCCCACGAGGCCAGCGCGGTGCGCGTACGCGACGATCTCGCCGACGGTGCGAGCGTGGAGCTTCTCTTTGATCTTCGCGAGTTGATTGCTGACCGTGGACGCTGCGACGTCGAGTTCGGCTGCGATTTCGCTGACGGTCTTGCCCTGGTACAGCAGCGTGAAGACCTGATGCTCGCGCGCGCTGAGGCGCGTGTGCAGCGGCTTGTCGGGGATGGACGAGAGGGCGAGCGCCTCGGGCACGTAGCGCCCGTGGCGAAGGACGTGACGCACGATGCGCAAGAACTCTTCGGCGGGTTCGCTCTTCGAGACGAATGCTGCGGCGCCTTCGGAGAGGACCTGCGGGGCGTACTGTTCTTCGGCGTACATGGTGAGCACGACCACTCGGAGCTTCGGCTGCGATTGACGCACCCGTCGGAGGACTTCGACGCCCGAGAGGCCCGGGAGGGACAAGTCGAGGACGAGGACGTCGGTGCGAGAGAGCTCGGGATGAAGGAGCACTTCGTCGCCGCGGTGCGCTTCGCCGATGACGGCGAGGTCGGACTGGGAGTTGATGAGCTCGGCGAGCCCGCGGCGGAGCAGTGGATGGTCGTCGGCCAGGAGGATCGTGTGCTTCACGGCGCGGTCGGTAGTGTGCAACGGATTTCCGTTCCGCGCGGGCTTCGGCGCAGGACCTCGAGCGCGCCCGAGAGAGATTGCGCTCGCTCGCGCATGCCGATGAGCCCGACGCCCGGCAGCGCTGCGGCGTCGGCGCGCGCGCGCCCGAGCCCCACGCCGTCGTCGCGGACGCTGAGCGTGAGGGTGTCCGCTCGGCACACCAGGTCGATCTCGACGCTCTCTGCGCGGGCGTGCTTGAGCACGTTGGTCAGCGCTTCTTGAACGATCCGAAACGCCGCGGTCCTGGTGGCTTCAGAGAGCGAATCCATGGGGCCCTCGGCGCGCACAGCGCAGCGCAGGGCTCCGTTGTCGTTCATCCTGCGCGCGAGCCACTCGACCGCGCTGACGAGCCCGAGGTCGTCGAGCATCCTCGGGCGAAGCTCGCTGACGATCTCTCGGACGAGCGTCTTGGTGCGCTGAACCGCGGCGTCGACGTCGTCGAGGTTGGCCGCGATCGAGCGAGGGTCGCGCTCGAAGCGCTCCCGCGTGAACCGCAGCGAATATCCGATGGCGGCGATCTCTTGCCCGAGCTCATCGTGCAGCTCCCTCGCGATGCGCGTGCGCTCTTCTTCTCGCACTCGCTCGACGCTGTTGACCAGCGTTCGCAGCTCGTCCGTGCGCTCGCGCACGCGCTGCTCGAGCTCTTGCGCCCACCGCGCCAGCGCGCTTCGATGCGCGAAGTTCTCGCGCGCGAGAAGAAACAGCGAGTGGCCGAACCAGTGGCTCACGAGCCCTGCGCCGAGCGCCACGCTCCACCACAGCGCCGTCGACGGGTGCCCGCTGAACGCGGGGTGAAATCCCCAGTAGCCGACGGCGGCGCTGAGCGTGATCGCCGCGGTAAACAGCGCTCGTTCGCTGAGCGCCAGCGGCAGGGCGACGGTCGAGAGCAGGCCGAAGTGCAGCAAGTGCACGTACGGCGCGCCCGGATCGCCAGCGCGCGCCATCGCGTCGCCGGCCACCACGGTCGAGCCGAGCACGAGCGAGACGAACGCGACGCGCAGGGCCGCAGCGTTCTGCGAGGCGCGCGTCAGCAGCAAGAACGCGATCGAGCCGACCGTCACGACCGCGCGCCACCGCGCGAACGCCCCGCGCGCGAGCTCGCCGAGCACCATCCAGTCGAGCGGCCAGGACGCCAGCGTCGCGGCGAGGGCCACGGCGCACAGGCTCGTCGCGTGGTCGATGAGCTTGCGCTTTCGGCGCGCGTCGAACGCCTCTGCGACGCTGGGAGCGTCTTCGCCTTCGTAGTCTTCGCGGCGCGCCCTCCACAGCGAGAGGCCCTCTCGAATCGTGTCGGTCAGCGGTGGCGCGCTCGGGCGGGTCATCGGGGGGCTCGCTCTGCGATATCTCACGGCGCGATCACACCCCTCCATAGAGGAACCTCTATGCGCCCCTTTCACGCCGTGAAGCGAACGCTCGGCGAAGCGCGCATGCGTGCTTCGAGATCGCCGGCTTTCGCGGTACATCCCAGAGGGCGCGATGGCTGACGAGAGCGCGGAGTCGAGCGAGGGCGAGTTCGCGCCAGGCCTGGTGTTGTCCGATAAATTTCGGATCATTCGGCTCATCGCGCGCGGCGGGATGGGCTCGGTCTACGAGGCCGAGCAGCTCGTGTTGCAGCGCCGAGTGGCCATCAAGACCCTGCGCGCCGAGCTCGCCGAGGACCAGCAACTACGGCAGCGGTTCGTGCGCGAAGGCAGGGTCGCAGCGCGCGTCAGGCACCCGCACATCGTCGAGGTGATCGACACGGGCGAGCACGAGACGACGCCGTACCTGGTGATGGAGCTGCTCGACGGCAACGACCTCGCCGCGCACGTCCGCGCGCGAGGCCGAGTGTCCCTCGTCGATGCGCTCGACTTGCTCTTGCCTGTGTGCGCGGCGATCGCGTCGGCCCACGACGGGGGCGTGATTCACCGGGATATCAAGCCCGAAAACGTCGCGCTCGTCCGCGTCGGTCGCGGCGCCACCGTGGCGAAGCTGGTGGATTTCGGGCTCTCGAAGAACACCACCTCCGCGACGGCGCGGGCGATCAACATCACCGAGGCGCGCGCGGTGATCGGGACGCCGCTGTACATGCCGCCCGAAGCCGTGCTCGGCCCGTCGCACATCGACGCGCGCAGCGATCAGTACTCGTTCGCCGTGGTGCTGTACGAGTGCGTCACCGGGCGCACGCCCTTCGTGGCCGACACGCTGGCCGAGCTCGTGCGCGTGGTCTCGCGCGGCAATCCGCCGCGGCCGAGCGCGATCGCGCCCAACGTCGACACAGCGTTCGACGCGGTGGTGTTGCGCGCGATGAGCGTCGAGCGCGCGAAGCGGTACTCGAACCTGTGGGACCTCGGGGCGGCGCTGCTTCCGTTTGCGAGCGAGCGAACGCGCGGGGCGTGGGCAGAGGCGTTTGCCACGGGATCGCGGCGCTCCCTGGCGCTGGCCGCCGTCCCGATCGAGTCCGGCCTCGGCGCGGATCGAGCGCTGAGCCCGCACAGGTGGCCCGCGGTCGTCGGCGCCGTGGCGGCCGCTGCGATCTGTGCGATCGCGCTTCGATGGACGCTCGCGGGCCCCGCGCCGTCGGTGCAGCCCGAGAGAACGACGCCGCCGGGGCCAGCGAGCGGCGGTTTGCCCGCGGCGATCGACGCGGGTGCGAGCGAAGACGCGACGAGCGACGCGGCGACGGACGCGATGGGGCCGGACGCGGACAGACTAGCGCCGCAGCCCGACGCGACGACCGGCAACCGCCCAGCTCCGCGAGACGCCGGAGCGCGGAGGCGTCCGCGCGGGAGCTACGAGATTTTCTGACTCTGGACCGGGCTGCGTCGAAATCGACCGCGATCAAACTACTTTGAGACCGCCCGTTCGAGCCGCTCTCTACGCTCTCGATTCGAGATGAGAGCGTTGTTCGAATCGAAGTCGTCGGTGGCAAGGCGCAGCGCAGCGCGAGGCGCCCCGTTGCTCGTCGTCGCGTTGCTCGCCGCGAGCGGGACGGCGCGCGCGCAGAGCGCTCCCGAGATCAGCGAAGGCGCGATGGTCGCCCGCAGGGCGCTCGTCGAGCGCGCGCAAGAGGCCTCCCGCGCAGGAAACCACGAGCAAGCAGCGAGCCTCGCCGAGAGCGCTGGACGCATCGAGATGTCCCCGTCGCTGCGGCTCTTCATCGCGCAAGAGCGCGTCGCGCTCGGCCGCCACGCCAGCGCGATGGAGGCCGCGGAGCTGTGCGTCCGCGAGGCCTCGCGCTCGCCTGCGCTCGTGCGGAGAGAGCAGATCATCACGGCGTGCCGGCAGATCTTGAACACCAGTCAACGGCACGTGGTGTTGCTGACCTTGACCATGCCGGCCTCGCGGCGCGCGGGCTTCGTGCTTCGGGTCGACGGCAGGTCGCTCAGCGAGGCGGAGCTCAACCTTCCGGTCGCGCTCGACGCGGGCACGCACGTGGTGGAAGCGGAGGCGACCGGCGCCGAGCTGCACCGAGAGAGCCTGCGCGGCGCGCCCGGTGAGACGCTCGCGTTCGCCGTGCCCGCGCGGTTTGCGGCGGACGCGACGACCACGGGCGGCGCGACCACGGGAGCGGCCACGGGCGGAGCAACCACGGGCGGAGCGACCGCGGGCGGCGCAACCACGGGTGGGGGCGCGGGGACGGACACGACGCACACGAATTCAACTGGCGTGACGAATCAGGGAGGTTCTTCCGCCGCGACCGTCGGAGGCGAGCAGGGTCACGAGGTCCCGGATCCCGCCGCCGCGCCGCCGCCCGAGGGGTTCTTCGCGCGGGTCGGAGCGGGTCCGTTCGTCGTCGGAGGAGCAGGCGTCGCGCTGCTGGCGGTCTCTGGCGCGCTCGCCGCCGTCGCGCAGGGCGAGCTCAGCCGCGCGGGCTGTCGCGTGCGAGGCAACGAGATCCTCTGCAGCACGCCCGAGCAAGCCATCGCCTTCGCCGCCAACGCACCAGGAACGCCGGACCCCTACACCCCCACCACCGCCGCCCAGATCAGCGTGATCGCTGGCGCGGTGCTCGTCGTCGGTGCGGGAATCTGGCTCGGCGTCGCCGCATCGCGCGCCCCTCGCGCGACCGAAGCAGCGGGCGTCACGCGCGCTGCGCGCCAACGCACCGCGTGGCTCGTCCCCTCGTTCGACGCTCGAAGCGGCGCCGTCTCGCTCTCTGTTGGAGGTTCGTTCTAATGCGTCATCCTTCGTTCGCCCTCGCGTTCGCCGCGCTCTCCGCTGCGTGCGCCCTGCCCCCTCGAAGCACAGCGCGCTCCGAGGACAGCGCAAGCAGCAGCGACGCCACGCTCGACGCGAGCGCAGACAGCGAGCAGGACGCGACCCGCCCCGGGGACGTCGCGGACACCGGCGTGGCGATGGACGCCCCGGACGTGTTTGCCCGTCCCGACGCGAGTCCCGACGTGGTCGACACCGGCGTCGACAGCGGCGTCGCCGCACGCATCACAGGCCGCGTTCGATTTCTCAGCAGCGGGACGATCACCGTCACCTTCAACGGCGTGGCGCGCACCTACGCTGCCGCAGCAAACGCCGCTCCGATCGCGATCGACGTCGCCACGCCCGTGCCCGCGATGCGCCACGAGATCGCGGTCACCGCCAACACCTCGGGCCAGACGTGCACCGTGCGCCTGCCCTCGCCAGCGCCGACGACGGAGCTCTCTGTCACGGGCGTCGAGGTTCGCTGCGTGATGGCCACCCAACAAGAGCTCACCTCTGCGACCGAGGAGACCGTCGAGCTGCCCGGAAGCGCGACGCCCGCGCAGCGCGACCTCACCGAGGTCGACGAGCTCGTCATCAACCAGCCCGACGCCGTGTCGGTGCTCGCGTCGGTCACGATTCCCACGATTCGGTTCAACTCGACCAACTCGCTCGGCGTCGTCGAGGTCGGCTTCGTCGATCAGCCGAGCAACGTGGTCGTCGGCCGAATCAGCGTTCGACGCGCCAACGGCAACACCAACGTGATGCACACGAGCGCGACGGCGATCCTCAGGCTCGCGCCCGGCCCGCACCGGATTCGACCGACCTTCAAACACTTCGACGTCGCCGGTCGCCCTGCGGCGAGCATCGTGTACGGCGTCCGGCCGCTGCGCACCATCACGGTGCCGAGCGACGGCCCCCTGAAGCTCACCTACAGCGCGATCGTGCTCGACTCGCTCTCGACCTACGAAGACACCGAGCACGCGACGTGGATGCCCTCGGCGAGCGAGCCTCCGCTCGAGGTCGGAGCGTCACCGAGGATCATCCCCTTCGCCACCCCGATCCGCCCGTCGATCCCCGCCAACGGCGGCGCGATCTACACGTTTACCCCGCCCTTGGGCACGGGCCCCGTGCAGTGGGACCTGCTCGCCGACGTCGTCACCCTCGCCCGAGGCATGGCCTTCTACGACGAAGCCCCGATGCCGCACGCGATGCTCGCGGCGCAGCCGTCGACGACCGCGATCACCCCGGTGATCGCCGCGCAGCTCTCGCGCTTCAACTACCGAAACAGCTTCGGCCCGAACAACGCGCCGGTGATCCTCCGCGCTCCGATCGCGACGAGCTACGACAGCACGCAGCTCGCTCCCGCTGCGGTCACGCCAGCGTTGCTCTCGGCCGCGCGGTTCGCGTCCGGCGTGCGCATGTACGCGCAGCGCGCGAGCGGAGCCCGGACCTGGGGCACCACGACCGCGCCCATGGCCCAACCGCCGCCAGGACTCGCGCCGATTCGGGTCACCCTCGCCGCGCCGCGAAGAGTGTACTTCTTCGGCCGTCTCGCCTCCGTACGCGTCCTCAGCGACGGCCCCGTCGCCGACGTGTCGCTCGTGGCGCGCACCGCTGCCACCGCGACCACCCGCGTGATCACCCACGGCTCGGTGCTGTCGAGCAACGCGCAGAACTCGCAAGGAATGCTCGTCGCCGGCATCGTCGACCTGCCCGCCGGCGAGCACGAACTGCAGTTGCTCGCGCGTCCCGTGACGTCGATCGGCGCGATCCCCGCGGGAGGAATCACCACCGCGTACCCGATCTCGCTCACCGCCGATCTGGTCGACGACGTGCCCCTCGGTCACGTGTCGATCGGCGCCCTCGTGCTCGAGTAGATCCCCGGCAATCGCATGCTCGATCACGAAACGGCGCACGCGCGCGTCGGCGCCGTCATCGCAGAGAAGTACCGGCTCGTCCGTCTCATCAGCCTCGGCGCGATGGGCGCGGTGTACGAGAGCATCCACGAGTGGACGCAGCGCCACGTCGCCGTGAAGCTCTTGTTCGACGAGGTCGCCAGCCATGGCGACTCGGTCGAGCGCTTCGTCCGCGAGGCGCGCGCGTCGAGCAAGGTCGGTCACAGCAACATCGTCGAGGTGCTCGACCTCGGACGAGACGCCGACGACACGCTCTACCTCGTACAAGAGCTGCTCTCTGGCGACACCCTGCGCGCCGAGATCGAGCGCAGCAAGCGCCTGCCGCTGCGCGAGATCGCCCGCTGTTTGCTTCCGATCATCGACGCGCTCGACGCGGCGCACGCCGCCAACATCGTGCACCGCGACGTCAAGCCCGAGAACATCGTGCTGCACCGCAATGCCCGCGGCGCGCTCGAGCCCAAGCTCATCGATTTTGGCGTTGCGCGGCTCGACGGCAAAGGCGCTCGCCTCACGCGCGCCGGAGCCATCCTCGGGACGCCCAACTACATGGCGCCCGAACAGATCCGTGGCGACCTCACGATCGACCCGCGCGCGGACCTCTGGGCGATCGGCGTGGTGCTGTACGAGTGCGCGACGGGCGCGCGGCCCTTCGTGGCGGACAACATCCGCGAGCTGTTCTCGAAGATCTTGCTCGAAGAGCCAGCGCCGATCGAGGCCGCAGCACCCGAGCTTCCCGCGGCGTTCGTCGCGCTTGTACGGCGCGCGCTCGACCGCGACCCAGCCCGTCGTTGGCCCTCGGCGCGCGCGATGCTCGTCGAGTTCGCGTCGATCGATGCAGTTCGCCGAGACCCCACGCTCTCGAACACGTTCTCGACGCTCGGCCTCGCGCACGACGGAACCCGCACACTCGTCGCCGGCAGCGCCTTCGCCCGCCCCAAGGACGCGATCGCCCCGAGCACGCTGATCAGCCACGTGCCTGGCGACGCTCCCGTCGACCAGACCATCAACGTTGCACCCGAACCCGAGCCCGAGCCCGACCCCGAGCCCGAGCCCGACCCCGAGCCCGAACCCGCGCAGAGCCCTGCTGCAAGCAACGCCGCGCCCGCTGTCTCGCCGCCGCCGCTGCCGGCCACGCGCGTACCCAACAAGCGCGCGCCCCGCGCAGGGCAGCTCTTCGTCGCGTTGGGGCTCGCTGCCGCTTGCGTCGCCGTCGGCGCGTTTACCCTGCGCCGGACGCCCGACGCGCGCGCGCCCGCGCCGTCGATCCAGCCCGACGCCAGCGCCGCGATCGCGTCACGCTCGCTGGACGCGGCGATCGCGCTTCACCCGCCAGACAGAGACGCAACGCTCGCAGACGCCGCGACCGAAGCCACCGCCGCGCGTGACGATGTTGTCGTCGATCGCGCCGCTCGCGTCGTGCGCCCGAGAAGCGGAAGCCCATCGGCGCAACCACGGGTGTTCATCTACTGAGCGCTCAGTCGACGAGGCCCGCGCGCAGCGCGTACGCGACGATCTCGCCCACGCTGCGAGCGTGCAGCTTCTCTTTGACCTTGGACAAGTGGTTGCTCGTCGTCGAGACCGAGATGTCCAGCTCGGCAGCGATTTCGCTGACGGTCTTGCCCTGATACAGCAGCGTGAAGACCTGGTACTCGCGCGCGCTCAGGCTCGCGTGCAGCGGCCGATCGGCGAGCACCGGACGCTCGAGCGTGGGCGAGACGTAGCGCCCCGAGCGCAAGACCACCCGAAGCACCTCGAGAAACTGCGCAGGCGGAAGGCTCTTGGACACGTACGCGGCGGCCCCTTCGGCGAGCAGCTGCGGCGCGTACTGCTCTTCGGGGTACATCGACAGCACGACGATCTTGAGCTTCGGGGCGGTCTTTCGCAGGACCCGCAGCACGTCGACCCCGCGCGTCCCGGGCAGCGACAAATCGAGCACCAGCAGGTCTGCGCTCGCGCACTCTTTCGAAGCGAGCGCCTCGTCGCCCGTGGCGGCTTCGCCGATCACTCGCATGTCCAGCTGATCGTTGATGAGCTGCGCGAGGCCGTGCCGCACGATCGGGTGATCGTCGGCGATGTAGATCGAGGCGCGCATCGAGTGGTGCCGCGAGTGTCCCGCTCTTCGCTGGGAATTTACAGCGGAAGCGAGCAGCGAACCTCGGTTCCCGATGGGCTGCGCGCGATCACGGAGAACGCCCCTCCGAGCGCAGCAGCCCGCTCTCGCATGCCGACGAGCCCGACGCCCGCGCTGCGCGTCGTGTCCGCGCGCGCCGCCGCGACGCCGACGCCGTCGTCCCGCACGACCACTACGAGCTGCGAGAGCCTGCGCACCATCTCGATCTCGACCACGTTGGCCTTGGCGTGCTTGAGCACGTTGGTCAGCGACTCTTGCACCACGCGAAAGGCCACGGTCCGCTGCGAGAGCGGGATCTCTCCCAGATCGCCAGCGATCACCTTGCATCGCACACCGGCGCGCTCTTCGGTCCTTCGCGCGAGCCACTCGACCGCGGGGACGAGCCCGAGGTCGTCCAGCAACCGCGGCCGCAGGTCGCTCACGAGCTCGCGCACCAGCTCGCTCGTCCGTCGCAAGCCCGCGTCGAGCTCGCCGAGGTTGGCGCGGATCGCGCTGGGGTCGCGCTCGAAGCGCTCGGCCGTAAATCGCAGGACGAACGCGAGCCCCGTGAGCTCTTGCCCGAGCTCGTCGTGCAGCTCCCTCGCGATGCGCGTGCGCTCGTCCTCGCGTACACCCTCGACGTGCGCGAGCAGCGCGCGCAGCTCTGCAGTGCGCTCGCCGACGCGCGCTTCGAGCTCACCCGCCCACGTCGAGAGCCTGCGCTGGTGCGCGAAGTTCTCTCGTGCGAGCAGCAACAGCACGTGCCCGAGCCACACGGTGAGCGCGCCGACGCCGAGCATGACCGACCACCAGAGCGCTCCGGCCGGGTGTCCGCGATACGCGGGGTGCAGGCCCCAGTAGCCGAGCGCGGCGCTGAGCGCGACCGAGACGACCAACGCGATTCGCGAGGTCAATCGCAGGGGAATCGTCACCGTCGCGAACAGCGGAAGGTACAGCAAGTGCAGGTACGGGCTCGCTGGATCGCCCGCGCGCGCCATCGCGTCGCCGACGCTCGCCGTGCACGCGAGCAAGAGCGAGACCCACACCGCAGGAAGCGCCCGGGGCGCGACGTTGAACCGCGTCAGCGCCAGCACCAGCGCAGAGGCCAGCGCGACCACCAGCCTCCAGCGGGCGAACGCGGCGCGCGCGGCGGACTCGAGCACCACGTAGTCGAGCGGCCAGAACAAGAGCGCGGCGGCGAGCGTGACCGCCGCCACGCTGGCTCCGTGGTCGACGAGCTTGCGTCGGCAGCGCTGGTCGAAGGCCTCTTCGAGGCCAGCGTCTTCGAAATCGTCGGAGCGCGCGCCCCAGAGCGAGAGCCCTTCGCGCAGCGTGTGAGAGAGCGGCGGCATCAGCGTGGGTCGCGATGGTAGCGCTCGCTGCGGTCACCCTGCCCTACTCCGCGTCCATCGAACAACGTTGCCCGCGGCGCGAGCGCGGCGTGTGGGTCCGCGCTACGATCCAACCCACTGTGGACGAGTCGCCCAACGAGTCCCCGACGTCGCGCGACGAGAAGACCGGTCGCCTGCTCGGCGCAGGCGCGATGACCGCGCTCTCGATCGCGTATCCGTTCGCCGCGCTCTGGTACTTCTGGCACGACTGGATCAAGTACGCGCGCGACGCGCACCGCGTGTGGATCGGCGCGCCGGGGATCGCCGTCCCGGTCAACGAGGCGATGATCACGCTCTTGTCGCCCTGGCGCGTGGCGCTCGCGGCGCTCACGGCGAAGCTGCTGTTCAGCTCGGCGAGCAAGCTGCGCAAGGGCGAGCAGAACGCAAAGGCGCTGTCGTTTCTCACGCTGTTCGGGCTGCTGTTGCCGCAGTCGTTTTGGCTGTTCGAGTTCGTCAACGACTGGCTCGGCGGAGAGGGGCTCGCGAAGGTGGGCGCGATGATGCTGGCGATCGTCGCGCTGCCCACGCTCGCGATGGCGCGCGGCGACGGAGCGATCGGCCAGTGGGGCGGCCTCGACGAGAGCAACAAGAAGCGCGTGATGGGCGCGGCCGTCGGGATGGGCTGGCTCGGGATGGCCGCGATGTCCTTCGTCGATCACTCGTACCTGGCCCGCGGTGGGTCCGGCGCGCTGTGGGCCTCCATCGCGACGATGGTCCTCTCGGCGATCACCATGGCGGGGCTCTTCAAGCAGAAGACCTGGGCCCTGTTCGCGTCGCTCGGGGCCGTCGGCGCCGCGGGCGCAGGCGCGGTCGCCCTCTCCAACGCCACGCTCCTCGAAGGCGGAACGCCCATCGACGGCGCCCTCGCCTCCGTCGCCAACGCGCCCTTCGCCGCCGCGGCCATCCCTGCGCTGGTGCTCTTCGCCCTGCTTCGCCCGTTCTTCGCAGGCGTCGCGAAGGCAGCGGTCGGCAAGGACCCTTCGATCGCCGCACAACCCGATGAGCGCACGCACGTGCGCATCGCCACCGAGCCGCAGACGACCGCGCCAACCGAAGAGCACGCGATGGACGCGAGCCACGGACAGGCGAGCGGCGCGCGCGGCGCATAGATTCTACCAGCAGAATTGCACGATGAACGACGCACGACGCACGGCGCCCTCTGCGGCGCGCAACCGCGAGCCCATCCTCTCGGCGCTTCGAGAGATCCTCCCGCCCGAAGGCGTGGTGCTCGAGCTCGCGGCGGGCTCGGGAGAGCACGCGCGATGGTTCTCCGAGGCGTTTTCGGGGCTGCGATGGATCCCCGCGGATCGAGACGAAGGGGCTCGGGCCAGCATCGACGCGTGGCGCGAGGGCGCGACGCCCAACCTGCAGCGCGCCGCGGCGATCGACGTTCACGACGCAGACTGGGGCGTCGGGATGGTCGACGCGATCCTGTGCATCAACATGATCCACATCGCGCCCTGGTCCGCGACGATCGCGCTCTTCGACGGGGCGCAGCGGCACTTGCGCGACGGCGCGGCGCTCTTCCTCTACGGCGCATACAAGCGCGGCGGGGCCCACACCGCAGTCAGCAACGAGTCCTTCGACGCGTGGCTCAAAGCGCAAGATCCCTCGTACGGCGTGCGCGACCTCGAAGCTGTGCTCTCGACCGCGAGCGAGCGCGGGCTCTCGCTCGATCGCGTGATCGAGATGCCCTCGAACAACCTCAGCGTGGTGCTTCGTCGCGCTCGACGGTAGCCGCGCTCTACACGGGCTCGCGGCGCAGCGGACGCCAGCGGTACGCGCACGGCTCGGGGATGATCAGCGCAGAGTCGAGCCGCGCGTCGGTGAACGGACCGTCGTCGGTCATCCACGGGACCGAGCACTCGCGGACGGCGGCGAACCGCGCGTTCCACGGGGCGCGGTCGATGGTGAGGACGTAGACGTAGCGGCCCGGGTCGACGCCGAACGCGTCGTAGCACTCGACGAGGGCGCGTTGCATTTCGTCCGGAGATTTCCAGAGCGAATCGCGAGGAAGCGCGTGGGGTCCCCGCTCTTCGAGCATCGCTCGGACGCTGGCGCCGCCGACCTCGGGATCGACCGTGCACAGGACCCGCGCCCCGCTGCGCGCGAGGCTGATCCGGGCCGCGCCGAACTCGTGAAACTTGAACTCCACCAGCGCGTTGCCGACCGCGCGCATCACGGCGTTGTCCGTCTGACTGCGCACGAAGTACCCGCCGCGACGCACGTGGCCGGCGCGTCCGCGATAGCGCACGGCCGCGCGGTAGCTCACCTGGTGAAAGTTCACCCCGAAGAGCGAAGGCATCCCCTGCGGGCGCATCTCGCGCAGCCGCGAGGCGAGCACCTGCACCCACGCGCGGCCGTGAAACACCTCGGGCTCGAGGGGCTCGGGCAAGATCGCCGCGAGCTCCGCCGGGTCGACCGAGTAGTTGAGCGAGACCGCGTCGAGCCAGTGCGTCTGCACCGTGGTCAGCCACGGGACGCTCGGGCACTCCTCCATCCCCTCGGTCGTCGGCGACGGGTCCAACGCGCGCTCGATCTCGCCATACACCGCGAGCAGCTCGCTCCCGCCCGCGGGCGTCAGCACAAACGCAGCGCCTTCCACCGCTGCGCAGCCACGCAAGAGCAGCGCTTCGACCGCCGCGAGCGCGTCCTCAGCGCTCACCCCCGCCGCGCCGAGCGCGTCGATCAACGCCGGGGCGCTCGCCCCCTCGGGGGCGCCTGCGAGCGCGCCGAGCGCCGCGATTTCAGCGAGCTTCACCGCGCTCACCGCGCGGCCTCGCGCGCCCGCAGCGCGAGCTTCTCTCGGTGCAACATCGCCCCGCCGACGCCCTGCGTGAGCGCCCACAGCGCGGCGAAGAGCGCGAACTGCTGCCCCGGCAACAGGGCCATCACCAGCGACATCGCCGCCCAAATCCCAGCGGGAACGAACCACGCCCTGCCCATCACCGCGCCCATCACCGCCCAGGTCATCGCCGCGAGCACGCAGGCGACGGCGGGCATGAATAGCAGCACACGAATTCCCATCAGGTAGTTGATCACGGCGACGAGGGACATGGCCGCGATGAACACGTTCCACAGGGAGAAGGTGAGCCGATCGATGAACGAGGGAGCGCCCACACGCTTCTCTCTCAGCGCGGCGATGAAGATCCCGTTGCACAGAAAGACCACCGCCCACACGCCCACGAAGGGCCAGGGCGCGTAGGTCCCTCGCGAGAGCAGCACGTGCGTCGCGTAGAAGCCTCCCCCGTTCGAGAACGCCGAGCAAACCCAGATCAGCCCCCAGTTTTGCAGCGCCGTGTCGTCGCGCGTCTTGGCGACGACCTTGCGCAACATCGCGAGCGCGTCCGCAGCTTGCTCTCGGTCCATCCGTTGGCGGATCAGTCTACCGCAGACATGAAGTGCTCGCGCACCAGCACTCCCTGCGTGGGAATGTTGGTCGCCGTCACGTCCGCCACGTAGTCCGAAAACGCGTAGTAGATCGCGCTCGTCGCGTACGGGCCCGACCCGAGGTGCTGCGCGTCGAGCTCGCCCGCGCGCCGCGAAGGAGCGCCGACGCTCGCGCGCATCCGCGCTTCGAGCGCGGTCACGTGCCGCACGGCCTCGTCCGGGCTCAAGCGATAGCGAACCGCGGTGAGGTTCACCAGCCGCAGCGCGCCCGGCGTAAACGCGAAGGTGACCTCGTCGAAGCTGGGGCCTTCGCGGCCTACCGCGGTCGCGCTCGTAACGCCGCAGAGCAAGAGCGTTCGCTCGCGGCGCTCGCGGCACTCGACGCCGTTGCGCGAGGCCCACTGATCGACCTCGGCGCGCGTTGTGCGGTCGAGGGCGAACCCGAGCGCGGGTCGCTCGGCGGCCCGAGTGGTCCCGCGCACCGCGCGCGCGACGTGAACTCTGCCTCGCTCGACGTCCTGCGCGCTCGCGCGACCGACAGGGCAGCTCGCGCCGAACACGCGCGCGTACGCGACGCGGCCCGTGGCGGTGTGCAGCCAGCCGATCACGCCGATCGCCAGAGAAATCACAGCGAACAACGCGAGCGCAACCCGAAGCAGAAAGCTTCGAACGCGCGCGCGCGAGGGCGCAGGAGCGACGAGCTCAGCAGCCATCAGTCACGCGCCGAAGCGTCCGGGGGGACGAACGAGCCGCCGTCACGATCGGTGCCCTGCGCGACCTGCGCGCGGGTCGAGTTGAGCACGCCGCCGATGATCGCGATGTCCGACGCAGCCACGCCAGCGCCGGTGAGCACGCCGGCCGCGATCGTCACGAAGCGATCGAACACCGAGCCGGGGATGTTCAAACCAGCGTGCGACGCGGTCATGTTGCGGCACTGCCAGCCCATGTTGTCCGCGGGCGCGCCCGGGTACTGCTCGGGTCCGCCCGCGGCGTTGGCGAGCTGGTTGACCAGGCAGGACTTGAGCTGCGCGACGTTGGGGTGGCCGTCGACCGGGGGCATTCCGCTCGAGCCAGGCGTGACCTGAAAGTAGAAGTACGAGGCGATCTCCGGGTCCATCAGCTCCTGGGCGACGATCGCGTCGACCGCGCCCGCGATGCCCGCGCGTCCGCCGAGGCGAGCGTAGAGCGTGCCCCCTGCGTCGCCCGCGGCGCCGTCCGAAGCGACGCCGGTGTCCGTGCGAACGCCGGTGTCCGTGGCCGCGTCGCTGTTGTTCGACGAAGGTCCGCAAGCCGCGAGCGCGCAGAGCGCCACGCAGCCGAGCCAGTTACGAGTCTGTCCGAAAGAAGCCATCACGTTTGTGTCTCTCCCTGAAAAGTGACGCGCTTGCGCGCGTAACGCCTCCGCGGGACGCACGACCGACCAGCGTGGTCGCTCGGCGGCTCCGACGGAAGCCGCCGCAATACGCCGGCCGAGCCCGATCGGTTTTGCTCAGAGTGCGCGAAGCGCGAAGACCGCTCACAACGCTCGCCGGACGGCGGCGGTTACGGAGCGACGAACACGCGCTCGACCGCGCACTCGAAGAGCTTCGAGCCCACTTCGAGGTAGACCACGGAGCCCGTGACCGAGAGCGACCATCGGTTGGTCCGGTCGAGCGTGGCGCTGACGGCGTCGAGAAACGCCGCGTCGACCGCGTACACTTCGAGCTCGCTCGCGCGGTGGATTCCCTTGCCGTTGTACGTCGCCGCGTCGCGGGCGAGCTCTGCGGCGCGCGCCCACGCGAACACCACCACGCGCGGGCTGGCTTTGCTCGCGCGGTGCAGGCGCTCGGCGGTCGGAGAGCCCACTTCGATCCACGCCCGCAGCGTACCTTGCAGGTCTCTTTGCCAGAGCGCCGGCTCGTCCGAGACCGAGAGTCCCGAGGAGAAATCCACGCCTTCTGCGTGCTCGAGGCAGCGCGCGAGCACGCGGGTGACGAGGTAGCGGGGGCTCTCGGACGGGTGCTGGGCGACCCGAAGATCCAGCGACTCGTACACCGAGCGATCGCTGTCGCTCAGGGAGATTTCGAAGCGGCGAACAATCGAAGGGAGTGCCATCGCGCGCTGTTCTTCAACCGACGCGCAAGAGCTCGACCTCGAACACCAGCGTCGCGTTCGGCGGGATCACCGGGGGAAATCCCCGCGCTCCGTACCCCATGGCCGCAGGCACGACCAGCTTGCGCAGCCCGCCGACCTTCATCCCGGCCACGCCTTGGTCCCAGCCCTCGATCACCTCGCCGGCGCCCAGCGTGAAGTCGAAGGGCGTCCCGCGGTCTCTCGACGAGTCGAACTTCGAGCCGTTGGTGAGCGTCCCGACGTAGTGAACCCACACGGGTCGACCGGCGACGGCCACCGCTCCGGTGCCCACGCGCAGGTCCTCGATCTGCAGTTGCGTCGCTTGCATGTTCATCGCGCGCAGCGATGTATCACGAAATCGCGATACCCTCGCCCGCGCATGAAGCTCTCGACCGCTTCTCTCTTCGCGCCGCTCGTCCTCGCGCTCTCGGCGTGCTCGCCCGAAATGATGCTCGACCCCGACGGAGGCGACGCCTCGCGACCGAGGCCCGACGCGATCGAGCCCTTCTTCGACGCGACCGCCCGCGACGTCGCAGCGCCCATGGACGCAGCCGCACCCGTGACGTGCACGGACTGGTGCGCCGCGCGCTTGAGCGAGTGCGGCGACCCGCCCGAGCTCGCGCGCGAGCAGTGCGCCGAGCGCTGCGCGCGCACCCCCATGCCCAACGACGTGATCGCGTGCTTGCAGCGCACCGCGTGCATCGACGTTCGCACTGCGTTTTCGCGGGCCGCTGGGATCTGCGGGCTCGAGCCCGTGCTCGACTCGGGCGTCTCGCGCCCCGACGTGATCGCGGACACGGGCGTTCGGGTCGACACCGGCGTGATCGTGGACACTGGGGTCCGCGTGGACTCTGGGGTGATGGACACGGGCGTTCGGGTGGATTCTGGAGTGATGGACACAGGCGTAAGGGTCGACAGCGGCGTCACAGACACCGGCGTAAGGGTGGACACGGGCGTGACGGACACCGGCGTGCGGATCGACAGCGGCGTGACTGACACGGGCGTGCGCACGGACAGCGCGACGGACGCTCCCCGAGGATGAGCGAGACCGCTGCGCCCATCGACGTACGCGCGGTGGTCAAGCGCTTCGATCCGCGCGCGAAGCCGGCGCTCGACGGGGCGACGTTCACCGTGCAACAAGGGCGTCGCGCCTGCTTGCTTGGCCCCAACGGCGCGGGAAAAACCACGCTCATCCGCATCCTGACCGGCGCCCTCGCCCCGACCTCGGGCGCCGCTTCGATCTTCGGCGCGACGCCCGACACCCGCGCGTGGGAAGAGGCTCGGCGACGAGTGGGGGTCGTCCCCCAGTTGCCCGGGATGTACCGAGACTTGACCGGGTGCGAGTACCTCGAGCTCGTCCAGGGCGTGTACGGCCGCGGTGACGTCGACGCCGCCGCCAAGACCCTCGGGCTCACCCGCAAGCACCTGCGCCGCAACATGGCCGAGCTCTCGGGCGGCTGGCAACGAAGGCTCACCCTCGCCGCCGCGCTGTTGTGCGAGCCCGAGCTGATCGTCCTCGACGAGCCCACCGTGGGCCTCGACCCCGTCGCCGCACGCGAGGTGATCGCCATGCTCCGCGACGCGATGAAGTCTCGCACTGCGCTGTTGTGCACGCACAACCTCGCCGAAGCCGAGGCGCTCTGCGACGCCGTCGTGGTGCTCCGCGACGGGCGCGTGGTGCTCGACGACACGATCGACGCCATGAAGAAGCGCGCGCCCGCGCACGTCTCGCTCGGCGCCGCGCAGGGCCCGCAGGCCATCGTCGAGACCCTTCGCGCGATCGGGCTCGAGGCCACGGTGCAAGACGACCGCGCGGTGATGCTCACGGCAGAGCCCGAACAGACGCTGCCCGGCGTCCTGCGCGCGCTCGTCGCCAACAACCTCGACGTCTTCGAGTGCGTCGCCTCGCCGCCGACGCTCGAAGAGCTCTTTTTACGCGCGGTGAAGGACGAGCCACGACCGTGAGCGCCTTTCGCACCCTCTTGCGCAAAGAAGCGCTGCAGCTGTTTCGCTCGCGAAGCGCCCTCGCGACGGCGACCCTGCTGCCCGCGCTCTTGCTGCTCTTCGCGCCGCTCGCGCAAATGGCCACGCTCATGGACGTCGAGCAGAAGGGCTGGGTCAGCGTCCTGCCTGCCGGGTTTCGCGCGCCCCGCGGGCTCGAGGGCGTCGAGCGCGACGCATCGGTGATCGTCCGCTTCATGATGGCCTCGCTCGTCGCGATGGGAGGGCTGGTCGTCCCCGCCGTCGCCGCTTCGTACACGATGGTGTCCGAGCGCGAGTCCCGCACGCTCGAGCTGCTCGCGGCGCTGCCCGTGCGCGTGCGCGACGTGCTGACCGCCAAGCTCGCGGTGATCTTCGGGTTCTCGACCACGGTCACGAGCGTGATGCTCGCGCTCGACGTCGCCGTGCTCTGGCGCATCGAGGCTGCTTCTGTGGGCTTCGGGCTCGCGCTGTTTCCGCTGCTGCTCGCGGCGCTGCTCTACTCGACGGCGAGCGCGCTGTTGATCTCGCTGCTCGCCAGAGACTTTCGCACCGCCAATCAGCTCGGCGGCGCGCTGCTCGGCCCGACCACGGTCATCGCAGTGTTCGTCCTCGCCTTCGGCCCGCCCGGCGCCCCGTCGGTGCTCGCGCTGTCGGCGATCTTTCTCGCCGCCGCGGTGGGGGCGTTGTACTTCGCCCTCCGCGTCGTCACGTTCGAGCGCTTGCTGCGTTGACAGACTATGTCACGCAACCACGGTCGCGAATTCGAGAGAACGCGCGCCGGTGCTATGAACGACTTCGCAAGTGACATGACGGCGATGCAACCGGACCTCGAACGAGTGCTCAACGAACGCTTCGGCCTGAGCGGGTTTCGCCCGTGGCAGCGCGAGGCGATCGAGGCCATCTTGCCCGCGGGCTCGCGGGTGCTCGTCGTCGCGCCGACGGGCGGGGGCAAGTCGCTGACGTATCAGTTTCCCGCGACCATTTTGCCCGGCGTGTGCGTGGTGATCTCGCCGCTCGTCGCGCTGATGGAGGACCAGGTCCGCGGCCTTCAAGCGCGCGGCATCGCGGCGACCTACCTCGCGAGCACGCTCACCGCGAGCGTGCGTCACGAGCGCGAGGCGGGCCTTCGCGCGGGCAACTACAAGCTCGTGTACGTCTCGCCCGAGCGCCTCGCCTTCGACGGCGCCCTCGAGCAGCTCGCGCGCCTGCGCCCCTCGCTCGTCGCCATCGACGAAGCGCACTGCATCTCTCAGTGGGGCCATGATTTTCGCCCAGACTACGCGCGGCTCGGAGAGATCCTCGAGCGGCTGCGCCCCCCGCGCGTGCTCGCGTGCACGGCGACCGCGACGCCGCAGGTGCGCCGGGACATCCGCGAGAGCCTGCGCTTCGCCCCCGACCGAGCGACCGAGATCCTCCGCGGCTTCGCGCGGCCCAACCTTCACTTGTCCGCGCGCTCGGTCGACGGTCCCACCGAAGCGCAGAAGATCCTCGAAGAAGAGCTGCGCGCGCGGCTCGGCAGCGTCTCGCGGCCCAAGGGCGCGGCGATCGTCTACGCCGCCACACGAAATCAAAGCGAGAAGATCGCCACCAAGCTCGCCAACGTCGGCTACAACGCGACCGCCTACCACGCCGGGCTCGACGCCGGCACGCGCACCAAGGTCTCGCAGCGCTTCGCCGCGCGCGACGTGGACGTGGTCGTCGCGACCAACGCGTTCGGGATGGGCATCGACCGCCCCGACATCCGCGCGGTGGTGCACGCGCAGCCGCCCGCGAGCATCGAGGCGTACTACCAAGAGGTCGGTCGCGCGGGCCGCGACGGCGCCGAGGCGCACGGGCTGCTCTTGTGCTCGGGCGTGGACATCGCGCTGAGGCGCAGGTTGGTCGAGAGCGCGAGCGACGGATCGCGCGCGGACGAGGCGACGATCCAGCGCAACTGGCGGCTGTTTCGGGACCTGCTGCGCTACCTCGACGCGGGCACGTGCCGACACGACTTCGTGCTGCGCTACTTCGGCGACGAGCGCGAGATCCTCGGCGGCTGCGGGCACTGCGACGTGTGCGCGACGCTCGACGAGCCCGTGGACACGAGCGAGCGCGCCGAGGTGACCGAGGTCGTGCGCATGGCGCTCTCTGCAGTCGCCCGCGCCAAGGGCCGCGCAGGAATGATCGCCGTGGCCGAGATGCTGCGCGGGGTCAACAACGCCAAGACCGAGCGCTTCGGGTTTACGCGGCTGACGACGTTCGGGTTGATGAAGGACCGGTCGCAGGACTGGATCATGGCGCTGTTGCGCGGGACGCTCGCGGCGGGCTGGATCGATTTGAGCACCGGCGACTACCCCATGCCGCACGTGACGCGAGCCGGCTGGGAGGTGATGCGGTCCAACGAGCCGGTGCGCTTTCGGCTGCCGCGCGTGCGGATCAAAGCGGCCAAGGGCGCGCGCGGGCGAGGCGCGGCGATCGACGCGAGCGCGCCGCAGTGGAGCCTGTCGGACAAGGCGCTCTTCGAGCGGCTGCGCGAGTGGCGCGCGCAAGCGGCGAAGGAGCGCGGCGACCCGCCGTACGTGATCGCCCTCGACAAGACGCTGCACGAAATCGTGCGCAAGAAGCCGAAGCGCCTCGACGCGCTTCCGGGCATCTTCGGCCTGGGCCCCGCGCGCATCGAGCTGTACGGCGCGAAGATCGTGGCCCTGGTGAGCGCGCCGTAGCGCCAACGGGCGAACGCGGCGCGCGACGGGCGAAGAGCGAAGAGCGTACGACCCGGTGACGAAGCGGTCTTCTCCACGACAGGTCGTCGACGGGCGAAGAGCGACGGGTGAAGAAGCCCCCCGTGAACACCCTCTTCGCGCCACGGCGGGTTGGCAACGGGCGAAGGCGAAGAGCGTATGACCCAGTGAAGAAGCGGTCTTCTCCACGGCGGGTTGGCAAACCCGCCGCAAGCGACGCTCGAAGCCTCGCGTCGAAAGGTCTCGCTGAGCGCGACCACGCTCAGCGTGTGCAGCGGTGGGGCGTACGACGCGATGGACCGAGCGCGACCGAGCGCGGCAAAGAGAGCGACGTTGCCCGAGTGACCGGTGCCGACCGCCCCTCCTTCTGC
>JAAFIF010000156.1 GCA_013298625.1 Myxococcales bacterium
CGGGCCGATCACGGTTCCGCCGGCCGAAAAGCAGTCGTGAGCGCGTGTTGGGGGACTCGGGCACGTGCGGAGAGTGGCAGTCGGGGGCGGAGAGCGGAACGACGCCGACTCACGCAGCGGTTACGTCGACACTTCGCGCCAGAGCGGGCTGACCGCGGCGGGCTTCGTCGTGCACAACGGCTTCTGGGTATCGGCGGTCACTGGCCGGTCGTCCCGGCTGCGCACTCGCCCTGCACCACTATGCGCTTGTTGTTGAGCGCGAACTCTCTGCGCTCGGCTATTGCCGCAGCAAGTGTTCGGTGCAACCGCAAGTTGCTGGTTGGGTGACGACCGAGGTGGATGCACGTGTTGGCCTCGCCTTCTGGCGGAAGTCCACACGAGGTCTGTCGGTTCACGAACAAACTCATCCCGCGTTCAGGCCGGCTGCTGGACTGTGGCCTCGATTGCTGTGCAAGCGCTGGTGGGGCGGATCGAGATGTACTGGCTACGCGGCGGTTGAACCTCGGCAGGCGGCGCTGGCAGCACTTCCGCAATCAGTGCGAGATCCTGTGCACTTCGTGCATCGACGACGCCGCTGCGAGGGCGTCCGACGCTCCCTGCTTCGCGATTTCCATGCGGCCGCGCGAGCGTGAAGGCTGGCACGCGCCGTGTATTGCATGAACGCATGAGATTCACGAAACGGTTCGTCACGGAGTTGCACAGCTACAACAACTCTTTCCCCAACCTCCAAGCGCTCGACGTGGTGCCCGGGAGCATTCTCACGTGCTCGAAGGGCACATGGCTCCTGAAGGGTAGGCTTGATGAGCGAATCACCGATGAGGCTCTCAAGGCCAAGGTCGCCAAAGCGATCGAAAGGACTCATCCGCGCGAGGCTGGAGAGGGCGCGGTGATGCAGGATATCAAGCTGAAGAGCACTGGCACCACCGTCGTCAGCTCGAATGACGGGGTCAAGGTCGATCTCCCGAACGGCATGAAGGTGGCGGCCAAGGTGGTCTGCTCGTTCGCGCACAAGAGCGACTATCTCTTCGACACCACCAACCCCGCGTACTGGTACACGTTTTCGTCTTCCGAATCGGCGCTCATGCTCGACGCGGCGTTGACCTACTTGGCGACGGGAGAGTACTTGGTGACCGGCGCTGGATGGGCGAAGAGGTGGCTTTGGTATGCGAGCCGGACTCAGAACAGCGTCGTCGGGTTTTCGGCGGATGTCGATGTGGACGCTCTCGGTGTTGGAAACCTGGCCGACCTTTTTGTCAACGCGGACGTGAAGGTAACCGTGGACTCTGGCGGATCACTCAATGACAATATCCAGAACAGTGTCGCGTTCTTCAGTTGCGTTCGCAAGCAACGCAGCGTGCTGGGTATTTTCGGCGACCCCGTCATCAGGGCGGAGGGGAGCCGCGCCATCGATGAAGCGACCGGCGACACACTGCCAATCAAGCCAGGCGAGACGAAGAACGTTCTCCTGATGGGCGATGCCACGGTGGCGGAGTTGGGTATCGACGAGGATTGAACGAGGTCAGTGGTTCCGGCGCTGGCCGGTGATGTCACAGTCGTTCGAGGCACCCAGTCTTGGTGGTGCGCGGCTTTGCTCCGAGCGTGGCGCGGACGAACTGATCCACAAAGCGCGTTGGCGCTTCTCGATCAGCAGCGCATGCGCTGCCGCCTCGGGCAGCCGAGCTCGTTCGCGTAGCTGCTCGATCTGAAGCTCGCCCGCAGCCTCACTCTGGCGCCAAGCGCGCTCACGATGCTCCCGGGACCGACGGGCCATCGCTGCTCTGCGCCCGTTGGCTTCGAGCTGCGCCCGCCCTCGCCGGCGCGCGGAACGACGCCGACTCACGCAACACTTACACACCGAGCTGTACCTGCGCGAGGTCATCCACGTCCGTAACCGTGCGCTAGACCCCGTGGTTGTCAGCGTCGCGGGCCGGCGTCAATGTCCCGCGCGTGAACACACGATTGTCTGCCTGCGACGCTGACAACCATGGGGTCTAGCGTACGGCTACCTGCTGGTTCACACGTCGCGCCGCTCGCGTGCCGCGTCCACGGTTCGAGGCTTTCGATCGGGAGGAGCGACAAGCCCGAAGACGAGCAAGTCGAGCAACTGAAACGGCGTGTACATCGGCGACGGCATGAGCCAGTCGTCACTGCCTGCGTGCATGTGCGAGCGCATATCACGCTCGACCTCGTTAGCGTGGTCGCGTGGGTTGAGGTCGAATCGGATCCAGTGCGCCTGTGGATTGTCCGCCGAACAGTCGAAGCGAATCTCGGCGTTGTATCCCAGCACCTCGACGCGATCACCTCGCTCAGCGAGGCGAAACGCGAAGTCAAACCACGCTCCGTCTTTCCGACGGATGTGCGGAGCGGACTTGCTGCGATCGAAATTCTTCCCGGCGTCGTAGCGCTTGCCGATCCAAAGATCGGTCTGGTTCCGCTCGTAGTGCAGGCACTTTTTGAGCTCATCTTCCGTCGTGGAGAGAACGTCCTCGTCGATGCAGTTGATCAGATACCTGCGAATCTCGGTGAAGAGCTGCTTGCGGGTCACTCCCTCAACGACGAGCGAACGCTCGATGCTTTGCTGCCGCTGTGCCGCACGAACTTGGCGGTGAGGCGCGTCGAATTTGAACTGCGATGGATCGACCTTCAAAGCTCTCCTCCCGCCCTACTTCGACTCGGTCACACGCTCGGATTCATCCAGAAACGACGCAGGATCTGGCGCCCAGTGCACATAGCGCCCGAGCATCGCGCTGGTGGCGTTCATCGCAGCCCTCATGAACGCGCCCTCGTCGGACTGCCGCACGACGAACACGCCGCCCCGCGCGCACAGCCACAAGCTCCTCGTCTGGTCGAGGTGGCTCGCGATGGCCGCGACGGACTTTTGCACTTCAACCACAAAGACCTCGTCGGATGTCGCCGAGCAACGTTTGAGCAGCGCGTGCGCGTCGCAGTCCAGCGCCATACGCACCACCGTCGCTTCGGGCTCTGCAAAGGACCATTCTATGTCGAGCTCCTCGGCGACCATAGACTGGTGTTCATTGGGGACGATCACGAGCGCCCAACGGCCGCGTACGCCATCGGCGAACGAGAGGTCAGACACGAGCGTGACAGTCGCGACTCGCTGCCTCGCAGTCATGCTGCAACCCCCTCAAGCTTCATTCGAACAAGCGGGTGCACGACGGCCTTCGTTGGCGCATCCGGGCGCCACAACACGCGACCTGCGAGAACATGGTCCCAAAACTGGTCGCCCAAGTTGGTCGTGGGATCGCGGTCGAGACGAGCGAGCGCCGCCGCGTCGGATGGTGAGAGCAACCCGACGAACTGCGGCGCAAGCGACGAGCGCGCTTCCTTCACGTGCTCTGCGCTGATCGTGGAAGCGCTCACCTGCCGCGCGAGGCTGGCGCTGTCGCGCGCGAGCACGATGAGCAGACGAACCAGGCCGCCCGATCCTTCGGCGAGCGCTTCGACCGCGTCCTGCTCGAACAGCCCGTCGGGGTCTCGCTTCGCGATGACGTCGCGGAGCCATTGCTTTTGCTTCGGATCGTCGAGCGAAGCAGCGGGAACGAAGTGCTGATGGACGCTCCACCGATACGTGTCGGAGTCGTGCAACGGCTGCAGAAGAAAAGGCCGTGGTGCCACGACTCCGACGCGATGCTTCGCCAACAAAGGCAGATCGTCACGAAGCGCCTCGCGCAGCGGTCCGAAATTGGTGCATCTTTCAACCGAATCGATGAACACCGTCGCAGTTCCGCCTGCGGCTTCGACCAGCTTGGTCAGCAACACGTCGCGCGACACTGGCCCCGGTGCAAACGAGGGCTTCGACGGAGCGACGAGCAACGGCTCGACAAACTTAGCGAGCCGAACGTTGTCAATCTTCCCTCGCTGACGCAGCTCGGTCGCGAGCGCGAACAGCGCCCAGTCGACGAACCAATGCGTCCCCATGCGATCGTCGAGTGTTGGCGGATCGATCCAAGCGGTGACGAGCGAAGGTGCGCGCTCGGCGAGCACCGCGCGTGCTGCGAGAATCTCTGTCGTCTTGCCCGCGCCGATGGACGAGTACAACAAGTGCTGCGATTGCGGGACGCCTGCGAGCTCCGACGCGATCTTGTGACTCACGTTGTCGACTGGGCGCGACACAAAAAGCTGGTGCGCATCGGGGCCACCGACGGGGTTCAACGCAACGTAGAGCGACTGAAAACGTTTGCGTCGAGAGGGAGTTGTCATGGAGTCTACTCCGCAGACTGTAGCATGATTCGCCGCGGCGAAGTACGAGCGCCAAGCTGGTCGGGGTCGGGCAAGAAGGTGTCGTTCTTCTCGTTCCACGCGAGCGGCCAGTAGTCCACGGCGAGTCGACCACCGTGGTCGATCAACGAGCAGAGCGCGAACTTGTGGTTCACGTCCGAGCCCGCCTGCTGCGTCGCGCCAGCCCACAACGTCGTGAAGATCTGTCCCGACGAATTCTGGATGCTCAAGAGCGAAGCGTCGTGGACGTGCCCGCAGATGTGCAGCGCTGCCCGTGCAGCGAGCGCGTTCGTGGCGTCTGCGGCATCCGCGAGCCAGTCCCCCGCAAACGGATGGTGACTCAGCAGCACCGCGATCCGAGACTCGTCGAGCAGCAACTTCTTGACCGCCGTGATCTGCGGCTGTCCGAGCGCGAGCGACCTGGTTGGTTCGTCGTCACCGAGCGTCGAGAGCAGAGCTGTGTTCAATCCGACCAGCGCAAGCTTTCGGCCATCGGGAAGCGGAAGGTCCTTGCTCCACCACCCGTTGAAGTGAGGCTCGAGCTGATCGACAGGCGCGAGCTGTTTCGCGAACTTCCAGAACGCCGCCTGACGATGGACGATTGGGTCGATGTGAGGCGTGTTCCAGAACTGCGCGAGGCGAGCGCGATCGCTTCGCAACGCAGCCACAATGGCGTCGGTCGTCGCGTTCGGCTTCATGTCCACGTCGTGATTGCCCGGAACAGCAAACACCCGATCGAGTTCGACTTCGCACGCTCGCGTCACTTCGTACAACCAATTGTGCGCGCTCGCGTACTGCGCCTCGTGCCCTGAAAACGCTATATCTCCGGTCACGAGCACAGCGTCGATCGACCGCAGCGCCTCGCGATGCTCCGTGCGAACACGCTTGATCGCCTCAGGAATGGCGAGCATCACCGACTCCTGTGTCGCCTGCTTGTGCTCCCTGCCTTGCCCGAAGTGAATGTCTGAGAGGTGCAGCCATGTGAACAAGCGCCGCGACGTGCCTGGAGTGTTGCTCATGGTGACGGGTTTCCGGAGATGCGGAGGACGTTCGTACTCACGGACTTCAGCGAACGTACGTGAACGATGGCCGTGCTCGAGCAGCGCGATGTCTGCGAGCTCGAAGGAGTATTGGAGCTCTTGCGATCCAGGTACGGAATCCACGACGCGTCGCAACTCGGCGAGCGCGGACGAAGAAACGCTCGCGCGCGCGCGAAGCGCGTCTTTGACTCGCCGATACCACTCCGAGCCCACCAACAGGCGGTGATCTCTGCGCGGATCCAGTTGGGCGTGCCTCGCGGCCACGATGAGCGCGTCTGCCAGCGTGCGATCCTGCAGCTTCGAAGATGGATCCTGCCGTCCCAAGCCCATAGCATCCGTTTTGTTCAACACCGCGGTCGCAAGCGTGTCGCTCTCCAGCATCGCGTCCACCGCGAGTCGCCATGCAGACTCTTGCTGCGACACAATGAGAGACGCGACGATCGCACGACGAACAGTGTCGTCCGTGCGTGTCACGAACAGACCTCGGGCGAGGCGCAGCGCTCTCTCCTCCGAGTGTCGAAGCAGGTACGAGAAGAGCTCGAACGCGTGGTTCGTCGGGCGTTCTGGCGACAACAGCGACGGGATTGCGTCGAGTACTTCAGTGAGCGGCTCGTGTTCGATCGTGCGGATCTCGGAGGGGTGCTGCTTCTGATCGACTTCGCGCCGCAGCTCCTGCAACGCGCGACGACCAAGCTCTATCCGATCGAACGACGCAGCGGCACTCACCAGCTTGGACCGTGTCTTCCCCTCATCAACGCGGGGAAACTGAGCCGTCACGACGGGCATCCACTTGCGCCAATCGACGCTCGCGAGGGCGGTCGGTCGCTGCTCGACGAGCATTTCGAGCGCACATCGCCCAGCGTAAGCCGTCGCTACGAACCGCGACTGAAGATGCCACTCGTCGAGCATCGGATCAGCGCGCGAGAGAAACTGCTCCGCGGCATCGAACAATCGTTCGTATTGCACACGAGGAAGCGACAACCACCACTCGCTGCTCAGGATGGGAGCCAGGTCATCGCGAAGGTCGTTGTCGCGAAAACGCCTGCCAGCGGTCCACATGAGTCGCCAAAACGCTTCGATGTCCTCGGACACACATGCGAGCCACTCGGCGCGATACTTCTGCAGCAGCTGCCACTCCTCAGCGTTGCGGCGCTGTCGTGCTTCTTCTTCGGTGCGCCACTGCTGCTCGTACGCGGTGAGCGGACTCGGGGTCGGGGGAGCGAAGACCCAGCGCGTTCGCTCTTCGAGCGCGGGAGAACGCGCCGTTGCCGCTCGAAGCTCCATCAAGAATACCTCGCGCTGGTCGGACGGAATTGCGCGAAGATCATCAGCAACTCGCCCCGCGGTGATGGCTGCCCAGCATTCGCTGGGCGAGCGCGTGGCGCACGCGGCGTAGAGCCACGCGAGCGGAACCAGCTTCGCGATCGAGGCGAGCCTCACGCTCCACGACTGCGCGTCTGGCGGCTCGACAGCCTCCGCTGCTTCGAGGATTTTCATCGCAAGTGACGGCGCTGCGCTCTGCGATGACAACCGACGGTCGAGCGTCTCCCGACAAGTCCATGCTTGCGTAGTGTCGGGCGAGAGCAACGCTCCGACGATCGCTGTCAGGACGGGTGCGGGAAGCTGCCGATCGAGCGACTGATCCACCAACTGCTCACGGAGCATATTTGCCGCGTAGCGGTCCCCCCACCCAACTTGGGTGCTCAAACACTTCGCGAGTTCGTGATCGTGAAGCGTGGCGGAGAAGCGCGAGAGAAAGTTCCAGTAGCTCGACGACGAATGCGTCGTGCTCCAGAATCGAACAAGCGCGTCGAGCACAACGTCGATACTCGCGATGCTGGGCATCTCTCGGTTGACGCGCCAAACAGCGTCGAGCACAGCACCCGAGAGGCGCTGACTGACTGCATCCGTCTGCGACAGCAGTGGCAGCAGTGCCGCCTTGTGCTCTCTCTCTCCGATGTCTGCGACGAGTTCTGCGCTGTGCTCTCGAAGTAGGTCGGGGGCGCTGGAATCGAGCGCGATCGCCACGGCAACCGCGACGCAACGAGGCATCTCGTTGCGCCACGCAGCCATGAGCGCGACATCTCGCTCTGCCCAGTCTCTCTTCCGATCCGCGATAATCAAAGACAGTGCATGGTCCATGCTAGTCGGCGTGATGTTGCGCAGTCGACGTAGCAGCGACCAGTCGAGCGCACGAGCCCGTCGTGTCTTCGCAAGCTCGATCATCGACTCGACGAGTAGACAGCTCAGTTCGGCGTCGAACACTGTGCTGTCACTGCGAAGGAGCGCCAGCGGCGCGTGCTTGACGAGCAGCTGCCGACACTGAGGATCGATGACGGACAGGTAGCTCAGCACTGCGTCTGCCCACTCAGGCAACACTTGAAGCTCCGCGAACGAGCCGAGCACTTGAACTCGTTGTTCGACGGAGCGCGGCAGCGCCGCGATCCACTCAGCGCACAGGAACTCCGCCCACGATTGGTGCGACCACGCTGCCTCCAAACGATCCCCAGAAAACAGCGCGCAGCGCCGAAGCTCCTGCGAAACCTCGCGCGTCACATCGACGTCGATCCACGTTTCGTCGCTGCGCACACGAGCAGGACCGCTAAGCGATTCGGCGGACGCGAAGAGATCGTCCAGAGACCGACCCGCGACGAGGTGCACCGCGGCGATGCGCTGTGCTCCCGCGCGAAGCGCCACGCGCTTGGACTCGTCGCAATCGCGCCCCGTCAACTGCAGGTCGAGCGCGGCTCGACGCAGTGCGAGAGTCGTGACCGTCTGTTTCGTTCGAAGAGCCCTCGCTGTGGCTGCGAGCAACATTGGTCGCGCGAGCACCGGTCCGAGGTCGCGTTCGAGCAGCTCTGTCAATCGCTGATCAGCATCGTCAACGTTGCGTGCTCGGAGAAAACCCAAGACATCGGCGCGGCGCAGTGGAAGCAACTCGATCACGCGAATGTCCGCGGGTTGTCGGCCGAAAATCCGGTTCAGCGGGTCAAGAGACTGGTCGTTCCACACCGTTGAGCGGCACGTGATCCGCAGCCGAAGGTTGTGAAGTGCCGTCGAGCAGCCCGTGAGTTCGTCAGCGATGGATTCAAGCACCTCTAGGGGCGAGCTCGTGCACTCGTCGAGTCCGTCGAGCACGATGTCGAGCGGCTCTCCGTCGATCCATCTCTTGAAGTCAGGTCGCTCCGAGATCTCACGAAACAGCCCCTTCTGCGTCAGGAGTCGTGCGCCGCGAACGTGCAGCGAGAGCCGAGGGCTCTGCTGTTCGAGCCAGCGGGCGATCTCCCAGCTCTTGCCCGAGCCGCCATCACCGAGCATCACGACGCATGCGACCTCATCGAGGTCGCGGAGAACGACTCGCTGGATTCGGTCGTACTTGGGGTCGACGTCAACCAGGAGTCCGCCATGGACCCACGCGGAGGATCCTCGATCCGTCCACCATCGCTGGATTTCTGGCTCGCTTGCTGCTCTGCCACTCACTGGCCGTGACCATAACGGCTGACGCTCCTCGGCGCACGAAACACGCGCACCAACTCAGCTTTCCCACTGAAAGCAGCGCTGAACGCCCAGTTCCGCGCGAAGCGACACTCGCGTCCAGGGGGCGACGAGCCGGACCCACGAGCGCATCGAGGCGACGCGACCACCGTGCAGCGCCTCCGGCGGCTCGATGACCATCGACCGACCGTGGTTGGATGTCCTCTCCTTCCACGCGCCTCGCTGTCCTTTGTCCCTTCACGCCGTCCACCCGCCGACCGGTCTGTGTACGCCCCCACCTGACGCGCGGTGCGTCACGACGTACCCATCGGCCCATGGCGCAGCGCCACAAACCCGGCTCACCCACCATCGCGGTCGGCTACGTGCGCGCGTCGACCGAGCGCCAGGAGCTCGGCCCCGAGGCCCAACGCGCTGAACTCGCTCGCTGGGCGCAGCGCAACTCCATCACCCTTGCCGCGGTTCACGAGGACGCACTCAGCGGCGGAACCGAGATCGAAGACCGCCCCGGTCTGCTCGCGGCGCTCGAGGCCATCCGCGCGCACCGAGCTGGTGTGCTCGTGATCAGCCGCCGCGATCGGCTCGCGCGCGACGTCGTCATCGCAGCCACCATCGAGCGCGCCGTCCAGCGCGCCGGGGCGCGCGTGGTGAGCGCCGACGGCGTGGGCGGTGGAGACTCACCCGCCGAGGCGTTTCAGCGCTCGATCCTCGACGCCGTGGCGCAGTTCGAGCGCGCTCATCCGCGAGCGGACACGCGCCGCCCTGCGCGCGAAGCGGGCGCGCGGGGAGCGGGCGGGAATCGTTCCGTGGGGCTTTCGCGCGGCGATGGACGGCAAGCTCGAGCCGCGCGAGGAGGAGCAGCGCGTGACCGAGCGCGTTCACGCGTTGCGCGCGGACGGGCTTCCGCTGCGAGCCATCACGCGCACGCTCGCAAGCGACGGTGTGTCCGGCCGCACCGGCCGCGCGCTCACCCTCACCCAGGTCGCGCGCATCGCGCGGCTGTCGTGCACCGGCGCGTGAGCAGCATCGACGGTGAGCGCGCTCGTCGACGGTGGGCTCACCGTGGTTGCAGCATGCATCGGCTGTCGACGCGCCTCCATCGAGCCCGCGTGGCAACGCCTCTCGCCCGCGTAGTGCTCACACCACCCCTGCTGCGCCCCACTCGACGCCGACCCACCCCTTCGTCGCGTGCAGCACCCGAAACGCGAACGGCCCTGGATCGCCCGGCCCGCGGTCGTCCGTGAAGTTCGCGTGCGCGAAGAGCCCGTGCAGCAGCTCGAGCCTCCCCGCGCGCACCGTCGGAAGCACCCGAAGATCCGGCCCCCCTCGCCTCCACGGAACCAACCGCGCGATCGCGAACTCCCTGGCGAGCGCGTCGACCAGCTCGACCGCGGCGCGCACTTGCACTTCGTACAGCTCGCCGGTGAGCGCCTGCACCATCTCGATGCCCACGCTGAACGGGTTCGCCGCGCCCGCGTGCCACGTGAACCACCGCGCGGGGTCGCTCTGCTGAAACACCGTTCCGTCGCGATCGACTGTGAAATCCCAGCTCTTGTCCGTGGCGCGCGCGTTGGCGGCGACGTAGCCGCGGCCCGCCGGCGAGCCCGCGCCGAGCACGAGCGGCCCGAGCTGCCCCCACGTCGTGTGCAACACGATCGCGCGCACCCTCGCCCGCCTGCGCTGTCGGTTCTCACCGAGCTCGATCACCGCGCGATCATCGGCCCACGTCCGCACGCGCGCATGCGGAACGGCCACGCGCCGCCCATCGATGATCACCCCGTCCGCTTTCACGGCGTCGCGCGCTCGTCGATGGCCGCGCACACGAGCCGCAGCGCCGCCGCGCGCAATCGCAACTCCCTCGACCGCTCGCGCTCACCCGCGGCCAGGTCGTAGCGCTCGCGCTCTACGTAGCCTTCGCTCGCACGCTGCGATCGCAGCGCCTCTTGCTCGAAGCGCACCGCGATCTCGTCGGCGCTGTGCAAGCGGTGCACGTGCGCGCCGAGCAGCTCGAGCGTCTCGATGCGCAGCAGCAAGCGCAGCGCGTCGCGCAGCTCCGCGGTGATCTCAGGCATCACTGCCCCCTGCGCGCTCATGCCGACACCCCCAGCGCGCGCGCGGTCTGTGGGCCGAGCACGTTGTCGTCCTCGAGCCCGTTGTCCCGCTGAAACGCGACGAGCCCATCGGGCCGCCAATACCCTCGGCGCGCGAGCTCGCAGAGCGCGACGTACGCCAACCTCCCGTCACGATCCGCGCGCGTCGGAACGGCCCACAACGCCACGCTCTCGTGCTGCAACGCGCTCGCCACCGTGTCGCGCGTCGGAACGTGATGCAGCTGGTAGTACGGCCGCCACTCCACGCCCTCGCGCAGCGACGTCGACGGGTCGTCCTCGACGATCCACCCCGCGCGCACCGCCGCCCCCCACGAGCGGAGCGACCGAGCCTCGCGCGCAGGAAGCGCCCCTCGA
Organism: Myxococcales bacterium; assembly: GCA_013298625.1. Classification (GTDB taxonomy): domain Bacteria; phylum Myxococcota_A; class Polyangia; order Polyangiales. Next base: position 11,237 of record JAAFIF010000156.1, read on the forward strand.
TGCGCCATCAGCCCATCCCCCGGCGCCGCGTACACCTGGCAGTACGACGCAGCGATCGGCGAGTGGGCGCCGAGCCAGTCGTTCCAGTTGTACGACGCGTGGAACGACGGGTGGTCGTACGCCGTGTGCAGCTGCTCGAGCGCGGGAAACCTCGCCGCGATCTCTGCGAGCCCGTTGCGCACGAGCTCGCTCAAGCGTTTGCGCTCGGCGCTGTTTGGCGGGCGTTTCCATGCGGCCTCGGCGTTGTGCATGATGGCCTTCGCGCCCACGGAGTGAGCTCGTTGCGCGAGACGCAGCAGCGTGCGGACGCCATCGGCGACCGAGGCCGTTCCCTTGGCGACGTCGCGGGCGACCGAGTCGATGCCGAAGCCGCACACCAATTCAACTTCGCCCAGCGCGGTGCGGATCTCGTCGGCGACGAGCTGCACGCTCCACGAGTGCACTTGCACGGCGCGCGGTCGCGCGCTCGTGAGAAGAGCGCGGCCCACGGACCACGCAGCCTCTGGGCCGTCGGAGTGCCACAGCGTGGCGACGGGACCAACGAGCGATGCGGAGCTCATGCGGCCTCGCTTTCGAGGCGATCGAGCGCAACGTGGAGCGCTGCGGCGGTCGCTTTCGTGACCCTTCCCCCGGCGAGCGCGTCACACACGGTGCTGCGCGCGATCTTCGCTTCGTTCGCCACGTGCGTCGCGGTGAAGCGAGACAGCGCAGCGACGAGCCGCCCGTGCAGCTCGGCGGGGAGCGCCTCCGCGTCCCGCCATCGGAGCGCCGCGATCGCGCGTGCGTTCTCTTGGGTGATCGAGTAGCTCGCGCCCGCGCGGCGACGCGCGCGCCCACCCTCGGCGGCGATGCGCGAGCGATGCTCGGGCGTCAGCGAAGCGAGTCCTTGTCGACGACGCGGAATGACGTTCATGCCATCGAGTCTGCGGTGCGCACCACCCGTCGATTGCGGCGGACGTGCAGGTCACTGCGTCGTTGTGCGATGCAATGGAGCTCGCCAACTTGATCTCCGTCGACTACCCCGCTCGGTGGTACCGCAGCTTCCGCTTCCTCCCGCCCGCGCTCGCAAGCCGATCGGTCCACTCGCTCGACGCGGTGTCCCCGCCCGAACGCACGTACGCCACGCGCTCGATCGCCCGCTCTCGCGCTGCGCTCATGGCCGCCTTCGGCGCAGCCGCTTTGCGCCGTCGCTCGATGCCCTCGATGCACGCGCGCTCGACGCCGTCCCACTCGCCGAACTTGGGGTGCGCCTTCATCTCCTCGAGCAGCGCCCGCTGAAACGCCTCGTCGCTCTCGCCCTCGGTCGCGATCGCCGCGCGCTCGCTCGCGGCCTCGTACGCCGCGCTCCACTCGCTCCAGATCGGGTGCTCCGCATCACACGGGCTCGTCCCTTTGCGATGCGGAAACTCCGTCCCCACCGGCGCCGGAACATGCCACGGCTCCCGCTTCGCCGCGTCCGCCGCCTGCAGCGCCGCGTACCGATCGAAGCCCTTGTGCGTCTCCGCGTCGCGCAC
>JAAFIF010000225.1 GCA_013298625.1 Myxococcales bacterium
CTGTCCCCCTAGCCAGTTCGGGTGCGAATTGGCTGGGCGAAGCTGGGGGGATGGTTGCGAATCCGCCCGCGCCTCCAACCATCCCCCCGTCCAAGACCTCCTCGTCGCCGTCGTCCGACGTCCCTTCGAACGCCTCGCGCAGGACGATGCCTCGATACGCCTTGGCACCCTTGACCTTCACGCGAACGATCCCGTCACGAGCTCCCATGCGCTCGCCGAAGGCCGTCTGACTGCCTGCGCTCTCGCCGCGCGCGTCGCACCAGTCGGACCACGCGCGGTAGAGCGCGCTCGCGGGCGTCCGTGAGCCTGCGAGCGGTCGTGTGCGCTCTTCGAGAAACTGCCCGATGCGATCGCTCTCGCTGCGGTAGCTCTCGGTCGCGGCGCGGATGCCCTCGGGTGGACTCAAGCCTTGCTCGCTCCACTCGACGGCGCCGCGGACGATCCACGCGAGGATTCCCTGCGCTTCCGCACGGAGCTTCTCGAGCAGCTGCGGGTCCTTCTCGTGCTCAGGGATCTGCACGGCCCACGGAATCAAGTGCACGCGCCGCCAGAACGCGTGGCTGTTCTCGCGCACCTCGGGGCGGTTGTTGGTGCACACCGAGAGCTTGTGCGTGATCGTGAATTCGAAGAAGTCCTGCCGCATGTAGCGGGCGCTCATCTTCGTGTCGCCGGTGAGCTGTTTGACGGCGTTTTCGTTCCATCCCTTGCCGCTGGTGGTCTCGCTGACGAGCGCGTGGCGGAGGCCGCAGAGCTGCGCGCGCTCGGTCGGGTGCGCGTCCTGGCCGGATCGCGCCAAGAGGACGTCGCTCGGGACGAGCTGCGCGTACTTGCCCAACACGAAGTTGAACGACTCGACGAAGGTGCTCTTGCCGTTCGCGCCTGTGCCCCAGTGCACGACGAGGCACTGCTCGTTGGTCGCGCCGGTCGCGCAGTAGCCCGCCCATCGGCGCAAGAACGCGCGGACCTCTGGGTCCGGCTGCACGCGCTCGAGAAACGCCTCGAACGTCGGCGCGAGCGCCGCGGGATCGTACGCGACCGGAACCTCCCTCGAGCACAGCTCATCCGGGTCGTGTTCGCGCAGGTGACCCGTGCGCAGGTTCACCATCCCGTTCGCGCAATTGAGCAAGAACAGGTCGCCGTCGAACTGCTCGATGTGCGCGGTGAGCTCGAGCCGCGCTCGCGCTAGCGTCTCGACCGCTTGAATCTTCGAGCGCGATCCGAGCGCTTCCACCACCTTGAGGCGTCGGCTCGGCTCGATCGCCTCGTCGCGGTCCGCGATCGCCGCGAGCTCGGCGGCAAAGTCTTGTGCGCCGCGCGTTCCCGACTGGTCGTCGAACTTCCAGTGCGAACCCGACCACGCAAACCACCCGCGTTCGGGCACGAAACGCAGGCGATCGCGGTACACGATGGCGAAGCGCGAAGCGTTCCACGCGTCGGAGTAGCGCTCACGAACGTCGAGTGAAGGAGGTGATCCGCTGCCTCCGCTCGCGGCACCGATCTGCGCGCGCCGACGCGTGTCGTTGACCGCGCGCTCCCACCCCGTGACATCCGCCCTCGCCTTCTTCAGCGCGAGTCGAACGCGCTGCAGCGCGAGATCGTCGGTCCCTCGGAGCGGCGCGACGAGCGCGAGCGATCCAGCCTCCCAAGCCGCTAGCGGATCTACCGCGATGCGCTCGATCAGCACGGCGATCGGGTCGCGTTCGTCGCCTCCTGCGCGCTCGAACGCGCGCGTCTCCTCTGCGACTGCGCCCGCCGGAATCAAGCGTACGCCAGGGGGCGCGCCGTCGAAGTCGATGGGCGCGGTGCTCACGCAGCTCTCCTCACAGCACGAAGCCGCAACAGGTAGTCATCGAGCCCCTTCCCCTCGTCGAACGGCCAGTCCGCGCCGTGCGTATCGATGCCGCGCGACGCGAGCGCGGTCACGAGCTGCGCGCGTGCATCACGAACGTGACGCTTCTTTGGGTCCGTGCTCTTCCAATCCGCGTCGAGCGCGACGACCACGCGACGCGGGTTGATGGCATCGACCAGGCGAACTGCGCTCTTCCACAGAGAAACGCCTGGAACTCCGACGATGGCGAACTCGCCCAGCGCCGTACAGACGTCCGCCTTCAGCTCCCCCTCGGTGATCCACAGCACTCCCGAGCGCTCCCATCGCGCGCGCGCGTTCACCGGAACATGCACGTTCACCGCAGCGCTCGGCCCGCCCTGCCGTCGACTCGACACCGTCGTGTACCGCAGCTCCGCGGCCGCGTCGTCCGAACGGACCTTCAACGCCACGACGCGCCCCTCGAGGTCGAGCGAAGGAACGACCATCCCCACCGCGCCCCGCAACGACCACCACGAGCGTCCGTCGCGCGCCTCGCGAACGACGCCCGGAATGCTCGCCATCGCGCGCTCGCCTACGACGCGCTCGATCGCACGGGCCGCGCTCGCGCGCCCTTCGCGTCGCAGCGATCGGTAACGCCCACGCCGTATCTGCTCGTCGTCGAGCCCCCGCGCGCGAAGGTTGTCGCGGTGACGGTCGTCGAGCCGCAGCGTCGCCAACACCGCGCGGTACGCTTCATCGAGGACCTCGGCCGACGCGCGAACGACCGCAGCGTCCGTGACGTCGACGTCGACCCGCGCCGCGCCCATCGAAGCCGCGTCCGAGTGAACCCAGTACGTGACGCCATCGCGGTTGGTCTTCTCCCGCGCCGATGCGACGCGTTTGCACAAGACAACGCCCGCGTGACTGCCCCGGCCGAGCTGGCACCACGAGTCGCCTTCGCACACGGGGCATCGGTTGGCGCGCGAGGCGTCGAGCCACGCGGTGCGCCCTGTCGCAGCGCCGAAGTGCTCCTTCGACGCGC
>JAAFIF010000200.1 GCA_013298625.1 Myxococcales bacterium
CAATGTGCGCGCCGCTCGATGCTCCCTTCACGGGGCGCAGCGACGACGCTGGGTCGTTAGCTCAATCGGTAGAGCAGCGGACTTTTAATCCGTTGGCCCCGGGTTCAAGTCCCGGACGACCCACCACTTCACCGGTGAATTTGCTGGGGTTCGTGATTTGGCTCGATTGCGCTGAGTGCGCAGCTTGGGTCGAATTGGGAGCGCGTCGTCCCGCCGGTGCCCCAAGGCTGGCGTCGAGTCTGTCGCGCAAACCATGGGCGTCCAGGCGCGCGTAGACCGCCGCGGTGACCTTCGCGTTGGCGTGTCCGAGCGTCGGCGCCAGATCCGCGATGTGCGCGCCGCCCGCTCGGGTGAACGCGCCGCTGCGCGCCGCGGCCACGGCGCGAAGAGCAGCTTGTCGCCCGCTGCATGTCGAAGGGCGAAGTCGAGCAGCAGTCGCTGCCAGTCGGTCACGACTGGAACCACCGACGAGGACACCATCGCCGAGCGCTGCGGTGGAGGCAGGTACGACCTGCGCGCCAACGACGAGCGCGGAGAAGAGCAACGACGGAGACGGCGCGCTGCTCGAGTCGCTGATCGAGAAGGCTCCTGCGGCGCGTGAGGCGCTGGTTGCGCTTCAGTCGACGCTGGCCGTGCTGCTCCGCGCCGATGCTCGAGGACAGCGCGAAGGAGATCGTCGTGGGAGTGCTCAACGAGATGGCGACGAAGGGTGGGACGTCGCAGACCGAAACCAATACCGCGACGGTTGTCGTAGTTTTCTCTGTCCGCGGTCTTGGTTTGACTTGATTTCGACCACGCTGATCCGCCTGGGCATCTTCGATGCCCGTCGCGGGCGCGGTGTCAAACGCCAACGCGCGGCGCTCGGCCGGATGTGCGCGACGGACCTACCGCAGCGCATTCAGCGTGGGACTTCGAAGCGCCATCGAGGTCGCTCGAATGCGATATCGTCGACTCGATTCGATGCAAGAAACGCCCGGTGTTGGAGGAGGCGCGCCGGATCCGATCGCGCTGCCGTCACGAAGTGAGGGACTGGCGTTGTACGGCCTGTTCATCGGCATCGTCCTGATGGGCACCACGTGCCTCGCGACCTCGCTGCTGCTGCCGGTCGCCACGACGCTGGCGTTCGGTGCAATCGCCGTCTTTCTTCTGTGTGGAAATCGCTCGACACCCAGCCCGTCGCTGCAGCCGAGCACCAACATCGCCACGACCCCGGCAGATGGGGCGGCATGGGGCATCGACTCGGCGAGCAACGGCGCCCCTCACTACCGCGTCGCCCCAGTCCAGCCAGGAGGCTACGACCCGAATTCCATCGAAACCGCGATGCGTATCGACACGACGGACTCGATCGCGAGAGCGCTGAGTCGATGCGCCGCGACGTGGTGCCTCACGGACTCGCGCTCTACCTTCGATACGAGGCGAAATGCTGGCGCTTCGACGGTGGTCGAGCGGGCCCCGAGCACGTGTCGCCGCGGAGTGAAAGGGCCGTTTCCCAGCAACTTCGACCCGTGGGCCATCGAGGCGGTGCCGCGTTTGCTGCTGCTTTTCCCGGATTTTCTCGGGGTTTTGCAGAGCGGCGCGCTGACCCGCGTCCCGTACGCGGATATCACCGTCGCGCATCGCACGACTCGATTCGTCGAAGACGGCCCGGTCCCTCCAGACGCGACGGTGCTCGAAATGACCTGGCGCTTCGTGTGTCAGGACGGCAGCGCGGACCTGCGCTTCGCGGACAACCGGCAGGTTCCCGTGCTCGCGTACGGCGAGGTCGAGCTCAGCACGGGAGGGCAGTCCATCACGCTGCAGACGTCGTTTGCTGATGCTGCACGCGTCGTCGCCGAGCTGTTCGTTCGGCTCGGCGCAAGAGCAGCCACACCGGTTGCGTCCATCGTTCAACCGACTCCGACTGCGCCCCCTGCGACGGAGAACCCCTTCGGACCGATGCTGGTCCTGCCGCCAATCAGCGATCTCGAGAGTGACTCCACGTCCCCGCCGCCTCGAGCGCCGACTGCGCCGCCGTCGGCCGCCAACGTGTCGCACACACAATCAAGTGTCGCTGCCTCGATCACGTGGAGGGATCTCGCCATGGTGCTCAAGCGTGTCGCGCTCGCCGACCGACGGTTCTCTCGTGACGAACTCGACGCGATCACGGACATCGTGCGTGTTTGGGATCCGTCCGCCGGCGCGGACCCTGCGGTGCTGCGCGACGCGATCGAAGCGATGCGCTGCGACGAAGCTGCGTTCGACGCCGCGATCGCGCGCTGCGCTGGCGCGGACGCGGACGCGCGGGCAAGGCTCTATGCGCGTTGCCAGGACGTCGCGCGCGCGGATGGGCGAGTGACGCCAAAAGAGACCGAGCGACTCGCGGCGATCGCGCGAGCGCTCGAGGTGGAGGGCTGACGACATGGGGCGACACCGACGAGGCTTGAACGCCGCAGAGAGCCGGGCGCTGGCGGCGTTGATCGGCGCGATGTTGACCGCGGCGATCATGATCGCGGTCTCCGTCGCGAAGTTCTTGTGGATGGCGCTGAAGTGGCTCTGGACCACGATCAACGATCTCTCCTCGCCGGACCCAGCAGTGCGCATCCACGCGCGCTTGCGGATCGCGACCATCGTGAGCGCCATCGTGACGGTCGCCGGAATCGCTGCGATCAACCGCTACTCTGAACGCGGGCAGTGGTTTCGGCTGTACGCGGCGTTCACGCCTGCGTTCGCGATCGCGACGATCGCGATGGTTGTCGCGCTGTTGTGGCTCCTGTGGCGCGTGACGCTCAGGCGCCGCGCTGCCAGCGTGGCGCGTCGACTGGCCCCTGTTGGTCTCTTCGTGGTGGGCGTCGTCGTCGCGTCCGCGGCGGTGGCGGTGGATCAGCCGACGGTCGCGCGCGCGCGGGCTGCGCTTCGAGCAGGGGACGAGAGCCGTGCGTCCGTCGAGGTCACCGCAGCGCGCGAGCGCGATCCATCGGTCTCGGCGCAGGCGGAGTCTCTGCTCGACGACCTGCGTCTCGCGAACTTTCGTCGTGCCTCGACCATCGAAGAGCGCGCAGGATTTGTCGGTCAACCGTGGTTTACTGCTTCGGCGCGAGACAGCGTCGCGCGCGCTGTGAACGACGAGGTGCGGGTCGAGGCCGAGCGCGCCGTCTCCGCGCGGGACGGAGCCAAGCTCGACCGCCTCGCGGCGGCTTCGACCGCGCTGCCGATTCGCCGCCGGCTCGAGACCCTCCGCGCGCTGTTGACGGTCGCGACGTACGACGGAGGAGAGTGTCCGACGCTGGCCGCTGACACGCTGCGAAGCGCGACCGAAGAAGGGCTAAACATCCAGGGCACGTTGCGATCGACACGCGAGAGAAACGAGCCGAGGCTCACGGCGCTCGTCCAGCGAGCGACACGAGAGTCGGGCGAGTTCGCGCGGGTTACGTTGTGGACGCAGGCTCGCGACCTCGCGCGGTGTCTGCGTTCGATCACGCTCGTCGAGACCATTCCCACGATCGCGGAGATCGACCGCCGTGTGGCAGACGCGACGAACGCACGCGATCGCCTGCAGGCCTCTGTCGCCGCGCAAGCGCAGCGCGACGCGCAACGAAGGGCTGCGCGCGAAGCCGAGCGAGATCCTCCTCGCGAAGCTCGTCGACGCGGAAGCGGCCGTCTGCTCTGCGGCGATGGGACGCTGTCCCCTTCGTGCAGCTGCAGCCGCAGCAGCTGGCGAGGCTGTTGCTCGCACCATGGCGGCGTGTCGGGCTGCGACGAGTGACGGCGTGAAGCGGAGCGCGCCGGTTGCGGACGCGGCATCGGGGCGGCGTGCTGCCCGCAGAGATCGTCGAAGCATCGGGTGCGCGCGTCAGAGATGACGACGAAGTCATTTCACTGCTCACTGCTGCGAACAATCATGATCTTTGGCGACGCTGCCAGATTCGCTATCGAATTCGATTTTGATCAACATCCGGAGGAACCGAAGAGGCGCAGGTTTGGCTTCGGACACGCCCGATTCTTGCGGAACGGCTCGACCGTTGGTGACCTTGAGGAATACTCGTCGCTTGGAACAATCGCGTGGGCTCTTCAATCTTCGGTCGACAACCGGCCTCGCCGCTGCGCGATCGACGTTTGTTGTGAAGCTGCTGCTGCTGCGGTGTTTTCTGAACTCGACTGGGTTGTGTACGGCGTCGGCCGCGACGACGACAGCCTATGGGTCGAGGATCCCACGGAGAAGACGTATTGCTATTGTGTTGTTCACCCGTCGGTGAACGCACGGGGTCACCCAAAGATGGTCGCGATCGAGTGCGAAGCGGTCCAGCGAGTGATTTGGCATGATCTCGGAGGCGATATCCGGTAGATATGCCTTGATGCAGGTGAATTCGAATCAGTGGTGCACGAGTTCATTCAGGCGGTCGGCAGCCTAATGAAGGTCGAAGCGTGAGCGCAGTGGCGTGAACGCGTCGAAGCAGCTGAGAGCTTGTTGGAGTGGAAAAATGCAGCATACCAGGCATTGATGAGCCGAGCTTCATTCCCAACCGATGTGACGGACGAGCAGTGGGAAGTGCTGCGTGATCTCGTGCACGCTCCCAAACCTGGCTCAGGTCGACACCCCATCGATCGACGCGAGATCGTGAACGGCCTGTTTCGTCGAGGTGGTTGCGGATTCTGCCTACGTCGGTCTCCCGCTGCAGCAAGCGGCCAATGACAAC
>JAAFIF010000099.1 GCA_013298625.1 Myxococcales bacterium
TCATCGCGCCCTCGTCGGGCGCTCGATCGCGTTGTTCTTCGACCATGTCCTGCCTCGCCTTCGCATGACCCCAGAGGGGGTCAGTTTTGGTGGCGTCAGGGGGTCAATATTGGTGGCGCCCTACACGACTGAAGTTCCAACGTGGTCGCCGATGACACCAATGACACCGACGGTCCCGACGAGGGTCCGGATCGCGACGGCCGCTGTTCCTTCGGCACTTCCTGCGAACAAGATCGCGGCGCCAGTCCACCCACGAGCGTTTGGCGCTCCGACAATCAATTCGCCGAAGCCATCGCCGTTCACATCCCCTGCGCTCGCGACGGACCAGCCGAACATGTCGCCGTCAGCGTCCCCGCTGAGAGGACGAGCAGCCGATGCCCTGACGCCCGTTGGGCTGCCGTGGTGCACAACCACCCGACCGACGGTAGTCCGGCCACTCGGCGCGCACATATGACATGCCACCGCAACGTCGGAGTATCCATCGCCGTTGACGTCTCCGACGCCTGAAACTTTGCTCCCAAACTCGACATCATCGGGGCCAACGCCTTCGATCGTGCGCGCTGGAGTTGCCACGATGCCCCGGTCGCTGCCGTGAAAGACACTCGCGGCGCCAACGTTCATCGTTCCTCCACCCTCAGCTCCGACGATCAGGTCGCTGAATCCATCGCCGTCGACGTCACCGGCGACGGCGACGTGCACCCCGAAATAATCCCCGACATCACTTCCTTCGAGCACACGCGACGCGGGCATCGCGAGCCCCGATGGCCCTCCTGAGAAGATGCTCACTGTGCCGGCGCCTGCTCGCCCACCGGCCGACGTCGACGGGTTGCCAACCGCGACGTCACCGTAGCCGTCTGCATTGAAATCCGCGCCGCCTGCAACAGACGTAGCGCCCCAAATCACCTGCTCGACGCTCGCGACAGCACCACGTTCAGAGCCTCGAAACACTCGCGCGTGTCCGTTCGCGCCGACGATGATGTCCGCGAAGCCGTCGGCGTTGACGTCTCCTGCCGTTGACAGCCACCGACCCGACATCGCTGTCAGAATCTCTCCGTCGATTGCAGTCATCGGCGTTGTGGTGAGCCCGCCAGCGGCTCCCGCAAACAACCATGTCGTGCCTGCTCGATTCCGACCGCTTGGTGACGAGTTCGGGGCCGCGACGAGCAGATCTGCGAACCCGTCGCCGGTCACATCCCCTGCGTTCGCCACGCTGGATGCAAAGCCATCCCCGGCGACCGTGCCGACCAACGATGCACCTGGGCTGCTCGCGAGCCCCGTCGGCCCGCCGTAGTACACGTCGACTCGACCGAGGCCACCGTTTGCGCCGGCCGCGCCGACGGCCACATCCGTGTAGCCATCCCCATTCACATCCAGCTCGCTGCCCCAGCTCACATCGCGATCAGCGTCGGCGCTGCGCGCTCCCACGCGAAACCACCACACCGGGCTCGTCGCCGTCCCCTCCGCGTTGCGCATCGAGTCCCGCCCGCGCAGTCGCCAGAACCAAACGCCCGCGCTCAGCGCGCTCGGCAGCCGCACGCGATCACCGATCGCGCGCAGCGAGTGTGCGAGCACCGTGAACTCGCGCGTGCGACTCACTTCGACCACGGCGCCGTCGATCGCCGCCGAGGTCGCCCAACGCAGCGTCGGGCGCTGGCTCGTCACGGTGCTGGTGCTCAGCGGAGCGATGGCCCGAGGCGCACCGAGCATCGGATCGGTGATCGTCGCAGCATCGCCGCCTTCGGCTCCGTCGCTCGCGTCTGCTGTCGTGACGACATCGCTCGCATCCCTGCCGGCGACGTCGAGCGTAGACGCCTCAGGCTGTGAAGAGTCTGCTGTGGCTGTGTATCCGTCGGGTAGCGCTCCGTCGTTCTCTTCGCGGTAGCGGTCGAGCCCGACGCAACCGCGGGTTACCTCGGAGAAGTAGGCGCCTGTGTTGCACACGACTGGCCTCGGGCTGCATGCGCCCGCGTAGGCGCTCAGCGCGAGCAGCGCGATGCGCGATGCAACGTTCATCCCCATCGTCATCACTTACCTCGAAACTTGAAAAGGCCGCTTCATCGGTCCGCCCGAAGTGGTCGAACGGACGCTATCACGACTCACCGTGGCGCCCTCGATCCCCGAGGCTCGTCCGAGGTTGCTTCGGCCTGTGAATTTTCGTTCGCCCTGCGCTCGCGCGACGGTCGGCTCTGCACCACCAACGCGATGGTGCTCGTACCTTTGCTGGCGCGCGGCGGTGGCTCGGTTCGACTTCTACGGTCTTTCCTTCGCCCGATGCGCGCCGCGCGTCTCTGAAGCTCGTCGCGGGCGCGCTGCAGCTCTGTCGGACTCTGCGCGGTGGATCTGCGACGACTTTGCTATCCTGTGGCCCTTCCATGGCCCCAGGAACCGCTCCGATCCTGGTCGTCGACGACGACGCAGTCACGCGTCACATCCTCTTCGACTACCTCTCCCGCGCTGGCTACCAGCCAGTGACAGCGTCCTCTGGCGAAGAGGCGCTCGAGCGGTTGAAGACCCTCACGCCGGCGCTCGTGCTGCTCGACCTCGTGCTGCCCGACGCGGACGGCTACGAGGTCTTGCGCGCGATCCGCGCGGACGATCGCGTGCGCGATGTTCCCGTCGTCGTGTTGACCGCACTCGAGGGCGACGAAGAGATCGCGCGCGCCTTCGAAGAGGGCGCCGATGACTTTTTGCACAAGCCCTTTCGCAACGCCGAGCTCGTCGCGCGCATCCGGGGACAGCTTCGACTGCGCGGCTACCTCGTCGAGCTCGCGCAGAAAGAGCGCGACGCCGCGGTGCTCGTCGAGCTGACACAAGCGCTCGCGTCGTCGCTGGACATCCGAGAGATCCTGCACACCGTCGTGCGGCGCATCGCCGAGACCGTCGATGTCGATCGCTGCTCGATCATCGTCGCGCGCGAGGGCGGCGGGCGCGGCTACGTCGTGGCTGCGAGCGACGACGCGGGTGTGCAGAACCTCCCGATCGAGCTCGAGAAGTACCCAGAGATTCAGACGGTGCTGCAGACGCGCGAGCCGCTGACGATCGAGGACGCGCGGACGCACCCGCTGCTCGACCCGGTGAGGGCGTCTGCGCGATATCAGTCGTTGACGCTGCTGCCGATCGCGCACGAAGACCGCGCGCTGGGCGTGCTCTTTCTTCGCTCGCTCGAGGGACGCGGAACGCTCTCGGACCGCGAGCTGTCGTTTTGTCAGATCGCGGCCAACGCGACCGCCGTGGCGCTGCGCAACGCGCGGGTGCTGCAGCAGCTTCGCGACGAGACGCAGGCGCTCGACTCGCGCGCCGCGCAAGCGGAGACGCGCGTGCGCTCGCTCGAGCAGTACCAGGTGCTCTTTCGCTCGGCGGCCGACGGGATGTTGGTCTTCGACTCGCGCGGGACGGTGCGCTTCGTCAACCCGCGCGGCGCAGAGATCCTCGAGTATCCGCCGGAGAAGATCGTCGGGCGGCCGGTGTTCGAGCGGGTGATCACCGAGGACCTGGGCGCGATCGACCGGGCGATCGCCGAGGTTCGCGAAGGTGGGACGGCGTCGATCGACGTTCGCGTGCGACGCAGGCACGGGGGCGTCGGGACCATCGCGATCTCGCTCTCGTCGCTCGAGAGCGACGACGACGCGCAGATCGTGACGTTTCGCGACGTGACGCAGGACCGAGAGAACGCGCGAGAGCTCGCGAAGACCCGCGATTTTCTCACCTCGCTGGTCGAGTCGTCGCCGGACGCCATCGTCGCCGCGGACCCGCGCGGCATGATCATCGTGTGGAACCGCACCGCCGAGCGCGTCTGCGGCGTCTCGCGCGACGAGGTGGTGGGTCGCGTCAACGTGAGCGCGATCTATCCGCCGACGGTCGCGCAAGAGATCATGCGGCGGCTGCGCGACGGCGAGCGCGAGAGCGGCGTGGGGCGGCTCGAGAATTTTCGCACCGAGCTCATCACGCCGTCGGGCGAGCAGATCCCGATTCACTTGTCCGCGGCGATCGTGCGCGAGGGAGACAAAGAGGCGGGCACCGTGGGGATCTTCTCGGATTTGCGCGATCGGATCTTCATGGAGCAGCGGCTCGCGGCGGCGCAGCAGCAGCTCGCGATGTCCGAGCGGCAGTCGCTCGTGGCGCAGCTCGCGGGGACCGCAGCGCACGAGCTCAATCAGCCGTTGACGAGCATCATGGGCTACGCGGAGCTCTGGAAGAAGCGCTCACCCGACGACGCGCTGGCGCAGCGAACGACCACGGTGATCATCCAAGAGGCCGAGCGGATGGCGGACATCGTGCGAAAGCTCGGGTCGATGTCGCGGCTCGAGACGATTCAGTACGTGGGCAACACGCAGATCTTCGACCTCAACGCCAACGTGGCGACCGCGGATCGGCGCGAGAGCGAGCCGCCGAGCGAGCGCAAGCCGAGCGAGTGAGCGCTGCGTAGCGCTTGCGATGGTGGGCGGCGCAGTGCTAACTCCACGAGCTCAGTATTTACTGAAGGAACCGAAGGAGTCGCTCATGGCCCGCGTTACCGTCGAAGATTGCTTGGAGAAGGAAGACAACCGTTTTGCGCTGGTGATTCTGGCCGCGCAGCGGACGCGGCAGATCATGAAGGGCTCGAAGGTCCTTCTCGAGGCGCACAAGTACAAGAACAAGCCGTCGGTGCTCGCGCTGCGCGAGATCGCCGCGGGCAAGGTGAAGTTCGGCTCGTCCTCGCGCGAGGCGGTCGAGGTCTTCATCAACGAGCAGAAGTCGCGCTTCGGCGTCTGAGCTTCGCGCGTTCGATCTGCAGGGGGGGACCGAAGGTTGATGATGCGCTGACCCGTCCGCGGGTCAGGCGTCGCCGCCGTTGGTGTCCGACGGAAACACGCCTGCGTCGGTCATCGCGTCGAGGGCGCTCGGGCTTCGAGAGCGCTTCCACGCGTCGTAGAGGCGCACGAGGTCGCGGGTCTTGGCGCCGAGCGACTGCGCGACGGCCACCTCGGCGAGCACGTTGGACAGGGCGCTGAAGCGCTGAGCGAGCGCTTCGAAGAGGGGCGCGCGCGCGGGCGCGAGGCGGGCTGTGTGGGTGAAGGCGAGCGTTCCGCAGTGGAGATAGACGGGGTCTTCGGAGGGCGCGACGCCGAAGAACCCGCGCGTGTAGAGGGCGTGGTCACCGACGCGACGCAGCGCTTCGGCTCGGAGCTCTGGCGCGCACGAGAGCGCTCGCTCGAGGTCGAGCACGATCGAGCCGCGGCTCTCGACAGCGGCGGCGCGTCCGGCGAGCAGCGCGCCGAGGTAGCGCTCGACGTCGGGGTCCCGCTCGACCGCGCAGCGCTCGCAAGCGTGTCGAACAGCAGCAGCAAAGTACGAAGAGAGATCGTCGACAGGGGCGATGGACATGGCGTGTTCTGCGCTCCTGGCCGGACGGGTAGAGGCAGCACGAGAAGCGGTCCGGCGCGTGGATATGAGTGTGCCTGTGATCGAAGCTTTGCCAAGAATTTCACGAGCTTGCGCTCGAGCTCGCGGAGTGCGGACAGTCGCTGCACCGCGCTGCTGGCACTCGAAATCCCCGACTGCCACTGGCCCGTCACAATTCGACAATTCGCCGTGAGCGTCCGCCCTTGACACTTCCGCATGCCGGATTAGTCTCCGCCCGCCCTTGGCACTCTCCCCCTACTGAGTGCCAGCAATCGTGAGGCGACCCGCGGCGCGGATCGCTGTTCACGGAGGGTGAAGTCATGCCCGAACGCTGCGCACGAGTGTGCGTAAGCGCGCGGGATGGGCTTTGCCTCGGCGCGGCGCAGAGCGCCCGTCAGGCGAGCTCGAATACAGTCCCACAATATCAAGAGAGGTCGACGACATCATGAAGATCCGTCCGTTGGGTGATCGCGTGCTGGTCAAGCGCATGGAGTCCGAGGAGAAGACCAAGGGTGGTCTGTACATCCCCGAGACCGCCAAGGAGAAGCCGATCGAGGCCAAGGTGATCTCGGTGGGCACCGGCAAGCGCGATGACAGCGGCAAGCTGATCGAGCCGAGCGTGAAGGCTGGCGACCGCATCCTGTTCGGCAAGTACTCGGGCACCGAAGTCAAGCTGGACGGCGAAGAGCACCTGATCCTGCGCGAGGAAGACATCCTCGGCGTGATCGAGGTCTGATCGATCGCACCGCGTCGTTGAATAGACACACAAGTTTTCAGGAGAAGTGACTCATGGCTGCTAAAGAAATTGTCTACACCGAGTCCGCCCGCAAGCTCATCCTCGCCGGCGTCGACGCCCTCGCCAACGCGGTGAAGGTCACGCTGGGACCGAAGGGCCGCAACGTCGTGATCGAGAAGAGCTTCGGCTCGCCGGTCGTGACGAAGGACGGCGTCACGGTCGCCAAGGAGATCGAGCTGGAGAACAAGTTCGAGAACATGGGCGCGCAGATGGTCCGCGAGGTCGCCTCGAAGACCTCGGACACCGCCGGCGACGGGACGACCACGGCCACCGTGCTCGCGCAGTCGATCTTTCGCGAGGGCATCAAGCTCGTCGCAGCGGGTCACAACCCGATGGAGCTCAAGCGCGGCATCGACAAGTCTGTCGAAGCGGTCGTGGCTGAGCTGAAGAAGATCGCTGAGCCGACGAGCGACCCGGCGCGCATCGCGCAGGTCGGAACGATCTCGGCCAACGGCGACGAAGAGATCGGCAAGCTCATCGCCCAGGCGATGGAGAAGGTCGGCAAGGAAGGCGTGATCACGGTCGAAGAGGCCAAGAGCGCGACGACCGACCTCGACGTGGTCGAGGGCATGCAGTTCGACCGCGGCTACCTCTCGCCGTACTTCGTCACCAACACCGAGCGCATGGTGGCCGAGCTCGACGACGCCTACCTGCTCATCTCCGAGAAGAAGATCGCCAACATGAAGGACATGCTGCCTGTCCTCGAGGCGATCGCGCGTCAGCAGAAGCCCCTGCTCATCATCGCTGAAGACGTCGAGGGCGAGGCGCTCGCCACGCTGGTCGTCAACAAGATCCGCGGCACCCTGCAGTGCGCGGCCGTCAAGGCCCCGGGCTTCGGCGACCGCCGCAAGGAGATGCTCAAGGACATCGCCATCCTGACGGGCGGCGAAGTCGTCTCCGAAGAGCTCGGCATCAAGCTCGAGAACATCACGATCTCGTCGCTCGGCCGCGCCAAGAAGGTCAAGATCGACAAGGACAACACGACGATCATCGACGGCGCTGGCAAGGAAGCGGACATCAAGGCCCGCGAGAAGGAGATCCGCGCGCAGATCGACCAGACGACCAGCGATTACGACCGCGAGAAGCTCCAGGAGCGCCTCGCCAAGCTCGCTGGCGGCGTGGCCGTGATCAAGGTCGGAGCCGCGACCGAGGTCGAGATGAAGGAGAAGAAGGCCCGCGTCGAGGACGCGCTCAACGCGACGCGCGCCGCGGTCGAAGAAGGCATCGTCCCTGGCGGCGGCGTGGCGCTCATCCGCGCTTCGAAGGCGCTCGAGGCCCTCAAGCTCAACGACGAGCAGGCGTTCGGCGTGAAGATCATCGCCCGCGCGGCGCAGGAGCCCCTCCGCCAGATCGCCGCCAACGGCGGCGTCGAAGGCGCGATCGTGATCAACAAGGTCCGCGAGGCCGCGGACTTCAAGTACGGCTACAACGCCGCGACCGACACCTACGGCGACATGATCGCCATGGGCGTCATCGACCCCGTCAAGGTCGTCCGCTCTGCGCTGCAGAACGCCGCCAGCGTCGCGGGCTTGATGCTCACGACCGAGGCGCTCGTGGCCGAGCGTCCGAAGGATGACAAGAAGCCGGCCGGCGGACACAGCCACGGCGGCGGCGACATGGACTTCTGATCGCCCCGCGCGATCACTGAAGTCCCTTCGCTAGGGACGCTGCACGAAGGCACCGCGCCGAGCCCAGGCTCGCCGGTGCCTTCGGCTTTTCTCCGGTGTTTACTCGGATCATCCGCGGCGCTTCTGTTACGCTCGCGCCGCTCATGAAGCGTGAAAACACCGCGCGCAACGTCGGCCGCGCTCGGTTCGGCGCGAGCGCCTCGCTCGTGCTCCTGGCGGCTGGTTGCACTCCTCCGGCGGCTCCGGCGGTCATCCGACCATTCAGCGATCCCGCGTCGGTCACCCGCGCGCAAGCGGGCAGCGAGGCGCAGCCCAATGCAGCGCGGCCTCGACCGCAGATGCGCTACCGCGGCGTCTCTCGCATGCCAGACGTGTCGGCGGCGAGCCAGTGCGCGCCGTCCATCAGTGCCGAGCTCACGCGCTTGCGCCGCGGCGCCACGCTGCACGTCGAGCCGGTGTGCACCGAGGACTACAACGGCGAGTGGGCCGCGACGTTTGCGACGGGCACACCGGCAGAGGCGAGCGATGTGTGGGTGGTCGTCTCCGCCGCCGGTCGCATCGAGAAGCACCGCGTGCGCCGCGCGCCGTTCGGCGTTCGCTACACCGCGGTGTCGATCTATCGAGGCCTCGCGGTGCTCGCTGGCCGCTCGCTGCAGAGCGAAGAGATGCCGGCAGGCGCGCACGTGCTCGTCGCGTTCGGCGTGCCGTTTCCTGGCAATCCGGCGCCGGCCGCGCTCGAGCTTCAGCCCGCCCTCGTCCCGTTGCTCGGCGCCAACGACAGGATGGACCTCGAGTCGCGCTTTCAGAACCTGTCCAACGACCCCGAGCCCGAAGGCGACGCGGTTCGGCCGTTGCTCGCGCGCGGCGCCGAGGGCCCTCGTGGCCTGATCGGGACGCTGCCGTCGACGCAGAGCGTTCCTGTCGTGCGCGCATGGCAGCTCGGCGTGTACGAACGGCTCTCGGACCTGCACGCGCAGCTCGACCCGTCGCACGGCCGCGTCGGAATCGGCGCAGAGATCATTCGTCGGCTCTCGGAGCGCGCGGACTGTGACGAGGTGTGGCGCTGCGTCGCGCGGCCCGAAGGTCGCCGCGAAGTACCCGAGGTCGTGATGCCCCTGCAAGCGCAGTTCAAGCGCGCAGGCACCACCACCGTGCTCGCCGCGCTCATCGACGCAGGCTCGCGCCCCGAGGCGCTGGGACAGCCGTCGCAAGATCGTATGGGAGCTCCTCGGTCCAATGACGCAGAAGACCGAACCATCGCCCAGCAGCTCGCGCTCGACCCCATCGAGGGGCCCGTCGCTGGCAATTCCCGTGGGCCGGCGCGCTTCGTCGCGTTCACGACGGTCGAGGGAGAGCGTCGCGTCACGCACTTGTACGTCGTCAACGCGAACCGCGCGCCTCGTCGGTTCGAAGAAGACTCTCTCGGCGGCGTTACGACCGGCGCGCGCGCCGTCGTCGTGCGCGACATCGACGGCAACGACGAGCCCGAAGTGCTCGTGAGCGCGCGCTTCGGCGCGAACTCCGTCGTGGGCGCATCCACGCTCTTCTGGCCCCCGACGGTCACCGACCGCACGACCTTCGCGCGGCTCGACGCCATGCGAACCATGATCGACGCCCACAGCATTGATGAGGGCGATCGCGCGCTGCGCGCGTTTCAGCCGAGCCCGTTCGAAAACGACGAGCAGCTCTGCCAGACCGTCGCGCGAATCGCGACGACCGCTCCCCGTCAGCTCGCGACGTTGGTTCCGCCCAACGGCTTCGTGCAGATCGACTACGCCACCGAGGCGCAGCCGCTGCGGGGCACGATTCGTCGCATGTCCCCCGCGGACGTTCGTGGCGCCGCCGACGCCGCTGCGATCTTCGGGCCCTTCGCCAACGCAGCGTGCAGCGACATGGAGTGCGACTCCGCGCTCGGCCACTGCCGCCTGCGTCGCGGCGGGCGCGAGGTGGGCTTCTTGTGGCTCGGGCCACGTCGCAATCAGCCGTTCTGGGGCATCTCGCGCTTCACTGGCCGCTGAGCGCGACGCTGCGACGCCCCCCGCTCGTCGCTCGTTCACCCGCCGTCGATCTCGAGCAGTCGCGGCCCTCCCCGCCGCGTTGCGATCACTGTGTGTCCGGCTCGTCGAGCTCGCGCAGCAGCGCCACCAGCTCGTGCGACACGCCCGCGCCGCGCCCATCGACGAGGATCGCCGAGAGCGTAGTGCGCACGCGCTCGATCGAACGCTGCGCCTGCTCGGCCTCGGTCACCTTCGCGGACAGCTCAGCGCGCAGCGCCCCGTCGTTGGCCGCAGGTCGCGGCGCCTCGGACGGAGCGCGCTCGATCTCTCGCTGCATCGCGGCGATGCGCTGATCACGCGCGCGCAGCTCGAGCTCCCAGATCTCGCTCTCGGTGCGCCGAGCGCGCTCGACCTCTTCGACCAGCCGACGCTCGAGCGCGCGCAGCCGCAGATCGCGGTCCTCGAGCTGCGCCACCAACGATCGAACCAGCAGCTCGCGCTCGGTGCCCTCTCGCTTGAGCGCGTCGACGTCGACGCTTGGCGTCGGCGCGGGCGCCGCAACCGGCGCGGGCCTGGACGCGAGCGCGTCGGCGCGCTCCCTCGCGACGCGCAGCTCGTCTTCGAGCGACGTGGCGCGCGCGTGCGACGCGTTGAGCTGCGCGGTGAGATCCGCCAGCGATTCTTCAGTCGAAGCGAGCCTGGCAGCGGTCTCTGCCAGCGTCGCCAGCAGCTGCTCTGCGCGGTTGTCCGACGGCGCCTCCGGCCGATCGCTGTCGAGCAACGTGGCCTTGCGCGGCTCGTCGGTCGCCGTCTTCGACGCGGGCTTGGCGGCGAGCGCGGCCTCGGCGTCGGCCAGGCGCAGCGCCATTCCGTTGCGCTCAGCGCGGGCCGAGTCGAGCTCGCGCATCACGCCGCCGACGGCTTCGGCCTCTTCGCCGGCGGACGAGGTCGCGACTTCGAGCGCACGGACCAGCTGTTCGACTTCGCGCTCGAGCTCTCGCACGCGTCGTGTGTATCCCTTGCGCGATCCTTCGAGCTCGAGCTCGAGCTGGCTCACCCGCTCGTCGATCGACGAGAAGAGCGCGAGCTGTCGCGACAGCTCTGCGCGCGCGTTGCCGAGCTGCTCTTGCAGGTCGTCCTCTGCGCGCAGCGAGTCATCGTGCTGCGAGCGGAGCTCCGAGGTGGTCTTGGCCAGCGCCGCGTGGCGCTCCCGCTCTTCGTCGAGCGCGCTCTCGAGCGACGCGGCGCGCGCCTTCGTCGCGATGAGCTCTTCGTTGAGCGGCGCCAGCAGCGCAGCGCTGGCGGCGGGGGCCGAGAGCGAGCGGGTCGCTTCGGCGAGTCGGGTCTCGGCGGACGCAGCGCGCGCGCGCGCGTCGGACTCCGAGGCTTCGACGGCAGCGAGCCGCTCGAGCGTGTTCTTCAGCGCGAGCTCAGCGTCGGTCGCGCGGCGTCTCTGCGTCTCAGCGTCGGAGCGAAGGCGCGCTGCCTCTTCGTCAGCCTCTTCTCTCGCTCGCGCGGCGCGCGCGGCCTGCTCGACCTGCGCGAGCGCGTGCTCTGCCTCGCCTTCGGCGCGCACGCGGCGCGTGGTCGACTCGAGCTCGGCGCGCACGCTCACGAGCTTGCTCTCGTACTCTGCGCGCAGCTGAGCGATCGCTTCGGCGTGCTTTGCAGCGGAGCGGTCGTCGGCCTCGACGCGCACGATCGGCGCCGTCGTCGGCGCGGACCGAGCCTGAACGAGCTGAAACTCGAGCTGTCGCGCTTCGGCGTCGCGGGCTTCGACGACGGCTTCGAGCTTCACGATGCGGTCGCGAAGGATGTCGTTTTGCTGCGCGACGCGCGCGGCCTCTGCGCCGAGCGCGGCGTGCACGACTCCGAGCTCGGCGTTGCGCGCTTCGAGCGTGGCGATGCGCTGCGCGCCTTCGGCTCCTCGCGCCGCGTCGAGTTGGTAGAGCAGCTCGCGGACGGCCGAGTCGCGGTCGGCGAGCTGCGCACGAAGCGCATCGCACTCGTGCCCGCGCTGCAACAGGGCCCGCTCGAACCGAGCGACGTCGTCGCCGACGATCTTGTCGCGGTCCTTCGACTCGGTGCGTGCGCGCTGGAGGTCTTTGCGCGCGGCGTCTCGGTCACGTTCGGCTTGTTCGAGGGCAGCCCGGAGCTCTCGCTCGGAGCCTTCGCCTTCGTCGAGCGCGCGCTCGAGCTCGCTGACGCGCTGAACGTTGCGGCGGAGCTCGGCGCGGGCGTTGGCGAGCTCGCCGCGCGCGACTTCGGCAGCAGACGCCGCGGACGCGGCGCGGTCGGCGGCGGTCTTGCGCTCGTTGAGGGCGTCGGCGAGCGCGCGCTCGGTGGCGTCGAGCCGCTGCAACGCCTCGACCGTCACGGGGTCGGGCCCTGCGGGCGCCGCCGGTGCGGGCGCCGCCGCGGCGACGTGCGGGACCTGAACGATCGCCATCGGGTCGATGCTGAACCGCGCGTCGGCGGCCAGCGCGATGAACAGCTCGGGCGCCGAGGCCTCGTCGGGCATCAGTCGCGTGTCGAGGGTCACATCGTCGACCTGGTCGTCGAACGACGCGAGCGCGAAGCCAGCGAACGAGCCGCAGCCGACCATCTTGACGAAGCCGAAGCGCTCTTCGAGCGCGCCGCGGAGGCCATGAAAATCCACGGAGCGGCCGTTGTTCTTCGGGGCAGCCGACGTGGCGACGACGATGATGCCGTCGCGGCCGAGCGCGCGGCGCGCCTCGTCGAGCACGCGAGCGAAGGGAACCGCGTCCGCGTCCGGGACGATCACGCAGTCGATTCGGCTGCGAAACGCCTCGATCGCGCCCGCTGCCAGGGGGCGATTGGTGACGCCCTCGCCCTGGCCGCCGAACGCGACGACGGACTGCGCACCGAGCTCCCGCGCGCGGCGCGCGACGTCGACGGACGAGGGCCCGACGACAGCGACGCGCCGGCCTTCGACGAGCGGCGCGATGTACGCGACCAACGAGTGCTCAGCGAAGTTGTTGGGGCGAGGAGAAGCGGTGACGGTCTGGGTCATGGGTCTGTGCTCGTGCGCTGCGATGTGCCGACGCGCACCTCGATCGGGGAGGTCGTGCGATGGTTGGCCCCTGGCGCCGTCCGAGACGGCGGCGCTGCAGAGGCGTCGGCCTGAAGGCAGTGTGGGACTCTAGTACACCGCGCCCCGCGTTTGAACGAGCGAGACGAGCGCAGGGGATTTCTTTTCGATTCGCCGCCAGACGCCGTAGTATGCTGCGTCGTTGTGGCGGTCGAAGACGCGGACTTCGTCGTCGGTGAAGACGGATCGGTCGCGCTCGGGCGCTCCGAAGTCGCATCGGTGCTCCGGCCCAAAGCCGGCGTGTACCAGTTGCTCCCCTCACCGCCGGACATGGTGTTGCTGCGAAAGATGGCAGCGGCGAGCTCGCGCGTTGTGCTCTCGGGCACGATCGTCGACCGGAGCACGCTGCTCGAAATCGTGCAGTTCATCGCGAGCTCGGGCTGGGTCGGCGAGCTCGTCGTGGTCGACGGCGACACGCGTCGCGCGATGCTCCTCGAAGGGGGCATGGTCGTGCTGGCGACCTCCAACTCGCCGAGCGAGCGACTCGGCGAGGTGCTCTATCGTCACGGCGCGCTGACGAGGGCGCAGTTCGACGAGGCGATGTCGTTGCTGTCGGCGACGCGTCGGCTGGGCGACATCGTCGTGCAGAAGGGCTGGATCAAGCCCAACGACCTGTACGCGATGCTGCAGAAGCAGGTGCGCGAGATCGTGTTCAGCGCGCTCGCGGCGCAGAGCGGGATGTTCTTCTTCGCGCGCGGCATCGACGCTGCGAGCGTCCCGGTCCGCGTCACGCTCTCGTGCAACGGCCTGCTGATGGAGGCGGTGCAGCGCATCGACGAGTCCGCGTATTTTCGTGAGCGGATCCCGGACGCGAGCGTGGTCGCGACGCCGGTGCTCGGCAAGAGCGGCGACGGAGACCCGTCCGCTGAGCGCGTGCTCGCCGCGCTCGATGGGCGAAGGACGCTCGACGAGGTCGCGCGCGTGACGGGGCTCGGCGAGTTCGAAGCGACCAAGGCGCTCTTCGTTCTGCTGCAGAGCGGGGCAGCGCAGATCAAGAAGGCGACCTCGCCGCGCGCGCAGCTCGAAGAGCAGCTCGACGGCTTCAACGCGGTGCTGCTCGACATTCACCGTACGGTCGACGCCGCGGGCGTCGGCGACGGCGCGCGGGCCACGCTGTCGATGTTCTTGCAGGGCGGCGGAGCGTTCGATGTCCTGTTCGCCAACGCGGGTCCTCGCGACGAGGGGACGTTCGACACCAACACGCTGCTGTTGAACCTGCAGCGAGTGCACACCGACGATCCGTCGCGCGTGGTTCAGCAAGCGCTTCACGACTACGTTGCGTTCGCGCTGTTCGCTGCGGGCTCGGTGCTGCGCCGAGAAGACCACCAGGTGCTCGCGCGTCGCGTTCAAGAGCAGCTCGGCGCGATCCGTCTCGGCCGCTGACAGGCGCGGGGTCGCCCGAGCGCTGTGCGCTCACGCGTCCCCGTTGTTGTTCATCCCCCCCGTTGGCGATCGGCGAGCGGCGTCAGGGCGCGGCGACGATGGTGAACGTCGCGGGCACGCGTCCCGTCGTCTGCGTTTCGGCGACGAGGAAGTACGTTCCTGCTGCGAGCCGTCCGCTGAACTGCGGGCGCGCGACCATGGGCATGGTGCGCGGAAATGCCTCGTAGCAGCGCGCGAGGTTGTTGGTCGCGCAGGCGTTTTGCAGCTCGAACCAGTACACGCCGCTCGCGGTCGGGTTGAGCTCGACCGTGACCTGGCGCGAGTCCGGGATGGTGAAGCTGAACGCGACGTCGGTGAAGCCGAGCGCGCCGCCCGAGCCGCACAGCGTTCCGTGGTCAGGGTTGGGGTTCAGGCCGCTCGGCGCGGGTGTGCGCGGATCGAACGTGTACGAGCCCTCGAGGTTGGCCCCGTTGGCTACGAGCGGAATGGGCAGGCCCGAGCATGCTTCTTCGCGGGGGCGAGACGCAGGCGAGATCGCTTCAACGGTGACCGTGAAGCCCTGCCCTGCGGCGGCTCGGGTCTGCGTCTCGACGACGAGGCTGTAGGTGCCCGCGGCGAGGCCCGTGTAGAACACGGTCGCGGCGGAGCCCGTGTTGCAGCGGCCGACGAGGCTCGCCGGCGTCCCGCAGCTCGACTGCACGCCCCACACGTACGAGGGCGCCCAGCCTGCGGTCGGACGGACGACGATGCGCACGTCGGTCTCTTCAGCGATCGCGAAGCTGTACACGCCGTCGTACCAACCCGCGGGCATTCCACGAGAGCCGCACGAGGCGCTGACGCCGTGGTCCGCGTCCGCGAGGAACGCGCTGAAATCCGTCGTGCCCATCTGCGTCGACGGCCGCGCCGCAGGGATCGGGATGTTGATCGCGCTGCGGCATGCGTCGCCCGGCGCGCGCATGGACGGGTCGCTCGACGTGGCCGTCACAGTGACCGCGGCGTCCACCGAGTTCTCGATGATCACGTAGTACTCGTCCGCAGGAAGATCGCGGAGCGAGACGGTGTACGGCGCCGAGGACGGCGTCGCTTGGCAGCGGATCTGCGTGCCAGGGCACGAGCCGCCGGCGCCGCGACGACGAACGGAGACGTAGTTCACGCCCGTGGTCGAGCTGACGTTGAGGTCGACGTTGCGCGTGTCGGTGAGCGAGAAGCGAAGCATGCCGTCGGGCCGCGGCAGGCCCGGGTTGCACGCGAGGCCGAAGTCGTCGCCGAGCATCGTCGGAGTGACGGTGGACGCGGCGCCGGGCATTCCCGCGCCGAGCGCGAGGTCGGCCGGCGGCGAGCCAGGCGGGCAAGCGTCGCCCGCGGGGAACATCGTCGGCGGCTCGTAGCGCAGCGAGAAGCGATACGGACCGGCGCCGGCTGCTTCGAGCACGATGAAGTGGTCGCCCGCCGGCAGCGCGCGCAAGAAGATCGCCGGCGACGCGGTCATCGCGCCGGCGGTGGTGACGCGCCCGCACGAGCGCTCGGAGATCGTGGTCATGTCGCACGAGCTCGCGACGGCGATGGCCGAGCCCGTGTCGGTCGACGCCATCGTCACGCGCACGTCCTGCGGCGCGTCGAGGCGGAAGCGAAACACCACGTCGTTGGCCGTCGCGGTGTTGCAGCTCAACGTGTAGTTGTTGGTCACGCCCGTCAGCGCGACGTTGTACGTGCCGGGTCCGGGCAACAGCCGAGCGGTGGCGCACGTGTCGTTGGTGGCGCGGCACGCGGCGGCGACGTCGAAGAAGTCCGCCTGCGAGTTGCAGTTGTTGTCGCGTCCGTCGAAGCAGTCCTCGACCGCGCCCGGGTAAACGAGCGGCTCGCTGTCGTTGCAGTCCGTCCCTGGCACGCCCGACGGAAGGCCGTCCGACGTGCACGCGCGGTCGACGAAGCCGTCGCCGTCGAGGTCGCGCGGCGAGTGCACGCACCCGACGGTCGAATCACAGGAGTCGATCGTGCAGTTGTTGCTGTCGTCGCAGTCGATGACGTTTTCGGGGCGGACGGGCGTGCAGCCAGTGCGCGGGTCGGCGCCGGCGCCGCGCGGGTTGCACTGCTCGATGCCGTTGCATGCGTTGCGATCGCCGCACATCGAGTGGTCGGCGACGGTGGTGCAGCGGTCGTTCTCTTCGTCGCACCCGTTCATCGTGCACGACGCCGAGTCTTCGCAGGGCGGGGTGCCGAGCGCGCACACGCCGCTCGCGCAGCGCTCGCGTCCGTTGCAGTACAAGCCGTCGTCGCACTCGTTGTCGCTCAAGCAGCGCTCGGCGAGCAGTTGAACGTCGGGCGTCGCGTCGGACGCGACCGAGTCCATGCCGCCGCCGTCAGGGCGGGCGACATCCAGGGCAGCGGCGTCTTCGGTGAACCGCGGCGGTCCACAGGCAACCAGGGCCGCCGTCACGGCCACGAGCAAAGCAAGGGGACGGAACGATCGCATGCGCTCTCCTCGATACATGAAGGCACCAGGTGAGTTGTGTGCTCGAGCCGCACTGATTGCGGCTCGTCCAGTGCCGGACTCGCGCAGCATACACGGTCTGTTGGCGGCTCGCCTCCCCAGATCCTGACCGTGCGCGAAACGAGCGTGTTCGCGCCGCCGCGGTCAACGTGGCCTGCGGAGCACGGCGCGTGACAAGAGCGAAGCGCGTCGGCTACGCTTTCGGCCGCTCGAATCGCTGCGGATCGTCGGGAATCACCACGCAGCCATCGATGCGTCGCCACGGGCACGCACGCTGCATCGTGTGCGAGCATCCTCGATCTGTTCGGAGCTCGTCACCAGCATGAAGTCAACTCAGCACACAACCTCGCGCTCAACTGTGTCCTCAACCCCGAACTCAACCCTGCTTCGCAGGCCATTTCTCTCGGTCTTCGCCGCGCTCGTCGTCGCGGTGCTGTCGTTGATCCCCGCGAGCGCGCTCGCCGAGGTGCGCTTCGTTCGCGGCCAGTTCACGGACCGCGTCGAGCGCGGACAGCCGACCGGCGACGCGGCCGCCGCGCGCTCGACCGGCCGAATCACGTACTGGTTCGTCATCGGAAACTCCGGCCCCGCCACGCAGGTCACCGTCGTCTGGCGCGTCAACGGCAGCGTCTCGCGCCGTCAGACCCTCGATGTCGGCAGCACGCCGCGCTGGCGCACGTGGGCCTCGCATCGCGCTGGCCGCACCGCGCAGGTGGCGGTCGAGATCCTCGACGCCGAGGGCCACTCGGTGCACACCGAGACGCTCGCGCAGTGAGCGCCGACGCAAGCGGGATCTTGTCGTAGCGAGACATATTCTGTCCGCCCGAGTGCGGGCCGCTCGCGCTGTGTTTTCGCTGACAGAGTATGTCCACGATCGTTCGACGTCTCGTGCTGCGCGCGCTGTGATCAGCGAGCGATGGACGACGAAAGTTCGAAGCGGGCGGAGCAACAAAGACCGACGACCGTCGAGCTCTGCTATGGCCAACGGCGACGGCAGCGACGCGTGGTGTTGCGGTCGGTCGCGACCGGCAGAGCGCTGTGGACCAGCGTGGTGACCGACGGCCCCGCAGCGCTGCACGCGGCGGCGCGCGCGCTCGCCGTGTGCGAAGCGAGGCGGTGGGCGATCGCGCGGATCGAGCCGTTTCCATGGGCCAACGAGCTCGCGCGCGCGAGCGCCAACGACGGGGCTGCGCCGGTCGAGCGCGCGACGCGAGGCGCGAGCCGTGCGCGCTGAGCAGCGGCTGCCCGAGCGCGTGATCGCGTACGCGCCGGACCTGCCGTCCGCAGGCAAACCCTGGCTGCTCGAGCTCGATCCCCTCAGCGGCCGCGTGCGCGCGCTGCTCGAGGACCCCGGCGAGCTCTCGGTGATCAACGTGCGCCGCGCGCGGTGTCGATCGCGCACGCACAGCTCGCTCCGCGCCGCGTGCGACGCCTACGAGCTCGGCGCCCCGAGCGCCCTCGCCCTTCGCTGGACGCTCGGCGTGCGCGCCGACCAGCTGCGCTCGATCGAGTCCGCTCGAAGAGCCTGCGCGGCGGACTGTTCGTTCGCGCTTGTCGAGCAGCGCTCCGATCGCCCACCATCCCGCGTGTGACCGCGCCCCTGTCCGAACGACGTCCTCGATCGACGCCTGCGCTTCGCGCGCCGCGCATCGAGTCGGCCGGCGTATCGGCACACGAAATCAACCCCGCCGCTCGCGCGTCGCTCGCGCCGAGCTCGTGCTGGGTGCGAGAGGGGCAGACCTACGGCCTCTGCTGCGACGGCGCTCAACAGCTCGCCGTCGGCGCCGAGCGGCTCGAGCCCATGTGGCCAGGGTTGTTCTCGTGGACCGTTCGCAACGCTGTGGGTCGCGCCTCGATCCGCGCGATGAGCGAGGGCCGAGCGGCGAGCCGCGCGCTCGAGGTCGAGGTGGTCGCGAAGCGCTTCGAAGGCCCCTCGCAGCAGCTCGCCTTCGTGCGAGCGATGGTGGCTGCGATCGAGCGCGAGCAGCGGCTCGACCCGTTTCGCGATCGACACTTCGAGTGGGGCGCCGCGCGCGACGGCGCGATCGACGCGCACGCGCTCATCGACGCGCTCAGCAGAGATGCAGACGCGCTGCGCTCGGCGCTCGCAGCGGTCGCCGCGGTGCCTGCGACCGCGCTCGTCGAGCTCGTCGAGCGCGTGACCGTCGCGCAAGACCCAGCGTCGATCGACGCGATGGACGTCGCGTCCGCGAGCGGACCGTGGCAGAGCGCCGCGCGTCACTCGACCGCCGCGGGCAGGCTTCGCGGACGAGCGCCGCGCGAGGCGTGGGGCGCAGTGGCGCGCACGAGCTTCGACTGCGCCGAGAACCGATGGCTGCGGCGCTCGCTCGAGACGGCGCTCGCGGTCGCCGCGGGGGCCGCCTTCGAAGAAGCGCTCTCGACGCGCGGGCCGGTTGAGCGAAGGCGAGCGATGGCGACGCTCGACGAGCTTCGCGCGGCGCTCGAGCGCGAGCCGCTCGCCTCCGCAGGAGACGGCCACGACGACGACCCAGCGAGGGCCCGCGCGATGTGCGATCGACGCGAGCAGTACGCGAGCGCCGCGCGCTGGCTCGATGGCGCAGGCGCGACCTCGACGCTCCGATGGCCCGCCGCGCGCGCGGCCGCGTCGCTTCGTGACGCCGCGACGCTGTACGAGATGTACTGCTTCTTCGCGCTCGCGCGGGCGGTCGGCGCCGCGGTCGGCGCGCCGCTTCGGTTCGTCGCCGCGCGGCAGCAGCGTCGTGCGTCGAGCGGCCTCGCGCGCGGCGCGGAGGTGTTGATCGGCGAGGAGTATCGATTGCTCTACAACCGCGACGTGGCGGCGTACTCGGGCACGCTTCGCCCGGATTTTGCCCTTTTTCGAGGGGCGAAGCTCGAACTCGTGTTCGACGCAAAGATGCGCGCGAGCGACGGTGACGAGGCCGCTCGCACGGACATCGACAAGATGCACACCTACCGAGACGCGCTCGGCGCGAGGGCGGCCGTGTGCCTGTTTCCCGGTGAGCGATCGGTGCTCTTCGACGTGACGTCGAAGCGACAGGGCGTGGCGCGGGTGGCGTCGATTGTGCGAGGCGCGTTCGAGGGCGTCGGCGCGCTCGCGCTCGCCCCAGAGGGCGCTCTGTGAACGCCGCGAGGCTGGCCGAGCTCGCCGCGGCGTTCGCGGCGTCGGACGGAGCGCCGCGCTCGACGGCGAAGGCGCGTCGCTGCGAACGAGCGCAGCGCGTGCTCACGCCGACCGCGGTCGCCGCGCTCGGCGAGGAGCAGCTGCGCGAGCTCTTCTATGACACCGACGCGTTCGAGCGCTGGGGAAACCCAGCGTGGGCGTTCGATCGACGCCTGCGCGAGGTCGGCATCGACGCGCTGCGGGTCGCGCTCGGAGAGCTCGCCACCCGCGCTCGCATCGGCCTCACGCGGGACGACCTCGACGCGCTGTGGGAGCGCCGCGGCCTCGGGCTGCTGCTCAGCACGGAGCTGCTCGCGTACGCGTTTCCGTCTCGGTATTGGGTGATGGATCAGCCGCGCACGCTGCGCGCGCTCAAGTCGCTGGGCGACGACGTCAAGGCCGCCCTTCCCCGCGGCGCGCGATCGGACGCGGACGTGTACCTCGCGCTCGCGCCACGCATGCTGCGTGTGCGCGACGCGCTCGCCGACGCAGGCGTCGCGCAGGCAGACTTCGTCGACGCAGGAGCGTTCTTGTCGTGGGTGAGCGAGCGCGAACCCGAGCGAACCCAGCGTGAAAAGCCCCGGCCACGCAGCGCCGAAGTGCCGTACGCCACCGCGCGCGGCGCCGACCGCGCGAGCGCTGTCGCCGAGCCCGACGCGAATTCAGCGCAGCTTCCGCTGGTCGCCGCGGCGGGGCCCGAAGAGGCGCGTCGCACCGTCGAGCGCTCGCTCGAGTCTGGCGGCCTTCGATACTCGCGCTTTCAGCTCGCGAGCTTCTACACCGCGCTGCAAGTGAAGGGCTTCGTGGTGCTGAGCGGCATTTCGGGGACCGGCAAGACGCGACTTGCGCAGTCGTTCGCCGAGCTATTGCCGCAGCCGCACACGCCGCGGCGCGGGGCTGCGGTTCCTCACGACGCAGTGGTGCTCACGGTGCAGCCGTACATGCTCGCGACCGGGCGCGTGCTCATCCCGCGTCAGGCGGCGAGGCTCTTCGATCCGCCCGTCGCCGACGAAGCGCGCGACGTGACGGTGGTCTTCGACGGACGCACCGAGTCGTGCCCGTTCGTGCGCGCGTCGTACGCAGGGCGCGACTACCTCTCGCTCTCGCTGCGCGGCGAAGCGCGCCGTTGGTTCGCCGCCAACGTGCGCGCCGGAGAGACCGTCGTGCTCGAGCCGGTCCTCGCGCACGACGACGCGCTCGACGCGTTTCGCGTCACGCTCGGCAGCGAGTGGCTGTCGTCGACGCCCGATGAACCTCATCGCAACTGGCTCTTCGTCCCTGTGCGCCCGGACTGGCGCGACGGGCGCTCGCTGCTCGGGTACTTCAACCCCATCACTCGCACCTACGAGTGGACGCCGTTTCTGCGCTTCGTGCTGCGCGCCGCGCGGGGCTATCGCGCCAACGACGGCCTCGCGCGGTTCATCATCCTCGACGAGATGAACCTCGCCCACGTCGAGCACTACCTCGCGGACGTGCTCAGCGTCCTCGAGTCCGGCCGCGACGACGACGGATGGACGCGAGAAGGCCTGCAATTTACGCAGCCGGACGACGCCGAGGGCGACCTGCCTCCGAGAGAGCTGCGACTGCCGCCCAGCCTGTACATCGTCGGGACGGTCAACGCTGACGAGACCACGCACGCGTTCTCACCGAAGGTGCTCGACCGCGCGTTCGTCTTGGATTTTGGCGACGCGGACCTCGGTGACTACCCGCCGGTCCTCGGCGCTGCGGCGGCCGTCGACGAGGCCGAGCGGCTCGCGCTTCTGCGATCGTTCTCGCGCCAGGGGCGGTTCGCTCGCGTCGAAAAGTCGCTCATCTACCCGTACGTGGGCGAGCGCCCAGCGCTGCGCGCGCGGCTCGCGACGCTGCACGCGATGCTGAGGCCGTTCGACATGCACTTCGGCTACCGCGTGTACGACGAGATCGTCGCGTTTCTCGAGGCCGCCGAGCGCAACGGCTGGTTCGATGGCGTCGGTGATCCGCTCGACGCGGCGCTGTGCATGAAGGTGCTCCCGCGGTTTCGCGGGCAGCGACGCAGGCTCGACGCGCCGCTGCGCGCGCTGCTGGCGTTCTGCGCGAACCCGGACGCGCCGTCGGATGCGCTCATCAACGAGGCGATCGAGACCGGCCCCGAAGATCCCGCGGAGGCGCTCGCCGCGGTAGAGTTTCGACTCGTGCACGCGGCCGCGGCGGGCGTACGCCTGTTGCGGCGATTGTTCATCGATGGTTTCGCGGCGTTTGGAGCATAGGTAAGCGATGCGTCTGCTCGGAGCAAAGGTGCGCGAGGCGCGCCGTCAACGAGGGCTGTCGCGCGCAGCGGTCGCCGAGCGGGCCGCGAGCGAGGCCATCAACGAGGCGATCATCGCGTCCATCGAGGCGCAGCGCGAGGTGCACTGCGACGAAGAGTTCGTCGACGCGCTCGCCCGCGCGCTCGACTGCGCCGCGCGCTCGCTCACCGACGGTGAGAGCGACTCGGCCGAGGGAGCCGCGGTGGTCGTCGACGTGTCTGCCGCGCGCGGCGCGCGCGAAGCGGTCGAGCGAGAGAGCGACGGCAAGGGCCCCCTCGAGCGCGCGATCGACGCGGCGTTCGATGGCAACGACCACATCGCGCAGGATCGCTTCAGCGTCGACGCAGCGCTGCGCTACGTGCCCGTGGGGTTCATCGCGCCGCGCGAGATCGTCGGCGTCGCGCGCGCCTGGCTCGACGCCGCGGCGGTGTTGCGCGAGCACGGCGTGGTGCCGACGTTTACGACGCTGGTCGCGTGTGTGGCAGCGCTCGACGGATTCGCCGGCGAGCACGCGCAACGGCTGCTCGCGCGCGCGAAAGAGGCCGGCGCGCTCGATGGCGAACCGCCAGGAGGACGTTGAGTGGCGATCGAATCGCTGATCGTGGACGAGGTCACCGCAGAGCACGCGTTTGGTCGCAGCGATGCCGTGGTGATTCAGCTCTGGCGCGCGGCGCTCAACGCCGAGCGGCTCGCGAAGGCGCGCAAGCACAACGAGCGGTGCAAGGCGCAGCTCGGGCGATTCGCGGTGGTGACGATGTTCGCGACCGACAGCGGAGAGTTCGGCGCGGACATCAGCGAGGAGGCGCGCCGCGGCGTCGCGGATCTTGTGCGCTGGTCCGAAGGCGTCGTGACCGCCGCGGTCGGCGTGGTCGAGGGAACAGGCTTTCTCACGGCGATGATCCGCGCCGCCGGCAGCGGCGTCGCGATGGTCGCGCGCGCGAAGTATCCGCTGAAAATCGTGTCCACCGTTCCGGACGGCGCGGCGTGGTTGTCGACCACGCTGCGCTGGCCTGACGGCGCATCGGCGAGGCTCGTGCGCGACGTCGAGGCGCTTCGGCAGCGCTCGCTCGCGATCGGCTGAACCGCTCAGCGAAGCAGGCCAGCGTCGCGCGCGAGCGCATCGAGCTGGTCGGGGCCAGGGCGCGCTTCGCCGCGCGCGAGGGCGTGCACGCGCGCGGTGGCCAGCCCGTTGACGGGCGTGGCGACGCCGCGCTCGGCGCCGTGGCTGACGACCTCGCCGTTCAAGAAATCCACCGCTGGAACGCGCCCGCGCTCGATCGCGGACAACATGCTCGACCGCATGCGTCGAAACTTCGCGCCCACAGCGATCAGCAGGGCGTGCTTGAGCGCGATCGAGTACGCGCCTCGCCGCTCTGATGGCGTGAGCGCGAGCCAGTCGAGGTCGAGCGTGCCCGCGACCTTCTCGAGCTGGACGCGCTCGGCGCGCGCGACGTCGACGGTCTCGGACATGATCTCGAGCGCGAGGCGCCGCACGATCGAGCGACGAAGCAGCGGACCGAGCCGGTCGCCGCCGATCGTCCCGAGCGTCGAGATCGCAGAGTTGATGGCGAGCTTGCTCCAGCGCACGCCGGCGAGGTTGCCGGTGAGCTTCACCGGCCCGACCGCGTCCAGGATCGACGCGAGCGATGCGAGGCGCGGGTCGTCGACGCGACCGTCCGCGCGTCCGAGGGTGAAGCCGCCCTGCGAAGTGCGCTCGTACAGGCCCGGCTCGAGCATCGATGCGCCCCACGCGACGACCGCGCCGAGCACCCGGTTGGGGCCTGCGATCCGCTCGATGCGACGCTCGCAGAGCCCGTTTTGCAGACACACCATCGCGCCGTCGTCTGCGAGAAATGGCAGCACGCGGCGCGCGGCCTCTTCGACCTGCGGCGGTTGTGTTGCGAGCAGCACGAGGTCAAATGGCGGGTCGGTCTTCGACAGCTCGCGCACGACCGTGGCCCGCGCGACGAACGGCTCTCCGCTGCCGCGCACGCGCATCCCGTCGCGCTCGATCGAGCGCATGATCTCGTCGTTGGTCGAGAGCGCCACGAGCGCGCTCAGTTGCTCGCTGCGCGCGCGGGCGACGTGCGCGCACAGCACGCCCCCGATGCCGCCCACGCCCACCACCAAGACCCGAGGCATCGCGGTGCGCGCTCGGCGCTCGGCGCTGGGTCGATCTTCGATTGCGTTGTGCTCGCTCACGATCACGCGCGCCTCAACGCTTGATAAACTCCCAATGATCGCCGTAGTTGCTCACGGCCCAGATGCTGTATTGCGCGAAGCTTCCGCGCAGCTCGCGCTCGACGTCGAAGCCAGTCAGCTGGCCTCCGGACCACTCGGCGCTCTTGGTGATCGCGTCAGCGATGGCGTCGGCGGTCAGCGACTTCTTCTCGCCTGTCGCCGTGCTCGTCGCGCCGAGGACAGTGTCGAGCATCTCCCAAAATGCGTTGGTCATGCGGCGTTTGCTCCGGACCGCGAACCATACCATCACCTCGCCGCGGCGGCGCACCGCGCCCACGTTTGCGTACATCCGTGCTAGGCTGAGCCTGACCGTTGAGTCGATCGGATCGTTCGGCGGCCTCGGCACTGGTAGTCATGCGATTCGCACTTCGACGTTTGCTTCAGATTCATGCGCTCGTCGCGCTCGCGAGCGTGAGCGCCTGTCGAGCGGAGCGCACGCAGATCGTGGTGTTGGTCGACACCGACTATGCGGTTCCGGCGGGCATCGGTTCGATCCGCGTCTCGGTCACCCGCGACGGAGCAGAGACCGTGCGCGCCATCACGCTCGACGGGTTGACGGCGCAGGGGTGCACAGACGTCGGGGGCGGCGGCCGCTTCTGCGTTCCGCTGTCGTTTTTGGTGGTGCCGGACTCGCGAACGAGCAGCGAATCTCCAGTCGAAGTGAGAATTGACGGCGTCGTCGGCGCCGACGCGCTCGCGGGCAGAGCGCTCGTGCAGCGAAGGGCGCGACTGCCGTTCGCTGTCGGGCAGACCCTGCGGCTGCCGATGTTTCTGTCGCGCACGTGCGAGGCCGTGCAGTGCGCGGCGGACGAGACGTGCGTCGAGGGAGGCCGCTGCGTCGCCGTCGACCAGCCGCCGGGCGTCATCGTGATCGACCCGCGCACGGGCGTGGCGCTCGACGCTGCTGTGTCCGACGCGGGGATCGATCGAGAGTCTATCGACGCGAGGATGATCGCCGCTGATGGCGGCTCGCCCGCCCGCGACGCGATCGCTGATGGCCCTGCAACGGATCGCGCGGAGGTCGACGCGAGCGGCGCGAGCCCGTGCGCGACCCGCGCGTGCGCCGCGATCGACTCCATCACGGCAGGTCGTGACTTCAACTGCGTGCGCTACGCGCGCGGCACCGTTGCGTGCTGGGGCGCCAACGACGTCGGGCAGCTCGGCCGCGGGACGCTCGATCCGAGGGCCGCGGACGGCACTGGAGGGTCGAGCTCCGTTGAATTCGTAGGCGCAGTCACCGACGCCCGTGAGCTCGCCGCGGGCGACGGGCACGCGTGCGTGTCGTGGATGAGCGGCGGCGATCGGGGGCTGTCTTGCTGGGGCCGCAACGTGCGAGGCTCGCTCGGCGTCGCTTCGCTCGAGACCGCGGTGCCGCGGGCCTCGGCGGTGCAGGGGTTCGAGGCGCACGTGCTTCCGTCAGGCCTCGCCCTCGGCCAGGACGTCACGTACGCGACCGCGAGCGGCGCGGTCTACGCGTGGGGCGACAACGCGAGCGAGACGATCGGCTTCAGCGCGCCGGCGACAGTGTCGCGAGCAACGCAGTTTCCGATGGTGAATCGCTGGCAGTTTGCCTCGGCTCGGGGTCGAGGCGTGTGCTGGCGAGACCCGCCGACGACGATGTGCGTGGGCAGCAACGAAGGCCAGCGGTTCGGCGGCTCCGCGAGCGCATCGGGCGTCGTCGGGCGGCCCACCGCGTTGGGCCCGAGGTTTCGCGCAGACTCCATCGCCGTTGGGCGCTCGTTTGCGTGCGCGATCAACGGGGGCGCCGTCTCGTGCTGGGGCGAGAATCGCGCGTCCGGTGTGCTCGGCCGCGCGCCGACCGCCGCGGATCCCGCGCTGATCGCCGAGCCGACGTTCGTTCCGCTGCCGACGAGCATCCGCGCGATCGCCGTCGGCGACGACTTCGTGCTCGCGCTCTCGGGCACCGACAGGCTCTTCTGCTGGGGCTCGAACGCTGAAGGGGCGTGCGCGACGGGCGCCCAGCGCGAAGACGGAGCGGTCGAGCCCGCGACGGTCACGGCGCACGAGATCGTGCTTCCGCCGGGCTTTTCTCGGCCGATTCGCGAGGTCGTCGCGGGCGATGGCCACGCGTGCGCGCTCGCAGCGGACCGCCTGCCCTGGTGCTGGGGACGCAACCGCAACGCGCAGGCGGCGGTGCGCGTCACGGCAGACCGCCGCTCTCGCGCGGTCGTCACGCCGCAGCCCGTGTTCGCGCCCGCGCTATAAGGTCCGAGCGCGGCCTCGCTCGATTGTCCACCGCAGCGATTGCGCTCGTGGCGCGCGTCGTTCATTGCTCGTGCGACCGATGCGAACCGACAACGAATACGTCTTGGGTACCGGCGGGGACGAGCACGAACGGCTCGGCGTTCAACACCGACTGTGGGCCAACGCCACGCACGACGCTTGGATGCGCGCCGGTCTGCGACGCGGTGAAACTGTGCTCGACCTCGGGTGTGGTCCAGGATGGGCGACGTTCGAGCTCGCGCAGTGGGTCGGGTCCACGGGCCGAGTGCTCGCCGCGGACCTGTCCGACGCCTTTATCGCGACCGTTCAGACGGAGGCGAACCGCCGCGGGCTTACCAACGTCGACGCGTTCGTCGCCGACGCCGTCGGGGACCTCGATCAAAAGCTCGCTGACCGGCCGCTGATCGACCTCGCGTGGGCGCGCTGGGTGTTCTGCTTCTTGCCTGCCCCGCAGCGCGCGCTCGAGGCGATCGGCAGTCGCATGCGCGCCGGCGGTCGCGTCGTGTTGCACGACTACTTCAACTACACGTCGATGACCGCCGCCCCGCGGTGCGCGTTTCATGATCGCGCGGTCGACGCCACCGCGCGATCGTGGCGCGACGCTGGAGGCGATCCCGACGTCGCCGCGAAGCTGCCCGCCTTGCTCGTCGACAGCGGCTTCGACGTCGAGCACATCGCCGTGCACCAGCGCGTCGCGCGCGGAGCTGATCCGATGTTCGCCTGGCCCAACACGTGGTGGCGAACGTGGGCACCCAAGCTCGTCGCGACCGGCTACCTGTCCGCCGCCGACTGCGAAGGGCTGCTGGCGACGCTCACCGACGTCGAGTCGAACCCGAGGCGCTTCGTCCTGCCACCTCCCGTGACCGAGATCATCGCGCGCAAGCGCTGATCGCGTTGACGGCGACGCGGCGATCCAGCCACGATCGCGTGGTGACTCACCCCGCAGCAACACTCTCGCTCAGCGAGCGCGTCGCGTACCTGCGCGCGGTCGCGGCGCTCGTCTCTGTCGACTCGAACGTCGCCCAGGCTGAGCTCGACTCGATCCACCACCTCGCCGACGAGCTCAGCGTCGATCGCAGCGCGCTCGACGTGGACTCGTTTGCGAAAGACCCCGACATCGCGTTGGTCGAAGACGAGCTCGGCAGGGCCGAGTCGCTCGGGCTCGCGCACGCGCTGCTCACCGACGCGATCACCATCGCGTTCGCCGACGGCGCAATCGACCCGAGCGAGAGCAAGGTCCTGGCGCACTACGCGCTGCGCCTGCACATCCCTGTGGCCCAGGCCGGCGTGATCGCTCGATACGTCGCGCAGACGCACGACACCAAGGACGGCGCCGCGCTCAGCAAAGAGCTCGTCGAAGAAATCGCCGAGGCCGAGCGCGTGCAGTCGCCGGGCTTCATCCGCTCGATGATCAACCGACTGCGCGGCGCGAAGCCATGATCGTCGCCGGCGACATCGGCGGCACCAACTGCCGCCTCGCCTGCTACGACCGCGGTGCCCTCGTCGCCGAGCACACGTACGCGAGCCGCGAGTTCGACAGCTTCGAGGCTGTAGTGCTGCGCTTCGTCGACGACAGCCGAGCGCGGCCGACGCGCGCGTGCTTCGCGATGGCCGGGCCCGTTCGTCACGGCGTGTGTCGCACCACCAACCTGCCGTGGCCCGAGGTCGACGAGCGGTCGGTCGCCGCCGCGATCGGCGCGAACCAAGTGAGATTGGTCAACGATTTTGCAGCACAGACCGTCGGCGTGACGATGCTGCGCGCTGGCGAGTACGAAGAGATCCTCGGCGGAGCTGTCGACGAGCGCGCGGCGATCGCGGTGCTCGGCGCAGGGACCGGCCTCGGCGAAGCGTTCGCGCTTCGACGAGACGACGGCACGATCGACGTGTTGCCCGGCGAAGGCGGACACGCGGACTTTGCCCCGACGGACGAGCGGCAGATCGCCGTGCTTCGCGCGGTGGGGGCGCTGCTTGGCGGACGCGTCTCGTACGAGCAGGTCTTGTCTGGGCCCGGATTGCTCAACGTGTATCGAGGCCTCGAGCGCTCGGGGTACGGCGCGTCGTCACCCATGATCGAAGCGGCGATGCTCGCCGAGGCCGACGCGAGCGCGGTGATCTCGCGCGAGGGGCTCGCGGCGCGCGACCCGCTCTGCGCCGCGGCGCTCGAGGTGTTCGTCGAGGTGTATGCGCAGGAGGCGAGCAACATGGCGCTTCGCGCGCTCGCGTTCGGCGGCGTGTATCTCGCCGGCGGAATCGCTCCGAAGATCGTCGCTGCGCTGCGCGATGGCCGCTTCGAGCGTCGCTTTCGCAGCAAGTCGCCGCACGAGCGACTGCTCGCCGAGGTGCCGGTGAGGGTCGTGCTCGACACGCAGCTCGGCCTGCGCGGCGCGGCGCGAATCGCCAGTGAACTGAGGGGCTGACCTCGCGTGGACAGCCGGGGCGCGCCCGCGGACAGCCGCGCGTTTGGGTGTACGATTTCGGCTCGAGCGTGAACTCACTGCGGGTGCTGTTTCCACCGTCTCTGGGCCTGCCGAAGGCGAACGCGCGCGCTGAGCTCGTCGAGCACTCGCTCGCCGTGGCGCTCGCGCGTCCCGTGCAAGTCCGGGTGGCGACGGACTACGAAGACCTCGTGCGCCGAGCGTGCGCCGCCGAAGCCGAGGTCGTCTGGGCGCCTGCAGGCGTGTGCGCGCGCGTCGCGCCCGTCGCGCGGTGCGTGTTTCAGGTCGTGCGGCAGGGGCTGACCTCGTATCGGTCGGCGATCGTGGTCCCGGCGCAGTCGAAGATCACGATCGACCGCCTTTGGAGCGCCCGATCGCTGCGCGCCGCGTGGGTCGATCCGCACTCTCTCGGCGGCTACGCGCTGGCGATCGAGCTGCTGCGTCGGCGCGGCGTCGATCCTTCGAACGTGTTCAGTGAGCAGCGCTTCATGGGCTCGCACCCCGAGGCGCTCGCGGCGGTGACCGATGGGCGCGCCGACATCGCCGCGGTCACGGCGTGGTCCGGCGACGCGCGCGCGGTTCGTGCGGCGCTCGCGATGCACGTCGGTCCCCTCGAGACGCGGCTCGCCGTGCTGGCGGTGACGGACGAAGCTCCGACCGACGCGCTGGTGCTGACTCGGTCGATCGACGACGACGGTGTCGCCCTCGTCGAATCGCTCCTCGATTTCGAAGACCGGCCTGCGAAGCGCCGCTCGATGCTGCCGAGCGCGATGGGCGCCGAGCGCTTCGTCGATGCTGGTATCGAACCGTATCTGTCCTTGCAACGACGGATGATGGCCAGCGTGGCGCCGCGCTCAGCGCGGTGAGCCTGCGGGCGTCGGTCAGCCTGCGAGCTGAGCGCTTTCGTGCATCTCGTCGACGACCAGCTCGCGCCAACGTCAGCGCGAGTTCGACCCCGTTGCGCGCGCAGGACGCGTATTCACGCGCGAGGCGCGACTCAGAGCGCGAGCGTCGTCGCCGTCGCCGGGGCCGCGAGAAACGCCGGTCGATCGGCCTCGTCGAGACCGTTGGCGAAGAGCGTGATCCTGCTCTGCGCCAGCCCTGCCTCGCGCGCCGCGTCGTCGGCGCGGCCGAGCGCGCGCAGCGAGAGCACCCGCGCCGCGTCCCCGGCGCGCAGCGAGCACTTGGCGATGAGGCAGGCCTGATCGCGCAGCCCGCTGTGCATCAAGCAGACGCAGAGCTGCGGGAGTGTCGACACCGACGAGAGCGACGGCGCCAGGCGAATTCGGCTCTCGAGCAGCGCGCGAAGCTCGGTGCGAACGTCGAACTCGACGCCCGAGCGCACCTTCATCGCGATCAACTTTACCTCGCAGACCGCGCAGCGATGTGCCGTTCTTGCACAGCAGCGTCGCGGTCGGACGTGTTCAGTCGCGCACGACGACGCTGCGTGACCGCACGGCCGTGACCCTCAGGCCCACTCGAACGCGAATCGCGCTCGCGACGGCTCTGTCGGCGCGATCAGCTGCACTGTGCCCTCGCGCTTGCACAGCGAATACGTGTGGACCAACGTGGCCTTCCACACGCGCCAGTAGTCCAGCGGAACGTTCTCCCCGTCCACCGACACCTCGCACTCGCACGAGCGCTCGGACACCTTGCGATAGGCGAACTGCACGTCCCGAAACCCTGCGCGCACCACCAGGTCGCCGCGCGACAACAGCGTGTGCGGGTCCGAGCCGAACACGCTGAAGATCCCCTGAATCACCGGACGAAACGACGTGGCCAGCAGCCGCTCGCTCCCCACGCGGCCGAAGCGTTCGACCGTGTCCGCGCCGAGCGCACCCACCGCCTTCGCGATGTCGAACGAGTGCGCGATCGCAACCCACTCGACGAGCGACGGCGGACTGTCGACCAGCGCGCGCGTGCGCGGCGGCAGCGCCTGCACGACCGCCGCGCGCAGCCCCAGCTGATCGAGCCCGTTGAGCTGCGATCGAATCACCGCGCCTTTGACAGCAGCAGGTCCCATCGACCGCGAGCGTATCAGCATCGCGGTCCCCTTGCACAAGCGCGCCCGGCGCCGCGTTTCACCGGCGCGAGAGCAACGCGAGCATCGCCAGCACGATCGCGCACGGCGCCAACAGCGACCCGATCATCAACGCGCGCGCCGCGGCCTTTTGCTGTGCTTCGTACTGCGCTTTCACCAGCGGCCACGCGACGAGCGCACACAGCCCCACGTCGATCAGCACGGCGGTGAGCAGCCAAGAGAGGTCGCGCGTGAAGCGCTCGGCCGCCCCGTGCAGCGCAAACGAGAGCACGATCGCGATCACAGTCGCAGCAGCGGTGCGCCCGAGCACGGACCGGCGTGGCTCAGCGTCGAGCCGCAGCGCGCCGATCACCAGGTGCACCACGCCGACCACCAGCGCTGGAATCGCCCCAGAAAGACCGCCGATCACCAAGCCCACGCCCTGCCCGTGCGCCCACGCCAGCTGCGGAACCAGCATCGCGCCAACGCCAACGCTCAGCGACCCGATCGCTCTCTTCATCGCACGGCACATTGACACGACTGCGTGTTGTTGGTGGGGGTTGGATGACGAGCTCGCCTCGCGCCGGTTTGTGCGCCGCGCTTCGGCGGCGATTCGCTAGGCTTCAAACGATGAACTCGTTCGGACCTGTGGGCGCTGCGAGGCGCCTGCGACGCTCATCGTTGGTCGCGATCGCCGTGCTCGCAGCGGTCACCGCGCCCGCCTGTCGACGCGCTCCGCGCGCGCAGCCGCGGGACAGCGGCGCCGATGCGCAGTCCGCGCCGCGCGCCGCTGGATGGACTCTGGCGCGATCGATCTTCGTACGAGCCCTCGAGTCGCATCGACGCTTCGTCGAGGACCGCAGGCCGATGCGGCACACGTGGGGCGAACGGGAGGTCGAGGCGATGTTGGCCGCGCTGAGCGACCCTGCCGTCGCGCTCGAACTCGCGGCGGTGCACCCGTATTTGCATGCGACGGACGGCGGTCCGCAGGTCGAATCGGGGCATCAGCGGCGCTCGAGCGTCTCGGTGACCGACGCGCGCGCGAGGGCCGCGCTCGGCCGCGCGTTGATCGACGCCGTCGAGCGCTCGAACGGAATGGCGGCGATGTGCTTCAACCCGCGCCACGCCGTGACGTTGACGGTCGCCGGACAGAGGGTCTCGTGGATCATCTGCCTCGAATGCCTGCAAATTCAGCTGTGGATCGACGGTGAATTCTCGGCGATGGTGACGATCGACCCCGCGGCGCTCGCGAGCCACCTGCCTGCGAGCGAAGGCGTCGAAGAGCCCGTGTCACCGTTCGTTGGTCGCTGAGTCAGCAGCCCGCCCGTCGCGTGTGAGGCGCAGCTGAGCCGGCCGTGGCAGACCGTCCGAGCGCGATCGCTATTCAGGGCGAGCGTTGTCCCAGAGTTCTGCTGCCCGCTTCGCGCGATTGCTCCGATGCTCGACGGAGACGCACACACGAACGAACAACGAGTCTCACCGAAGCTTCTGTGCAGTGCGCCACGGCATGAGCACGAACACTCGAAGCACGCCCGCGGTCCGGGGCACGCGAACGATCACGCGCTTTCAGCCCACGACTCGACCGCGTTGCCGACGTCGATGAGCGCATCGCAGCCCTGCACCGCCACGGAGTCGTCATGCCGTCGATCCCAGAGCTGCCGTCGCTCGCAAGCGGCGCGATCGCCGCGCTCGTGGACTACCTGAGCGGCCCGCTGATCCATCGCTCGAGCAGCGCCACGGCCGACCCGTGCAAGAGCACGTCGAACGGCCGGCCATCGCTCCCCGTCAGCCTGAATCGCGCCGAAGGACCGCCCTGAATCGCTCGGTCTCCTGGCCCCAGCAGCTCGATCTTCACCTCGCCCGGCGACGTGAAGAACGCCCGCCCCACAGTCCCGTCCTCGCGCTCTCGCACGAGCACCAGCCGCCGCTGGCTGGTGATCAACACGGTGATCCCCAGCGATCGCAGCGTCGCGACGCCTCCAGCGCCCACGAGCGCCGTCACGATCACGCTCGCCGCCGCGACGGCGATCTGCGTCGCGAGCGACGGCCCGTCGGCCAGCTCGCCCACCCACATCCATTGCACGGTCTCGCCGGGCGCGAGGCCGAAGTGCGCGGCCGTTCCGCTCGGGGTCATCTTCGCGTACGAGCGAAAGACGTACACGCCGAGCGCCCCGGCGAGCCCCAGAAGCACGAGATATCCCAGCGCGTCTTGCATCGGCAGTCGCAGAGCTTAACCCGTCCTCGCGCGGCAGCTCGCGTCACGCCAGGTCGTACACCGTCACGTCCACGCCATGCGTGACGAGCTCGTCTCGCACGATCGCCTCGACCACCGTCCAATCGCCGCCCGCGAGTCCGCAGCCGATGCGCGGCATGTGCACGCTGGCGCCGCGCTCGAGCGCAAACGCTCGCACCTTCGCCAGCCCCTCGCGGATCGCCTCGTAGCGCACCGGCGCTGGCCCGACCCGGCCACGCTTGATGTCCCGCTGCCCGATGATGTTCGCGACGAACAGCCCGGGCCCGACTTCGACGAGCTGCGCGGCGCCCAGGCGAAATCCAGCGCTTTCTCCGCCGCGGTGCCACGCGCGAAACTCTCGCTCGGGCTGCTTCCAGCGCTTCGAGAGCGC
Source organism: Myxococcales bacterium (assembly GCA_013298625.1). Classification (GTDB taxonomy): domain Bacteria; phylum Myxococcota_A; class Polyangia; order Polyangiales. The sequence goes on from JAAFIF010000099.1 coordinate 33,802, forward strand.
CACGACGAAGCCCGCGCCCCAGCCGCCGATGTCGTTGCACACGTGGGTGATGATCTTCGCGCCGTCGCCCTCCGGCGCGGTGGCGTCACCGATCACGAAACGAATCCCCAGCTCGTCGCTCATGGGCCGCGAGAGTACCGATCGGGCTCGACGATCGCCACACCCGGTGCGCGACCGCTGCGGTAGCGTCGAGCGCATGCCAGTCGACTCCGAGAGCGCCGCAGAGCCAACGTGGCACAGCAGTCCCCGCCCCGTGCTCGCGCGCGTCGCTCGCTGGCTCGTCCCCGCGTGGCTCGTGCTTCCGGCCAGCGCGCTGCTCCCCGCGCTCGACCTCACCGGCTTGATCGCGCTCGTCGCGCTCGCCCTCTCGAACTCCGCGCAGCGCTTCGGAATGCCCTTCGTCGTGCTCGCGTATCTCGCGCTCATTTTGACGCGCAGCGGGCTCGATCGCCGAAGTCGCTTGCGAGAGGCCGGCGCGATGGTCGTCGCGTTGGCGCTGTTTCTCGTGGTCGGCGCCGAGCTCAACGAGCACGTGGTGAAGCCCGCGTTCGCGTCACCCCGTCCGGACATCGTCGAGCTCGCCGAGCGAGGCGTGCTTCCCATCGCGCCGAACCGCTTCTACGAGCTCGGAGGAAAGCGCGAGCGCAGGGAGTACCTGGCGACCGTCCTCAGCGAGTCGCGCAGCGCTGAGCTGCGGTTGTCCCCGGCGGTCCGCGAGCACTGGCTCGAAGAGACGGGCTACTCGTTTCCGTCGGGCCACTCGACGGCGGCGATGTTGGTCGCGACGTTCTTTCTGTGCGTGGGGCTGGCGACCTTGCGCGGTCAACGCACGCTCGCGCTCGTCCCGCTCCTACCGTGGGCGCTGTCGGTGTGCGTCTCGCGACCCAT
>JAAFIF010000150.1 GCA_013298625.1 Myxococcales bacterium
GGCGAGCTGCGTGTAGAGCCCGAGCACGTGCTCGGGGTCGGGGCGCGGCGCGGCTTGCGCGAGCTCGACCGCGCGCGCGAAGTGCACCGCGGCGGCGGCGAACGCGCGCTCCGCGGCGCGGCGACGGGCGGCGCGCTCGAGGAAGTGCACGGCCTTCGAGCGGTCGTTGCACTCGCGATAGTGCAGCGCGAGGCGCTCGCTCAGCTCGTCGAGCCGGTCGGGGTACATGCGCTCGACCACGGCGGCGACCGTCGCGTGAAGCTCGCGGCGCGCCTCGAGCGCGAGGCTGTCGTACACGACCTCGCGGCGCATCTCGTGAGCGAAGGCGAACTCGTCTCCGCTGCGGACGAGGGCGCCGCGCTCGACGAGGGACCGAAGCGTCTCGTCGAGCAACGAGAGCGGCTGCGCAGCGGACTCAGCGAGCAGGTCGCGAGACCAGCGAGGGCCGAGGACCGAGGCCACTTGCAGCAGCGTGCGCTGCGGCTGCGTGAGCCGCGCGAGCTCGGCGCTGACGAGGCCGCGGAGGGTCTTGGGCACCTCGACCTCGGCGACCGTGCGACGAAAGGCGACGACGTTCTCGCGCACTTCGACGGCGCCCGCGTCGACGAGCGACCGCAGGTGCTCTTCGATGAAGAGCGGGTTGCCCGAGCTCTTGGCGGCGACCTCTTCGACGAGCTCGCGCGGAAGCGACGTCTCAGCGACGTTGAGCCGCAGCGCGACGAGCGAGCGGGTCTCTTCGTCGGTCAGCGAATGCAGTGCGATTTCTGCGACCGAAGGCGCGTCCTTCCACGCGTAGACGAAGCCCGATCGGTTGGCGACGACGACGACGAGCCGCGCGCGTCCGGCGCCGCGCACGAGCTCGTCGACGAGCGCTTGCGAGTCGTCGTCCATGTGCTCGGCGCCATCCCACATGAGCACCGTGAGCTGGTCGCGCGCGAGGCTCGCGGCGAGGCGCATGAGGGCGCTGCGCAAGGGGCGAGCGCCTCCGCCTGGCGGCTCGGATCCGCCGGTGATGCCCAGCACGCGCGAGGCGGCTGCGAGCTCATCGGCGTGCAGGCCGAGCTCGCGCAGACGCGTGGCCTTCTCGCGAAGGGTGGGCTCGGGGTCGGTCTCGTCGATGGCGAGCACCGAGCGCAAGATGCCCGCGACGGCCGCGCCAGGGACCTCTCGATCCGACGGCAAGCACGTGGTCGAGTACCAGCTCACCGGGTGATTCATGCGGCGGAGGCGGTACTCGACCTCTTCGAGGAAGCGGGTCTTTCCGGCGCCGGGCTCACCGGTGACGGCGATCGCGTGGACGCCGTGCTTCGCAGCGCGCGCGAAGAGGTCGCCGAGCGTGCGAAACTGCTCTTTACGCCCGACGAATCGACGCCGCGCGCCCTCGTGCGACGAGCGCTCGGCGGTGAGCGCGAGGGCCGTTCCGGGGACGCGCTCGAGGCCCGGCTCGCGGGTGCGAACGGGCTCCATGGCAAACGAGTCGCCGAGGATTCGCCCGACCGGCTCGCTCGTAAAGAGCTTCGACGGCGCGGCGCGCGCGAGGTCACGGACGACCGCGAGCGCGTTGGAGAACCACTGGTCTCGCTCGGGCGGGCCGTCGAGGCGCACGTGGATGCGCGCCGCGTGCAGCCCGAGCCCGACGTCTGCGAGGCGCGGGTCTCGTGCGAGTGATTGTCGCAGCTTGAGCGCAGCGCGCGCCGCCGCTTCCGTGTCGCGGCCATCCGTGGCGCTCGCGCCGAAGAGCCACACCACGTGCTCGTCATCGGACGAGACGTTGGCGCCGCCGTAGCGCGTCGCGATAGACGACAGCGGCTCGACCATGCCCGCCACGTGCGCAGGAAAGTCCGCGCACAAAAGCGTGGCGTCGCGTCGCTCGAGGTTGGTGCGCCCTCGCCCCGTGCTCGTGCTCGGCCCCGGTCGCGAAGAGGCCGCTGGGATCTCGACCGGCGTGCGCACGCTCGATCGCCCCGCGTCTTCGAGCGCGTCGCGCACGCGGTCTGCGTCGCTCGTGCGGTTGGCGTCGTCGCGCAGCCGCTCGAGCCACTCGGCGAGGTCGTGCGCGGTCACGCGCTTTCGCGTGGTGTAGAGAAAACCCGCGAGGTCTTCGTAGAGCTTCGCTGCCGAGGCGTGGCGCTGGTCTCGATCGGGGTGCGTGGCTTTGTCGACGATCCGTGCGAGCTCTTCGGGGCACTCGGGCCACGCCTGGTCGAGCGGCAGCTTGTCGCCGAGCTGCACGCGGCGCAGCGTCTCGTAGGCGGTGCGCTCTTGAAACGGGTTCTTTCCGACGATGGACTCGTAGAGGACAACCCCGAGCGCGAAGACATCGGCGCGCGCGTCGACGTTTTGCCCCTTGGCCTGCTCGGGGGCCATGTACGCGTACTTGCCCTTGATCGTTCCCGCCTCTTCGATGGACGTGCGGGCCTTCGCGATGCCGAAGTCCGTCACCTTCACCTCGCCCTCGAACGAGAGCAGGAGGTTCTGCGGCGAGATGTCTCGATGCACGATGTTGAGCGGCCGCAGCTGCGCGTCCCGTCGTCGATGCGCGTAGTCGAGGGCGCGCGCGGTCTCGGAGCAAGCGTAGACGCAGAGCTCTACCGGAGGCCTCTCGCCGCGCTTTCGGCTGCGCCGAAGCGCCTCGGCGAAGTCCATCCCGTGCACGTACTCCATCACGATGAAGTACGTGTCCTCTTCGCGGCCGAGGTCGAAGACCTGCACGATGTTCGCGTGCGAGAGCGCCACCGCGAGCTTGGCCTCGTTGATCGCCATCTCGACGAACTGGTGGTTCTGCGCCAGCTCGGGGAGGATGCGCTTGATGACGACGACCTTCTCGAAGCCGTCGGCCCCGAAGCTCTTCGCCTTGAATACCTCGGCCATGCCGCCCCGCGCGATGAGCTCGAGGAGCTTGTACTTGCCGAACAAAAGCGCAGTCGACTCCGTCGTCATCGCACGCCTGACTTCTCTCGCAGCATACCGATAACGGCGGGTGCGCTGCGAGGATCAATGTTGGCTCGCAGCGACAATCGCGCGGGCACGGCGGCAAAGTGTGCGGTAGCGTTCGACCCCTCAACGATGCCTTCGAGACTGCGATCGAGGTGGGCGAGAGGCTGCGCGCTGAGCGCCGCGCTCTTCGCCGCGGCGTGCCGGCCTCCGGCGAACACGAACACCCTCCCGATCGGCGAGCGAATGCAAGTGCCCCCCGCGGTGACGGGCGCCAACTTCGCTGAAATTGTTCGACAACTCGACGAACAGCCGGCGAGCCGCTCGAACCGCTCGATCCGCGACGCGGTCGCGACGTACTGGGCTGCGCGTGGGGTCGAACGCCTCGGCGCCGGCGAGTACGAGCTGGCCGTCGGCGCGATCCGCGGAGCGCTCGTGCACTACACGCCTGACGAGCTACAAGCGGGCAACCTCCCCGACGCGCTCGCGCCCCTCGCGCGGGGGCTGCTCGAGGTCTCGAACCCGCGCGGAGACGAGGCGCAGACGCTCGCGGCCAACCGCGTGCTCACGCTCCTTCGCACGCCCGATCGAGAGGCGGCGAGCCGCTACGAAGAGGTCCTGCGGTGGGGCGAAAACAACCGGCGCGAGTACCGGCTGCCGTGGGTGTTTCACGCGGAGATGGCCGATATCTACCGCGAGATTTCCAGGGTGTTTCCTGAGCGGACGATGCTCACGCGATCGCGCGAGCACTCCGAGCAGCGCCGCGCCGAGGCGCTTCGCGAGCTCGCTCGCCCGTTGCCCGACCCGCGCCCCGAAGAGCAAGTGATGGCCCTTCGCCGCGCCATCGAGCGCCCCGTGCTCGACGTCACGATCCTGCACCTGCGCATCGGAGACCTGCAGGGCGCCGCCGAGCACGCAGAGACCATGACCGGCTCGGGCAGCCGAGGGCTCGCCGCGCTGCTGCGCTCGGTGGTCGAAGACTCGACGCCCGAGGGCTACATCACCATGGCCCAGCAACTCGAGCGCGTCGACGGCTCGGCGATGGCCGGTATCTGCCGCGAAGGACGGCGACGATTTCGCGACGACCCTCGCTTCGCGCAGTGCCTCGCGCTCGCGGCAGAGACCGACAGCGACTACGGGCTCAGCGCTGCGCACTTCGAAGCAGCCGCGAGGCTTCGACCAGACGACCCCGAGGCGCTCGGCCGCGCGATCGCCGCGACAGCGCGCTGGCTCGAGGCCGAGAGCAGCAGCGACGACAGCGCCGTGGGGCGCGCCGCAATCACACGACTTCGCGCGCTCAGCGCCGAGTGGACCCGACGATTCGCCGGAAGAAATCCTCCGCTCGACGGCGCCGAGATCGACCTCGCCGCGGCGCACTTCGAGGTGAGCGTCGCGAACATCGCCGCCGCCGAGACGCTGCTCGATCGCGCGATCAGCGCGCAGAGCCCCCCGCGCGGGGCCCTCTTGCTGCGCGCAGAGATCGCCTGGCGACGCGGCGACGGACAGCGGGCGGCGGACGTTCTGCGACGCGCTTCGGAGCTCCCGCTCGGCGCGCAAGAGAGCGGCAGCGAAGTGCAGCCGCTGATCACGCTGCGCAGGGCGTGGGCGCTCGAGCTCGCGGGCCAGAGCGCCGCTGCGACGACGGCGTTTCAGCAGGCCGAAGCGGGGTACGCGGCGCTGGCTCGGTCGCTCGAAGGCGCGCGCAAGGCGAGCGCGCTCATGCAGCACGCGCAGGCGGCGGACGGGCTCGGACGCGCGGACGCGGCGAGAGAGAGCTGGGACGCGGCGCTCGTCGCTGCGCCCGAGGACAAGGACGTCGCTGCAGCGGCCGTCGTGTTCTTCATGGCGCGCGGGCGATGGGCGGACGCGGCGCGGGTGGCTTCGAGCGCGCGGGGCCGATTGACGTTGGACCGCAACTGGCAGACGTACTTCACGCTCTGGAGCTGGGCCGCTTCGAAGCTCGCAGGAAGCGAAGACGAGCGCGCGCGAGAAGGGCTTCGTCAGCTCGCATCGCACGCCGGAGCGAGCTCTCCGTGGACCGTGCGGCTCGCGCAGCGCGCGACCGGAGCGATCACGTTCGAGCAGCTGATGGCGCACGCGCAGAACGCAGGGCACCGCGCGGAGGCGAATTTCTACGAGGCGCTCTCGAAGCTCGCGGCCAACGATCGAGAGGGCGCCCGCGAGGCGCTGCGCGCGACGCTGCGCACGGACATGCTGTTCTTCAACGAGTACCAGGTGGCCTGGACGCTCGAGCGCTCGCTGGCGACTCCTGCCCGCTGACGAGCCAGGCTCAGCGCGCAGCGGCGTCGAGCGCGCCGGTGATGTCCTTGGCGAGGTCGCGCCAGTACTCGACGCCGACGCTGATGCGCACGAGGCCTTCGGTGACGCCGCTCGCGCGCAGGTCTTCGTCGCTCATCTCGGACGCGGTCGTGGTGCGAGGGTGCGACGCCAGCGACTCGACGCCGCCGAGCGAGACGGCGAGCCGCACGAGCGAGAGCTGATCGAGAAAGCGAAACGCGGCTTCGCGTCCGCCGCGAAGGTCGATCGCGATCATCGAGCCCGGGGCGCGGCACTGTTTGCGAAAGATCCGCGCTTGATCGCCGACGAAGAGCGTCGGGTAGTGCACGCGCTCGACCGCGGGGTGCGCTTTGATCACGTCGACGAGCTTGCTCGCGTTCTTCGATTGCTTGGTCATGCGAAGCCAGAGCGTCGCCATGCTGCGCTGGAGCATCCACGCGGTGAAGGGCTCGCAGATGGTGCCGAAGAAGGCGCGGTTGGCCTTCACGCGGGTGACGATGGCGGGGTCCTTCGCGGTGATCGCTCCGGCGACGAGGTCGCTGTGCCCGCCGAGAAACTTCGTCGCGGAGTACACGCACAGGTCCGCGCCGTGCTCGAGCGGCGACTGAAACACCGGGCCCAGAAACGTGTTGTCGACGACGATGGGAACGCCGCCGCCGGGACAGTGCCGGTCGACGAGGACGCGCATCGCGTCGAGGTCGATCATCGCGAGCGTCGGGTTCGCGGGGGTCTCGATGTAGACCATCGAGACGTCCTTGCCGTGCGCGGCGAGCGCCTCGTCCCAGCGATCGGGGTCGACGGCGATGGCGTCGACGTTCCAGCCGGGGAGAATCCCGCGAAAGACGTGGTCGGTGCCGCCGTAGACCGGTCGCTGGTAGAGGATCTTGGTGCCCGGCCGCGCGAGGGTGAAGATCGTCGTCGTGATCGCGGACATCCCGCTGGTGAACGCCGCCGCTGCGTGCGCGCCGCGCTCAACCGAGCGCAGCGAGTCTTCGAACATCTCGGCGTTGGGGTGGTTGAGCCGCGCGTACACAAGGCCGATCGGCTCGCCGGGGACAGCGTCTTTCTTTCCGAGCAGCACTTCGAAGTAGTGCGCGGCGGCCGCTGCGTTGGGAAAGCAGTACGTCGATACCGGGTAGATCGGCGGACGCACCGCCATCACGCTCAACGTCGGGTCGAAGCCCTCGGAGACAGAGCTCGTCTGCGGGTGCATGTGCGGCGGGTTCTTCATGGCGCCGCAGTCTACAGAGGTTGCTCTCTGCGCAACGCGCTGTGTGTCAGTCGCCCATCGTCACAGCGGCGCGCAGGCAGACGCTCGGAGCGGTTCCTTCTTCGACGCGCACCGCTCGCACGACGCCGTCTGCGTCCGCGTAGGTCACCGACACGAGCGCGCCGCGCGACCTCGCCGCTTCGAGCTCGCGCGCCATCGCCGCGTCGCGCACGAAGAGGGGCTCGTCGATCCCTTCGAGCTCGAGTTGTGCTGGATTTTCGCCGGCAGAGTTGCGCACAGCGAAGACCGCTCTGTAGCCCGCGGTCGGGTCCCCGTGACGGCTCGCGCGCAGCGTCGCGCGACGCGAGGCGAGCGCGTCAGCGCCCACAGGGCACTGCTCGGCCTCGGTGACGACGAGCTCGACCGAGGGGCTCGCCGCCGTCGCGCGAGGCAGAAATTGCGCGCGACGCGCAAACTCGAGAGAGACCCCGCGCGCGGCGTCGGTCTCGAGCGGCCGCAGCGCGCGGAGCCAGTCGCGGAGGTTGAAGAGCCCGATCGCGTCGTCGGTGGTCGCGGTCGCGCGCGAGGCTCGCAGGCTCGGGTCGATCACGCGAAACGAGCAGCGCTGCTCGCGATCATCGGGGCACGCGAAGCTCGCGCTCTCGCGGCCGTCAACGCGCGCGAGGACCACGGCCGCGGGGTGGTAGAGCCATCGGCGCGCCTCGCGGGCATCACTGGTGCCGCTACCGTCCGAGAGCATTCCGCCGCGACGGATGAAGCGTTGGTCGGCGTCGCGCGGGGCGAGGTTGCCGAGGGCGAAGAGCTTGTGCGCGTTCCACCCGCGGCGCGCGAGGTCGGCGGCGATGATGTGCGCGCGGATCTGGTGACCGTCGTGCTGCACGTCCCACGCGAGGGCTTCGCTGCCCGTCGCGCGAACGAGGGCGCGAATCATCGCGCGAACGTCGTCCTCGCTCGGGATCACTTCTCCTTCGCTGAACTCCGGCGCGATGCGCGCGAGCTGCGTCGCGCACGGCGCGCTCGTGTCGCTCGCCGAGTCCGTCAACCAGCGGCGAACGCGATCCGCGTCGATCGACGAGAGCCGCTCGTTCTCTCCAGCGAGCTCGCGCACGGTGTAGCGACACTCTCGCGACGAGTCGCCAGCGCTCGCAGCGGTCTGCTGCGTCGGACCCATGTTTCCCAGGCGAACGGCGGTGTCGCAACGGCTCGTCACGCCGATCGCCGCCAGCGCCACCACGCTCGCGAATCGTCCCTGTTTCACTCGGGCGAGCGTATCAAGGGCTCGCGGGCGACGGATCGCCGAAGTGCAGCCGCACGCCGAGCGTGGCGCCCAACGTCACCAGCGCGCCTGGAGCGAAGTCCACGACACCACCAGCCACCACCGTAAACTGAGGAACGATGTCGTACTCCGCGCGCAGGTCGAGCGCGCCCCAGAACGTCGTCGCTTGATTGCCGCTCGTGCTCGCGTACAAGCCCAGCGCGAGCCCCGCCGAGCCGCGCAACGGGAGCGAGCCGCGAGCGGGGAGGTTGATGCGCGCGACGGGCGCGAGCAGCAACGCGACCGACGGCGACGTGGTGAACCCGAGCGTCCCGCCGACCTCGAAGCCCACGCGAGGGACGATGGCGTAGGTGCCCTCGGCGCGAAACGCAGCGGCGAGCGCGGTGGGCGCCGGAGCGCCGGCGGGGCGAGCGCCAGTCGGGGCTGTGAGCCGCGTTCCGACCTGAAAATTGAGCGACGCTGCGACCACGCCCCCCGCAGCGAAGCGGTTGCTCAGCTGTCGGACGCGCTCGGCCTCGGCCCGTCGCTGCGCTTCTTCTTCGCGCGCTCGCTGCTCGCGGCGCTGCGACTCTTCGCGCTCGCGACGCTGCGCCTCTTCGCGCGCGCGCTGCTCTTCTTGTTGCCGTCGCTGCTCGGCCTCGAGCCGCGCGCGCTCTTCGGGTGAGGGTTGCATCGCGCCGGGCGCGAACAAGCGCGCGACCATCGCGGCGATCACTTCGGTCTCTTCTTGCAGCCCGACGTTCTCGGACACCGTGGCCATGCGCGAGTTGGCGACGTCGAACAGCCGCAGCTCGAGCGTGTACTGCCCCGTGAGCGGCGTGACACGCCCCGTGAGCACGTGCGTCCCGCCCATCGATCGGCCGAAGGCGACGATCCCGTTGGTGTCCGTCGGCGGGGCGACGGGAAGCGCAGCGCGCACCGTGGTCCGCTCGGGTACCGTCGCTCCGCGCGCGACGAGCGCGGCGCGAGCGGCCAGGTACGACGTGTCCAAGAGCTCTTCCGTCGCGTTGCCCTCGAACGGAAACGCCACGACGAGCGTGGCGCTCTGCGCCTGGGCCGCCGGGGTGTCGACCGTGGTGACGGCGGCGACGGCGGCGAGCGAGAGGGCGCACTTCAACAAGAACGATCGCAACACGACCGCAACCGTAGCGCGATCAGCCGAGCACTTCTCGGTCTTTTCCGGGTCCCTTGGGGGCAGAGACGATGCCTTCGCGCTCCATGCGCTCGACGATGCGCGCGGCGACGTTGTAGCCGATCGCGAGCTGTCGCTGGATCCAAGAGACCGAGCAGCGGCGGGAGGACAGGACGAGCGCGATGGCCTTCTCGTACTTCTCCATGGGGACTTTGATTTCGGGCTCATCACCGGCGTTCTCCTCGTCCTCTTCGCGCGGGCGGAGGATGTCCTCGTCATACGTCGGCGTTCCCTGATTTCTCCAATGGTCCGTGATCGCTTGCACTTCGTCCTCGGACACGAAGGCGCAGTGCACGCGGCGAAGGTCCCCCGAGCCTGGAGGAAGGATGAGCATGTCGCCCATCCCGAGGAGATTCTCCGCGCCCTGCTGATCGAGGATGGTCCGCGAATCGACCTTGGACGTGACCTTGAAGCCCACGCGTGAGGGAAAATTCGCCTTGATCATCCCGGTGATCACGTCGACCGAGGGGCGCTGGGTCGCGAGGATCACGTGAATTCCCGCGGCGCGAGCCTTCTGCGCGAGGCGAGCGACGGCGGCCTCGACCTCTTTGCCAGCGACCATCATCAGGTCCGCGAACTCGTCGACGACCACGACGATGTACGGGAGCGTCGTGGGGTCGGGCGCCGCTGCGTCCGGGGCCGAGTCGGGGCTCTTGGAGACGTCCGTGGTCGTTCCGGTGTGCTTGGTTCGCACGGGGCCGCTGGCGCCCTTGAGGGGGACGCCGTCGTGCAGCGCCTTCGTCACGCGCTCGTTGTACGAGACGATGTTGCGCGAGCCCGTCTGCGCGAAGAGCGAGTAGCGTCGCTCCATCTCGTCGACGACCCAGCGCAGCGCGAGGGCGGCCTTCTTCATGTCCGTGACGACCGGCAAGAGCATGTGCGGAATGCCGTCGTACACAGCCAGCTCGACCATCTTCGGGTCGATCATCAGCATGCGGACCTCTTCGGGCGTCCGCTTGTAGAGCATCGAGCAGAGCATCACGTTGAGTCCGACGGACTTGCCCTGCCCCGTGGCGCCCGCGACGATCAAGTGCGGCATTTTCGCGAGGTCCGAGAAGAAGGGCGCGCCGACGACGTCCTTTCCGAGCGCGACGGGCAGCGCGCCGCCGAGCTTGTTGAACGCCTCGGTCTCGACCAGCTCGCGGAAGTACACGGTCTTGCGCGCCCCGTTGGGGATCTCGAAGCCCACCCTCCCCTTTCCGGGGATCGGCGCGACGATGCGCACTTTGTTGACCGCGAGCGACATGGCGATGTCATCGGACCGCGCGGCGATGCGCGCGAGCTTGGTGCCCGCGGTCGGGACGAACTCGAACGTCGTGACGACCGGACCGGGGTGAATCTCAGCGATTTCGCCCTCGATCTGGTAGTCGCGCAGGGTCTTCACGAGGCGGTCGGCCTGCGCGCGCAGCGCTGCTTCGTCGATGCTGATCCCGTCCTTCGGCGCGGGCGTGAGCAACGTCGCCGCAGGAAAATCATAGTGAATCGGGATCGGGTGCTTGTGCCTCGGCGCCGCGGCCACGTGCTCGGGCGGCGTCTCGAGCGCTGCCGCGATCTCGTCTTCGTGCGAGACGATCGGCAGGGGATCGAGCGGCTGCGGCGCGGGTTCGATCGCCGCGCGCGCAGGCGGAGGCGGGACGCTCTTGATCTGCGTGGCGGGCGGCGTCGACTGGGTCTCGACGGTCTCGACGGTCTCGACGGTCTCGACATCGCGCGCGCGCGTCGGCGTCGGCATCGGCAGCGGGGCGCGCGAGGGTCGGGCCGCGGGCGCGGGCGTCGTGACAGGAAGCGCTACGGCCGCAGGCGGCAACGGCGCGCCTTCGACGACGACGGTGCGAGGCGCGCGACGAACGCGGCGCCGCGCGGGGGTCGCGACCTCGTGAGCGATCGCGTCCGATGCAGCGACGGCGCTCTCGACGCGGGCAGCGGGCGTGGGCAGGTCGAGCAGCGCGGCGCTCTCGGCCTGCGCAAACGCGACAGGGTCGATGGCGCTCGCCTCGGGCTCGTCGTCATCGAGGGCGACGATCGCGGGGGACGGTGTTGCCGCGCCGCTGTGCACGACGATGGGCGGGAGCGACGCGACAGCGGGCGCAACGGCAGCGATGGCCACGGCTTCGGGCTCGAGCTCGTTTGGGCTCTTGCGCTTGAGCGGGCGCTTCTTGGCGGTGAGCGGCGTGGGCTGCGCGGCGGGCGCTGGCTCGTCGAGCATGGGCTCGTCGAGCACGGCGATGGGAGAGAGCGCGACGGAGGGCGCGGGGCTCTCGTCGGCCGAAGAGAAGAGCTGTTCGGCGCTGACGGCGCGCTCGATGGGCTGCTTTTCTTCAGGCGAATCCAGGTCTTCATCAAACGAGTCGCGCTGCGTCTCGAGCACCGACGACAGGGCGACCTCGACGCGGTCTTCGGGCGAGACGAGGCGCGTGCTGTTCTCGATGTCCGCGTGGGGATCGTCTTCGGAGCGGGCCTTTTGCCAGGCGCGAGCGACGGTGACGACGCCCTCTTTGGCGAGGTGGCCGGTCTTCGCTCCAGCGCGCCCGGCGCCGCGCGCGAAGGCGACGACGCTCAAGCGGGTTCGAACGACGAGCGCGACGAGCAGCGCGGTGAGCACGACGAGGTGCGCGCCCGCGGTGCCGAGGACGGCGCGCAGCGTTTCGCCGACGGAGATGCCCACGAGTCCGCCGGCGGCGAGGTGGCCGAGCAACGGTCGCTCGCCGGTCGCGAGGTGAAGCGCCGTGGCGATGGTGATGACGATGGCAGCGGTGCCGAGCACGCGCATGGGGCGGACCGGCTGCGTGGTGCGGCGAAAGAAGTGGATGCTCTGGACGAGCAGGGCGAGCGGGACGAGGACCGACGCGGTTCCGAGGACGGCGATGAGGCCTTCGGCGACGACGGTGCCAGCGGGTCCGGCCCAATCGCGGCCGCCGCGGGTGTCGTAGCTGGCGAGCGCGAGCGCCGAGAGCACGGCGAGCGCGAGCGTGAGCAGTCCGAGGACCTCGTGACGCTTGCCGAGGGGCTCGGCTTCGGCGGGGGCGGGCTCTTGTGCCGGCGACGCGGGGCTGCGCTTGTTCTGCGGCGAGCGAGCGGTCGAGCTCTTGCGGACCGCGGCGGCAGCGCGCGCGACGACGACGTCGGGAGACGCGGGCGCGTCGATCGGGTCGGCCCGACCGACGGTGGAGCTATCGTGAACAGGGCGAGCGCGGGACACCATGGTTCGGGTCCCTCGGGCCATGCCACAGGGTCACCAAGGGCGCGAATAACCGACAGAACGGCGTTGGATGCCCGCGCCGTTGCGCACACCCCGTCGGGCGACTCTGCGGAAACCGCGACGAGACTGCGGAAGCTGTTGACCGCGGGGGGGCATCCTCTATCATGCCGGACGCGCGATAGAAGAGAGCACGAACCCGCTGTTTCCAACCATTCCCGCGAGGGACCTCTGTGGGGTGCACGGTACGCGGGTTCACGGTGAATCGGACAGCCCGAGGGACGGATGCGAACGAGCGCGATGCGCGCGGCGATGGCCGCGATCCTGCTGACAGCCGCCGGATGCGGAGTGAGTAACGACGACATCGATCACTGGAAGCGCACCGTGCGCGGACCAGGGAAGATCACCGCCGTTTTGCTGGGTCAAAAGTACCCACGACCGCTTCGTGTGCGCGCCGCGAGGGCGCTGATCGAGATGCGTCACCCCAACGCCAACGGGCTCGAGCTGCTGTCACAAGCGCTCGGCGCGATGCCGCGTGAGGACCGCGAGTCGATCATTCACGACCTGCTCGACCCGCTGAAGCAAGCGATGCGAGGACAGGGACAACAGCAGACGGCGCAGGGCCCGACCGAGCCGATGATCCGCGCGAAGGACGCGGCGTACATGATCCTGCCGCACGCCGGTCAGGCTGAGCGCGCCGAGCTCTCCCGCGAGATGATTTCGTGGGTCATGACGGACCTCAACACGCGCGCGCTGGCCGGACAGTTCACCGCTGAGCAAGTCGTGCAAGCGGTCGGCGCTGGCGCTGGCGACATCGTCGTTCAGGGCATCAACGCCAACGAAGACACCGTGCTGGTGATGAACAACATCGCGCAGCTGGTGAACGCGATCGGCAACGACGGCGTGAAGGACGCGGCCTCTCGCAGGATGGTCGCCGTGTGCGACGAGCTCGAGAGCCCGGCGGCGACGCCGCGCATGCGACAGGCGGCGGAGCGTCGCCTTCGTCAGGCAGCGGGCGCGGGCGCGACCATCGAGGCAGCGCGCATCGATCGCGCCAGCGAGACGCTGCGCAACCAGTTCATCTCGATCGTTCACCAGTCGCTCTCGACCCTCAATCGCCCCGTGGGGACCGAGTATTTCATCCGCGTCGCGGGGACGGCGACGGCGCCGCTCGAGCGCCGCAAGACGTCGCTGTCGACCATTCAGGGCCACGTGTCGCGCGACAACGCCGCGGCGCTGCTCGCGATCGCGACGAACACGACGGCGCCCGCCGACGTCGAGCTTCGCGGCCTCGCGGTGGACCGCTTGGGCGAGACGCAGAACACCACCGTCCTGCCGCAGATGTGGACGCTGTTCGACACGACCAACGGCGGCGAAGCGAACAGCGAGTACATGCTTCGTTGGAAGCTCGGCGAGGCGATCTTGAAGCTCGGCGGCGCGGCGATCATCCCCACGTTCGTGCAGCACCTCGCGGCGACCCGCGCGGTGCCGCGAGGGGCGCCCGCGTTCGAGGGCTACACGTTCAGCGAGATCAACGGCTACGCGGTGGCGATCGGCGATTTCGCCCCGCCGCCGCGCGCCGTGATGCGCGAGCAGCTCACCAACGCCAACGTTCACATCCGCTCGATGGCCGTGTTGTTTCTTGGCACCAAGGGAGAGGCCGCGGACGCTGCGCGCATCGAAGCGCTGCAGTCGGACACCACCGCGATCACCGGGCCCGGTTGGAGCGCACAGCAGCTGACCAACCTCGGCGGCGTCGCGCGGCGCGCTCGCGAATCTCTGCGCCGCGCGCTGACGCCGACGCCGACCGTCCCGACCACGGCACGCCCCGCGGGCTGAAGCCGCACGGATCCCGCGCTCTCTCGTTCGACCTGAAGCCCCCCTCACGGAAAAAGCGATGGCAACCGATCCCAACAAGAAGACGCTCCGTCACTTTCAGTGCCGGGACTATCTCTGGGAGACGTTCGAGCAGTTGAGCGCTGAGCTCGAGTGTTCGGTGGACTACCTGATCAACGAAGCGATGCGGCAGTACGCGCGCTCGCGGCAGGCTGGAGGCCGCGTGAGCGCGCCGC
>JAAFIF010000217.1:0-1892 GCA_013298625.1 Myxococcales bacterium
CGCCGTCGCTCTGCTCGATCGCGAGCGCGATCAACGCGGCCTGCCCGTCGTTGAGCATGAGCGCGCGGTCCTTCACGATCTCGACGAACGAGAGTCCGTGAGTGCTGTACCTCGACATGGTCATCGCCACCTCCCTTCGCCGCGTCGGACGCGGCCGCGACGCGCGCGATCCTGTACGTGGCCGCGCGCTGCGCGGCGAGCTCGGCGTCGCACGCGCGCATCTCGGCGTGGATCGCCGCGAGCACCGGCATCACGTCGTCGAGCACCCTCGACCGAGAGAACCGGCATCACGTCGTCGAGCACCCTCGACCGAGAGAACCCCTCGCCCACGCACTCTTCGACGATGCGCAGGAGCAAGAGCAGCAGCGAGTCCAGGTTCTGGCGGCGCTCCGCCGGCTCGGGCTCATCGAGCGTCGCGGCGAGCAACAGCCCGCTGCCGCAATCCTCGCGAGACACGAAGCCGTACCCGTTGATGATGAGCGTCGCGACGGCGCTCGCCACGCCAGCGATGCCAGGCGCGATCGGATCCCTCGGCGAGCCGATGGTGATCGTGCAGCGACCGAACGGCAGCTCGTCGCTCATCGCGCGCCGCCTTCCGTGGCCTGGGCGATCGCCGCGCGGTCGCGCTCGACCTGCGCGAGGATGCCGCGCATCAGCGCCGAGACCATGACCGCCGTCTCGCACGCGTGCTGGAAGACCGACGGGCGGAAGAGCGGGCCACCGCTCTCGTAGCGCTCCTGCGTGCACACAAGCGCGAAGCCATCCGCAACGAGCTCGAGCGCCTCGGCGAGGTGCCGTCGTCGCTCGGCCGGCGAAGGCTCGACGCGGATCTGCACCGCGGTCCACAGCAGCCGTCGGCACCCGTTCAGGCCCTCGGGTGGCAGGTCAGTGCTCACGGCCGCGCAGGCGAGCGCATCGGCGAGATGCGACACGGACTTGTGCGCCTGCTCGTAGACCCGCGAATCGCTCCCAACGACGAGCGTCAGGGGAAGATGTCGCTCGGGCTGAACGGATGATGTGTTGCTTGGTTCCGTCGACTGAGACATGTTGAGGACCTCCCGAGCGCGACCGGCCGCATCGCCCAGCGAAGGCAAAGCAGTTCCACCCGTTCGGCCTTCGCTGTTTTCAGCGGCCGATCGCGCTCGTTTTCTGAGATGACCGCCCTCACTGCGAGGGACGTGGACCGCTCTCGCGCTCCGGGTTTGGCACCGACAGCCGATGCCCAGCCCGCAGAGCGAGATCGGTCAGTTGTCGAGGCGCAAGCTCACCTCGGTGAGAACCGGGGGCTTCGTGAAGGTCCCGACCTGACCTCCCCCAAGATCCACGGTGACGGGCTCGGCGCTCCACAGCACGACGGTCAGCGCGTCGGGCTTGCTGGTCTGGCCCGGGAAGCTCCGCCTGTGCGTCACGTAGCTGACGAGCGACTGTTCGCCGAGCGGTCGGTACTTTCGCGCGAACTGCCGGTAGGCCCCTCGCGTGAGCACTGACCCGCTGAACTCCCCGCTGTCGGGGTCTGCGACGGCGAGTCCAACAAGATCCTCGGGCGTCGCGCCGGCGCTCAGCCAGATCGCCGCCATCTCCCGGATCGTCGGCATCGCTGCGCTGAGCAACGCGCTCTCGCGCGGGCTGAGCTCGGGTGACAGCGCGGGCAGCATCCTCGCGGCCCTGAACGCCTCCAGCGCCTCGCGGTTGCGCTTGGCGAGCTCGTCGCGGACCACGCACCGAACCGAGAGCTCGTCGGGCTCGAGGCCGTTCGAGAAGTCCGCGCGCAGCGCATCGAGCAGCGAACGTGCTCCGGCGAGCAACTCGTCCGCGTCGGCGTAGTCGCCAGCGTCGAGCACCGCGTTCTCGTCCACCGCGATCTCGTCGTCGCTCCGGTGCGGGTGCAGCTC
>JAAFIF010000217.1:1902-3549 GCA_013298625.1 Myxococcales bacterium
GGGCCTTGGCGAGCAGCTCGACCGTCTCGGCCATGTGGAGCATCGGGAGCGGCTCGGGCTCGTCGGCTCCGAGCTGCTCGCGCAGCGCCGCGCGGAACGCGGGCAGCTCGCGGGGCTCGATGGGGTCGAGCTTGTAGCTCTCGTCGCCCTCGGCGACCTCAGCAACGAGGCGAAGGCTCATCGGGAATCTCCGTTGCTCGGCTGGGTGTCGTGCCGCCGAGCGCTGGCCGACGAGTGCGCTCGCGCGACGGGCCGAAGCCGCCAGGATTCAACGGGAACCGCTTCCTCCGTCTGGCGAGCAAGGTCCAGAGCCAAATCGACCGGAACGCGCCGGGTGGCGCCGCGAGCAACACGGCGGAGCATCGGCGCAGGAACGCGAATTGTGGCAGCAAGCTCCGCGACCGATAGACCGGTACGCTCCAGCCATCGGGTCAGAAGCATAGCCCCCGCGGGGATGGGAATGTTCGTTCTCGCCATGCCGTAGAACTCTCACGAACAAAGTTGGTCGTCAAG
This sequence comes from Myxococcales bacterium, assembly GCA_013298625.1. GTDB lineage: Bacteria > Myxococcota_A > Polyangia > Polyangiales. Next base: position 2,416 of record JAAFIF010000217.1, read on the forward strand.
AACGCGGAACGTTATCGGTTCCAGTGGTGCGCCCGCGGTTATCGCAGGGAATCAGCGATCTCTGCGGTTGACCGGCGCACATCGATCGAACGAAGTTGGACCCATGGAGCCACACGAAAGACTGCGTCGACTGCGAGACGCCCTCGACCTTCGCCAGGCACACGTTGCGGCACGTATGGGAATTGCGCGTCCGACATACACGAAGGTTGAGATCGGGCAGGCTCCGCTGACTGACGCGTTCCGCGAGAACCTCGCGCGTGCGCTAAGTTTCGACAGGAAGCAGCTGGACGCGTACCTCGACGGGACGTCCGAGATCGATCCCCTGCTCAAGGCGTCCAAAACGGAGACCGACGGTGCGCCCACGACGGCGACGGCGACGGCGCATGCAGCAGGCGACGCCGACAGCCGGCGTGTGACTGGCGTCTCGCCGTTCCTTGAGTCCGCGCTCGTGGCCGCGTTCCGAAGTAACGTCGGTGCGTCGTTGTCTGCTTTCAAGAACGCAGAGCGCACGCTGCTTCAGATCCGAGAGGCTGGGCTCGAGCGTCGACTTTTCGGAGATGACTTCGCCGCAGCGTTTTGCCTGCATCTGCTCGATGTCGCAGACGGCTCGCCTCGCGACAACCCGCTCGACATGGTGCTCAAAGTTTGCGCACGGGTCATCGAACTAGAGCTTGCTCGAACAGCGGGCATCGACATTGAGACGTACCGCCAGGAGCGAGCAAAGACAGTGCGCGAAGCGGCGCGCGCCTACGACTACGCCGGGAATCGAGACGTGATGGCTCTTCTGGGCGAGCTGGTGAGCGGCATCCGCGCGAAGAAACACGTTGAAAAAGTACTTGGCATCAAGTGGCAAACCATCGTCGATGTCTCCAACGGGCTGCATTGCGCCGATGATCCGGAGTGGCGGGAAGTCATCAGCGCCGTGCCGTCGCTGAAGATCCAGATGGACGAAGAGCGTCGATACCGAACAGACGTGGACTATGCGTCCGCAGTCGAAGGGCATTTCTCGAGCTCCGAAATCAAAGATCTGTACGGAGACGACGACCCGCCAGCTGGCGACAATGACGGCGAAAACATCCCCTTCTGACCCTACGCCGCCCGCTTCGCCCTGAGCTCGGCGCGCGCGGCGTCGAC
>JAAFIF010000060.1 GCA_013298625.1 Myxococcales bacterium
TCGATGATCCCGCCCATCGTGCGCGAGCGCAGCTTCACCGTGCACGGCTTCGCCCCCGCTGGCACGCGCGTGCGCATCGAAGGAAAGCGCCTTGACGTGACGGTCTTCTCGCACGTGGTCGTCGTCGACGCGTCCGGCGCATTCTCACGCGCGGTCGACCTGGTCGAGGGCGTGACCCAGATCATGCTGTTCGACGCGACGGAGATGGGCGCCGAGCCCGTCGCCAGCATGTCCGGCACGCGCGTGGTGGTCGCCGGAGACTCCGGCGCGCGTACCATCGTCGGCGGCGCCATCGACGTCGCCTATCTGCCCCCGACGGACTGAGTCCCCCGTCGCGCTGACCGCGGGTCAGCCTGGATTCGACCGGCGCTCTGCGCGCATGAGCTCGAGCTGCTGGAAGTACGAGTTGCGCAGGCGCTCTTCTTCAGACTGCGAGAGCATCTGCACGACGTGCAAGATCACCGCGACGCCGCCGTACGTGAGCACCACAGCGTCCGTGAGTGACAGCGTGTGCGGCGTCCCGTTGAGGATCGTGTCGTGGTACGGCACCGCGAGGAGGGCGCCCGTGGCCACGATGTTGGCGATCCCGCCGAGGATGCGGCGACGGTGGCCGTCCGCTGCCATGTCGTCGAGCGCGCGCTCGCCGAAGCGCATCCGAGCGCGGCGCTGCGCCGCGGTGCCCTGCGGTAGCGCTTCGTACTCGCGAGACAGCCTTTCGCGCGCGGGAGCCCACGCGAGGTTCACGATTCCTTGAAGAGCCAGGTACCCCGAAGTAGCCCACAACCACGGGCGCAGATCTGCCACCCCTGCGACCGGCGGAATCAAGAAAGACGAGCCGAACATCACGCCGCCTGCGCCGATCGAGATGATCCCGTCGAGCACCCGCTGACCGCTGCTTCGCCCTGCGAGTCCCGCGAAGCTCGTGTCGAGCAACCGCAGCCTCCCCCGCGTGAGCGAGACCCGTCGCGCCGTCGGCAACGCGCCGAGCGCGTTCGTGTTCGCCCTCGACGCGATCGGCGTCGTGGTCGCTCCTGTCGCTCCTGTCGCGCTCGCCGGGGCAGTCGGACTCGAGCCTGTGCTCGCCGCCGCGCCGCTTGGCAGAGTCGCAGCCGCTGCGTCCGTCGGCGCGGTCGCCGTCGTCGCCGCGGTCGCCGTGGTTGCAGCGGTCGCAGCAGTGCTCGGGGCGCTCGCTGGCTGCGTCGCTGGCGCGCTCGCGGCCGTTGCGTCCGCCGCGCCAGCGTCAGGCTGCGCGGGCGGCGTCGTCGGCGAATACGTCGTGCCGTCGGGGCGTCGCGGCGCGAGCCACGGCGAGGGAGCCGCGATCGGGTCTTGGGTCTGCCCCGACGCGAGCGCAGACCACCACGAGACGACGAAGCCGATCCAGAGCGCAAACAGCCTTCTCACGAGGCAAACGCTAGCACGCGAGAGCGCTGTCGGCCGTCGCGCGCTACTCGCTGGGGCAACTCGTGCAGCTCTCTTGTCGCTGTCGCGCAGCTCGCTCGCAGGACGCTCTCGCTCGCGCGCAACGCGGGTCCGTCGGAGGCGCGCCCTCACGGTCGCCCGTCAACGCGCACAGCTCTCGCGACGCGTGGCAGATCGAGTCGGTCGCCCTGCACACATCGCGGCACACGCCAGCGCTCGCCAGAAACTGCTGCTCGCTCGCCGCCAGACGACTCTGCCACTGCGCGATTTGATCGTCGCGAGAGAGCATCGTCTGCGCCTCGGTTCCCGGCGACTGCGCGCTTCCCCCAGACGCCGTCACGGAGTCGACGCCGGTCGGCGTCGTCGAGCGCGGAGCGGTGTTCAGCTGGTATTGCACAGGCTGAGCGCGCGTGCTGGTGGATGACGTGTCCGACGTCGCCTGCTCGCTCGCGGCCGAGTCCGCTGCGCTCACGCTGCCCACGCCGCCGCTGCTGCCGCTGCTCGCGGTCGCCGCTGCATCGCTGTGAGACGAGCCGCAGCCTTGCGTCGTGCACGCCGCCAAAGCGCTGGCCCAGAGCGCCCCGAATCGGGCGGATGTCGTCCATGAAGCTCTCATCGCACGCCTCCGTCGAGCGCGGCGTCGAGCACGCGCTCGTTCATGCGGATCGACTGCTCGAGCGCGTCGATCGCCTCGCGCCTGCGCGCCGCAGCGGCCTCGGCGTCGCCTCGCGTCTGCGCTTGCTCAGCGAGCGCCCGCAGCGCCCGGCCTCGCACGAGCAGCAAGCGCGCCTTGAGCACGCTGTCCCTGCGCGCTTCGCGCAGCCCTTCGTCGACGCGATCGAGCGCGGTCTGCGCCTCGTTGTTGTGCAGCGCGAGCTCGCCCACGCGACCGTAGGCGTCCACGCGAACGTCCTCGACCTCGCGAACGCCCGCGGGGGCGCGCAACGAGAGCACTCGCTGTACGGTCCGCTGCGCCGCTGTAAAATCATTGCCCGATTCGTACACGTCCGCCTCGTGATGCAGCGCGCGCGCCGCGGAGAGCAGCGCCATCGTCGCCTCGTCGAGCGACGGGCCCGACGCCGTCGTCGACCCCGAACCGCAGCCCATGGGCGCCGTGGTGAGCCCGAGGGCGGCGGCGATCGCGAAGATCCGCGCGACACGAGAGAGTGTACGGAGCGAGGTCATCGCGCGCTTCCTCCGCGGGCGAAGAGGTTGCTGCGAAACGAGCGCATGCGGGACGACTCGATGCGAGAGATCGGGTCCGAGCCCGGGTTGTTCGAGAGCGCAGAAGAAAACACGTCGTCGGCGCTGCGGGTGATGGCCGCCGGTGCAGCGCCCATCGCGCCCGCCGTCGTGGGCCCGCTGCTCATCGCCCGCGCGCCCACGACGCCGCCGACGAGCACCGCAGCGGCAGCGGTCAGCCGCACGAACCATCGCCGCGCGTTGAGCGATCCGCCCGCACGGGCACGGGCGTGATCGACGGCCTTGCGCACGGCCTCGTCGACCTGCGCCTTCGGGGCGGGATGAGCCGTCGCGTGCGCGCGCATCGCCGCGTGAACGAGCGCGATGGTGCCCTCGCTCGCTGCAGTAGAGCTGCGGTCACTTGAATTGTGGGGTGCCAGGATGACAGAGAGCTCGCGCTCGAGCTCGGCCGCTTCGCGCAGCTCTTCGTCGGTGGGGAGGGGACCGTCTTCGGGGTTCCAGTCGTTCGGGCCGCTCATGTGACACCGTACGCCTTTCGGAGCGCAGCCAGCGCTCGGTGCAAGATGACGTCGAAGTTGCCGACCGTCACGCCCATCTCTTGCGCGCACTCTTCGCGAGGGCGCTCTTCGAGCACGCGCAGCTCGACCGCGCGTCGGTACCGGTCGTTGAGCGTCAAGAGCGCTCGCTCGAGCTGCGCCCGCGCCACGTCGCGCTCTTGCCGCTCGATGAGCGCTTCGTCCGCGCCCGCGTGGTGCATCGGCGCCACCGTGGTCGTGTGCGCCTCGAGGTCGTGCTCGAGCCGCGTTCGTCGCTGTCGCGAGCGCGCGCGGTCGATCACCATGTTGACCGCGATCTGCCGAAGCCACGGAAAGAACCCCGCGCCCGTCCAACGAAAGGACTCGAGCCGCTCGACCGCGCGCGAGAGCGTGTCGCGCAGAACCTCGTCGGCCTCCGCGGCGCTTCCCACGCGCGGAAGGATCACCGCGGAGTACAGCGGCCGGGCGAAGCGCTCGAGCAACGCGCGCACCGCCGCGTCGTCACCGCGTTGCGCGGATTCGACGAGCGCTCGCTCTTCGGCACTCTCGGGTCGCTCAGTCATCGCGCACGTCCACGCACGGCGGGGGCCTTCGACCTCCCGGCGGGCGAGAACATACGGAAGATCGCTCGGGTTCGCGAAGATCCCGCGCGTCCTGCCGTCCAATGCGCTGATGCAACCTGTCCGCACAGCCCATGAACGCCCGTCCCCTGGCTGGTCTTACAGCCAGCCCGACCCGCCCGTGGTTTCTTGCGAAAACCCCGTGAGAAGGACTACCACCGCCCACGCGATGAACTCTCCACGCCGTGTCCTGCGCCTGCAAGTGCTGTCCCTGTCGTTGGCCGCCGCTGCTGCGGCGAGCGCCGTGACCCTCGCTCCGAGCGCCGCGATGGCGCAGGCGCGCGCGATGATCGAGCACATCTCGCCCACCTCGGGCCCTCCCGGGACGCGCGTGACGATCACGGGCCGAAATTTTCGGTCCACCGCGCAGGTGCTCTTCAACGACCGCGCCGTCGAGACCGCCGAGCGACGACCCGAGCGCATCGTTGTCGTGGTCCCCGCCGGCGCGCAGCCGGGGCGCTTCGTGGTTCGACACGGGACCGACGAGGTCGAGAGCGAAGTGTTTCGCATCACCGAGGCCGCCCCAGCGCCGCGCGTGAGCGCGATCGAGCCGGGCAGCGCGTCGCCCGGCAGCGAGGTGGTGATCCGCGGAGAGAACTTCGGCGCCCGCCCCACGGACAACACCGTTCGCATCGGAAATCTCCCGATGATCGTGCGCAGCGCCGATCCGACCTCCTTGCGCGTGATCGTTCCTGATGGCGCGCAGACCGGCCCGGTGAGCGTTCGCACCAACGGCGGTGAGTCTGCGTCGCCTGCGCTTACGATCGCGGCGCGCGTCACGATCCGAGAGTTCACGCCCACCGCAGCAGCGCCTGGGCAGCGCGTGGTCGTGCGCGGGACCGGCTTCTCTGCGGGCCCGCAGCCCAATCACGTCACGCTCGGCGGACGACCCGTGCGCATCCTCCGCGCGACCGCGTCGGAGATCGAGTTCGAGGTGCCGCGCGACGCGACGCAGGGCGGACCGCTTCGGGTGATCGTGCCGGGCGCTGGCCAGTTCGAGACGGGCGCCTCGCTCCGGGTCGCACCGGCGCCGCTGATCGCCTCGATCGAGCCCGCGCAGGGAGCTCCGGGCTCTCGCGTCACGCTTCGTGGAGAGCGCTTCGGAAGCGACCCTGCAGCGCTGCGCGTGACGCTCGGCGAGACCGTCGCGCGGGTGCTCACCGTCACGCCCGACACCGCTGTCGTCGAGGTCCCTCGCGGCGCGGGCTCGGGGCGTTGGCACCTCACGGCGTCGGGCATCGGTCCCGTCGACGCTCCCGCGGATTTTCGCGTGCTCGAAGCGGTCAGCGTCGCGGGCTTCACGCCGCCCGCCGGCGACGTCGGCGATCGCATCTCGATTCAGGGCACGGGCTTCTCTCCCGTGGCCGCAGAGAACACCGTGCGCTTGGGCCAGGTGCCCGCGCAGGTCGTCAGCGTGGGCGGCCGCGAGATCGTAGTGTCCGTGCCCGAAGGCGCGCGCTCGGGGCAGTTCACCGTCGCCGTCGCAGGCAACGGTGAAGCCCGCTCGCGGCAGCCCTTCATGGTCACGCTGCGACCGCGCATCACCGCGCTCGAGCCCGATCGCGGCATCCTCGGCACCCGCGTCACCTTGCGCGGAACGAACTTTCCCTCCGACCGCGCCCTGGTCCAGGTGCGGTTGAACGACGTCGAAGTCCCCGTCGAGAGCGTCTCTCGCGAAGCCATCGTCGTCACCGTCCCCACCGCGGGCTTTCAACCTGGCCCCGCGCGCTTCTCCATCGTCGCCCGCCTCCAAGGCACCGGCCGCGCCCCGATGGAATGGTTCGTTCTCGTCCCCTCGCGCGTCACCGCCGTCGAGCCCGCCGCCGCCCCCGTCGGCGCCCGCGTCACCATCCGCGGCGAGGGCTTCGAGAGTGACGCTCGCCGCGTGATCCTCCGCCTCAACGGCACCGCCGTGCGACCCAACTCGGTGAGCACCACGGCCATCGAGTTCACGGTCCCCCGCGGCGCTGCGTCCGGCGAAATCGCCATCGAAGCCGAAGGCCGCCAGCGCGCGACGTCGCAGTTTCGCGTGACCAATCCCCCCGTCGTCACCGCCGTCACGCCCGCGCAGGGCGCCGCCGGCTCGCGCATCACCATCCGCGGCGATCGCTTCGGCGCAGACCCCGCGGCGGTCACTGTCCTCGTCGGCCAGACCCAAGCGACCGTCTCTGTCGTGACCCCGAGGCAGATCATCGCCGAGGTTCCCGCGGCAGCGCAGACCGGCCGCGTCACCGTGCGTCTGCGCGACGAAGGCGAAGCGCAGAGCGCGCGGGACTTCCGCGTGACGGGCGCTCCCCGCGCCGCGAGCGCCACGATGGACGCCGGAGCGCCGCCCGCCGACGCCAGCGCCGAAGCGGGCCGCTGATCGACAACGATCCCCTCGGCGCGCGCGCTACTCGTTGCTGTCCGGCGCGACGGGCTCGTGCTTGAGCACCATCGCATACGCGTGCGCCATCACGTCTCGCGCCGCGTCGAGCATCTTGTTGTCCGTGTTCGCCGTGCGCAGCAGCACCACGTCCGCGCCGGGCATCGGCGTTTCGACCAGCAATTTCGCTGACTCTCGCACGACCTTCGGCGCCTCGGCGTCGTTGGACAACGCCACGATGTGATCCATGTACGACTGGCCGTACACGTCGATGGGGCGCACGTCGAGCGCGAGCATCCCGTTGATCGCCATGCCAGCCGCGCGGCGACAGGTCGCCAGGGCAGCCTTGCGGTCCCGCGCGTCGAGGGCGCCCTTCGCGCGCTCGAGCTCGCTCAACGCAGCGCGGATCCACTCGCGCGGGGTGTGCTTGTACAGCCAGTGCTCGGGGTCGACCTTCATCGCTTCGTCTCTCTCGATGCTCGCGCGCTGCGCTCAGTCGCGCACGACCGCGATCTTCGTGTCCGCGGGCTGCGTCGCCCCGGGCCGAAGCGTCGGGCACGCGCGCGTGAAGTTCGGCCCCCGCGTGCACTGCGCGCTCCACCCCGCGCGAACGCTCTCGCTCGCGTCCGGAGCGCACCCGCGCACGATGGTGTCCACCACTTCGGACATCGCGCCCGAGATCACCTCGTCGTACCGCGAGACCACGGGCCGCTCTTTGTAGAACGCCGTGTCGATGATCAACGCGTTGCCGCCGGTCGCGCCGCGCACGACGATGTGCATTTTCTCAGGCGTTCGCTGGTACTGAATCGCAGGGAGCTGCACGAGCACCGCGTCGTCGAACGCGCGCACCTGCCGCCGACCGAAGCGCTCGGTCAGCGCCCGCTCCGCGCACGCGCGGCGCACGGTCACGCCCGGGGTGCTCACGCGCTGGGTGAACCCGATGCGCTCGGTGTTGACCCGCTCGAGCCAGCGATACCCGATCAGCCCCACGGGGATCGCGAGCAAGCCCGCCGAGATCACCATCCACACGCCCAGCGATGTTTTGACCGTCTGCGTTTCGTCGCTCACTGCTCTTCTGCCTCGCGCACCGCTACACGATCGCGCGCCGAAGAGATAGTGCCCGAGCGCTCAGCCGACCACGGGTTCGAGCGCCTTCGCGTGCGCGACGGCCATCTCGTACACGGTCCAGCTCGGGCCGCCTTCGATCACCAGCGAGTCTCCGCCCGTGCGACCCAGGGCGATCAGCGAGACGCCGGCTTCGGTCGCCGCGCGACGGACGAGCTCTTCTTGCGCAGGCAAATAGCTCACGATCACGCGCGTGGGGTCTTCGCCGAAGAGCGACGAGGGCTTGTCGGCGCCGTTGGGGATCGAGACCGTTGCGCCGGTGTTTCCTGCGATGGCGCACTCGGCGAGGGCGACGGCGATGCCGCCCTCTGAGCAATCGTGGGCGCTCGTGAGCAGGCCGCGACGGCAGAGGGACACGAGCAGTTTCTGCAAGCGCGCTTCGGCGGCGAGGTCGATGCTCGGCGGCGTGCCTTGCACTTTGCCGGTCTTTCTCCAGACCCATTCGCTGCCGCCCAGCGCGCCTGCGCCCACGGGGCCGAGCAGCGCGACGATGGCCTCGCCCTTGAAGGCCATGGTCACCACGTCGTTGGGCTTCTCGATGAGCCCGACGCCGCCGATCATCGGCGTCGGCAAAATCGCCTGCGGCCCGTCGCCCGCGTCCGTCTCGTTGTAGAGCGAGACGTTGCCCGACACGATCGGAACGTCCAGCGCCACGCACGCATCCCGCATCCCGTCGATCGCGTCGCGAAACTGCGCCATGATCTCGGGTCGCTGCGGGTTGCCGAAGTTCAAGCAATCGGTCAGGCCGATCGCCTCTGCGCCCACGCACGCGAGGTTGCGGCACACCTCGGCGACGGCCATCGCCGCGCCGGTCTTCGGGTCGAGCTCGCAGAAGCGGCCGTTGCAGTCGCTCTTGACCGCGAGCCACTTTTCTCTGGGCATCGGGGAGGTGCCCATCATCGATTCGTCGCAGAAAACACGGACCACCGCGGCGTCGGCGGCGCCGGGGCGCAGCGCGGTTCCGACGCGGACGATGTGGTCGAACTGGCGGTACACCCACGCGCGCGAGCCGACGTTGGGCGAGGACAAGAGGTCCAGCAAGTCGCTCTTCGCGTCGAACGCGAGCGTGCTCGGATCGAAGCTGTAGCGCTCGGTCTTGCGCGGGTCGGCGACGCACGGACGCTCGTATTTCGGCGCGTCGTCGGTCAACACCGGCACGGGAATATCCACGTAGATCTTCTTCTGATCCTCTGCCGGCAGCGGCTCTCCCGAGAGCGGGTCGTACCCGGGCGTGGCCTTGATGACCCAATGGCCCGTGTCCGTCACGCGGCCGATCACGCACGCGTCGAGGTCCCACTTCTTGCAGATCTCGAGGACGCGCTCTTCCATGCCGGGGCGCGCGACCATCACCATGCGCTCTTGCGATTCGCTCAGCAGGATCTCGTACGGCAAGAGCTTCTTCGCGCGGCGCGGGATCAAATCCAGGTCGAGCTCGACGCCCGTGCCCGCGCGCCCCGCCATCTCGACGGTGCTCGAGGTCAGCCCCGCGGCGCCCATGTCCTGCACGCCCTCGAGGACGTCCGCGTTGAAGATCTCCAAGCACGCTTCGAGCAGGAGCTTCTCCATGAACGGGTCGCCCACTTGCACCGTCGGGCGCTTCGCTTCGCTCTCTTCGTCGAACTCGGCGCTGGCCATGGTCGCGCCGTGGATGCCATCGCGGCCCGTGCGCGCGCCGACGTACAAGATCGCGTTGCCCACGCCCGCGGCGCGGCCGAAGAACAACTTGTCCTTGCGCGCGACGCCGAGGGCGAAGGCGTTGACCAGGATGTTTCCGTTGTACGCGCTGTCGAACTGAACGTCGCCCGCCACCGTGGGGACGCCGATCGCGTTGCCGTAGCCTGCGATGCCAGCGACGACGCCGGTCATCAAGCCGCGCGTCTTGGGGTGATCCGGCGCGCCGAAGCGCAGCGAGTCCATCAGCGCCACCGGACGGGCGCCCATCGTAAACACGTCCCGCAGGATGCCGCCCACGCCCGTGGCCGCGCCCTGGTACGGCTCGATGTAGCTCGGGTGGTTGTGCGACTCCATCTTGAAGACCGCCGTCCATCCGTCGCCGATGTCCACGACGCCCGCGTTTTCGCCGGGGCCTTGGATCACTCGCCGACCCTTCGTCGGCAGCCGCGACAAGTGCACGCGCGAGCTCTTGTACGAGCAGTGCTCGGACCACATCACCGAGAAGACTCCCAGCTCGGTGAACGACGGCGTGCGCCCCAGCGCCGCGCACGCGCGGTCGTACTCTTCTTGCGACAGCCCGTGCTCTTTCGCGAGGGCGGCGTCGACGACTGGCTCACTCATTGGATCGAAGGCTCCCAGCAATAGACCGTAGGACTTGAATACGTGTGCGCGTCAGCGCGCGAGCACGGCGCGGGTGATGGACGTGAGGATCTTCTTTCCGTCCGACGAGCCGAGGGCGGGCTCGCACGCGCGCTCGGGGTGCGGCATGAGCCCCAGCACGTTGCGCTTGGGCCCGCCGTAGATCCCCGCGATGTCGTGCAGCGACCCGTTGGGGTTGTCGCCGACGTAGCGAAACGCCACGCGCTTGTCGCGCTCGAGCTGCGCGATCGTCGCCTCGTCCGCTTGATAGCGCCCCTCGGCGTGCGCGATCGGGATGCGCAGCTCTTCGCCGAGCAGCCCCGCGGTGAACGCTCCTTCGGCGTCCACGCGAACCCGGACATCTCGGCACTCGAAGCGCAGGTGCGCGTTGCGCGTGAGCGCGCCGGGCAAGAGCCCCGCTTCGGTCAGCACCTGAAACCCGTTGCAGATGCCCAGCAAGAACCCGCCGCGCTCGGCGTGCCTGCGCACCTCGGCCATGATCGGCGAGAACCGCGCGATCGCGCCGCAGCGCAGGTAGTCGCCGTGCGCGAACCCGCCCGGAAGCACCACCAGGTCGGTGCCCGCCGGCAGCGCCGTCGACTTGTGAAACACGAACTCGGTCGGGACGTTGACCACGTCACGCAGCGCGCGCATGGCGTCCCAGTCCGCGTTGCTGCCCGGAAACTGAACCACTACCGCCTTCATCGCGGCGGCACCCTACACCATCGTCCCGTAACCCGGCCAACCGGCGACGCGACCCTCGCGCGCTTCTCGCGCGCTGCGAGTGGCGCCACCGTCCCACTGTGCGGTAGGAAGTCGCGCTGTGAGCGGAGTCGAAATCAAGTCGCCCAAAGAAATCGATGCGATGCGCGTGGCCTGCCAGATGGCCGCCGAAACACTGCTTCTCGTCGGCGAGAAGCTTCGCGTCGGAATGACCACTGAAGAGATCAACCAGATCGTCCACGCCGACACGATCCGCCGCAACGCGTACCCTTCGCCGCTGAATTACCACGGGTTTCCCAAGAGCGTGTGCACCTCCGTCAACGAGGTCGTCTGCCACGGGATCCCGTCGCCCACGGTGCGCCTCAAGCCGGGCGACATCATCAACGTCGACGTCACCACGCAGTACCCCGCGCGCGACGGCTGGCACGGAGACACCAGCGCGACGTTCTTCATCGGCGAGCCCAGCGTCGAAGCGCGCCACGTCGTCGAGGTCGCCCGCAAGAGCCTCGACCTCGCCATCGCCGAAGTGCGCGACGGCGCTCGCTTCGGCGACATCGGCGCGGCCATCCAAGAGTACGCAGAGGGCCAAGGCTGCTCGGTCGTGCGCGACTACGTCGGCCACGGAATCGGCCGAAAATTCCACACCGATCCGCAGGTCCCGCACTACGGCGAGCGCGGCAAGGGCGCGCGCATGAAGGCCGGGATGATCTTCACGATCGAGCCCATGATCAACCTCGGGACCTGGCAGTGCGAGGTCGACCCGCTCGACAAGTGGACGGTCTACACCAAGGACCGAAAGCTCACGGCCCAGTTCGAGCACACCATCGTCGTCACCCGTGACGGGTGCGAAGTGCTCACGCGCCGCGCGCGCCCCCTCATGCACAGCGAGACCTTCACCGACTCGCTGCTCTGACCGGAGCCCCTTCGGTCGAAGGTTACTTCGCCTTCTCGCTCTGCCGACGACGCTCGCTGCTGTAGCCCACCACGCTCAAGATCGCGCCGAGGCCCATCAGCCCGAAGCCCGTCGCGAGCTTCTTCGTGGGCATGGGCTTCGCGAGCTCTCCCGGGGGCTGCTCGGGCGATGCCATCATCAATCCGCCGCCAAACGACGCGATCAACACGCCGCCCGCGACCATCGCGATGAGCTTCTGCGTCCACTCGACCGGCGGAAGCTCGTCGTAGTCGTGCGCCACGCGCTTGATCGCTCCAGCGCCGGTGCACTTCTCCTCGTGCTCGGCCTTGTGCTTGTTGAGCACAGCACGCCCGCACTTCGCGCAGTTGTCCGCGTCCGTGGCGACGAAGATCTTCTTGCCGCTGTGGACGCAACTTGCTCCCGCCAGCTCTTCGAGTTCGAAATCCATCGATGGCGCAAAGCCCTACCACTGTTCGCCGTCGCAGAAAACACACCTCACGGCCGATCGCCCACCAGCCCGCGCTCGACCGCGTACAGTGCTGCCGCCGCCCGCGAGCGAACGCCGGTCTTCTCGTACACGTGCGCCACGTGGTGCTGCACGGTCTTCGGCGAGATCGTCAATGCCACGGCGATCTCTTTGTTGCTCAGCCCCCGCGCGAGCAGCGCCAGCACCGATCGCTCGCGGTCGCTCAGCGGACTCGGGCCGCTCACGACTGCGCTGCGCCCCCGAAGCACAGCGATCACCGCGTCGACCACCGCGCGGTCCAAGCGACCGTCGCGCGCTTCGTCGCTGAGCACTCGAACGCATTCGTCCAGTGATTTCGCTGGCCGATGGGGACGGTCTTCGCGCAGGGCGCTCGCGACGTCGCACGCGGCCAACACCTTCGCGTCGAGGCTGCGTGGTGCGCGGCCGTGCGGATAGCCTCCTTCGTCCTCGCGCTCGTGCGCGGCGCTCGCGACGTGGGCGAGGGCGCGCGTCGCCTCGAAGCTGCAGAGCACCCGCTCGGTGTGCAAGGCGTGCGATTGGATCTGCTCTCGCTCGACGTGCCCGAGCTCGCCCCGCGCGTCCCACACGCCGTTGCTGACCGCCACGCGCCCGAGGTCGTGCAAGAGCGCCGCGTGCCTCGCGCGAACACGCTGCTCTTCGCTGAGTCCCAGCGCCTCGCACGCGCGCTCGACCAGCTGCGCCACCTGCGTCGAGTGCGCGAGCGTAAACGGTGACTTCAGGTCCGCGTACCGCGCAAACGCCAAGAACACTGCCTCGCGCTGCGCCGGCGCGCACAGCCACCGCGGCTCGGGCTCGCGCTCGATCGCGGTCTCGAACGCGCGACGCTCGACGCTCGCGAGCAGCTCGGCGCCGCACTGCGCGAACACTCCGGCCAGCGTCGGGTCGAGCGAGCGTCCCGACATCGCGCGGACCGCGTCGAGCGCCACGGTGGGGCCGCTGCGAGCGTCGTGGGCCTCGGCCCAGGCGGCGACGTGCACGACGCGGGCGGCGAGCGAGAGGTCAGATGCGCGCTTCTGCGAGGGATTTCCCTGGCCATCCCAGCGTTCGTAGAGGTCTGCGAGCGCGGCGCGCACGTCGTGGCCGACGTCGAGCAGCGCCGCGAGCGAGTCGGCCTGCGCGCAGTGCGAGCTCGCCATCGAGCGACCCGCGGTCGGAGTGGTGACCAGCCGCGCGATCGCGGCGAAGCGGTCGAGCGCGCTCTTGCTCTTCGTCGCGTCGAGCGCGCGAGAGAGCACCGAGCCCGCGCTCGCTCCGTCCACGGTCTGAAGCGCCGCGAGCATCGCGAGGTCGTCGCCTGCCGCGAGCGCAGCGGTCTCGTGCGCAAACGACGTGCAGCCGAGAAAGCGTAGCAGCGCGGTCCAGTACGCGCAGCGAACGACGGCGGCGTCGAGCCCCGCTCGCTCGGCGAGCTCCCGCGCGAGCACCGCCGTTCGCAGCGCGGTCTGCGGCCTTACGCCGTTGGCCGCGTCGGTCGCGAGCGACAGCGCGCCGAGCAGCGCGCTCATGGGCAGGTCACGGTCGCTCAACGGGGGAGTGTGATCGTACACGCGCGGTGCTTACAGCGCTGCCGTCGTCGCGCGCTCGGTCGCGAGCAGCGCGCGAGACTTCGCCCAATCAACGCACGCCTCGGCGACCTCGTCCCAGCCGGGCTCGGCGATGATCCAGTGGCTGCGCTTGGCGAACGTGCGCAGCTCGGTCTTGGCCCGAACCGCGGGATGCTTGCAGTACTGCGCGAAGTTGGCCTCGTTCATCGCGGCGGGCACCGTGCGATCGCGCTCGCCCGCGACCAGCAGCAAGGGCGTCCGATCGGCGTTGTCGTAGCGCACCTTCGTCGCAGAGATAAACGGCGCGAACGCAGCTTGAAAGAACGGTCTTCCTGGGGTCGGGATCACGTGCTCGTCGTACGCGCTCGCTTGCTCGGCCGCCGTGAGATTGTGCGTAAATCCCCACGCGAAGCTCTCTCGCGAGATGCGCAGCACGCGCCGCCATCCCAGCCACGAGAAGAGCACCCCGGCGCCAGCACGAACGGCCGCTGGCGTGGGCATCACGCCGCGCGGCGGCGCCGAGTCGATCGCGACGCCCCCAACGCCAAGCCCTCGGTCGAGCAGCATTTGCACGAAGAGCCCGCCAAACGAGTGGCCCACGAGCAAGGGCTTGTTGGGCAGCGCGCGGATGATCTGCTCGTAGTGGTCGACGATTTCTTGCACGCCGACGCGGGCGAGGGCGGCGTCGGGCGCGGCGCGCAGCGCTTCGAGCGGGCGATCGTCGAAGGGCCAGGACGGAGCGATCGAGCGAAGCCCTCGTCGCTCGAAATGCTGCCGAAAGTTGTTCCAACACGAAGGGCCGACCCAGGCGCCGTGGATGAAGACGACGTCGACGTTGCTGCTCACGCTCATGCGACGAGGCTGCGGGTTCGCTCGCGCGCGGTCGATAGGCACGATGGCCTATCTGCCCGCGCTCATCGCGACGGTGACTCTTCGCTCACTGAGCATGCTCATCGCTGTTATAGTCCGCCGCCGCCGATGCCCTTCTCTGAGCTGCAGTCGTACCTCGCGAGCCTCCCGCAAGGGATCGATCGAAGCTTCCCAGACTGCAAGGTGAAGGCGTCGCTCATCCGCGAGCCGCTCAGCATCCGGCCGCTGCGCTCGCTCGATCGACTCCCGCCCGCGGTCGCCTCCATCGTGAGCAAGCTGCCGCTGCCGTCGGAGTGGGTTCCCGCAACGCACTACGCCGCGGTGTTGATGGCGTTGGTCGACGAATACGGGCTCGATCGCGACGGCTACATCACGTTCTCGCGCGAGGTCACCGAGGCGCTCACGCAAGGCACCTACTCGGTCCTCCTCGGAATGGTGCACCCCGAGACGCTCCTGCGCGGCGCCAGCTCGCTCTGGGGCTATTTTCACAAGGGAAGCTCACTCGCCGCCCGCCGCGTGGACGGCGTCTTCGAAGCGGTCCTCACGACGCCGACCGGGCTCCTTCCGCAGCGACTGATCGACGGCTACGCAGGGACCATCCAAGCGATCGTCCACCGCTCGCGCGTCCCGCAGGCGCGCGCAGACCGTCCGTCGATCCGCACGAGCGGCGCAGAGACCGTGGCCACGTTTCGCGTCACTGGCTGGTGATCAGAGCCCGCGCGCGCCTGTGGGTTCGCTCGGCAACGCGCGCTCGCGCGACTCGATCGACGAGGGCATCGTGACCGAGAGCCGCACCGAGAACCGCAGCTCGATGGGCTCGTCCCGCGTGAACCACAGGGTCTTGCTCCTCGCTCGGCCGCGCACGGTGTACTGCCGCGAGCGCACCTGCACCGCGCCCAACACCGCCGCGCCCGCCTGCGTCGATCCGAGCGCCGAGGGCAAGCCGTCGACGTCCTCGTGCTCGACGCTGAGGTCGGTCACTGCGACGTGGCCGCTCGTCGCGAGCTCTTCGGTGCGCTCGCGCACCTCGTCGTCCGTCGGCGTTCGGCCGCCTCGCGCGGGGCCCTGCTCGCGAACCGCCTGACGAAACGCCCGCAGCCGTTCGTCGTTGCCGCTCGCAGCCCACAGCCACGCGAGCCCGTACGCCACGACCGCGAGCGCGACGCCGAGCGCGATCAGCTTTCGAAGCGAGAACGTCACAGCCCAAAGGATACGCGACGCGCGGGCGGACGTTTGACCCGTTGCGCCCCTCGACGCAACGACCCGGCCTGGACCGCAATCACCAGCGAACGAACCGCGGTCGCGCCGCCCGCGCGAGCCGGTCTGCCTCGTGTGCGTCCGGCAGCACCGCCCACACCCACGCTTCGAGCGCCTCGCGAAGCGCCGGGTCCGCCGCGAGCGCTCGCTCGACGTGCTCTCCGTGCCGCTCGCGCACCCACCGACCCTGATCGTACGACCCGCCCGCATACCCGCGCGGAAGCCACCCGAACATCCCCGCGAACCGCATCGCGAGCCACTGAAACAGCGGCCTGCCCCTCGCGCGATCGACCCGCGTCGCGAGGACCGACCGCAGCGCGCCTCGGACGCGCTGGCCCACGGGCGACAGTCGGCGGGCGCCGATCCACCGCGAGAGCCGCCGCGCGACGAGCTTGCGCTGCCCGCGCTTCGCGATGCGCTCGACGAACGTCCGATGCTCGAACAGCGGCCCCTGCACCGCGCGCAGGTGCTCGAGCGTCGCGCGCACCAGCGCCTCGCGCAGCTCGGACCGTCGCTGCCAGTCGCTCTCTCGCTCGTATTCGTCGCAGCGAAGACACTCGCTCGGCGGCCAAAACCGCTGGCCCGACTCGACCTGGCGCATCAGCGCGTTCGCCTTGCGCTCGGGCTGCGACGCCACGCGCTCGCGGCGGACGGTCGCGCGCGACCATCGCTGAAAGCCGATCCCGCGGCAGTCCGCGAGCGACCGATCGAGTCTGTCCTCGTCGCGATCGGCGACGAACGTCCGCAGCGCGCGGCGCTGTTTGCACCGGGCCCATCCGTCGCGCGGCCAGGTCGGCGGTCGGCGATACACCTGCTCTTCGTACGAGCGCAGCTTCTTCTCGGGCCGCGCGCGCCAACGCTCTCGTCCGCGATCGAACCACTCGATCGCGCGATCACTCTCTCGGGCCATGACGTGGCCCTCCTCTCGAACGCTATGAAGTCATTCACGGCGCGATCGACCGCGAGCACGACGGCTCAGCGGGATCGATCGACGACCAACGGTGAAGGCAGCAGTGCGTTCAAGAGCGGCGCATGGGCGCGCGACTGGTGTGTCTCTGCGCTGCGCGCGTCAACCCGAGAGGCCACGTTTGCTACGATCGACTCGGCGATGGACACGCGCGACGGCTGGAGACCCCTCTGCGGCTACGATCAGATCCGCTACGAAGGAGGCCGCGCCGTCGAGGTGCGGCTGAGCGTCGCGTGTCCCGACGTCGGGCGCGGCGGCCATCGCTGCTCGCGCGCCTGCGAACCCGCGAGCGATCAGGCGTACGCCTCCCTCTTGGCGATCCTTCGTCGCGTCACGGGCGAGGTGCTCTCGCTCGGCGAACGCGTCGAGCGCGAGGACCCGGGCAACCCCTACACAAGCTGGGAGCACATCGCGCTCGTGCGTTGAAAACGTGTGTGCGATCGATCAGCGCTGATTCGGCTCGATGATCCTTCGTCGCGTCGCGCGGAGCATCGCGCGCTTCGCGTCGTCCGTCGTTCGCTGGATCGTCGCGTCGATCTGCGCGATGCGCGTCGGCGCGAGCAAGTACTCGACGTGGCTCGCGAGGGACGCCGCGCGCTTGTCGCCGTCGGCTCGCTCGAACATCGAGAGCGCCGCCGCGACCGCCGCGTCCGGAGCGATCGACGCATGCACGTTGAGCGTGGCGAGCGTCTGGCTCACGTCGTCATGCGACGGTCGCGCGGCCTCTGCGCGGGCCCAGCGTTCGAACAGCCGCTCGTCTCGGACGACCCCCGTTCGCAGCACACGCGCGCAGAGCTCGCGCTCGTCGCGATCGAGCAGCGTCTCGACGAGCTCTTCGAGCGAAGCGCGCGTCTGCTCGGTGTACCCGTAGGCCACCGTGTACGAGAGCATGAGCATGAACCGCGTGCGGACGATCACGGCGGCCTCGCGCACGGCCCCGAGCAGCGCCTGCGCGAGCAGCGTCGAGGGCGCCTGTCGCACGAGCAGCTCGCGGCCGTCGAAGTGCTCGTCGAGCGCGTTGACCAGCGCGTCGACAGCGGCGCGGTCCACCTTGGGCGAGCACACGATCGGACACTCGTCCCCGCGAAAGCCCAGCGACTCGACGCGCTCGCGCACGCGAAGGATGTTCTCGTCCCGAAGCTTGTGGGACTTGATTCCTTGCAGCCAGAGCACGGGCTGCGGATAGCCCACGGCGCTGTAGAGCCAGAGCTCGTTGCTGTGATCGAAGGGCGCGTTCTTCTTCGCGTAGGGCGCATACACCACGCCGATGAGCGGGCACGACGGGTCGTAGCTCATGGGAAACTCGATCCCGAGCTTCTGCACGAACTCGTACTCGCGCTTCGGCGAGCTCCATCGTTGCGAGCTGCCGATGAGCGCGAAGAACGCGCGCGACGTCGCGCTGTCGCTCGCCATCGCCGATCCCACCACGAGCACCCGCACGCGGGGCCGCCCCTCGTCGTCGCGCTGCGGATGGATGAGCCCCGGGTCGTCGTCGCGCTCGACCGGTGCTCTGGCCATCGGCAGCCCGCGCTCGTCGCGCGCCATCGTCCACAGCGTCGCCCTACGACGAGCGATCGCCGCCCGTCGCTGCTCCGAGAGTCGAGCGGAGTCCATCGGTCGCCGAGAGGATGCCGACGGGACCAACGGCGCGCAAACGGCAACGGTCGACGCATGAAAACTCCGACGCGTTCGACCGCTTCAACGCGTGGCCAGAGTCGGCGCACAATCGCTTCCCATGAGCCACCACCCCGACCGCGCCTTCGTGCTCCCGCTCGATCGCCGCGCGTCGCTCTTTCACTGGAACGGCCACGCGCTCCGCCACTGCGACGCGGTCTCGATCCCGCGCGACGCCCCATGGTGCGCCGATGTCGAGAGCGACCTGCTCTGCTACGCCGAGGGCAACAAGCTCTTCGCCGTGCGCGGCGCGCTGCGCGACGTCGCCCAGACGACGCTGCTCTTCGACGGGGCGAGCGACTTTCGTTTTCACGCGCTCGCCTTCAAAGACGGCGTGCTCTTCGCCGGAGGACAGTGCCAGATGGAGGTGGTCGGCGCGATCGACCTGCAAGCGTCTGTCCCCGCGTGGCGCCGACT
Source organism: Myxococcales bacterium (assembly GCA_013298625.1). Taxonomy (GTDB): domain Bacteria; phylum Myxococcota_A; class Polyangia; order Polyangiales. The sequence continues at coordinate 18,458 of JAAFIF010000060.1, forward strand.
CGATCTTCCTGCAGAGCTTCGACATCGAGGCAAAGCCGTCGACTCGTTTGTGCTCGACGGCGATCGCTTGCTCGCGCTCGACGACATCCTGCTGCCCAAATGGTGGTTCGTCTACGACGTCAGCGACGCGCGACGCCCCGCGTTTGTCGCCGCGCCGCCATTGGCCGTGCACAGCACCTACGAGACCTATCACCACGCGGCGCTGGCGCACCGGCACGTGGTCACGGTCTCGACGTCGATCAACCACGGCCTCACGCGGGTGCACCTCGCGTTCTTCAACCGCGCCGACCTCGCGCATCTCGGCGCCGTCACCGCAGTCGGCGGCAGAGTCGCCACGCGAGGTCGACGCGAGGTCGAAGGCGCGAGGGATTTCGTGCACGTCGACGCGCTCGACGAGCGGGTCGTGCTCAGCGCCGATCGAGAGGGCTGCGCGATGCTCGACCTGCGCGCGCTCGACGCGCTCGCGGCGCCGGCACCGGACGGGACGCGCCTCGCCACGAACAACGCCGCGCTCGAGCCCGTGCTGCGAGCGAACACCCAATGGTGCACGCGCCCCGCGAGCGCCGCGGTGCGCGCGTTCTTCTGCGGCGGCGCGCAGGTGGCGATCTCGTGGATGCGCGAGGACGGCGGATGTTGGGTCGAGCTGGTGTCGTCGTCCTCGTGAGCGCGCAGGTGAAGCGCGGGTGAGGGCGGCGTTCGATCGTTCTCCTCGCGCAACGGCAGCGCTTGCCCTCGCTGTCCGCACGCGCGCACCATGCACGTCGCGATGTCCCGCTTCATGGCCGCGGTCTACGACCGATTCATGCTCGCCGCCGAGCGCGCGTGCTTCTCGCGATGGCGCGACGAGCTGCTCGCTCCCCTCACGGGCCGCGTCCTCGAAGTGGGCGCAGGGACCGGCGCCAACCTCGCGCACTACCCGTCCACCATCGAGTCCGTCACGCTGTGCGAGCCCGACGCGCACATGCGCCAGAAGCTCGCATCCCACGCGCGCGACCCTCGCGCGTTTACCGTGACCGTGAGCACGGCGGCGGCCGAGCGGCTGCCGTTCGAAGACCGCTCGTTCGACGCGGTGGTGTGCACGCTGGTGCTGTGCTCCGTCGCCGACCCGCGCGCCGCGCTCGCGGAGATGCGACGCGTGCTGGTCGACGGCGGAAGGCTCGTCTTCATCGAACACGTCGCAGCCCACGACAACCCGTCGCGCTTGCGATGGCAGCGCCGCATCGAGCCCGCGTGGAAGCACGTCGCGGGCAACTGTCACCTCACGCGCGAGACCGAGGCCGCGATCCGCGCGAGCGGCTTCGACCTCGAGTCGGTCACCCGCGAGAGCGCGCGAAAGGCCCTTCCGTGGGTGCGCCCTACGATTCGTGGCGTCGCAGTAAAACCGCGGTGAATCTCGTTCAGCGGGTCAGTGAAAGTGCGGCTCGTCCTCGAGCGGCGCGACGCGGTTGGCGTACACCAGCCTCGGCATGACGCCCGCGCCCGATGGCACCAGGTCCACGCGCGTCACGCTCGCGTTGGACACGGCCAACGCCAACGGAACCTCCAGCGCTCGCACCCCGAGCAGATAGCGGGTCATCACGACGATCGCTCCGCCGTGCGAGCCGATCGCGATCGCCCTGCCTCGGTGCGCGTCGATCACCGCGTCGAGCGCCTCGCCGAGCCGCGCTTGCAGGTCGCGCAAGCTCTCTCCGCCAGCAGGCCGCCCGTCGGGGTCGCGCGTCACCAGGATCTGCCACGCGTCGGGAAAGCGCTCTTTTGCCAGCTCGAACGACAGCCCGGTGAGCTCTCCCACCGACCGCTCGCGAAACGCCGCGCGCTCGATCACCGAGAGCCCGCGGCTGTGCGCGATCGGCGCGACCGTGTCCCGCGCGCGGGACAAGTCCGAGCTGTACACGTGGTCGATGCGCACCTCGGCGAGGGCTGCGGCGAGCCGCGCGCTCTGCCGTCGTCCTCGCTCGGTCAACAGCGAGTCGCTCTGCGAGCCGAACATCTGCGACGCGTTGGCCTCGCTCTCGGCGTGACGCACGAGCAGCAGCGTGGTGGTGCCCGTCGGCGGCGCGTGCGCGGCGCTCGACGCGATGGGCGCTTGTTTGCTCGCGTCGCCCTGCTCGGGCTCGTCTCGGCGCGCGCTCATTCGGGGCCGTTTCCATCGCCCATCGGGCAGTGAACCGCGCGGGCCGGAACCGTCACGAGCCGCTTCTTTCGCTGGGCGATGTCCAGCGGAACCTCTTCGTCGTCATCGAGCACCAGCGACGTGAGCTCGCGCCCGTAGCAGCAGCCCGTGTCGAGCCCGGTCGCAAACGCCTCGAGCTGCAGCCCGCGTCGCGCGTCGTGTCCGAACACCACGTGCGCAGGTCCGCCCCACACCTTCGCCCACGCGAGCCCGTCGAGCGTGCGCGTCGGGCGGCTGTGCTCGTCGATGCTGCGGATGTTCATGAGCATCGCGGGGTCTTGCTCGTCGAGTGGCGCGCGCGGGTCGATCCCAGCGTGCACGACGATGAGGTTGTGGCTCGCGAGCGAGCGCACCAGCGGCAGGCTCGCGAGCCAACGAAAGTCTTCTTCAGCGAGCTGTCCCACGGCGGTTCGGTGGCGGTCGCTCAGCTTGATCTTTCGATCCGCGACGCCCTTGCCGTGCGCCGTCGCGGCGCGCCACCAGACGAGGACCTTCTCGTCGTGGTTTCCACGGACCGCGAGCGCGCCGGCGTCGCGCGCGCGGCGAACGGCGAGCCCCGAGTCGGGGCCCCTCGCGACCAGGTCGCCCACGAGGATGAGCCTGTCCGAGCCCTGGGCGTAGCGGGTCGTATCGAGCAGGTCGCCCAGTTCGTCGCCGCAGCCGTGCACATCCCCAACGATGATTGTCCGAGCCATCTGATTTTCGAGAAGCCACGGAAGCTACTCGGGACGATCACCGCGCGCAATTGCACGGGCTCTCTCTCTCGTTGCGAAGTGGTCGCGGCCGCGCTCGCCGTTGTAAGAGCGATGACGCGATGCATCCCCTCGTCGAGAAGATCCTCCAAGGTGACACGCGCTCGCTCGCTCGACTGCTGCGAAGCATCGACGATCGAGCGGGCAGCTACATCGAAGCGCTGACCGAGCTGTACCCCCACACCGGCCGCGCCATGATCGTCGGAATCACCGGAAATCCCGGCGCAGGCAAGTCGACCCTCACCGACCAGCTCGTCGCGCACCACCGACGCGCAGGCAAGAAAGTGGGCGTCGTCGCGGTCGATCCCACCTCGCCGTTCTCGGGCGGCGCCATCCTCGGCGACCGCATCCGCATGCAGCGCCACGCGCTCGACGAAGGCGTCTTCATCCGCTCGCTCGCCACCCGCGGAAACCTCGGCGGAATCTCCCGCTCCACCGCCGACACCGTCCGAGCCATCGACGCATGGGGCGCCGATGTGATCCTCGTCGAGACCGTCGGCGTCGGTCAGGACGAGCTCGAAATCGCCCGCCTCGCTCACACGACCGTCGTCGTGATGGCCCCAGGCCTCGGCGACGAAGTGCAGGCGATCAAAGCCGGCATCCTCGAGATCGCCGACGTCTTCGCGGTCAACAAGGCCGACCGCGACGGCGCGGACAGCACCGTGCGAGACCTCGAGGCGATGGTCGCGATGGGCCACGAGCTGCACCACGGCGGGATTCGCAAAGGCCCGCACCACGGCCCGCAGCGCGTGGACATGCAGGCGCTCGCCGAGGCGATGGGCGACGAGTGGCTCGTCCCGATCGTGAAGACCGTGGCGAGCAAGGGGCAGGGGATCAGCGAGCTCGTTGAAGCTGTGGAGAAACACAGGTCGTTTCTCTTCGACACCCCGAGCGGCGAGGCGCGTCGTCGTCAGCGCGTCGAGGCCGAGCTGCTCAACGTCTTTCGCAGCACGCTCGTCGAGCGCGCCGTCGCCGCGCTGCAAACGCCGCTTCACGCCGCAGCGTCGCGGGTCTTCGATCGCACGAGCGACCCGTACAGCGAAGCCGAAGCGCTCGTGCGCGATTTCGCCAGCACCGTGACCGCCGCGCCGCGCTGAGCGCCGCGCTCAGTGGTCGCAGCCGTCGAAGACAGGGCCGTACCGTCGCGCGGGCGATCGCATGCACCCGGCTCGATCGCTGAACACTCGCAGCTGCCCGATCTCGACCCAGCCTGGACCGACGTCGTGGACCGAGAACATCAGCTCGCCGCTGCTCGCCTGCATCGTCGCCGGCTCGCCCGGCCGCGCGATGGTGTGCACGCAGCCGCCGCCTTCGAACTCTCCGCACGTCGGGCGCCACGAGACGTGATCCGTCACCGTGTGGCGACCGCCCCCTGGCTGCGGGATCACCCGCGTGAGCGAGACGCGTTGATCCTCGACGCGCACGCTCCACGCGCGGCAAGAGCGCCCGCCTCTCGTGGGCTCCCACAGCGCGGCGCGGTCGCGAAACACCGCAGAAACACCAGCTAGAATGCGCGCTGGAGTGCCCTCGGGCTCGTAGCTCGCCACGACCCAGCGCAGCTCTTCAGCGCTCGTCGCGACGCGCATCGCTTCGTCGGGTCCCATCGAGTCGTCCCACCCCGAGGGCCTCGCCGAGGGCAGCTCCGCGCTCGAGCCTTCGCACGCCTCGGCCGAGAGAAACCAATCGCCTTCGCTCGTGCGCACGCGGCGCTCGTCGCTCTCGATCCATTGCACCCGCGTCCCGCCCGAGCCTGGCCCGCGCATCCAGCCCATTCCGCCGGTGCGGCTGGAGGTGCTGCCGCCGATGCCTCGCAGGACGACCTCCGTTGGCGATTCGAAGACCACCCGCGCGCTCGCTGTGTACCTCACGCAGCGGATCGAGACCTCCGTCGCGAGGGTGTCCGGCGCGCCGTCTTCGTTCGACGCACGAGGCCGCCATCGCGAGCACACGCTGCCGCGCCGCGAGCCCGTCCGCCAGAACACCGGTCGCTGGCTGTCCAAGAGCTCCGCAAACGACCTCGGCGGTCCATCGAACGCGACGCCTCCGTCCCGCGCGCTGCTCGTCGGTCGCACCCAACGCGGCGCGCGCGCGCTGTCGCTGGCCACATCGGCGGGCGCTGCTGCGTCCATCGCGCTCGCGTCGACCGTGGGCGTCGGCGGCGTGCGCGTCGTCGGCGGTGGGCGCGAAGCGGCGCAGCCCGTGAGCAGCGTGCAGAGCGCGATCGTGAAGAGCTTTGTCATCAGCGGGGTGTGTCGCAGTGACATCCAGCGGCGCGATCGGTTCTACGTTTCACGGCGTCGCCGCGAGAACGCGATCACGTCGCGCACGTCTCGCGTCCCGAGCGCGACCGCCACGAGGCGATCGACGCCCATCGCGTTGCCGACGCACGGGGGCATCCCTTCTTCGAGCGCCCTGAGAAAATCCTCGTCGATCGGGTAGTTGGCCATCCCGCGTCGCGCGCGGTCGAGCACGTCGCGCTGAAACCGCGCGCGCTGCTCGGCTGCGTCGGTGAGCTCGACGAAGCCGTTGCTGAGCTCCATTCCGTCCACGTACAGCTCGGCGCGGAGGCACACCGTCGGGTCGCTCGGGTCGAGCTGCGAGAGCGAGGCGTGGCGCGCGGCGAAGTGCGTGAGAAACGTCGGTCGCTCGCGGCCGAGCTCGGGCTCGATGCGCTCGCCGAGCCAGCGAAAGTACTCGTCCTCGTCCGAGTGGGCGAGGGCGATCGGGTCGCGCACCTCCGGCGCCCACCGCGCGAACGCCTCGCGCACGGTCACGCGCTCGAAGCCCTGATCGATCGCGATCGCGCCGCCGCGGCCCTGCACGCTCACGCCGCACGCCGCGCGCACGATCGCCTCGGTGTCCGCGAGCAGCGCGTCCATCGTCGCCCACGAGCGATACCACTCGAGCATCGTGAACTCGGGCTCGTGCCTGCTGCCGGACTCTCCCGCGCGAAAGCACCGCGCGAACTGAAAGCACCGAGGCACGCCGCCGACCACGAGGCGCTTCATGTGGTACTCGGGCGAAGTCACCAGAAATCCCAGCGATTCGAGCGACGTCGCGTCGCGAGCTTCGTACGCCGCGAGGTGCAGATCGAGCCCAGGGCACACGGCGACCGAGGGCGTCTCGACCTCGATGAAGCGCTGACTCGCAAACCACGCGCGAACGCGGGCCATGATGGTCGCGCGCTCGACGAGCCGTCGCGCGTGCCCGCGCTGCGACAAGAGCGCGGTCTCGCTGCGGTGATCGAAGGGCGAGACCGACGGCCGACCGGCGAGCGTCACCTCGCGTACGAGCAGCGCTCCCGCAGCGCTCTCGCAGGTGAGCTCGACGAGGTCTCCCTCGCGCAGGCTGTGCGCGAAGCCGCTCGCGAAGCGAACCGCCGTGCGCTCGAAGGCGTCGCCCACGAGCGCGCCGTGCTCGTCGACGACGAACACCCTTCCCCTGACGCAGACGGCCCCCCGCTCGGCGTCGCTCACTTCTTGGCGACGCGCTCGGAGTAGTCGCCCGTGCGCGTATCCACGCGGACCACGTCGCCTTCGTTCACGAAGATCGGAACGGACACCATCACGCCCGTGGTCAGCTTCGCCGGCTTGAGCACGTTGTTGGCCGTGTCGCCCTTGAAGCCCGGCTCGGTCTCGATGACGGTCATCTCGACGAACGTCGGCAGCTCGACGCCGACCGCGCGGCTCTTGTAGAACAAGACGCTGACGTTGGTGTTATCCAGGAGAAATCCACGCTGATCGCCGAGCGCGTCGGCCGGGATCGAGACCTGCTCGTACGAGAGGTTGTCCATGAACACCAGCGAGTCGCCCTCTGGGTAGAGGTACTGCATCTCGCGGTCCTCGACGTCGGCCGCGGCGAGCTTCTCGCCCGACTTCCACGTGCGGTTGACCACAGAGCCCGTGAGCATGTGCTTCATGCGCACTTCGGTGCTCGGCGTGCCCTTGCCAGGCTTGCGAAAATCCACGCCGACGACGAGGTAGGGCTCGCCGTCGACCTCGATCTTGTTGCCCTTACGAAGCGAGTTGATGTCGATGATTCCAGCCATGAGAGTGCTCCTGCGAAGGGACTGTCCTGCGCGTACCCTCTTCGCGACGCGGCCGCTGCGGCGACGAGAAGAGCGACCCAATCGCGACAGTCCCCCGATCGGGGACCGTTCGACTCGAAGTCGACGGACAAGGCGGGGCGGATATCACTCCGCCGTCCCTGCGTAAAGTCGCCGCCGCACAAATGGCGGAATCTCCCGCTCCCCGAGGGCGTTGCTCCCCCGCTCTTCCCGCGTGGCGCAGCGCCCATGGGTTGACCGAACCTCGGCGGATCACCGCAGCGCCCGCGAAACCATCGACGCGGGCGGGCATTGGCTTGCGTCCGTGACCAAGCCGCAATAACCAGTCCCGCGACCGACGGTCGTCCACCAACCACGTCCCACAGAGAGTTCGTTCGAGAAGCAATGCCGCCGAGAGATGCTGACGACGAGTTTCGCGAGATCAAGCGCGAGATCATCGAGTCGCGTGGGTTGGTCATCAAGACGCACAACGCGACCAACGCGCTGGCCGCGGACGTCAAGGCTGTCGCGCGCAGACAAGCCGCGTACGAGCGCAGGCTCTCGGTCAACAGCGCCGTCGCGTACGTGCTCTTCACGGCGCTCACGTTCGGCGGGCTCAAGCTCTGGCTCGACGCCTCCGTGCGCGAGCGCTCCAGCGAAAACCACGGGTTGCAAACGCAGATCGACCGGCTGCGGCAAGAGAACTCCACGCTCCAGCGAGAGCGCGACGAGCGCGCGCAGCTCGAGTCCCGCGCGCTCGCCTTCTACGACCTCATCCGCGAAGGAAAGCGCCAAGAAGCCGTCGAAGCCTGGGCCAGCCTCCGCCGCGAGCGCCTTCCCTCTGCCGAGTCCGCGTTCTTTCAAGACTCCGTCGATCGCTTTCGCACCGACCTCTCTGTGACCGCGTACGAGCGCGGCCTCGAGCACGCGCGCCTCGCCCGCTACGTGCAGGCCAACGAGTCCTTCGAAGAGGCCATTCGCTTGCGCGAAGACGCCGCGCACATCCCGCGCGTCAAGCTCGCGCAGGGCGACGCGCTGCGGCACCTCGGCAGGCACCGCGAGGCCATCGTGGTGCTGCAGACCGTCGCCGACGGGCCCGACAGCGACGCCGCAGACGACGCGCTGTTCACCATCGCGCGCTGCCAGACCGAGCTCAATCAGTACGCCGAAGCGCGCACGACGCTGCGCACGTTGGTGCGAAGATTTCCCTACGGATCGACGGCGCAAGAAGCGCGGCAGACGCTGGTCAACCTCGCGTTGCCCGACGGTGTGCGACGATTCCGCTGACCACCTCCGCAGCGCTGAAGTCTTGACCCTCGCGCGTCGCCCGGACAACGTCAGGGCTATGCAGCGTCCTCCGCGCGTGGCGTTCGTGGGTTCGGGCGGAGCCGCCCGTGGGATCGCACACCTGGGGATCCTCAAGGCGTTCGAAGAGCTGGCCATCACGCCGTCGATCTTCGTCGGCGCGAGCGCAGGCGCCATCGTCGGGTCGCTGTACGGCCAGGGCGTCCCCCTCGACGCCCTCATCGACGCGTACCGCGCGCCGTGGCAGCGCAAGACGCGCGGCCCCCACCTGCACGAAAACGCGTTCTTCGGCCTCCCCGCGCTCTCGGATCTCTTGCAGCCGGGCTACCTGCTCTCGGGTCTGTTCTCGATCGACAAGCTCGAGACGCACCTGCGCGCGCGCTTGCCGAGCAACGACTTTCGTTCGGTCGCCTCGACCATCCTCGTGACCGCGTGCGACATCGACGGGCGAGGGCGCGAGGTCTTCGGCCGCGGCTACCGCGAAGACGTCGCGATCTCGCAGGCGGTCGCGGCGAGCTGCTGCGTCCCCGGGCTCTTTCGGCCGTATCGCATCGGCGATCGCTTCTACGTCGATGGCGAAGTGGTTCGCACGCTCTCGCTCGACCTCGCCGTCGACGCAGGCGCAGACGTCGTCATCGTGTCCAACATCTATCGCCCCCTGCTCACCAAGCCCGAGCGCCCGTCCATCGCTCGGCGCGGCGGCGTGAAGGTCCTCGAGCAGGCGCTCTCGATCATCCTCTCTGAGAAAGAGCGGCGAGGCATCGAGCTGTTCAACCGCCTCCACCCGCACGTGACCTTCATCGACGTCTCGCCAGACATCGGGCACATCGGGTTTCTCAACCGCTTCGCGTCGCGGCAGCTGCTCTTGCGCGGCTACAAGCAAGCGATGACCGAGCTGCTCGCGGCCAAGGCGCGCGGCGTGTTCGCGATGCGCGACGACAAGCCCGCCCCGTCGCTGCACTGATCGGCGACCGCTACACGCGCAGCGGCTGCAGCGCCGCGACCGCCACCACCTTGGCCGTCGGCCCTACGAAGCGGATCACCATGCGCGAGGGCAAATAGCGCGCGACCGACGTGTACGGCGCGCGCACCACGAAGGGCAGATCCACGACCCAGTCTCCGGGCTGCACCGCCACTGCGCCCGTCGGCTGCACCCGGCGAAACTCCGCGAACGAGCGCACCAGCGGAGCTCCGGTCTCTCTCTCGAGCTCGAGCCGCAAGAACGACATGTCGAAGGTCCCGAGCGCCGTCTGGTGATGCGTCGTGAGCTGCTCGCGCGTGCGATACGTGGTGTTGTTCTCGACCAGCGTCGTGGGCTCGGCGAACCAGGCCACCGCGCGCTCGACGTCCGCGTCGAGGACCGCCCGCAAATAGCCGTCGATCGCGTCGCGCACGCGCTCTCTGCGCCCGCCCAGCGCGACGGCGGCGCTCGACGCTGTGTTCGCGCGGCCCACGCCGGTGCTCGACGGCGCGGCGGCCTCGAGCTCACCGGTCTGCACGTAGCCCAGGGTCGTCGAGCGGTCGGTCGCGATCGGCGCGGTGACGCAGCCGTGAAGCGCGATGATGGCCAGAAAATTCACTGAAAGAAACGCGCTTCGCATCACAGCTCCGCCGCGCGCAAGTCGCACGCGCGGTCCACGGTCAGGCACACCCCGCGCGAGGCGTCGTGCGCGACCCACGGCGCGCTCGCCGGGGCGTCGCCCGTGGCGATCCACACGTAGCGCAGCCGCTCGGGGTCGAGCTTGCCGAGCTCTTTGCCGCGAAGCCGCTCGAGCAGCGCCCGGTCGCGCATCCCGTTGCGCCGAAGCGAGCGCAGCGCGGCGCCCCGCGACGCGACCGCGAGCATGTCCCGATGCGAGACGCCGATCACCAGCGATCCTGGCGCTTCGCCTGCGGCTTCGCACTCGTCCGTCCACGCGCGGTGCGTCTCGCTGAGCGCCTTGTCGAGCACCGCGCGATCGACCTGAGAATCATCGAGCCCGATCAGCGCGTGCACCCGCGAGAGAAACAGCGCGAACACCCCGTGCCCGACGCTGCGCGGACCGGAGAGCCGCGCGAGAAACTCCGACGATCGCCCGAGGATGCCAGCGCGAACCGCGGCGCCGCGCCCCTGCGCGCCCACCACGACGCAGCTCCACCAGCCGAAGCGAAAGGGGCCTCCTTCGTCGAGGCTGTCTGCGCTGCGAGAGCCCTCGCGAAGGGCGATCAACGCGCTGTCCGTGCGCACGCCGTCGAAGACTTCGCGCACGTCTGTGAGCTCGCGCGGCTCGTTGGGACGCGAGCGCACGAGGGGCTCTCCACGAAACGAGGCGACGAGGTTCCACCCGTAGATTCGCCCGGCGTCCGGGGCGCGAAGCCCGTCCGAGTCCAGCGCGAGCGCCGCGCGGATGCCCTCGGGGTGGTTCGCGAAGTATGCGATCAGCTTGTCCATCACGTCTCCGACTGGGCCTCTTGCTTCGCGCTCGCCCTCTTGCTCATCGCCAGCGCCGCGCGGGTCCGTTCGCGCTCGCGCCGCTCGATCCACCCCGAGAGCAGCCGAAGCGCGATCGACAGCACGACGGCCACCGAAACGATGGCCACCCACTGCGTTCCGGCATCGATGGTCATTGCGATCCGAGAGTGTAGGCCATCCCGCCGCGCTGTCTCGCAACGAACGCACGCCGCGCAAAATCCCACGCCATCGACGCGCACATCGCGCGCGCCCCGCGCTGCGTCCGTGGGCCTTCTGGTGCGGCGCGGCTTGACACCCCCCGTCGCTCCCTCTAGTTTCGCGCGCCCTCGAACCGGCCGTCGCAGCGCACACCCTCTGGTACCACAGAGGATCTGCTAGCAAACCGCCGCTCGAACGACGAACCCTCGGACCATGACGCTCCCCACGATTCACCTTCGCGACCTGCCAGAGAGCGGACTCGACCTCGAGCCCACGATCGACGCGGCGTGGCTGCGTGAAGTGCTCGTGGGCACCGGGCTCGAGCCTGCCTCCGATCCCGCAGGCGCGCTGCGCATCCGCCTCGACAAGAGCGGCGACGACGTCGTGCTCAACATCCGAGGCGCCGCCAAGGTCCGCGGGACGTGCGTTCGTTGCCTCGAAGCCCTCGAACTCGAGGTCTCGTGCACGACCGCGCTGCTGCTCGAGCCCGCCGCCAACGCCCGCGCGCTCAAGCACGGCGAAGAGCGCGAGCTGACCGCAGACGAGCTCGACAAAGACGTCTACCGCGAAGACAAGATCGAGCTCGGCGCGTGGGTGCGCGAGCAGATCATCGTCGAGCTGCCGGCGCACCCCACGCACGAGAGCTGCGAAGCTCCCAGCGCGGGCGACGTAGAGATCAATCGACGCGACCCGCGATGGGCCGCGCTCGAGAAGTTCAAGACCAAGAAGGAGTGATAAAGTGGCTGTTCCGAAGCGAAGGACTTCGCGCTCGAAGCGCGATTCACGTCGTGCGAATCATGACAAGGTCACGGCCCCGAGCCTGACGCGTTGCTCGAATTGTGGTGAGACCATGCGCCCGCACCGCGTGTGCCCGGCGTGCGGCTTCTACGATGGCGTCTCGGTCGTCGAGAAGGCCGCTCCCGAAGCCCCCGCTCAGGGCTGAAGCCCAGCGCGCCGCGGAGCTTGCTCCGCGCGCCGCCCGTCCAGCGCATCGACCACGATGAGGGCTCATCGCTCTCTCGGTCGTGCGACTGGACCGCTGTTCTGTCGAAGACGTTCTTCATCCAAGTGTGGAGCGAAGCGATGACCGTTGCGTTTGTGTTTCCCGGACAGGGGTCGCAAGAAGTCGGAATGGGTCGGTCGCTCGCAGAGCGTTCACCGGCCGCTCGCGCAGTGTTCAACCGCGCCGACCGCGCCCTCGCAGGGGACGCTGTGCCCCTCTCGACGCTGTGCTTCGACGGCCCAGCGGAGTCCCTCACGCTCACCGAGAACACGCAGCCCGCGATCCTCACGGTGAGCGTCGCCGCGCTCGCCGCGCTTCGCGAGCGGCTGCCAGCGCTCGTCCCGACCCTCGTCGCCGGACACTCGTTGGGTGAATACTCCGCGCTCGTCGCCGCGGACGCGATCGACTTCGAAGACACCGTGCGACTCGTCCGGCTGCGAGGACGCGCGATGCAAGAGGCCGTGCCCGTCGGCGTCGGCGCGATGGCCGCCGTTATGGGGCTCGAGCCCGACGCCGTCGCCGCCGCGTGCGCGCGCGCGGTCGAGTCGCTGCCAGGCAAGGTCGTCTCGCCTGCGAACTTCAACGCCCCGGGCCAGATCGTGATCGCCGGTCACGCCGAGGCCGTCGCGCGCGCGTCCGAGCTGGTGGCAGAGGCGAAGGGCAGGGCGATCCCGCTGAAGGTCAGCGCGCCGTTTCATTGCGCGCTCATGCAGCCCGCGGCGGACCGTGTTCGAGACGCGCTCGCGACGATCGACGTGCGCGCGCCGAAGGTCCCCGTCGTCGCCAACTTCGACGCAGCGCCCAACGACAGCGCCGAGCGGGCCAAAGAGCTGCTCGTGCAGCAGGTCGCGGGCGCTGTGCGCTGGGAGCAGTCGATCCGCGCGATGATCGACGGCGGCGTCACGACGTTCGTCGAGATCGGCCCTGGCCGAGTGCTCGCGGGGCTCATCAAGCGCGTGCACAAGCCTGCGGTGATTCACAACGTGTTCGACGCCGCGAGCTTGGACGCCACGGTCGCTGCGCTCGGCGCGTGACCGCTGCGTGACCGCGAGGCGGCGCGCGTGCGTAACGTGCGCTTCGCGGGTGCGTCGCGTTCGCGGCGCTTTTCAACGGGGTGCGAAGGGGGTATCAACGCGCCGCCCATGTTCGAACTGAACGGACGCGTCGCCCTCGTCACCGGTGGATCTCGCGGGATCGGCCGCGCCACGTGCGTCGCCCTCGCGAAGCAGGGCGCGTACGTCGCGATCAACTTTCAGAGCAACGAGGCCGCCGCCAACGAGACGCTCGCGCTCGTGCGCGCGGCGGGATCGGACGGAGAGCTCCTGCCTTTCGACGCGGCGAGCTCCGAAGCGATCACGAAGGCCGTCGACGACCTCGCGGCGCGCAAGAAGGGTCTGCACATCGCCGTGGCCAACGCTGGCGTCACGCGCGACGGGCTCTTGCTGCGCATGAAGGACGAGGACCTCGCGCACGTTCTGTCTGTGGATTTGCAGGGTCCGACGTTTTTGGCGCGCGCCGCTGTGCGCTTGATGATGCGCCAGAAGTGGGGCCGCTTGATCTTCATGGGGTCGATCGTCGGCGAGATGGGCAACGCTGGACAGGCCGCGTACGCTGCTGCCAAAGGCGGGCTGATCGCGCTCTCGAAGTCGATCGCGCGCGAGTACGGATCGCGCAACATCACGGCCAACGTGGTGACGCCGGGCTTCATCGAGACGGACATGACCGCGGGTCTTCCCGACGAAGTGAAGAAGAAGTTCATCGAGGCGACGCCGATCGCTCGCCTCGGAAAGCCCGAAGAAGTCGCGGCCGCCGTCGCGTACCTGGCCTCCGAAGAGGCCGCCTTCGTCACGGGAACGGTCCTCCGCGTCAATGGGGGACTTTACGTGTGACTCATCCGGGGTGTACGCACCCCGCCCATTGAAGGTCGGCAGAGATGAATCGCTGCCGGCCCACGCAACGACTGCTGAGGAGTGAGCTGGATGGATATCGCGCAGAGGGTGAGAGAGGTCATTGCGAAGAGCCTCTCGGTGGCGCTCGAGGACGTGAAGTCGGAGTCGTCGTTCATCAACGACCTCGGCGCGGATTCGCTCGCGATCGTCGAGCTGGTCTTGGCGTTCGAAGAGGCGTTCGAGATCGACATTCCCGACGAAGACACCGAGAAGATCCGCGCGGTTCAGGACGCGATCGACTACATCCAGGCGCGCACCGCGCGCCGCTGAACCTCTATCTCGAAAAAGACCGCTGCCATGCGTCGCGTCGTCGTCACCGGGCTCGGCCTGATCACCCCCGTGGGTACAGGCATCGATGAGTGCTGGAAGAACCTGATGGAAGGGCGCTCGGGCATCGGTCCGATCACGCTCTTCGACACCGAGAAGTTCGAGACGAAGTTCGCCGGTGAGGTCAAGGGCTTCGACCCGAAGGCCTATATGGAGGCCAAGAAGGTCAAAGAGATGGGCCGCTTCGCGCAGGTCGCGGTCGGCGCCGGCGTGCTCGCGTACAACGACGCGGGTCTCGGCGTGCTCGACGACGCCGCGCGCGACCGCATCGGCTGCATCATCGGTGTTGGCCTCGGCGGCATCGACTTCATCGAGAACAACACCAAGGTCCTCTACGAGAAGGGCCCGCACCGCGTCTCGCCGTATTTCATCCCCGGCACGATCGCGAACATGGCCGCCGGCCAGCTCGCGATTCGCCTGGGTTTGCGCGGTCCAAACTACTGCACCACGAGCGCTTGCTCGTCGGGCGCGCACGCGATCGGCGAGTCGATGCACGCGATCCGCCGCGGCGACGCGGACGTGATCCTCGCGGGCGGCGCAGAGGCCGCCGTCACGATGCTCGGCATCTCTGGCTTCAACGCGCTCAAGGCCCTCTCGACCCGCAACGACGATCCGCAGCGCGCGAGCCGCCCGTGGGACAAATCGCGGGACGGATTCGTCATGGGCGAGGGCTCTGGCGTCCTCGTGCTCGAAGAGTACGAGCGCGCCAAGGCGCGCGGCGCGAAGGTCTACGCCGAGCTCATCGGCTATGGAGCCAGCGACGACGCGTACCACATCACCAATCCCCCCGCGGCCAGCGAGGGAGCGCAGCGCGCGATGCGCGCGGCGTTTCGCGACGCGCAGCTCGACCCGAGCGCGATCGGCTACCTCAACGCCCACGCGACGAGCACCCCCGCGGGCGACGTCCAAGAGGCCAAGGGCATCCGTCAGGTGTTCGGCAGCAGCGCGGACTCGCTCATGGTGAGCTCGACCAAGTCGATGATGGGCCATTTGCTCGGCGCCGCTGGATCGGTCGAGGCCGCGATCGCGTGCCTCGCCGTGCAGCGCGGAGAGATTCCGCCCACCATCAACCTCGAGAATCCCGACGAGGGCTGCGACCTCGACTTCGTGCCCAACGTGGGGCGCTCGAAGAAGATCGACGTCGCGATGAGCAACGCGTTCGGCTTCGGCGGGGTCAACACCTCCGTGATCGTGCGGAGGGTGTGATGGCTCGCTGGGCGATCGCCAACGACCACGCAGGACTCCCCCTCAAGTCCGTCGCGCTCGAAGCGATTCGCGCGCTCGGACACGAGGTCATCGACCTCGGGACCAACAGTACAGACAGCGTCGACTACCCTGATTTTGCCCACGCGCTCGCGGCCAAGGTCGCCAGCGGCGAGGCGGACCGGGGCGTGCTGATCTGCGGCTCGGGCATCGGCGTCAGCATCGCCGCGAACCGGCACAAGGGCGTGCGCGCGGCGCTCTGCTCAGAGCCGCTGAGCGCGTCCCTCTCGCGGCAGCACAACGACGCCAACGTGCTGTGCATGGGCGCGCGATTGAGCGGCCCGGCGCTGGCCGAAGCGATGATCCGCGCGTTCGACGCCACCGCGTACGAGGGCGGTCGGCACCAGCGTCGCGTGGACAAGCTCGACGCCTGAGCGGCTCAGCAGCGCTCGACGTCGCCGGCCCAGTCGCGCAGCTCGCGCTTGAGCACCTTGCCCGTGGGGTTCGAGGGCAGGTGCTCGAGAAACACCCACTCGCGCGGGACCTTCGGGCCCGAGAGCCGCTCGCGCACAAACGCCTTGAGCTCGCCGGCGTTCACGTGAACGCCGCTTCGCAGCACGACGAACGCGCGCAGCCGCTCGCCCCACTCGCTGTCTTCGACGCCGATGACCGCGGCCTGCGCGACCGCCTCGTGCGCGGCGATGCACTCTTCGACCTCGACGGGGTACACGTTGACGCCGCCGGAGATCACCATGTCGCGCTTGCGTCCGACGATGTGGAAGCAGCCGTGCTCGTCGAGCGTCGCGAGGTCTCCGACCGAGAAGAACCCGTCGCGCATGCTCGACTGCGTCGCGTCGTCGTCAGCGTGGTAGCCAGCGACGAGCATCGCGTTGCGCGCATACAGCTCGCCCACGGATCCGCGCGGGACGGGCTTTCCCCCTTCGTCGAGCAGCACGATCTCCGTGCCCGGAACGCTGTGTCCAATGGTCCCCGGTGATCGCCGGAGCTCCTGCGGCCCAGCGACGGTCACGAGCCCCGTCTCCGTCGCTCCGTAGAAGTTGTAGAGCACGTCCCCCAATCGATCGAGCGCGCGCGTGCCCAGCGCTCCCGGCAGCTGCGCGCCGCCGCAGAACACCGCGCGCAGCCCACGCAGGTCGGTCTTGCGAAACGCCTCGTCGGGCAGGGCCATCAACCGATGCAGCATCGTGGGGACGATCGCCGCCGTGGTGATCCGCTCTCGCTCAATGATCGAGAGAAACTTCTCGGGCTCGAAATCGCGCTCGATCACGCACGTCCCGCCGAGCATCAGCGCCATCCCCGCGAAGCCGAGGCCCGTCGAGTGATACATGGGACACACGACGAGGTGCCGGTCGTTCGCGCGCATCGGCGTCTCGTGGATGAACGAGAAGAACCCCTCGATCTGCCCCGTGGCGAACTTGCGCACCGCGCCCTTGGGCTTTCCTGTGGTGCCCGAGGTGTAGATGATCACCGTGCCTTCTTGCACGGCGCCTTCGGTCTCGGGGGGCTCGCGCAGGATCGAGTCGAGCGACGCGAACCCATCGACCTCGCCGTTGACCGAGAACGCTCGATCCTTCGGCAGCTCGGCGAGCGCGCAGAGCGCCTCGATCGACTCGGCGAGCTCGGCTTCGAAGAACACGGCCTTCGCCCCAGAGTGCCGCAGCAGGTACTCGAGCTCGCGCGGCGTCGATCGCCACGAGCCGCTCACCGCGCCGGCCCCCATGCGCGACATCGCAGAGTTCACCACGAACACTTCGGGGCTGTTCTTCAGGATCGCCAGCACCCTGTCGCCGCGCCCGATGCCCTTCGCGCGCACGCCCGCGGCGAGGCGATCGATCCGACGATCGATCCCCCCGTACGTCCACGCGCGACCGCGAAACTCGAACGCGATCTTGTGCGGCGCGTTGCGCCCGTGAATTCGAAAGATCGCCGACGGTCCGCTCCCGCCGAGCGCGAGCGTACGAACCGCGCCGAGCAGCCCCTTCGCGTTGATGTCCTGCCAGATCCCAGTCCGCGCGACGACCCGCGCGAACATCGTGGCCTTGTCCGTGACGTTCTTCACTCGATCGGTCAGCATGAGGGTCTCCGCGAGGTTGTCCGTGCAGTCGCCATCATCCGTCAAGTTCGCCCGCCGCTCGTTGTTCGTCGCCGGCGGCGCAGGCGCCTCTCTGGCAGCCTTTCGCGCGCTGCCGCAAGCGCTCGCAGCCCCGCCGCTCGGCCCGCCAGAGGCGTCAGTGCGCGCACAACTGCGAGCCCTCGCGACAGCAGGCGCCGTGGTCCTCGTCGACGACATCGACGCGGGAGCGTCGGCGAAGGTCACCGTCCTCTGCCGGGTGCCTGCCTCGATCAACGAGGTGCGCGCGGTGATCGCAGCCCCCGATCGCTACGGCGACTTCATGGCCGTGCTTCGCGACACCGCCATCGACAGCCGCAGCGGCTCGATGATTGGTTTTCGCTTTCGGGCCGTCGCTTCGATCTTCGACATCCAGACGCACGCCTCGCTCCGCGTCGTGAACCAACGCCGCATCGACGTCGCCATCATCCGCTCGGACCTCGGTCCCGGCGGCGCGCGCTGGGACCTGTTCGAAGAGCCCGACGGCTCGACGCTGATCAGCTGCTCGTGTTGGGGTGACCCGAGCCGAGGCCACTGGCTCTTTCGACAGATCGCCTCGCGCTCGCCTGCGGCGGTATCGATGATGACCAGCGCCGTCGCGCTCTTGCTGTCGCTCTCGCTCGCGCGTCGGCTGCGACGCTCGCTGCCCGCCGCGTCCACCGCGCAAGCGCCGCTGCTCGCGCTGCCCGAGCACGCGCGACAGCTGGTCTCTCCGCGCGGCGTCGTGGGAGCGATCACCTTGCGGCCCGACGGCTCGCTCGTGCAGGCCTCGAGCTGCGTCGCCGCGCCCGGCGCGCCTTCGTCCGTCGCCGCGTGGCTCGACGATCCCGCTCGATACCCGACGGTGTGGCGCTCGCTGAGAAACCTCCGCGTCGCGCCGCGCAGCGCCGAAGGCGTGCGGTTCACCGCTGATCTCGAGGCGGGCGTCGGTCGCTCGAGCGGGACGCGGCTGCTCACGACCGAACGCGACGCGCAGTCGTACGCTGCGCGCTGGCTCGGCGTCGACGGCGACGAGCGCGGCCACGAGCTGTTGTGGACCGCATCGACGCTCGACGCAGAGCGCGTAGCCGTGTGTGCGACGGTGAGGGACGAGGTCTCTCGCGTGGGATTTCCGCTGCGCTCGACGCTCGATCGCGAGCCAGCCCTGCGCGCGGGCTTCGGGTTCGGGCTGAGCGTGGTGTGGGCGCGATCGCTCGCCAACCGACTGCGACGCGACCGCGTCACGGCCGCGACCGATGCTGGCGCGCTCGACGGTTTCAATGCGGCGGACGCCTCGGTTCGCCGTTGACGACTCGAAGTCAGTTTCTCTACGCTCGTGCCGTCGTCGTTCGTCGCACCTGACTGTTGAGTGCGAGCGCGGCGCCTAAGGAGAAAACGTCAGCTATGACCCCCAACGCGAAGAAGCTGCTGATTGGTTTTGGAGTGGCGCTGCTGTTGAGCGGCGTGATCTTTGTGCTCAGCCGCGACAAAGAGACGCCTCAGGGACAGCGCGGCGTCGTCGGCGCCTCGCAGTAGTCCAGTCCGACTCAGTGTTGTTGCGGACTCGCGGGGGAGCGATGGTTCCGCATACACTCGGGGCTGGTGATGTCCTTGCCCTTTCGTTTCTCCCTCGTCGCTTCCATCGTCGTCGCGAGCTCGACGGCCGCCGCGCAATCAGCGCCCGATCCTTGCGCGAACCTGCCAACGCTTCCGGGCGAGGGCGGTCCGAGCGCCGCCGCGACCAGCGCGACCAACGCGACCAGCGCGACCGGCGCGACCAGCGCGACCGGCACGACCGGCACGACGAGCGCGAACACCACATCGGCTGAAGTTTCGCAGCAGTTTCTGCGCTGCGCGTTGGCGCGCTTCGGTCGGCAAGACTACCGCCAGGCCATTCGCTATTTCGATCTCGCCAACCGCGCCGCGCCCTCTGCGGACCTGCACTACAACATCGGTCGTTCGCACGAGCTGCTCAACGAGTACGACGAGGCAGCCACCGCGTACGAGCGCTACATCCGAGACAAGGTCAACGCGCCGGATCGTGCAGAAATCGAGCAGCGGATCGTGCAGCTTCGAGACCTCGCGCGGCGTCGGCGAGAGGCGGCGCGACAGCAGGACGCGCGCGCTCTCTTGACGATCATCGTCGATCAACCCGGGGCGCGGGTGTTCGTCGACGACCGTGACGTCGGCGCCTCTCCGCTCGCTCCAGGGCTGCAGCTCACGCCGGGCTCGCACCGCGTGCGGGTCGAGCGCGAGGGCTACCAACGGTGGGAGGGCGTGGTGCGCGCGCGCAGCGGCGAGACTGGCCGCGCCGAGGTCGCGCTCACCGAAGCGACGCTGTTTCGCACGCAGCCCGCGCCCCACATCGCGAGCTTCGTCCTCGGCGGAACAGGCACCGCCGCGATCATCACCGGCGCGGTCCTCGGCTTCGTGGCTGCGAACAACGCGCGCTGCGACAGTGAGGTGACGACTGGTTGCCGCAATGCTCCCCCGCTCAACGTCATGAACGTGACTCGAACGGTGTGCGACTCCGTCGACAGGCTCACCTGCGCGCGCGACTCGATGAACACCATCTCGACCGTGGTCGTGAGCGCCGGCGTCGGGCTGCTCACTGGGGCGGTGATCGCGTGGTTCGTGGAGGCTGGCTCGGGGCGAACCGAGCGCATCCGCGTCGAGCGTGCGCGGACGGCTCGCTAGCGCAGAACCGGCCAGAGCTCCCGCTGGACCTTCGTCACGACCCGCAGCGCGTCCGCGCTGTCGCGCGCGAGCTCACCTTGCGGGTGTCGCGCGTCCGCGGGGCTCTGCAGGCCGCGAACGCTCTCGGCGATGCTCTGCTCGATCGCGCGCAGGTCGTAGCCTCCTTCGAGCGCGAGCAGGACGCGTCCGTGGCCCAGCTTGTCCGCGACGCGCGCGAGCTGCGCGGCCATCCAGCGATAGTCCGCAGAGGCGAGGCGCATCGATGACAGCGGATCGCGCTCGTGCGCGTCGAAGCCCGCGCTGATCACGATGAGCTCGGGGGCGAAGTCTTCGACGATCGGCAGCACGATTCGCTCGAACGCCGCCGCGTAGGTCGCGCCGTTCGAGTCCGCCGGCAACGGGACGTTGAGAACCGAGCCGCGTCCGTCGTCGTGGCCGACCTCGTCGGCGCGCCCAGTGCCTGGATACAGCGGCCACTGGTGAAGCGACGTGAAGAGCACGGTGGGGTCGCGGTCGAAGATGTCCTGCGTCCCGTTGCCGTGGTGGACGTCCCAGTCGACGATGGCGACGCGGGCGAGTCCGCGGGCGCGAGCGTGCGCGGCAGCAATCGCTGCGTTGTTGAGCAAACAAAACCCCATCGCTCGGTCGCGCGTGGCGTGATGCCCCGGCGGACGGGCGAGCAAGACCGCTCGCTGCGCGTGGCCGTCGACGAGCGCGTCGATCGCAGAAATCGCCGCGCCTGCCGCGCCCCACGCGGCCGCTCGCGAGCCGGGCGAAAAGAACGTATCGCCGTCGATGAAGCCTTGTCCGCGCTCGAGTGACCTCTCGAGCCGCTCGATGTGCTGCGCGGCGTGGACGCGGAGCAGCTCGTCGAGTGTGGGTTCACGAAGCGCGACGGCCGTCGCTGTAGGCGCCGCGTCGAGCACGCCCCGCCGCGCGGCGGCGAGGCGCTCGGGCCGCTCTGGGTGAAACCCTGGCGCCACGTGCGATTCTCCACGGGGATCGAAGGCGAGCGCGATCGAGCTGGGCGTGTGTGCGTCGGGCTGCAAGAGAACCTCTGGCCGAGTGTGCACGCGAAAGAGCGTCTTGACCGCGTGTTTCGCAGGGTGTTACCTCACTTTTGACTAGCGCCGCTGTGTGTTCGCGCCAAGGGGCTGAGGAGGCACTCCGGCGCGAACGAAGGGGGCGAGAGTACGCGCGAGCCGGTTCCCACATCAGTCAAAGGGAGCGCGGCCGCTGCACGGAGCAAACCGATGCGTTGGAAATTGATTGGCGGAAACGTCCTCGCGCTCTTGTTCGCAACGATCGTTGCGCTCTTCTGGGTGCGCGGTTCAGTGACCGAGGCGCTCTCGCGTGACATCAGCCCGATGGTCGAGCGAAGCGTCGTCCTGTTCGACGCGCTTCGCACGGCGCAAGGCGACCGCTACCAGGGGCTCGTCACGGCGCAGGCCAACTCCGAGCTCGGCCGCAACGTGTTCGAAGCCACGAACACTACGGCGCGGAGCCTCGCGGCGTTCGAGTTCGCGCAGCGCGTCGGCCGCTCGGTGGGCGAGAGCTATCCGCAAGATCGCCCGCGGCCCGCAGACGTGGTGGCGATCACCGATGACCAGGGCAAGGTCCTCGCGCGCAACATCGATCAGCGGCAAGAGGTCGGCCGCGACTTGAAGAACGAGTTCGAAGCGGTCGCGCAGGCGTTGACCACGGGCCAGCCCGTGCACGACTACATCCGCTACGACGGGACGCGTTGGTTCGACATGGTGTTCGCGCCGATCTCGCGCGAAGGCCGGGTCGCTGGGGTCATCGTCGTCGGCTACGAGCTCGCCGACAGCCTCGCGACGCAGGACAAGACGCGGCTCGGCGCCGACGTCGGCTACATCGTTCGCGAGGGCGATCGCTTCGCGGTCCAGAGCCTCTCGTTCGGAACACAGACCGAAAAGAGCGCGATCCTCGCGTGGGCGTCGGCCAACAACATCGGCGCGACGCTCAACACCGACGGATCGCTCCCCGTGCGCGAGCTCGAGATCTCGGGCCGCCGATACCGCATCGCCGGCCGCGCCGTCCCCGGTCTGCATCGCCCGACCCGCGCAGGCGCCGTTCGACCGGGCTTCATCGTCCTGGCCGACGTGACGGCCGCGCAGGCGCCCGCCCTCGGAATCGTCCTTCCGATCCTGTACCTGGGCCTCCTCGCGCTGGTCATCATGGTCGTGCTCAACGTCCTGGTGAGCAACTCGATGCTCCAGCCCATCGAGGTCATCGAAGAGGGCTTGCTCAAGATCATCAACGGCGACCAGGCGCACCGCATCGAGCTGCAGCACGCCGAGCTCGGCGGGATCGTGTACCGCATCAACCAGCTCGTGCAGACGCTCACCGGCGAAGAAGAGAGCGACGAGTCGGGCCGCGTGTCCCGTCCGCCTCCCGGCCGCGGCCCGCAAGAGTAGCGTCGTCCGGCCGACCGGAGGGGATTCGTTGAAACGGGGGACAAATCCACGCGCTTTGCGCGCGCGGCGCGATCGATCGCTTGACGTCGCGGCCGACTCGCGGAATAGCGCGACCTGCCCCGTGGTAGTGCCACGGACCATGCGAGGATCACCCTGATGGGCTTGTTCGATTTCTTCAAATCCAAGAGCGGCACGAAGTCCGCTGCCGCTGATGACAAGACGCTCGCGAAGCACGCCGAGCGCGTGCTCGACAAGCGCGCGATGAGCCCCGATCGCTTCGCGTCGATCGAGTTTCTGTGCCGCACGGCGACGGAGGACTCGTGGCGCTCGGTGCTGCCTCGCTTCAACTTCACCGTCGATCCGTCGATCACCGATCGCGAAGAGAAGCAGTACATCCTCGACTCTGTGGTCGCCTCGCCCGACAACGCCGTCGAGCCGATCTGCGAGTACCTGCGCACGGCCGAGAGCCTCAACTGGCCCGTCAAAATGCTGCGCAAGATCGTCGATCGCGAGCGCCTCGTGAGCGAGCTGCTCGATCTGCTCTCGGGCTTCGACACCGGCTACGCGCGCAACGCCGATCGCAAGGCGCAGATCATCGCCGAGCTCGAAGAAGAGAAGGACGGGCGCGTGCCGACCGCGGTGCTGCCCTTCCTCGCAGACTTCACCGAAGACGTGCGGTTTCAAGCGGTGCGCACGCTGTTTCACCAAGGCGACGAGGCCGTGGCCAGCGCCGCGCTCGCGAAGCTCTTCATCGAGGACGACTCTGCCCGCATCCGCTCGACCGTGGTCGACGGATACGTCGAGACGAAGTGGGCCGTCGCTGCAGAGCAGCGCGAGAAGTTCGCGAGCGCGCTGCGGGGCGTCCCGACCGGGCCGTGGGCGCTCGACAGCGACGGGCGCGTTCGGCGCTGATCGACCCGGCGCGGGGGCTGTTAAGGGGTCGGCGAGGTGCCGAGCACGGCGCGCATGCGGTCTCGCAGCGCTTCGAGCTTCTCGATCGATGAGCTCGGCGCTCCAGCGGACTTCGCGTCGGCGATCGCCGCTTCGAGCTGCGCGATCTCTTCGGACTGCGAGCGCTTCAGGGCGTTGACCATCGACAAGAACGCGTCGAACAAGTCCTCGAGCTCGTCGCCCTTTCGCAGCCGCTCGTGAATGTCGAGCTTGCCCGAACCCACGGTGCGCAGCAGCCGCTTGAGCTTGAAGATCGGCCCGACGACCTTGTGAGTGATCACGATGCCGCTCAGCCCCAAGAGCAGCACGAGCAGCGCGCCGCCGAGCACCAGCGTCAGCCGCGTGCGCGAGTAGTTGAGCTCGATCTCTTCGCGCGAGTGCCGCGCTTCGGCGAGCTTGGTCGTGAGCTCGGACTCGGCGCGGTGCAGGTCGCGGTTGATCTGTGCGATGAGCTCGGGGTTGTCCGCGGCGTTCATCATCGCGTTGGTGTGCAGCACCTCGGCGCTCGTCTTGGACTCGCGAAACGCGCGCTCGGCCTGCGAGACCGCGGCGTTGGCTTGGATGCGCGCGGCGTTCGCGTTGCGAAACACGACGGCGCTGAGGCCCGTCGTGAGCACCAGCGCCACGCCGCAGATCATCGCGGTGTACTTCAGCTGAAACCGCGGGTTCAGCAGGTAGTTGCGCAGCAATCGCTTCGGCGGGGCGCCTTGGCCGGCGTGGGCGGCGGTGCTGTCTGCGGACGAACTCGTCATGACGACCTCAACGAAAGAGAGTGTAGCCTGCGCGAGTGATTCTCGGTGGAGAACGACGATTTCCGGTGAAAAAGCTGCGTTCTGTCATCTGCGTTCGCTCGCGCCGCTAGCGCAGCGTCGAGAGCACCTGGGTGAGCGCGCGGTTGACTGCTGAGTTCATCGCCGTCGAAATCGCGCCCTGACGCGGGTCTGCGCCACCCGAGACCGTCACCGTCGAGGACGCGTCGAACTCGTACGCGCGGCCGGGGTACGTCGACACGACGATCGACACGGCCACGCGTACGCCGGTCGCTTGCTGCGTGACGGATTGCACGTTCACGTCGAACTGGTGCGCGCCGCGCAGGCGTCGCGTCCGCATCGTGCTCGTCGCCTGCGAGCTCGTGCCAGTGTGACGCACGACTTCGCCGCGCGCGTCGAGGGCGGACTCGAGCGCGCGCTGAACGGTGGGCTGCAGCGTCGCCGTGACGCCGCTCTGCAGGTTGACCCGTCCAGCGGCGATCAGCACGACGGGCGTCGCCGTGGAGGTGGGCGTCGGCGTCGCGGTGCCTGTTGTGTTGGTCGGCTGCCGCCGCGCGGCCGCTTCGAGCAGCGTGACCGCGCGGCGGGCCTGCGCGGCGACGTCGCGCGAAGACGAGCGCGTGAGCGCTTGCACGGCCGGCAGCGCGGTCGCGTCGCCGATCGAGGCGAGGGTGGCGATGATCGTCGCCTGCACGGTGGCGTCGCGCTCGGCGTTGAGCACAGTGAGCAGCGGCGCGACCGTCGCGGTCTCTCGCAGCTCGCCCAAGCGCAGCGCCGCGTTGGTGCGGACGCGCGCCTCGGGGTTGCTGCGAAGCATCTGCAAGAGGAAGCTCGCGCGCGCGCTCTGCGCGTGTGCGGGCGACCCGTGTGCAGAGAGCGCTCCGCACACGAGGAAGGCGACGACCACGCGCAGCGCGCGCATGGAGAAGAGGCGTCGAACCATCGGGGCGGAGTATAGACGACGACGCGATCAGAGAATGCACTCAGTTGCAGTCTGCGCCGCGCTTTGTCACGCTCGGCCGGGTGCGACGAGCGTTGTTCGCGTGGTGCGTGGTCGTGTTGTGTGCGTCCGACGCCGCGGCCTTCACGCTTCGAGTGCTGGCGCCAACCGAGCTGCGGGTCGCGCCCTCGGTGCGCGCCGACCGCTCCGGCGTGACCTTCTCGGTGGTGCTGCGCGATGATCAAGGCGCCCCCGTGGCGGGGCAGGTGCGGCTCGACGTTCGACGCTCGAGCACCAACGCGCAGCGCGCGGTGACGACGGACATCGCGGGCCGCGCGGCGGCGGACGTCGCTGTGGAGCGAGACGACCGCGTTCTTCAGGTGCGGGCGCAGTTCGCGGGAGATGCGACGCACGCGCCGTCGTCGAGCGAGCTCTCGGTCGACCTCGACGCTCCATTCGTCACTG
This sequence comes from Myxococcales bacterium, assembly GCA_013298625.1. Taxonomy (GTDB): domain Bacteria; phylum Myxococcota_A; class Polyangia; order Polyangiales. The sequence goes on from JAAFIF010000060.1 coordinate 44,236, forward strand.
TGGTGCTGCAGTCCGCGCCGACTGCGGTCGACGTGGAGGCGCGCTCAGCGCTCGAGCTCGTGGCCAGCGTCGAGATCGGTCGCGTCGCGCTCGCGAGCCCTGTCGGCTGGCCCGTGCGCTTCTACATGGACGACGAGCCGCTCGGAACGGCGTCCGCGGACGCGACGGGCCGCGCGGCGATCCGCGTCGATCCCAGTCGATTCTCGACGCCCGGCGTTCGGACGCTGCGCGCGGCGGCGCAGCTGCGCGGCTCGGAGCTGTGGTCCAACGAGCGTCGAATCGTCGTACGCGCGCTCACCTCCGTCGTCGCGACGCCGGCGCGCGACGAGCGCACGGGCCAGCTGCATGTGCGCGGCGCGGTCGCGTGGCGCGGCGGCGGCGTCGCGGGCGCCACGGTGCGGGTCGAGTCGAACCAGACGCTCGTCACCGCGGCGCTCACGGACGGATCGGGCGCGTTCGAGCTCACGATTCCTCCGCGCTCGCAGCTGCCGGGAGCGCGCGCGCGGATCGTGTTCGTGCCGACGACGCCGTGGCTGTCTGGCTCCGAGAGCGCGGAGTTCTACCTCGCGCCCCCGGCGTTGCCGCCGGTGTCCTGGCGCTTCGCGCTCGCGCCGCTCGCGATCGGCGCGCTGGTGTTTTTGCTGGCCCGCGCGCGATCGAACAAGCCCGTTGCCACCGACGCGCAGACCTTGGACGAGGGCGTCGTGCTCGAAGAGAGCGCGACCAGCGACGAGGGCTCGGTGTTGACCGTCATCGTCGAGGATCGAAGCTCTGGTGAGCCCGTGGCCGACTTCGAGGTGCTTGTCGGCGATGTTGTGATCGATTCGGCAAAGCCTCACCCGGTGTCGGTCGGCGCGAAGCTGTCGATCACCGTGCGCGCGGCGGGATACGCGTCGCGAGACGTCTCGGTGGTCGTTCGGCGGTCCGGGGCGCTGCGGCTTCGCGTCGCGCTGTCGCAGTGGCGCGAGGCGGTGTACGGCGTGGGTCGCGCGCTGATGGACGCGACCAGCGGGCCGAAGGCGCCTCCCACGCTGCGCGAAGCCTCGGAGCAGGCGACTGCGGCGCACAAGCCGGTGTTCGCGGCGGTCGAAGAGGGGGCGTACGGCCCGGACGACCCGAGCGAAAGCACGTTTGACCACGTCCGCGACCTCGCCCGGTCATCCAAGCAAAGGGAGCATTGACGCGGGGAAATCAGTTCACCTATCGTCCGAGCGTGGCGCGCAATTCGGGCGATTTCCGTCCGTGTGTCGTCGCACGAGAGACTCTCCGATGTCCCCTGTCGTCCTCGGTGTCATCGCGCTGGTCGTCCTTGCCGCGATCGCGTTTTTCTTTCTGAAATCCCGCCAAAAGCCCGCGGAGCTCGCGGGCGAAGAGCCCGAAGCGCTGCCGCCGCCGAAGGCGACGCCGATCGAGGCGAAGCCCAAGCAGGCCGAGCCGGTCGAACGGCCGAAGGTCGATGCGCCCAAGGCTGCGCCGAAGGCTGAGCCCGCCAAGAGCGAGCCCGCCAAGGTCGAGCCAAAGGCTGAGCCTGCGAAGGCCGAGCCCACCAAGGCGGAGCCCAAGAGCGAGCCGAAGGCGGAGCCCGTGAAGGCCGAGCCGAGCGTCGACGCTCCGAAGGCTGAGCCCGCGAAGAGCGAGCCCGCCAAGGTCGAAGCGGTCGAGCCCGTCGCTGAACCGGTGAAGGCCGCCCCAGCAGAGACGCCCGCGGCGCGGCCAGCTGCGAAGGTCGACGCCAAGGTCGACGCGAAGGCAGCTGCCAAGAAGGACGTCGCGGCGCTGCGCACGGGGCTGAAGAGCGCTCGCACGTCGTGGGTGCAGAAGCTCGTCGGGATCTTCTCTGGCAAAAAAGAGCTCGATCCCGAGCTTGTGACGCAGATCGAAGAGGTCTTGCTCACGGGTGACGTCGGCGTGCACACGACGGACAAGCTGATCGCGACGCTCAAAGAGCGGCTCGACAAGAAGGACCTCGCGAACGACGCGATCGTCTGGCAGACGCTGCGCGACGTCTCGCGCGAGGTGATCGACGTGCCCGCCCCGGCTTTCGGGTCGAAGAAGGGCGATGGACCGCTGGTCATCCTGGTGGTGGGCGTCAACGGCGTGGGCAAGACCACGACGATCGGCAAGCTGGCCGCGCGGTACAAAGAGCAGGGCAAGAAGGTCTACCTCGCGGCGGGCGACACGTTTCGCGCGGCTGCTGTGGCGCAGCTCGAGCTGTGGGGCAAGCGCGTGGGCGTGCACACGGTGAAGGGCAAAGACCTCACGAAGCCGAGCGCGGTCGTGTACGACGCGGTTCAGCAGGCGGTCAAAGAGGGCGCCGATGTGGTCATCGCCGACACCGCGGGGCGATTGCACACCAAGACGCCGCTGATGGACGAGCTGCGCAAGCTCGGGGACGCGGCGAACAAGGCGTTGCCGGGAGCTCCGCACGAGATCTTGTTGGTGCTCGACTCGACGACCGGCCAAAACGCGGTGGTTCAGGTCAACGAGTTCAAGACCGCGCTGGCGGTCACCGGAATCGTGCTGACCAAGCTCGACGGAACTGCGAAGGGCGGAGTCATCTTGTCCGTGTGCGAGGAGCACAAGATCCCGGTGCGCTTCGTGGGCGTGGGCGAAAAAGTCGATGATTTGCGGGAGTTCGACGCCGAAGAGTTCAGCGAGGCGTTGTTCTCTGCGGCGAGCGCGGACGAGACCGAGGCTGCGGGCTGAACTTCCGCAGTTTCGGTGAAATCACAGCGCTATTTGCAGCAAGTTTTGGTGTTGCCGCAAGAATCCGCTGCATGATATAGTCCCGCTGCTTTCGAAAAAGCTTATAGTTTTCATAGGGTTACAGTCGATCACCCCGATCGCTGCCACACTGGCCGCGACAGCTTAGACCGGAACCGGAGTGACGGACACGACGATGCGTCTCCGAACGATCGCCAAGGCACTGTTGACTGTCGCAGTTGCGAGCGCGCCCACGGCCGCGTTTGCGCAGCGGCGCACCACTCAGCAGCAAACGCAACCAGCCGGAGACCAGTCTGGTGGTGACAGCGGGGGGATGACCTTCACCGCTGACGAAGCCAACCAGACTGGGACGACGGACCCGGCGGCTCAGACCGGAAACACGGGTGCGACCGGAACGGGCGGTGACGCTGCGGGCGGCACCGGTGGTGATTCTGGCGGCGGACTGGGCGGCCTCGACGGCGTCGGCGGCCCCGAAGTGCGCGCGTCGACTCGTCCGATGAGCGAGCGCATCTTCGCGGTGCAGCAGATCTACGCGCTCCGCAACCGTCGCTTCGAGCTGCAGCCCACCGTTGGCATCTCGCTCAACGACCCGTTCGTGTCGCACACGGGCATCGGTCTGGCGGCCAACTACTGGATCACCAACGTGCTCGCGGCGGGCGCGAACTTCATGTTCAACCAGCCGTTCAACGGCCGTTCGGACGTGGATCTTCGTGCGGCGCGATCGATCGGCCTGGTGGTTCCCATCAACGAGTACCAGCTGCTCGCGCAGGCGAACTTCACGTACGTGCCGGTGTACGGCAAGTTCCTGATGTTCAACCGCTTCATCTTTCACTACGACTTCTACGTGATGGCCGGCGTCGGCGCGACGCGCACCCGCCCCATCGCCGTCGTGGATCCTGAAGTGCGTCGCTTCGACTGGCAGACCGCGATCATGTTCAACGCGGGCCTCGGCGTCCGCGTGTTCTTGAACCGCTGGATCGGCATCGTCGCTGAGATTCGCAACTACATCTATCCCGAGCGCCTCGAAGCGCTTCGCATCGGCTCGCCTGGTGTGATCGACGCCCCGCCGGCAATGCAGGGCGAGACCAACTGCAACAACCCCGGCGGTCCCGCCTGTGGGTCGCGCTACGACGCGAACACCTGGCTCGGCCAGACTGCGCTGACGGACAACGTGATGGTTCAAGTGGGTCTCACGATGCTCCTGCCGTTCAACCCCACGTTCCGCCTGCAGAAGTGATCAACGGGACGATGAGGGCGAAGATGGACCAGTACTCGCGAGAGGGCTCAAAGGTCATGAAGCGTTGGATCGGAGCGTTTGCATTCCTCGGGGCGACCATGGCTGCGTCGTCCGCGATGGCTCAGGAGATTCAGATCCGCGGGCCGCTCGCGGGCGCTGCGTCCTGTCGCCGTTGCGTGCAGTACCGCGCCGGACGCGTGATGATCTCCCCATCCTTCGGCATCACGCTGCAGGATGACTTTCAGCGCGCGATGATCCCTGGAATCAACCTCCAGTATCATTTCAACGACGTGATCGGCCTCGGTCTGTACGCTGGCTACGCCGCGATCCAGATCCCGACGCCGCTCGCCGACGCTGCGCAGCGCTACAGCGGTCTGCCCGACGTCATGGGCGGCGCGGCGACCAATCTGTTCCGACCCACGTACAACGTGCCGGACCAGTCGAAGTTCACCCAGCAGCTCGGCCGTATGGGTTTGATCCTCGCGCTGCCGCAGCTGTCGATCACGCCGCTCCGCGGCAAGTTCGCGCTGTTTCAGAACGTGTTCATCGACGCAGACGTGTCGATCTTCGCAGCGCCCGCGTTGGTGCTCGTCGAAGAGCGCCGCAACTTCGATGCGCAGCCTTCGGAAGCGGACATGCTGCTTCCGATCACGTCGCAGCCGGTTTTGGATAGCCAGACGGCTCGCTCGACGCGCCCGGCCTTCACGGGCATGTTCGGCGCTGGCTTCAACTTCTTCATCAACCGCTTTCTCTCGATCTCCGTCGAGTACCGCGCGTTTCCCTTCGCGTGGAACACCTCGGGCACCGACGAGAACACGCAGGCTCAGACCTGCGGAGCCTCGGGCACCGCGTCGTGCGCGGGCTCGCCGGACTACCTCGTGCGTCGCAACCCTCCGACGGACATGAACGGCCGCGCGCTGCCCAGCGCCGGTGGCCGCTTCTCGCTCGACGACAACGACCGCACCTTCCGCTGGAACCAGATGGTGAACTTCTCGTTCAACATCTTCTTGCCGACCGCCCCCCGCGTCAGCGAGTGACCCTCAGTCGCCTGCACGTGGCGACGGTTGGCGGACACTCTCCCAGCGATTCGAACAGCGAGCTCCCTGACTGATCAGTTGGGGAGCTCGTCTGCTTTTTTGCGCGCGTACGGCAGGTACACGACGATGGCGCCCTTCGTCGACGCGACGTCGTCGGTGTGCGTCACGCCCTCGCTTCGCTGGCGCGCAGCAGCCTCGTGGGCGTCTGCGCGGGCGTCTTCTGCGGCCCAGCGCGCGAGGATCTTTCGTCCTCTGCGGCGGGCGCGGATAAACGCCACCACGAGCAGCACCGAGGCGCCTCCCCAGAGCACTCCGCCACCCAGAACGAAGGGCAGCAGCAAGTGGCGGTTGGCGACGTCTTCCTTCCACGACTGCTCGGCGCTGCGAAGAGACATTGCCCACGTGCGGCGGACGCTCTCTTCGAACGGCACGCCGTTGCGCGCGTGGGCGGCGAAGACGCCGAGGCGCACGTGTCCGTCTTTCTTCAGCAAGAAGCCGACGAAATCTGCGCTCTGCGCGTACGCGAGGTCGACGGTTCCCGAGCGCTCACCGAACGCGCGATCGAGCTCTGCGAGAGGGATCAGCGAGCGCGTGACCGAGGCGCGCGCGAGCTCTTCGAAGCGCTCGAAGCTGTGCTCGCCTGCTTGCTCGATGGCCACGCCCTCGGAGAACCAGCGCGGCATCGGCGCGTTGTTGGATGCGACCGCGAGCAACAGGTGCGATAGCTCGTGGCGCAGCACTCGGCGAACGTCCGCGGCCTCCCAGGTTCGCGGCGCGCTGGTCGAGACCAGCGTGAGTCGCAGCGACGGATAGGCCACTCCGACGGCGTACGCGGGCGGGGGCGCCTCTTGTGGCGCGAGCGCGCGCATCGTGTCGGGATCGGGGACGAGCCGGATTTCGAGCGGCGGAAGCGCGGCGAGACCGAACTGCTCGCGCAGCGATTGCAGGTCGCGATCGACGTTGTTGAGCGCGTTGCGCAGCGACGAAGCGAGCGCGGGCGGATACGCGATCGTGGCGCTTCCGCGCCGCTCGACGGTGTAGCCCGCGGGCAGCGAAGGGATGGTGAGCGGACGTCCGTCGGGCGCTTCGGTGACGAGGTCTCGCGCGGCGCGAGAGAGCTCGGCGATGGTCGCGGCGCTCTGTGCTCGGGCGGTCTTCGGTTGGGCGACGCCGACGATCACGGCGACGATCATTGCGAACCACAGCGAGAGCAGCGAGCGTCGGCGATTCATCTACGGGGCCGTCCCAGGGCCTGAGACTCGAACGAGCGGAACGGAAGGGCCAATCGACTGGGCGGCGATGAACGCCCCCACGAGGCCCGCGCCAGCGACGCCAGCGATGACCCAGGCCCACACCGGCGTCGACGCTCGCGGCGCTTGCGCAGGCGGCGTCACGGTCACGCGGGGGTCTGCGGGTTGCGTTGCGGAGCTCCGCGGAGCTGCGCGCGCGATCGTCGGTCCAGCGGCGGACGCGGTGGGCGTCGCGCTCGTGTTCGCGCTCGTGTTCGCGACGGTTGGCGTCACGGTCGTGGGCGTGCTGTTCGCGGCGCTCGCGGTCGGCGTCGCAGCGGGCGCGCTCGACGTGATTTCGGGTAGCGCGAGACGGGCGCGCAGCGCTTCATCGGTCCATTGCTGAGCCTCTGTCGCGCCATCGTAGCTGCGGGCGATGACGTCGTAGCGACGCAGCGAAAACCCCCGCGGCGTCGACGAGAGCACGGTGATCGACGCGCAGCCGAGCGCGTCGGCGATCGTGGTCAGCGGCGCGACGTCGCTCTCGGCGAGCGTGAGCGCGCGACGCGCAGCGGCGATCGGCGCGAGCGCAGGGTCGTCCGAGGCTTCTCCGCGAAGGGTCGCGCGGGTGCGGTCATCGGCCACGACGCGCACCGACGTCGCCGACGAGAACGCCCGCTCGACGCGCAGGGCCAGGGCGCGGATCGCTTCGTCCGGGTCCCGAGCGACGGCGACGCACTGCTTGGGCGTCAGGGCTTGGGCGCCGGCGCCGGGCGCGATCGCGAGCGACGCGCCAGCGAGAGAGAGCGAAACGAGCAGGCGATTTGCAGAGCGATTGCGCATGGTGTGGTGCTTCACGGCGGACTCGCGTCGAAGGGGGTCACTCATCGTCGGACTCGTCGGCGTCGGCGCTCGAAGGGATGGTCGTCGGAGCCGTCGCGGGGTCTGCGAACGCGGGCCCGAGCGAGAGCGAGTCGTCGGCGAGGCGATATTCAGGGCGAATCCAGACCTCGTCGAGGTACAGGCCCTGCGGGGGCGCGGTGATCCCTGCGCGCGTTCGGTCGCCGGACTGAAGGACCTCTTCGATGATCGACTCGCGAAGGCGCCCTCGGGCGACGTCGACGAGCGTGCCGGTGATGATCCGGACCATGTTCTTGAGAAAGGCTGTTCCTTCGACTTCGACCGCGAGGAGCGTGCGCTGCGCTGCGTAGCCGCGGACGAGGCCGACGCGAAAAATGTGGCGGAAGGTGTTGGTGCGCTCGCAGTCCGCCGCGCGAAATCCTCGAAAATCGTGCGAGCCCACGAGCTTCGCCGCGGCGCGATCGAACGCGTCCAGGTCGAGCGGGTCGTAGACGTGCCACGCGCGGTCGCGCAGCAGCGGGTCGCGCGAGGGGTGGCTGTTGATCAAGTAGCGGTAGCGCTTTCCTGCGCTGGCGCGGCGCGGGTCGAACCCAGAGGGCACCTCTCTCGCCTCCATCACGGAGATCTCGGGGGGCAGCTTGCTGTTCATCCCCAGTCGCCAGCCCTTCATCGGGATGATCGCGTTGGTCTCGAACGACGCCACCTGCGCGTTCGCGTGAACGCCAGCGTCCGTTCGTCCAGCGCCGTGAACGCGCACGGTCTCGCCCGACAGCGCAGCGGCTGCGCGTTCGAGCTCTTCTTGCACGGTGCGCGCGTTGCGTTGGCGCTGCCACCCAGAGAGTGCTGCGCCGTCGTAGCGCACGATGAGGCGGATCGTCGGCATCGAGTGAGTGGCGAAGGCATACAACGGGTTCGCCTCGAGCGCAGTGTCGGCGCGCTGCGGTATGCGCAACGGACGCTTGACAGCAGCGTGCGCTCCGATGCCGAATCACAGCGGTGGAGGCTGTGAAGAGGCCGTGACCGTGTTCGACGACGAAGTGCAGCAAGAGATCGCGCGCGCAGCGCGGCTGGTAGAAGAGACGATCACGGCGCTCGGCATCGACGCGGGTAGCGTTCGAATGCCGGCGCCAGGAGGCGGAAAGGCGTGGTCGCTCATGCGCGGAAGCGCGGCGGTCGCGATCTTCTTGCGCTCGCCGCGACCCGGCGAAGACGCGCCGTTTCTCCGCGTCGTCTCGCCCATCATCGTGATCGACAAGGCCAACGAGGGGCCGTTGTTTCGCAGGCTGCTCGAGCTCAACGCCAGCGGGCTCGGCTCGGTCGCCTTCGGCGTGCACGACGACCGCGTGGTGGCCGTGTCCGAGCGGCCGACGCGCGACCTCGACCCGAGCGAGGTTCGCTACATCTTGCAAGTGGTCGGCGCGGTCGCCGATCACTACGACGACGAGCTCACGCGCTTGTTCGGCGGGACCAAGGTCAGCGACCGCCGCTGACGCGCCGCTCGCGCGGCGGAGCCCGACAGCCCGATGAGGGGAGCGCGTTGAGACAGACCACCGCCGCCGCGCGCTCGTTCGCTCGATCCGCCAGCGTTTTTGCAGGCGCGATGGCCGCCTTGCTCAACGCCGCTCGCGCGCATTCGTTCGAGTACGACGTGCAAGCGGACAGCTACGCGCAGGCGTATCAAGTGCGCAGCCCTTGGGGCGGGCCGGTGCTGTCCGCGCGACGCTTCACGCAGACGCTGACCTTCGCGATCACGCACTCCGTGGCCGAGCGCGGACCTCGCCTCGCGCTGCGCGTGCGGCTGCGGCTCGACGGAGAGTTCGGAGACGCTTGCGGCGGAGGCGCGGCGCGGTGCCTCGAAGAGACCACCCGCGATCGCAGAAGTGATTTCGTCCCGGGTTTCGAGCGACGAACGGTGGACCTGCCGTACGCGTACCTCGACGCGAGCGGGCTGCTTCGAGGCGCGCTCGACCTGCGCGTCGGCCGCGTGCTCACGAGCGATGTCCTCGGGTTCTTCGCGTTCGACGGCGGACGCGCGCGCGCGCAGCTTGGCTCGTATGCCACCGTCGAGGCGTACGGAGGACTCGAGGTGCGCGGCGGCTTCGCGTTGTCCAACGCCCGCTTCGAGCGCGACGGCGTGGCGCGGGCAGACCGCAGCGCGTGGGAGCCCTCGCTCGCTCCGTACGTGAGCGACCGCGCCTACGCGCCAGTATTCGCAGTGGCGATCGAGACCCCGTCGTGGCTGCCCGCGTTTGTCCGCGCGGTCTACCGCAGGGTGTGGACCCGCGAGGGTGTCAGCGAAGAGCGCGTCGGCGCCGCGGTGGACGCGCAGCTGCACCCGCGCGTTCGGCTCGATGGCCGCGCGGCGTTCTCGTTTGCGCACCGCGCGTTCAGCGTGTTGGGCGGCGGCCTTCGTTGGGACGCGACGCGAGCGATCACCGTCGAGGCGAGCGTCGAGCGCGCGCGACCCACGTTCGATCCGAGCTCGATCTGGGCGACGATCTGGGCCGACGCCGTCGACGACGCGCGCGTCCGCGTGGGGTATCGCGGCGCTTCGCTGTGGTCGCTCAGCGCCGCGGTGCACGGGCGTCGATACGCGCAGGCCGAAGCGGGTCCCTCGAGCGGCGCCGCGGCGGCCGAGGACCGATTTCACCTGGGCGCCACCGTGTCATTTCTTCGCGACGCCGCGGCGTGGGACGTGGGCGTGCGCGCAATGGGCGAGGCCGGGCCCGTTGGCGCGCGGGGAGGCGTCGACGTGGACGCGGCGTTCGAGCCGTGGGGAGGGCGCGTTCGGCTCGACGGCCGCGTCTCTGCGTGGGGCAACTACGACGCGCTGCGACCCGAGCGCTCGGGCCCGTCGCTCGCGTTGGTGGGGGGCGGCGCTGCGAAGCTCGGCCCCATCGCCACGCTGCACGTCGACGGCGAGTACGACCTCAACGCCCTCGCAGGACATCGATTTCGCGCGATGGCCACGCTCTCGATCGGAGCCCGCCCATGAGCCATCGCCCCGCGCGCGCGCAGGCCCTGCTGCTCGTCGGCCTCGTGCTCGGCGCCGCGTGCGGTCTGCGCAACGGTCCATCGACGCTGCGCGCGAGGCCGCGCGTCTGGGAGCGCTCGCGCGAAGAGCAGGGGCCGTCGCGCGCGATCTTCGGGACCCAGCGAATTCCGCTGCGATTCGACCACCGACGGCACCTCGCGATCGGCGGCGTGACGTGCGAGCGTTGCCACAACGACGCGCGGTCCAGCGATCAGAGCGGCGATCGATTGATCCCGAGCGAAGCGGTGTGCGCGAGCTGTCACAGCATCGATCGCTCACAGCCCGAGCGCGTCGCGACGCCGTCTGCGCGCTGCGCGAGCTGCCACGAGGGCTTCGATCCGCGCAGGCCGGGTGTGGTCGCGCGCGTGGAGATTCCCCAGCCGAACCTGAAGTTCTCGCACCGCATGCACGACCGCGCTGGCGTGCGCTGCGACGACTGTCATCGCTCGGTGCGCAGCGTCGGGTTGGCGACGCGCTTCGACCTTCCCACGATGGACGTGTGCACGAGCTGCCATCAGTCGCGCGGCGCGAGCACGCGGTGCGCGAGCTGCCATCTGACCGAGCCTGACGGCGTGCTGCGGACGCGCTTCGACGAGGGGTGGCTCAACCCTCCGTCGTCCATGGGAGGCCTGCGCCACGACGCGGACTTCTGGCTCTCGCACCGCGCGATCGCCGCGGCGAATCCCGAGCGATGCGCGGACTGCCACCGCGAGCGCGAGTGCGTCGAGTGCCACGACGGGCGCGTTCGTGATCGACGCACGCACCCCAACGACTACCTCTCGTTTCATGGGGTCGAAGCGCGGATGGCGAGCGAGCGCTGCACGAGCTGTCACCGCGAGCAGTCGTTTTGCGCCGTGTGCCACGCGCGCGCGGGCGTGGCGATGTCGTCGGCGCCAGCGAGCCGCGGAGGCGGGCGATTTCACGGTCCGTTCGAGCGTTGGGCGGGCCCCATCGTCACGAACGAGCACCACGCGATGGAGGCGCGCCGCGCGCTCTCGGCCTGCGTCTCGTGCCACGTCGAGCGCGACTGCGTCTCGTGCCACAGCGCGCGCTCGCTCGGCGGCGCTGGGGCGAACCCGCATCCTCCGGGCTTCGCTGCGCAGTGCGGGGCGCTGCTGCGCGCTTCGTCGCGCTCGTGCGCGCAGTGCCACAGCGACGTGAGCGCGCTCGCTGCGCGCTGCCCGTGAGCGCTACGCGGGCAAGAGCGGTCGCAGGACGCTGAACCAACCGCGGACGGCGGCGGTGGTCGTGGCGCTTCGCTCGGCGACGGCTTGCTGCGTGGGACCGCCCTTTTTTCTGCGGCGAACCGCGTATTCGATCGCCGCGCCGAGGGCCGTCGCGTCGCCGTCGCTCGGGATGGGCACCGAGCGACACGCTTCGAGCAGGCTGAGCGCGCGCGCGCGCTGCGCGTCGTCGAGCGGGGCGCTCTCGATCACCGCGAGCGCCTGGTCGATCCTCGCGGGGCTCGCGGCGTCCGACGGCGGCGAGTCGGGCTCGAACGAGTGCGGCGCGAGCAGCGCGGGGGGGCGAGAATGCCGGGTGTTTCCCTGGCGAATCCACTGGTCGAGCTCGGCGAAATCCGAGCGTTCGGCGCGGCGCGCAGCGAGCTCGGTCGACAGCTCGAGCGCCTCGTCGCGGCGATCGAGCCGCGCGAGGCAGTGCGCGAGCGACGCGGCGACGTCGTCTTGCGAGGGCGCCTCTCGGTGCGCGCTCTGCAGGTACGAGAGCCCTTCTCGCGGCAGGTCGAGCGCGACGTCGAAGAGGTGTCCGACGTTGTGCAAATACCAGGGATTCTTCGGGTCGATCGCGAGCGCGCGGCGGTACGAAGCGATCGCGGCGCGGTAGTTCGATTGAATCGCGAGCGCGAGGCCGAGCAGCGCGTGCGCGGCTTCGTCGTCGGGCGTGGCGAGGGCGACGCGGCGCGCGTGCAGTGCGGCGCGCCAGGGGGCCTGCTCGAGCAAGAGCTCAGCGAGCGACCGGTTGGCGAAGCACCAGGCGCGCGATCCCTGGGCGGCGATCGAAGCGAGCCGCTCGAGCTGCGGCAGCAAGAACGACTTGGACCGACCAGCGCGCAGCGCTTGTTCGAGCTGCCGTTCGAGCCGCGATTCAGGGGATTCTTCGGGGGACGCCATGGCTGCGACGAAGGTCGGGATAGCTCTGCGCGCGGTGCCGCCGCAAGCACAACGAGCGCGCCGAGTCCGCGAGGGAGCAGAGTGGGAAGAATCTGCCTCCTGGCCAGCGTACTAGTCCATGCTCATGGATGTGATGACCTCGCGCGTTCAGCGGAGGTCGAGCGCCGAGAGATCTTCGTGGGTTTGAGAGACCCGAGCGCAAGGTGCTAGAAGATGACGATGCGAGCTTTCTCGAAGGTGGTTGCAGCAGTGAGCGCGGCGCTCGTCGCAGGCGCGCTCAACGGCTGCATCGTCACGAGCGCGCGCTACGGAGCGTACGAGCCGGGCTACGTCGTTCAGGGCGACGGCAGCTACGGCTACACGACCACGTCCGCGCCGGGCACGGTTTACTACGCGGGCGGCTACTACGGCGGCGTGTACTACAGGCCGGGCTACTACGGCGCGCGCGCGCCGTTCGTGGCGGTGTACGGGCAGCCGCAGGCGTACGCGCAGCCGCAGGTGTATGCGCAGCCCATCGCTCAGCCGGTGTACGGCGGGCAGCAGACGGTGATCGTGCAGCCCGCGCAAGGCGCGACGGTGGTCGCGCAGCCCATTCGTTGAACGGGGTTGCGGGGCTCAGCGCGGGGGCAGCGCGAAGATCACATGAAGCCGGTCTTGTTGCGGCCGGACTTCTCGGTGGGCGCGCACTCGGCGGCGGCGCCGCGCAGCTCTTCGATGGCGAAGGCGAAGCGCTGTCCCTTGCGCGTCTCGCCGCTCACCAGCGACTCGTCGATGGTGATCTTCTGCACTTGCTGGATGGACCACGGGGCGCCGCTGCGGCCAGCGTGAACGGTGACGTCCCACCCCGCAGCGACGGAGATGGTGTCGCCCGACAGCTCGCTCTCGCAGACGGCGCGGATGATGGCGCGCGCTTTGTCTCGGTTCATGCCCTTGGCGATACGCCCCTGCGCGCGGGCTGGTCAAGCGACGAGCGAGGCCGAGCGATCACGGGCAGCGCGGGACGAGCGGAAGAATCCCCGGATAAAACGACCGGAGCTCCGTGGTGATCTGCGCGAGGGTCTCGTTGGTGTTGTTGATTCCGCCGGGGACCGAGACGCACGCGACGCGGGTCTGGCCGCACACCGTCGTGTCTTCGCACGCGGTCTGCGCCCCCGCGGGCAGCGCGCGCATGATCGCAGGGTCGCCGTAGAGGGGCTTGCCGCCGACCATCACAAACGCGATGTCCGCGGCGACCGCGTCGACGAGCGAGCTGTACGCGTCGCAGCCGTAGTCGGGGATCACGACGAGGTCGGCGTACTTGTTGGGCTCGATCGAGCCGATGGTCGTGTGGCGGTCGAGCACGCGCGCGGCGTCGGTGGTGACCATCTCGACGAGCTTGCGATCCGTCAGCAATCCAGGCCAGCGATTGCGCCCGACGTTGCGGGCGAAGCGCAGCTCTTGAAGGATGTCCGGCGCGCCCGACGGGGTCCAGTCTGGAGCGAGCGAGACGAGCACACCTCTCGCGAGAGCCGAGCGAACGTCGGTGGTGTCGCCGTAGAGCAAGACGTTGGAGCGGGGCGACCACACGAGCCGCGCGCGCGCAGCGCCCGCTTGCATGTGCTGCGCGTCGAGCAGCGCCGTCCCGTGGACCATCACGGTCGCGTTGGTCAGCAGGTTCTTCGAGACGAGGTCTGTGAACTCCGCGCGCGACGGATCATCGACGCCCTCAGCGAGGTGGATGATGTACGTCGTGAGCCGGCCCATATCCATGTTGGACCGGAGCGTCGCGGCGGCGGTGGCGTCGACGGTGCCGATCCCGAGGATGTTGGTCTGGTGAAAATCAGCGCCCGCGAAGTCGAAGGCGAACTCGGGGTTGCGCGCGAGCGTGCGGGTGCACGTGCGGTTGGGGCCTCCCTGAATCGTCGTCGTTCCGGCGAAGATCGCGCGGACCTCGCCGTACTTCGCCATCGCGCACTCGTGCGCGCCCACGTTGTCGCGGTACGGCGTGATGAACGTGTCGTACGCGGTCGCGCGCTGCCACTGGTAGCGGTTGTTGTACCGGATCGGCGCGACCCACTCGGGCAGCCAGTTGTACGAGACGTGGTTGTGACCGTCGATGAGCCCCGGGTAGATGATCCCGCCCGTGTTGATCACGGTCGCGCCCATCGCGTCGGCGCGGGCCGAGCAAGCGCCCGAAGCGCCGACACATGAAATCAAGTTGCCGTTGACCAGGACCTCGCCGTTGTTGGTCACAACGGTCGGGCTCACCACGCGGCCGCGCACGAGGTACCGGTTGGCCATGCTGCCGGCGGTGACCGAGGGCGACGCGGTGCGGCAGCCGCACGTCACGCGGCGCTCCGGCAAGAGCGCCCCCGAGACTGGCTGCATGGGCGCTGCGGAGACCACCGCGCAGCTCCCGTCGACGGGCGGCGCGACGACGTCGGGAAGGCTCGCGTCGGGCTGCGACGGGACGTCCATCCCTTGAACATCGGGCGTCTCGCTGTCGGGCGCGCTGGCGTCGGGCAGCGGGTCGACGCGGTCTTCTGCGGCGCTCATGTCGTCGATCACCCCGGTGTCCGTCGGCGCGCTGGCGTCCGGGGTCGCGTCCGGCAGGATGAGCGGTTCGGCGCAGGCAGAGGCCAAGAGAAGCACAGGAGCTCCGAGCAGAAGACGTCGCATCTTCGAGGACGGTACCACGCGGCGCTCGCGCGCTACGCTCTCGCTTCGTGACCGAAATCGAAAGTGTGTGCCCCGGCGTCGAGCGGCTCTCGCTGCGGACTCCGACGCTGCTTCCCGCGACAGAGACCAACACGTACTTCGTCACGCACGGCGACGAGTTCTATGTGATCGAGCCCGCGACCCCGTACGAGCCCGAGCAAGCGGCGCTGATCGGCGCGATCCGTGAGAAAATTCGCAGCGGATTGACGCTGCGCGGCGCGATCGTCACGCACCACCACGGCGATCACATCGGGGCGGCGATGCGCGTGAGAGAGGCGTTTTCGACGCCCGTGATCGCGCATCGAGAGACGCGAACGCGACTGCGAGATCGGGTGACCACCGACGGCGAGCTCGACGAAGGGCAGACGTTGTTCGACGGCGAGGTCGAAGTGCTGCACACGCCCGGCCACGCGCGTGGGCATGTGTGCCTGCGGCAGCGCGAGGGGCGGTGGCTCGTGGCGGGGGACATGGTCGCGAGCGTGGGGACGATCTTGATCGACGTGGAAGACGGCGGGGACATGGCGGACTACCTCGCGCAGCTCGAGCGGCTCGCGGACGCGGTCGAGGGTGTGGTGTTGCCTGCGCACGGGGCGCCGATCGAGCGCGGCGCCGAGCGGCTTCGGCACTACGTCGCGCATCGATTGGCGCGCGAGGCGAAGGTGCTCGCGGCGGTCAGCGACGGGTGGCGTACGGAGGACGAGCTCGTCGCGCGCGCCTACGACGACACGCCGCGAGAGGTGTGGCCCATCGCAGCGCGCAGCGCGCGGGCGCACTTGCAGAAGCTCGTGCGCGAGGGGCGCGTGGCGTTCGACGGGGCGCGGTGGAGGGCCGAGTAGCGCTCAGCCGAAGGCCATGATCGCCAGGTCCGACGGGACCTTGAGCGTGGGCTCGGTCTTGTCCTGGACGTCCTTGGCCGAGTGTCCAGGGGCGACTTCGCGCAGGATCAACCCGTCGGCCGTGACGTCGATGACGGCGAGGTCGGTGATGATCTTGTGAACGACGCCCTTGCCCGTGAGGGGCAGCGAGCACTCGCTGACGATCTTGGGGGAGCCGTCCTTGGCGTAGTGCTCCATCATCACGATGACCTTGCGCGCGCCGTGGACGAGGTCCATCGCGCCGCCCATTCCCTTGACCATTTTGCCGGGGATCATCCAGTTGGCGAGGTCGCCGCTGGCGCTGACCTGCATCGCGCCGAGGATGGCGAGGTCGATGTGACCTCCGCGGATCATGGCGAACGAGTCGGCGCTCGAGAAGTAGCTCGCGCCCGGGTTGACCGTGATGGTCTCTTTGCCGGCGTTGATGAGGTCGGGGTCTTCGGTGCCCTCGACGGGGTACGGGCCGACGCCGAGCACGCCGTTTTCGCTCTGCAGAACCACTTCGACGCCGGGCGCGACGTAGTTGGGGACGAGCGTCGGCATGCCGATCCCGAGGTTGACGTAGAAGCCGTCGCGCAGCTCGCGAGCGACGCGGGTGGCGATTTGTTCTCGTGTGAGCATTGGTGATCAGCCTCCCTTGCGGACGGTGCGGCGCTCGATGCGCTTCTGATAGTTCGTTCCCTTGAACACGCGCTGGACGAAGACGCCGGGCGTGTGGACCTCGTTGGGGTCGAGCTGCCCGGGCTCGACGATCTCTTCGACCTCGGCGATGGTGACGCGTCCCGCGCTCGCGCACAGAGGGTTGAAGTTGCGAGAAGAAGCGCGAAACACCAGGTTTCCGTGGCGGTCGGCCTTCCACGCCTTCACGATCGCGAAGTCGCCGGTGATCGCTTCTTCGAGCACGTAGTCGCGGCCGTCGAACGTGCGCGTCTCCTTGCGCTCGCTCGCCTTCTTGATGGTCCCGTCGGCGTTGTA
>JAAFIF010000024.1 GCA_013298625.1 Myxococcales bacterium
AGCGCCCGCACGGTGACGAGTGTTCTCTACGGGCGAAGCGCAGCGGTCTCGCGACCGCAGCTAGCCAATGGAGCTCGGCGAGGACAGTCGTTGCCGTGCCACTGTCCACGCTGAAGACGCGATCCTCGACGCGCTCACCGTCGCCGCTCTCTGCATCGAGCGATGGTCGTGACCGAGTCGAGGACTGAGTCTTCAGCGTGGACCGCGGACGAGCATCGCGCGTTCGATGGTTCGCCATTGGCTAGCTGCGGTCGCGAGACCGCCGCGCTTCGCCCGTAGAGAACACTCGTCACCGTGCGGGCGCTGTTGCACGGCCCCTTGGGCTCCGGGCCTCTTCGCCGCTGTTTCTCCCGGCAGCTTTTGCGTAACCATGCCCCCTTTGGGCTCCGGGCCCTTCGCCTCTGTTTCTCCACGCTGAATTGGGGCAACCAACCGGGCTCGTCTCCCGGGCGTGAGACGAGCGTGGATCCGGGACGCTTCGCCGCCATCATCTCCGCTTCGTCCAACACACCTCGACCGCGCTACCCTCTCTTCTCGTGCGCGTGTTGCTCTTCGACCCTACGTGCCTCCGCGCTCGCGGCCGCGCGGGACTCTCGCCCTTCTGGCACGCGGGCGCTGTGCTCTACGGCCCCCTCTTGCAGCGCATCGACGCCGCGCGCGCAGCGACCTCGTGGAGCGAAGCCCTCGCCTGGCTCACCCGCGTCCGCCCCCACGAGCCCATCGACGAGATCCAATACTGGGGTCACGCGAAGTGGGGACAGGTCTTCATCGACGACGACGCGCTCGACGTGAGCGCGCTGTCGCCGGGATCACCGCTCTACGCTCCGCTGCGCGCGGTCGCCGACCGGATGCGCGGCCCCGCGTCGTTGCTGTGGTTTCGAACGTGCGAGCTGTTCGGCGCCGAGCGGGGCCACGATTTCGCGCGGCGATTCAGCGACGCGATGCGATGCAGGGTCGCAGGACACACGCGGCGCATCGGCTTCTGGCAGAGCGGTCTTCACTCGATCGCTCCGGGCGAAGCGCCGTCGTGGTCCGCGCGCGAAGGACTCTCGTCGGGAACGCCCGCTGCCCCTCTCTCCGCGACCGGCTCGAGCCCGACCATGGAGCGCACGATTCATTGCTTGCAGGGGTCGATTCCGCGCGGCTGGTGAGCGCGCGTCACCGCGCGGACGGAAACTCGAATACGTGTGTCACCCCCGAGCTCGTGCCCACGGCGAGCATCAACCCGTCGTCGCTGAGCGCGAGCGCTGTCGCGCGCTCCCCCATCGCGGCCAGCTCGATCGCAGCCAGCTCGACGCCCATCCCGTCGAAGATCGACACGCGTGCATACGCACCACCCGACGACGCCCAACGCTCCGCGTCCCGCGCGATCGCGACGAGCGACTGCACCGGAACGGCCTCGGGAATCTCCACGGTGGACAGCGCTTCGAGCCTCACCGCACCACCCTCGCCCCTCGACGCGCGGACCCGCTGCACGCAGAGCATCATGTACTCGTCGTACACGACCAACGATCGGCTCGCCGCGAGCAGCTTGTCCGCCGCGCGCGCGACGAGCCTCTGCGACGGCCCGGCGTCGAGCGCATCCAAGTCGAACGCGCTGGTTCTGTGCCTTCCGTGCGCCAGCAGCACGCCCGCATCTTCGTCGAAGGCATACCGCGCGAAGCCAGCGGTCGTAGGCAGCGAGGACGAAGCGGACCCGCGCGCGCGGTCCCAGAACCGAGCGTCTTCGTGCGAGCCACAAGACTGTTCGACGACGTACCGCGCGTCGCTGGAAATCGCGCCGAGGTCGTCGATCGAGAGGCCGAGCTCGAGCCGCTCGCCTTCGCCCGTCGGCGTCCACGCAGTGATCGCTCCATCGTCCCCGAGCAACAGCGGAACCACCCCGCCCCGCGAAGCGCCCACCACCGCCTCGGCCTGTGTTTCTCCAGTGAATCTTCCGCTCGCGACGTCGAACCAGCGAACCGCTCGTCCCTCTTCGACCGTCACGATCGCGCCGTGGTCAGCGGAGACCCACGCAGCACACACCGCGTGCTCCGCGCGATCATCCCCGAGCGAACGAACGTACGCGACCGCCCCCTGCAGCCGCAGAGACACATCATCGGGACTCGCCGGCGAGCGTGACACCCGTCGAGAGAAGCACAGCTGCTCGAGGACCGGGGCAATCCGTCGCCTCGAAGCTCCGGCACGCGATGGCCGCTCTTCGGCACGCGATGGCCGCTCTTCGGCACGCGATGGCCGACCGTCGGCACGCGATGGCCGCCCGCGCGCTTTGCGCGGCGGGCTCGCTCGCGCAATCCTCTCGATCGACGTGACCGCCCAACCCGCCATGCAACACAGCTCCGTCCGCCTGGCGCTCGCGCTCTCGCTGCTCGTCGCGAGCCCGTTCGCAATCCCGTTCGCGGCCTTCGCTCGCCCTCACCACCCGCAGCGCGCTGCGCAAACGCCCCCTCGCGCGAACGTCGCGCCTGGCCCGACGCCGGTCGTCGACGAGCCCGTGTGGACCAACTCGGCCGCCGCAGACGCAGCGGACGCAGGAGTCGCAGCGCCCGACGCGGACGCCATCCTTCGCGCAGTGCAGCGTCGATACGCGGGCGTCGTCGAGTTCGAGGCGGACTTCGAGCGCTTCGACACGGACCTCGCGCAGCAGGTGACGACCGTGTCCCGCGGCCACGTTCAGCTCGGCGCTCGCGCGCGCATGCGCTGGGAGTCGACAGACGGATCACAGACCATCACCGTCAGCGACGGCAACGCTGTGACCGAGCACCAGCGTTCGCTCAACCGCGCGTACGTCTCACCCGTGCGGCGCTCGGCGCTCGCCATGGCCGTGGCGTTCGTCACCGAGTCGCGCGACCTGCGCGCGGACTTCACGGCGAGCGTGCTGGTGTCCCCAATGCCGCAGTTTCGCGATCGACGCATGCTCTCGCTCGAGCCGCGCGAGCCCAACGCGCCGTTCACGAGGCTGCTGCTGTCGCTCGACACGCAGTCGGACGACGTGGTCGGGCTCGCGATCGTTCACGGTCCTCAGCGCCGCGAACGCTATCGCTTCGACGCGCGACAGCTCCGCAAGAGCGCGACGCTCTCGCCCGCGCGCTACTCGCTTTCGCTTCCGCCCGGGACGACGGTGATCCAGCGATTCTCCGCTCCGATCGCGACCCCGATCACGCCCCCGATCACGACGCACACTTCGCCGCAATCCGTTCGAACTTCTTCACGCACGGGTCGCGGTCGCTCGCCCTAAGACTCCGGGGATGAGCTCTGCCAAGGGACGCATCCTCCGCCTGCTCGAGAACCTCGTCCTGCGCGAAGCCCGCGTGATCTCGAAGCGCGTCGTGGGTCCCTTCATCGAGCTCACCGTTGACTCGCTCGGCGATGCGCAGGCCGGGGACAAGATTCAGATCCTGCTGCCCGACAACGACGTGCGGACGTACACGCCCATCCCCGGCGATCCGCCGACGTTGCTGATCCATCTGCACGCGGACACGCCCGGCCCGCGCTGGGCGCGCAGCGTCGCGCCGGGCGACACCTTTCGCTTCAAGGGCCCCGACCGATCGCTGCGCGTGCCCGACGGTCCCGTGGTGATCGTCGGCGACGCCACGTCCGTCGCCGTCGCGAAGGCGTTTTCGCTCGCGCGCCCCGACTCGGTCACGGCGCTCATCGAAGGACCGTTCGCGCTCGAGGGGATGCGCACCTTCGCGACCGGCGACTACGCCGCGATCGCCGCGGCCGTGCCCGACGGCGCGACCGTGGCGCTCACGGGAGGATCCGCGCTCGTCGTGGCCGTGCGCGCTGCGCTGCGGGCGCGATCGATCGACGCCGTCACCAAGGCGTATTGGGCCCATGGCCGAACGGGGATCGACTGACGAACTCGCCCCCTGCGCAACTCATCGACAGGTCGACGAGCATCGTCCGATCTGCGCACGAACTCACACGATGACAGGGAGAGTCATGCCCTCGCCGTCAGATTCTCTCTGTTCGCGCCCGTCGATGCCGTACGGATTCGGTCAGTGATTCGGTGTTCGGCGCAGTGTCGAGCACCAACCGAAGCCGCCATCGCACCATACGTGAGGTTTTTATGAACAGGCGTTCGTTTGCTGTGTTTGGTCTCTTCGCGCTCGGCCTCGTCGCATCGTCCAACGTGGCCGACGCGCAGCGCATCGACCGCAATTTCTCTGTGGTCAATCACACGGGCGACACCATCACGCATCTCTACGTGAGCCCGAGCAACCAGGTCGCGTGGGGACCGGACCAGCTCGGCACCGGCGTGATCCCCAACGGCGGCTCGCACACCCTCTTGTTTCGTCCGGGAAACTACCGCGGACAGTGCGTGTTCGATGTGCGCATCACGGTCAACGGCCACAACAACGACGTGCACGGGATCAACCTCTGCTCGATCACCACGCTGACCTTCAACGGCGAAGACGGACACATCTCGCACGAGGCGCATTGAGCGCGCGCTGAGCGAGCGACGGGGGGACGATCGGCCGTGACCAGCGCGATCCGCGCTGCGCGCGAACACGCGTACGATGCGCCCCGATGCACACGCTTCGCTCACCGTTGCGCTCGCTCGTCGCGCTCTCGCTCGCCGCGTGCACAAGCGCTGCGCCTTCGAGCGACGCTGGAGCCGACGCCGAGAGCAACGCCTCCCCGCGGCGCGCGTGCGCGCGACCGTTGGCCGTCGAGCGAGCGGAGGACCTCGGCGCGCTCTCGCTTCCGTCGAGCGCGGTGCTCTCTCGCGACGGGGTCTCTTCTGGGGTCTTTCGCGAGCGAATCGTGTGGACCTTCGGCGACACGTTCTTGCAGCGCCCCAACGGGATCGACGGGACCACGGTGCTCTCGGCGACCGCGGGCTGGAGCACGCGCGATGCGCCGTTGATGCTCACCGAGCCCGTCGACGCGCAGGGCGTTCCGGCGCAGCTGATCCCGTACACGCCTGAAGAGATCGCTGCGAATCGCGCGGACGCTGTTCGCAACGGGTTCGCGCTGTGGCCCGGCCCTGTGATCGACACCGGAGGCGACCGCGCGCTGGTGCTCTATCAGCGCATCCGCCGCATGGGCTCGGGCTTCTTCGCAGACTCGCTCGGCACCGCCCGCCTGCGCGCAGGCGAGACCGTCGCCGAGCGCGCTCCACAACCGCTCTTCACCCCGCAGCGCATCACCCTCGGCGACGGAGCCACCCGCGACCTGCTCTTCGGCAGCGAGGGCGTCTCGATCATCGACGGGTTCGCGCACTTCTTCGCCTGCGCGCAAGAGGGCTTCTTGAACAACGTCTGCCGCGCGGGCCGCGTCGCCGTCGCGCGCGCCGACGACCGAAGCGCGTTCTCGTTTTGGGACGGAGCGCGCTGGCAGCCCGACGCCTCGCGCGCGGCGAAGATCATCGACGAGGTGGGCTCTGGGCTCTCGATCACGTTCAACCCGTGGCTCGGCTGCTACCTCGCCGTCTCTGGCGTGATCCTGCGCTCTGCCGCGGCCCTTCGCGCTTCGGACTCCGTCGAGTCTGGCTGGGGACCATCCACCGCCGTGCGCATCGAGCAAGCGCCGGCAGGCCCCATCCTCGCGGCCAACACCGGCGAGTACGACTATCTCTTTCTCGAGCACCCCGCGCTGCGCTCGCCCGACGGCCGCACCATCGTGCTCAGCTACTCGCGCCCGCTCGGAAACTTTCGCGGCGAAGTTCGCCTCCTCCGCGTCGTCCTCCGCTGACCCCCCTGCGCGCCAGCGCCGCTAGGCTCTGCGCGTCGCCACAGCAGCGTGCACGGGCGTCTCGGGGTTGGCGATGACCTCGCGTCCCACGATCCAGCTCTCGCCCGCTGCTGCGACGCCTGCGTCCACCGCGGCGTCGACATCACTCAGGTCCCCCGTGACGATCACGTAGCCCTTGCCGCCGATGCCCTTGGCCAGGTGCAGGTCGACCAGCGCCACTTGCGCCGCCTTCAACGCCGCGTCCGCCGCGCGAATCGCCGCCGAAATCGAGCCGACTTCAATGGCCCCGACGCTGTCGAGCCGCGGCT
The DNA here is from genome assembly GCA_013298625.1 of Myxococcales bacterium. GTDB lineage: Bacteria > Myxococcota_A > Polyangia > Polyangiales. The sequence continues at coordinate 6,009 of JAAFIF010000024.1, forward strand.
TCACCGCGACGCCCGCCACCACTGCGCGCGCCACGTCCTCGTGCACGTACGCGAGCAGGACGCTGTCGAGCTTGCTCTGTCCCGCGGCGCGCACCGCCGCTTCGAGCGCCTCTTCGACCTCGGCCTCGCCGCCCGAGAGCGCGAGCCAGTACTTGCCAGGCGTGATGGGCTCGCTGCGGATCACCACCACGTCCGCGCGCTTCGCAGCGGCGTCGAGCGCCACGTAGCCGCGCGCGATCGACCCGAGCTCGAGCACGCCGAGCGCCGGTCCGCGAAGCACTGTGGTCGGGTCGTCGCCGCTCATCGCGTTGGTCAAACGATCCTGAACGCGTCCTTGAGGGTGCACCGACGCTCGCGCGTAAACGTGCGGCAGGTCGTGAGCCCCTCGCCCGTCGGAGACGCGATCGTCCAGCTCGTGTAGCCCTCGCCGCCGCAGCCGATGCCCGCGAAGTTGGGCGCGTTCTTCACGAAGATGCTCACGTTCATCGCGCGGGCGGCCTTCGAGAGGTTCTCGACGTTGGTGCTCCACATGGTGGCCGTGTGGCCGTAGCCGTGCTCGACGCGCTTGGCGATCGCGATCGCGTCGTCGACGTCCTTCGCGCGAACCACGCCCATCACCGGCATCAGCATCTCGTGCTGAACAAACGGGTGATCCTCGGGCAGCTCGGCGAAGAGCAAGCGCAGGTCATCGCCGGCGTTCTTGCCGATCGAGCGCAAGAGCACCGCGGCGTTCTTGCCGACGAAGTCACGGTTCACGTGGTTGTCCGCGGTGATGAGCACCCGCTCGAGCTGCCGCACTTCGCCCGCGGTGAGCTCGTACGCGTTGCTCTTCTTCATCTCCGCGCGAAGCTTGTCGATGATCGCGCCGACCGCGACGATCTCTTTCTCGCACGTGCAGATCACGTTGTTGTCGAAGCTCGCGCCCGCGATGATCCCGCGCGCCGCGGCGGCGATGTCCGCGGTCTCGTCGACGATCGCCGGAGGATTTCCGGGCCCCGCCGAGATCGCGCGCTTGCCCGAGCGCATCGCCTCTTGCACCACCGCGCCGCCGCCCGTGACGACCACGAGGCGCGCGAGCTTGTGGCGCATCGCCGCCTGCGCGCTCGCGATCGAGGGCTCGGCGACACAGCAAATCAAGTTCTCGGGTGCGCCCGCGCTCACCGCGGCGTCGCACAAGATCGAGACGAACCACGCGCTCGTCTCTCTGGCCAGCGGGTGAACGTTGAAGACCACCGCGTTGCCGCCAGCGACCATGCCGATCGCGTTGTTGGCGATCGTCTCGGTGACGTTGGTGCACGGCGTGATCGACGTGATCACCCCGAACGGCGCGCGCTCGATCAACGCCAGGCCGTTGTCACCGGAGTACGCGATGGGCTCGAGAAACTCGGGCCCCGGCGTCTTGGTGATCGCGACCTTGTTCTTGATCTTCTTGTCCTCGACGCGGCCGAGCTTCGTCTCGGCCACGGCGCGGTGGCTCATCTCGTCGATGAGCGGGAGCGCCGCGTTGCGAATGGCTCGAACGACGTTGCGTCGGGTCTCGAGCGGCATCGCTTCGTACGCCTCGAACGCCTTGCGGGCGGCGCTCATCGCGCTGTCCACGTCGTCGAAGACGCCCCGGCGTCGCACGTGCACCGCGGGCGCAACGGCGTTGGTCGCCGCCCCCTTGGACTGCGCGCCGAGGCCTTCTTTCTTCAGGCGATCGACGACGAGCGAGACGATCTGTTCGATGGAGGGATCGTTGGGCCGCATCGCGCGAGGCCTCTTCTAGCCCTTACTGGCTCTTGTTGAAGGTCGTTTCGCCGCCGACTTCGAGGAGGTCGACGATCGCCATGATGACCGTGTCCACCGGGCGCTCGCGAGTCGCTTCGGTCTGCCGAGCGCTCGATCCCGCCGCGATGAGGACCACTTCGCCGATGCCCGCGCCGCATGCGTCCGCGGCGACGAGCGGAGCTCCCGTGGGGTTGCCCTGCGGATCGCACGGCCGCACCACGAGAAACTTCAGTCCCTCGAGCGTGGACTCTTTGCGAGTCGCGACGACCGTGCCGGTGACGCGCGCGATCTGCACGACGCTCAGGCCCCTGGCGTGGACTTCGACGCCGCCGGCCCACGACCGAGCGGAAGCACTTCGTCGATGTTCGCGTGCGGCCGCGGGATGATCAGCACGCTGACCATCTCGCCGATGCGCTCGGCCTCGCGCTGCCCCGCCTCGGTCGCGGCCTTCACCGCGGCCACGTCGCCACGGACGATCACCGACGTGAACCCGCCGCCGACCTTCTCGTAGCCGACGAGCTGCACGCGTGCCGCCTTGACCATCGCGTCAGCCGCTTGCACAGCCGCCGCAAAACCCTTCGTCTCGATGATGCCCAGCGCGTCGCTCATGTTGGGAGTCCTTGTATCACAGAGTGGTGATGCCGCGATTTGCTCGTCGCGACACCGGTCGTTGCGTCTCTTGAATCACTCGTCCGCCGCGCAGGTGCGCTCAGCGGTCGAGCCTGGTCTCTTGCTTGCGGCCGCGCACCGAGCGCAGCGCGCCGCGCGCGGCTTCGGCCGCGGCGTCCACTTCGGCTTCGCTGCCCGAGAGGTACAAGCGCCCGAACGCCCCGTACGGCTGGATGTTCACCAGAAATACGTTGGCCGCTTTCTCAGCTTCGTTCGCCGCGAGGACGATGTAGCCGGCCGGGTCGGTCTCGAGGATCCACAAGCTCTGCCCCGGCAGGATCATCATGCCCGCGGAGTTCTTGTTGATGATCTGCGCTTGATAGGGCTCGATGCCGCGGATGATCGTGTCCGTCGGCATGTTGGGCGCGAGGCGCTCTTCTTCTTTGAGCTCGAGCGCGTCGAGGATGGCTTGCCCGGCGTCGAGCACCTGCCCTTTGTCCTCGTGGTGCACTTCGAGCAGGCCGTAGGCGCGCTCGACGACCTGCACGGCCGGGGCGACCTTCGAGGCCTTCAGCGCGACGTCCGTCACGCGGTTGATGGCCATGCCGGGCGCGATTTCGCACCACAGCGAGGCCTGCGACGGGAGCGGAAGGAAGCCTCGCGCCGTCTTTCCGATGAAAGAGGCCAGCTGCGGTTGCAGCGAATCGAGGAACACATACGTGCGCAGCGAGACGTTCGCCATGGCGCAAAGGCGGTATCACGCATGGCCGCCCGCTCGCAACGGCCCTCGCTCGCCGTGGCAACGTTCGTGTGTCTCGCGCTCGCGCGCTTGAATTTCGGTTGACTCTCTCGCCGCGGCACGGACGTCCGCCACCGTCGCGTCGAGGCTCGCGAGGATCCCCCTGGCGCGATCGAGAAGGACCCGCGCCGCCGGCAACAAGCGCATCCCCTTCGGCGTCCGCTCGAACAGCGGGACGCCCAGCTCGTCCTCGAGGCTCTTGATCTGCCGCGTCAACGGGGGCTGCGAGATGTGCAGCCGCGCGGCGGCCCGCGTCAGGTGACACTCTTCTGCGACGGCGACGAAGTATCGAAGCTGATCGAGGCTCACGGTCGCGCAGCCTACACCGCAGGCAGAACCGATCCATACCGAGACGGTATTGGAGCGCGCGAGCCCATCGAGCGCACGCTCGCTCCCTCACGATGGCCGTCGAAATTCTCTCTCCACGCGAGCAAGACAAGCTCCGCCGCGCCTGCCTGGTCGCAGCGCAAACGCTCGATTGCGTGCGACGAAAGCTCGCCGCTGGGATCAGCACGGCCGAGGTCGATCGCTGGGTGCGCGAGGACACCGCGGCGCGCGGCGCGCGGCCGAGCCAGCTCGGATACCATGGGTTTCCTGCGGCGGTTTGCACGAGCCGCAACGCGGTCGTCTGCCACGGAATCCCCAGCTCGACCGAGGTTCTGCGCGACGGCGACATCGTCAACGTCGACGTGACCTCCGAGCTCGACGGCTTTCACGGCGACCTCAGCGAGACCTTCGCGATCGGCGCGCTCTCGCCCGAAGCCGCGCACGTCGTCGACGTAGCCAAACGATGCTTGGACGCTGGCATCGCCGTGGTGCGCGACGGCGCTCGGCTCGGCGACATCGGCGCCGCGATCGAGTCGCTCGCGCGCCGCGAAGGCTGCTCGGTGGTCCGCGATTTCGGCGGCCACGGCATCGGTCGACGCATGCACATGGACCCGCACGTCTCGCACACGGGCGTTGCCAACACGGGTCTTCGACTGCGCGCAGGGATGGCCTTCACCATCGAGCCCATGATCAACCTCGGCGCGCCCGCTGTCCGCGTGCTCAGCGATCGATGGACGGTCGTGACCGAGGACGGAGCCCTCTCGGCGCAGTTCGAACACACCGTGTTGGTCACGCGCGACGGGTGCGAAGTGCTCACGCGCCTGCGGTGATCCGGTACCCCCCCATTCGCTCACGCAGCGACGCGACGACGGCGACGCGCGACGAGCGCTCCCGCGACGCCGAGCGCGACGATCCACGCGCCCCGAGGGGCCTGCGTCGAGCCGCTGGTCCTGCATGCGCAGCCGGCGTCCACTTGCGGGCCAAACACCTCGCGGCCGCCGTCGGTGCGCGCGCCGCCGTCAGTGCGCGTGCCGCCGTCGGTGCGAACGGGAGGGACGGTCTCCATCGCGCCGATGCCGTTGAGCGTCACGCGCGCGGGGTTGTTCGACGCGCCGTTGCTGTGCACGCGCAATTCGCTGCGAAAGCTGCCGAGGGACGTGGGGGCGAAGGTCACTGGAATCTGCCCCATCATTCCTGCGCCGATGCACGTGGTGTTCATGCCGAGCGCGAACGCGGGGTCGCCAGGGTTGGTGACCGCGACGGCGAGCGGCGAGGCGCCAGGGTTGAGCACGATGAGCTGCTGCATCCCCGTGGTGTTGATTCGCACGCTGCCGAAGTCGACCTCGGGCTCGTCCACGCGCGCGAGCGGGATCAGCACCGGCGCAGAACGCTCCCACGCCGTGGGGATGAGCTCGTTCTCGAGCGGAATCGAGCCGAGGTCCGGCGTCGGAACATCGATGTTCGAGCAGATGCCCGCGACGCACACGCGACGGCTGACGATGAGACGAAACTGCAGCGAGCCCGTGTAGCGAATGCGCGGCTGCCAGCGATACGCGAGGTCGAGCCTGCCGTCCGCGGGCACGCCGATCGTGACTTGCGGCGTCGTTCCCGTGAGCGCGCCGAACACTTGCCCCATCGTGCCGCTCGCTCGATTGGGAAAATCAATCTTCTCGGTCTTCGCGCGGGTCTGCATGTTGAACCGCATCTGCAGCTCGTACGGGTACGTCTCGCCGCCGACCGTGACCGAGTTCATGTACACCCTGCGATACGCCGAGACGTTGAGCGCGATGCGCGTGTCGTCCGAGTACTCCCACTGCCACGGATCGAACGTGCGCTCGCCGGTCGACTCGTTGTCCATGATGATGTTGGACAGGTCGATCGGGATCGCAGCGCCGACGACGTAGAGCGTCGCCATCATGCGCAGACCGTAACGGACGCGCAGAAACCCGGTCATGGGCGTCCCATCCGTCGAGACCGTCAGGGGGTTGACCCCGCCGAGCCAGTTGACGTGCAGCGTGCCCGCCATCCGCAGCGTGTAGTCCCCAGAGAACAAGAGGTTGTACCGCAGGCCGAAGGTGGACGAGCCCGCCATGCCCATGCCCGTCCCGGGCAGCATGTCGACCGGCCCCATGCGCTCGCCCATCACGGGGACGTCCGCCGTGTTGATCGCGCCCGCGCACATCGGAAGCGTGGGCGTCGGCCCGCCGCTCCCAGCGTCGGCGACGGGGCCAGCGTCTTGGGCCAGCGCCGCGGACGGGGCCGCGATCGCGATCGACAACGCCGCGCACGAGATCGCCGCCCTGACGCCGAAGTTCGTTTCAACGTTCACTGCACGCACACGCATAGGTGAAGTCCTCGCAAGCGATGGTGTCTGCAAGAGCGCAGAGCACGACTATCGCCGCCAACCCACCGTCGCGTAAACCCACCGCCGCGAAAAACGCCCTCCGCGCCGGTCGCTAGCCGCGCTGCACGGGCGCGATGCGCAGCTCGTTGACCCGCTGCCCCTCGCGCACGGTCAACCGCCACTCTTTGGCCGTGCGGGCCACGCAGTGCGCCCACTCCGAGAGCGAGCACGCTCTGTGCGCCACGAAGCCGATGGTCGACGACGCTGCGCTCACCTCGTGCCGAATGAACACCGTCTCGTCTTCACAGTGAACGCTGACGATCGCCTCGCGCGTGACGTCCGCGTTGCACTCGCGCAGCCGGCGCTCGAGCCAGCGATGCACCGACGACGGCAGCGTCGCGCGCGATTCGCTCGCCGCTCGTTCGCTGTTCGCCGCGCGGGCGTTGTCCGACCAGAGCACCGCAGACTCGTTCGCCGCCATGGGTCGAGAGTCTGTACCAGCGCGCGCGGGTTGTCAGCTACGGCCCCTCCGACCGTCGCGGACGAAGGCGAATCAGAACGTGCCCGAGAGCACGTTGATACGCCACTCGTTGCTCGAGCTCTGCCCGTCCTGGGCCTGACGGGTGGTCATCCCGATCCCGGGGACGCCCAGGGTCCAGCCCTGAGAGCCGAAGTTGAAGAGCGAAGGACGCATCGCCGGCGCGCGCGTCGCCGCCCGCGTGCTGACGAGCCGCGTGGGACGGCGCAAGCGCCACCAAGAAGAGGTCGTGCCGCCTGCAGTCGGGCCGGTCGTCGTGCTTCCCGCGCCCGTGCTCGCAGGGGGCGTGCTCGACGCGCCGCCGCTCGAGCCCGCGGCGCCGCCAGCGTTGCTCGCGCCGGACTCTTCCATCGCGGCGCCCTGCGTGTCGTCGGTCTGCTGCTGCTGCTGCGCGCCGGCCTCCGGGGGACGGTACATCGTCGCGCCCGCAAACACGATCGCCGTGGGAATCACCAGTCCAAACCCGACCACCATGAGGCTCGTCGAGATCGCCGTCATGCCCTGCGGCGTGCCCGTCGCGTCGAGCGCCTGGTCGAGAAAGTACCCGCCGATGCCGCCGGCGATCCCGCCCGCGAGCCCGGTGCCGAGCATGATCCACCCGTTGCGGACGCCCGCGGCGCCCTCGATGAGCATCACCGCTTCCATCCCGAGCAGAGCGCCGCCGATCGTCCCCTGCGGAAGCGCGTTGGTACGGCACACCGTGCCCCCGCCGGCCGTCACGCAAGGGTCCACTTGAGCGTGTGCGGCATTGGGGGACGCGACCATGGTCCCTACGAACGCCAAGACACCCGCCGCCCCGAGGGCGGCCCAACGCTTCTGCATCGAATCCTCCAACAACGTTCTACGAAGCTCTCACCGAGCGCGGCTCGGACTGAACTGCTCGGTCCGGCGGTGTACCACGCTCTGTTGCCGCCCGTCGCCCCCACCTTCACGGGATCACCCGGGCGCGCTCGAAGTCGCCCGCGAGAAGTCCCCACTCGCCCACCAGGAGCAGCGGGCGAGAGAACCCGCGCTTGCGAATTGCTTCGCATAGGAGTATTTCGCATACGAAACAAATTCGTCATGGCGATGCCCCCACCGTTCGAAGAGCGCGAAGAGCGCGAGGCGTTCGATCGAATCGTCGAGACCCTGATTTTTCTCTACACCGAGAGCCGAAGGCTCACGAAAGAGCAGGCTCGGTCGCACGACCTGACGGGCCCGCAGCTGACGGTCATCAAGCTGCTCTCGGGCATCGGAGAGCTCTCGCTCACCGAGCTGTCCGAGAGCATGCAGACCCGCAACTCGACGGTGACAGGGATCATCGATCGCATGGAGTCCGCGGACCTCGTGAAGCGCGCGCGCTCCGACGAGGACCGACGCGTCGTGAAGATCCGGCTGACGCCGAAGGGACGGGCGTTGGCCAAGAGCGTCCCGATCGAGCCGATGTCGCTGTTTCGCGAGGCGCTCGAGACGCTGTCTGCGCACGAAGCGCGGACGCTGCTCAAGCTGCTCTCGAAGCTCGAGAAGTCCGTGCGCGACGCGCTCGGCGGCGCGATCCCCGCGCCCTCGACCCACGCAAGCCCCCACGAAGACCACACCGACGGGCGCTGACGCCCGCAACCACCGCTACGGAGCCCCACTGCCCATGAGCACCTCGGACAAGGTCATCATCACCTGCGCCATGAGCGGCGCGGTCACCACGCGCGCCCAGTGCCCCGCGATCCCGTACACCCTCGAGGACTACGCGATGGAGGCCAAGCGCGCCTACGACGCCGGCGCCGCCGTGGTGCACATCCACGCGCGCGACGACGACGGCGCGCCCTCGTACGCGAGCGATCGCTTCGCCGCCATCGGCGACGCCATCCGCAAGGTCTGCCCGATCATCCTCAACTTCTCGACCGGCACCATCGACCCAGAGGTCAAGAAGGCCGAGCACGTGAAGGCCTACAAGCCCGAGATCGGCGCGCTCAACATGGGCTCGATGAACTACGCGAAGTACAACGCCAAGCGAAAGAGCTGGGTGTTCAACTTCGTCTTCGAGAACCGCTTCGACGACATCCAGTACCTCATCACCATGATGAACGAGGCCGGAGTGAAGCCCGAGCTCGAGTGCTTCGACACAGGCCACGTGCACTCGGTCGAGCCCCTGGTCGACATGGGCTTGCTCAAGGGCAACCTCGACTTCTCGCTCATCATGGGCGTCGTCGGCGGCATCAAGGCCACCGCGCGGCACCTCGCGTTTCAGGCCGAAAATCTCCCGCCGGGAAGCACTTGGAAGGTCGTCGGAATCTCTCGCGACCAGTGGATGCTCTGCGCCGCCGCCCTCTCGCTCGGCGGCAACGTGCGCGTCGGGCTCGAAGACAATTTCTATCTGCCCAACGGCGAGATGGCCAAGTCCAACGGTGAGCTCGTCGACAAGGTCGCGCAGATGGCCCGAGACACCGGCCGCACCATCGCCACGCCCGACGAGGCGCGCGCCATCCTGGGATTGACCGCGCGCTGAGCGCACCGCGAAAGCCCCACCAACGATGTTTCACACGATTCAAGTCGCGACCGAAGCCAACGTCACGACCATCACGCTGCACCGCCCCGCGCGCAAGAACGCCATCTCGCCGCAGATGGTCAACGAGCTGCTCTACGCGCTCGAGGCCGCGCGCAGCGACCTCGCCGTGCGCGCCGTCGTGCTCACGGGCTCGGGCGAGGTGTTCTGCTCGGGCGGCGACCTCGGTCAGATGGCCGGCGCCGGCGCTGAGCAGAGCGAGCTTCCTCCGCGCGGCGACTATGCGGACCTCTTGCTCGAGCTCGTCTCGATGCCCAAGCCCGTGGTCGCGCGCGTGCGCGGCGCGGCCAAGGGCGGAGGGCTCGGCCTCGTGGCAGCGTCGCACTTCGCCATCGCCGCCAGCGACGCCGTGTTCGGAACGCCCGAGCTCAACGTGGGGCTGTTTCCCATGATGATCATGGCCGTCCTCGCGCGCACGATGCCCAAGCGTCAGCTGCTCGAGATGATGCTCACCACCGCCAACGTCTCTGCCCACGACGCCGCCGCGTGGGGGATCGTCACGCGCTCGGTGCCCGCCGAGCACCTCGACCGCGAAGTGAAATCCCTCGCAGACAACCTCGCGTCGCGCTCGCCCACCGCCATCGGCCGCGGCCTCGCCGCGTACGCCAAGATGGGCGACATGGCGCTCGCCGACGCGCTGCCGATGCTGCGCGACGAGCTCTACTCGCTGCTCGGCACAGACGACGCCCGCGAAGGTCTGATGGCCTTCATGGAGAAGCGCCAGCCCCGCTGGAGCGGCCGCTGAACGCCGCTCACCACCGTTGAAAACACGCACAATAATTCGAGGACGACGATGACCACCATGCGCGAGCGCGTCGCGAAGCTCGAAGAAGAGCGGGCGCGGATCCACAAGATGGGCGGCGACGACAAGATCGCCAGACAGCACGGCCGCAACAAGCTCACCGCGCGCGAGCGGCTCGCGCAGTTCTTCGACAACGGCGCGTACTTCGAGGTCGGGACCTACGGCACGCAGATGGGCCACGCCGCTGGCCCCGAAGGCGACGATCGCCCGCCGGCCGACGCCGTCGTCTGCGGCTTCGGAAAGGTCGACGGCCGCGTGGTGTGCGCCGCCGCGTACGACTTCACCGTGAAGGGCGGCTCCATCGGCGAGACCGGCGAAGTGAAGGTCACGCGCCTGCGCGAGATGGCCCTCAAGGGTCGCCACCCCATGGTGTGGTTCATCGACTCGGGCGGCGCGCGCATCGAGCCCGGGCGACAACACCCAGACAACATCTCGACCTTCGCGGGGACGGGGTACCTGTTTCGCGAGCAAGTGACGATGTCGGGCGTCGTTCCGCAGGTGGCGGCGATGGTCGGACCGGGCGCCGCGGGCACCGCGTACATCCCAGGGCTCGCGGACTTCGTCCCGATGGTCAAGGGCATCGGCTCGCTCGCGCTCGGCGGCCCCGCGCTGGTCAAAGCCGTCACCGGCCAAGAGATCTCCGAACAAGAGCTGGGCGGATCGAAGGTCCACTCTGAGCTCTCGGGCGTCGGCGACGGCGAGGTCCCCACCGACGCCGAGTGCGTCGCGCTGTGCAGAAAGTACCTCTCGTACTTTCCGTCGCACTGCGAAGAGCTTCCGCCGCACAAGCCCAGCAACGACCCCGTCGATCGCCGCGACGAAGCACTGCTGGACGTCATCCCCGAGTCGTCGCGACGCGCGTACGACGTCTACAAGGTCATCAAGAGCATCGTCGACAACGGCGACTACCTCGACCTCAAGCCGCGCTGGGCCCGCAACCTCGTGACGTGCCTCGCACGCATCGACGGACACTCGGTCGGGATCATCGCCAACAACCCCATGCACACCGGCGGCGTGCTCGACGTCGACTCCGCCGACAAGGGCGCCCGGTTCATCCAGATCTGCGACGCGTTCAACATCCCGCTGATCTTCTTGCAGGACACGCCCGGCTTCATGGTCGGAAGCAAATCCGAGCACGCAGGGATCATTCGCCACGGCGCCAAAATGATGCACGCGATGAGCTCGGCCACCGTGCCCAAGCTCACCGTCGTCCTGCGCAAGGCGTACGGCGCGGGCTACTACGTGATGTGCGGCCGCGCGTACGAGCCCGACCTCATCGTCGCGTGGCCGGGCGCCGAGATCTCGGTCATGGGCGCCGAGGGCATGGTCGGAATCGCCGCGCAAAAGCTCTTCGGCGGCGCCGAGCCCGACCCCGACATCAAGAAGGCCCTCATCGACTCGATCCAGACCAACATCGACGCGATGAAGTCCGCCGGATGGGGCCTGATCGACGAGGTCATCGACCCGCGCGACACCCGCCGCGTGCTCGCCCTCGGGCTCGAGCTCGCCAGGCACAAGAAGATCGAGCGCCCGTATCGCAAGCACGGCATTATGCCCGTGTGACACGCGCAGACGAGACAGCGACCTCGCCCGCACAAGCCCCCGCGGGCGCGCCCGACACCACAATTCAACCTACCGCAGCGCCGCCGACGCCGAAGGCGCCCTTCGAGCCGTCGTTCACCTGGGACGACCCCGTGAAGCTCATGAAGTCCCTCGGCTGGGCGTGGCGCGACGTGACCGACCGCGAGACGCCGACGTTCTTGCAGCTCATCGAGATGGGCGTGCTGCGGGTGGACCTCGACGAGCCCACGGGCTTCATCGCGGTGCACACCGAGGGAGAAGCGCACCACGCGATCGGCGTGCGTCGCGAAGCGCTCGTGCCCCTCGCGGCCGTGCTGACAGGGCGCTCGGCGGACGAGGTGAAGAAGGCGGTCGCGCTCGGGCCCGCGAAGATCGAAGCGGCCCCCAAAGAGCCCAAGAAGCGCGGCTGAGCGCGCAGTGACCAGCGCTATACCGCGCCCGCGACGAGCGTCGAAGACGCGCGGAGCGGAACAGGTGATCGAAAGACCGTTGAAATCAAGTCAAACCACTGCCGCGCACTGGGAAAACTACGAACCCCGTCGCGGTAGTGGTTTAGGCGACCTGCGTCGCGCTGAGGTCGAGCTGCACGGCGTCGGGGCCCGCCCAGGCGTCGGGTCGAACGCGCGCGAGCAGATCGAGCAGCCCGTCGAGCGAGAGCTCTCCGCGCGCGCGACGGCCCACTCCATCGCGGATGAACACGTTGATCGACTGCGTGCCAACCCTCGCCCGCGCGCGCAGGTGCGTCGTGCCGACCTCGCGCGCGTCGATGATGCGCGCGTCGCGCACGATCACCACGGCTTCGGACCAGGATTGTCCCGTCGGCTCGAGCGCGTCGAGGTGCTGCGCGAGCGGGCCCTGCAGGTCGCGCTCGGTGCACTCGGTGTCGGCCACGACGTCGGCGTCGTTGGCGGCAGCGCGCGCGGTGACGGCCTTCGCGCACGCGTCAGCGAAGGACGCGCGCAGCGACTCGATCTTGTCGGCGCGAACCTTCATGCCCGCGGCGCCGTCGTGGCCGCCGAAGCGCACGAGGTCCGACGAGCACTGGGCGACGGCGTCGTAGAGCTTCCACCCTTTGGGCGCGCGCGCGCTGCCGACACCGTCGTGCCCGTCCAGCGCCACCACGATCACCGGAACGCCGAAGCGCTCGACCACCCGCCCCGCGACGATACCGCCGACCCCGTGGTGCCACCCGTCCGCAGCCACCACGATCCCTGCCGGAATCCCCGCAGAATACACCTCGCTCACCTGCGCGATGGCCTCGTCGCACACCTGCTGCGAGACCCTCCTGCGCTCTTCGTTCGCTTGCGAGAGCGTGCGCGCGAGCCGCTCGGCGTCCTCGGGCCGCTGCGCCATCAGCAGCTTCAGCGTCGGCTCAGCAGAGCCCAAGCGCCCTGGCGCGTTGAGCATCGGGGCGATGGAGAAGCCCACGTCGAACGCGCGGGGCTTTCCGCGCATTTTGGAGGCTTTGACGAGCGCGGCCATCCCAGCGCGCCCCTTGCCCTGCGCGAGCCGATCGAGCCCGGCGCGGGTCAGGATGCGATTGTCTCCCTCGAGCGGAGCGACGTCGGCGATGGTCCCCACCGCCACCAGGTCCAAGAACTCTCGCAGGTCCAGCGTGGCCTTGAGCCTCGCTCGCACCGCGGCGGCCAACGACAGCGCCAGCCCCACGCTCGCGAGCCCCTTGAACGCAAATCCGCAGTCGGGCCGGTGCGGGTTGAGAAACGCCACCGCGGGCAGCGGCTCTTCGGGCACCTTGTGGTGGTCCACGACGATGACGTCGATCCCGCGCGCCTGCAGCTTCGCGAGCCGCGGGTGGTCGCTCGTACCGCAGTCACACGTAATCAAGAGGCTCGGCCGCGACTCGAGCACGCGCACCAGCGCCTCGTCCGAGAGCCCGTAGCCGCCGTCGAAGCGCGAGGCGACCAGCGCTCGAACGGCGCCGCCCATCATCGTGAGCGTCGTCGCGAGCAGCGCGGCCGAGGTCGTCCCGTCGACGTCGTAGTCGCCGAACACGACGATGTGCTCGCGCCGCGCGATGGCGTGCGCGATGCGCGACGCTGCCTCTTCGCGGTCGGCCATCGCGTCGGGAACCGTGAGCTCAGCGAGCTTGGGCGAGAGCATGGCCCGCGCTTGTCCCGGGTCGGTCACACCTCGGCCCGCGAGCACGCGCGCGACCAACGGGTGCAACGAGAGCGACCGCGAGAGCTCACGTGCCGCAGAGAGGTCCGTCGATCGCACTGACCACATCGAGTGAACCGCACCGTACGTGCCGTGCACTCACTCCGCAAGTGTTCAGCCAACGAGCTCGCGGCGCCCGCCGCTCTGCGCTCGGCGATCCCCTCTCTCGTTGTCCCCCGCCGCTGTCCCCCCGCTCGTCCGCGCGACTCAGTCCTTGGTCGACTCGTCCGTCGAGCTCTCGCCCTTGGACTTCTTCGCGTCGACCTTGGGCTTGCGCCGCGAGACGCCGCTCGGCTCGGAGCTCTCGCTCTTCGCTTCGCTCTTGGGCTCTTCGCTCTGCGCGCTCGGCTCGGCCTGCGCGTCGTCGCTCTCGCTCGCCTGCTCGTCGCTCGACTCGTCGGCGCTCTCGACCTTCGCTTCGGTCTTCTTCGCGGCCTTCTTGGCCTCGAAGCGCGCGTGATCCGCGGCGGCGGCCGCGGCGAGCGCCTGCGACGCCGGGTGGAAGAAGCGCGAGTCGATCCACTCGGTGAGCGGCGTCGCGACGTAGATGGACGAGTAGGTCCCGGCCAGCACGCCGACGATCATCGCGATGGCGAAGTTCTGAATGACCTCGCTGCCCATGATGGCGAACGGAAGCACCGAGAGGATGACCGTGGCGCTCGTGACGAGCGTTCGCGAGAACGTCTCGGAGATCGAGACGTTGATCACGTCGAGCATGCGCAGGCCTCGGCGCTTGCCGAGGTTCTCGCGCACGCGGTCGTAGACGATGATCGTGTCGTTCATCGAGTAGCCGACCACGGTGAGCACGGCGGCGACCGTCGCGATCGAGACCTCTCTGCGAAGCACCACGAACACGCCGAGCACGACGACGGCGTCGTGAAAGAGCGCGAGGATTCCGCCCGGCGCGAAGCGCAGATCGAAGCGAAACGCCACGTAGATCATGATGAACACGAGCGAGTAGAGCAGCGCGCGGATCGAGTCGTTGCGCAGCTTCTCGCTCGCCTTCGGCGACACCCACACGCTCGCGATCAGCTCGCCCGAGGTGCCCGTGTCCTGCGTGATCTGCTGAAAGACCAGGTCGCCGACGGACACGAGCGAGACGTTGTAGCGGTTCTCCGTCGGCTCGCCGATGCGCTTGACGATCTCGCGGCCCTGGCGACGAACGTCCACCCCGGCGCCGCGCAAGAGCGTCTCGAGCTCGGCCTCGGTCTTCGACGCGCTGATCTGGATCGTGAGGTGATCGCCGCCCTGCGACATCCTGAACTCGCGCAGCTGCACGTCGCCGAGCGCGGTGCGGACCGCTTCGCGCAGCCGCGTCTCGCGCGCGGGGTCGATCACCGACGAGCGCTCAACGCGGATCAGCAGCGCGCGGGGGTCGCTGGCGCTGGGGACGATCTCAGCCGCGCCGTGACCGTGGTTGCTGAGCGATCGACGGACGTCGCCCTGATCGACGCGGCGCTCGAAGCGCACGGTCAGCTCGGTGCCGCCCTTGAAGTCCAACCCGTACTTGGGGCCGGGCTTCACCAGCAGGATCAAGCTCAGCACCGTGAGGGTGACCGAGAGCGTGATCCAAAACCGGCGCATGCCCATAAAGTCGATGACGCGTCCGGGCTTGATGAGTTCCATGGCTCGCTAGTGCCTCTGAAGAAAAGTGCGTGGGCCCGTCGATCAACCGAAGGAGAGGCTCTTGACCTTGAGGCCACGAACCAACCAGTCGAACACGATTCGCGTGCAAAACACGCCGGTGAAGAGATTGGCGACGATCCCGATGAGCAGCATCACGGCGAAGCCCTTGATCGGGCCCGTCCCGTACTGCATCAGCACGACACCAGAGATAAACGACGTCACGTGACCGTCGAAGATGGCGGTAAACGCGTGCTGGTAGCCCGCGTCGAGCGCGGCGCGCAGAGTCTTTCCGCTGCGCTGCTCTTCCTTGATGCGCTCGTTGATCAGCACGTTCGAGTCCACCGCCATACCGACGGTGAGCGCCAGCCCCGCGAGGCCAGGCAGCGTGATGGTCGCGCCCAGAAACGCGATCGCCGCGAGCTGCAACAGGATGTTCAACAGCACCGCCCCGTTGGCGACCCAGCCGGCCGAGCCGTACCAGACCGCCATGAACAACATCACGAGCCCGACCGCGATGGCCGCCGCCGTGATGCTTCGACGGATGATGTCTTGCCCGAGCGTCGGACCGATGAAGTCCATCGCGCCTTCGGCGAGCGGCGCGGGCAACGCGCCGGCGCGCAGCACGACAGAGAGCTCGTTGGCCTCGCGCATCTGATTGCGAAAATCACCGCTGCCGAGGGTGATCGACGCAGAGCCGTTGCGGATCGGCTCGTTGATCACGGGAGCGCTCTTCACGAGGTCGTCGAGCACGATCGCGAAGCGGCGCCCCACGTTGTCCGTGGTGATCTGCGCGAACGCGCGCGAGCCGTCGGTCTTGAACGTCAGCGACGTGTACGGCTGGTTCGTGTCCTGACGGACCTGAACCTCGGCCGCTTGGATCTGATCGCCCGTCACGTGCGCGACGTGCTCGACCGTGTACGAGCGCCAGAACTTCTGCTCAGCGGTCAGCTCGACCTGCTGCTGACGACGCGTCCGTCGGTCGTCCTCGCCGATCAACAGGTCGTACGTCTCGGGGATGTCCGACCGGATCGAGTGGATGAAGCGCTCGAGGTCGCGGCGCCCCTGCGGGCCCTGCGCGCGAAAGAAGAGCGCGGTGCCCGAGATCGACGAGCCGTCGCCGCGCTGCCCAACGCTGACCTGCTCGCTCTCGAGCGTGATCCCCGCCGGGACGCGGCCCGCGAGCTCTCCGCCCCCGCGAAAGCGCTCGAGCGCCGTGGCGCTGTCCGCGCACATGCGAAACTCGAGGCGCGCGGTCTTGCGGATGATGTCGCGGATCTCGTCGAAGTACTGCTGGTTCGAGCCAGGGATCTCGATGACGATCGTCTCGCCGCGGGTCGTGATGGAGGTCTCGCGCACCGCGAGCGCGTCGATGCGCTGCTCGATGCGACGGACCGCCTCTTCGACGGACTCGCGCTCGATGCGCTCGGCCTCTTCTTGCTTGAGCGCCGCCACCACGCGATCGCCGACGCGAGAGACGAGCCGCAGGTCGCGCTGCGTGAGCATCTCGTTGGTCAAGCGGGTGTTCTCTGCCGCGTTGCGGAAGATCACCGAGAACTCGCGGTTGTCGATCTCGCTGCGGCGAAACTGCAGCTTGGTGCCGAGCCGCTGCGACGCTTCTTCGGTCAGCCGACCCGTGCCCGAGTGAAAGCCGTAGTCGATCGCGAGCTGCTCGCGCAGGCCCTCGATCGTGCGGTCCCTTCGCGACGCGATGGCCGCGCCGATCTGAACTTCGTACGACAACCGGGCGCCGCCGCGGATGTCGAGGCCGAGGTTCATGCGGTACGGGACTCGCGCGACCACCCACGCGGGCGCGATCTTCGTAAAGGAGGGCCACAAGATGACCCAACCCGCCATCGCGACGAGCAACATCGTCGCGAGGCGCACGTAGAACGAACGATTCATCGGAAACGCTCTCCGATCACACTAAGACGCTTCGCGAGGCTCACTTGCTCGCAGGGGATTCGGACTTGGACGCGGGCTTGTCGCTCTTCGCGCCGACCTTCGATGCGATCGCTTCTTTCTTGAAGCGAACCTTCACTTTTTCGGCGATCTCGAGGACGATTTCGTCGCCGTCGACGCCAGAGACCGTCGCGAGCATGCCGCCCGTGGTCACGACGCGATCGCCCTTCATCAAGCTGCCGTGGAGCTTCTGCTGCTCGTCGCGCTGCTTCTGGTTGGGGCGCAGGATCGCGAAGTAGAAGAAGCCCACGAAGAGGACGAGCGGAAGGACCGTCCCGAGCAGTCCGCCAGCGCCGCCGGGGGCCGCCTGCGCGTTCGCGGCGCCGGGCGCCGCAGCGCCGCCGGAGCCTTGCTGCATCGGCTGCAGCCAGAACGCGACGGACACGACCGCGCGAGCGAAGAGGGGAGTCAGGGTTGCGAGGGTCATCGACATTCAAGTCCTCTACGAGCGAAACAGGGCTGCGCGCGGTAGCGCCACCGTTGAGCGTTTGCGTTCGGCCCGCCAACGCGCCCACGACGAGCAGGGCACCGCCGAGTCGGGGGCTTTTACACGCCGGTCCAAGTGCGGTCAACCGACGCAGTCCCGCGCGTGTCTGGCGAAATGCCGGTGCTAGTGTGCGTTCGGTGAACCGTCGATCCCGCGGCGTTGTTTCCGTCGTTTCAGCTGTTTCAACCGCTGGCTCGACGATCGTGCTGTGCGCGGTCGGCCTCTCGGGCTGTCCGGGTCCCGACCCGCGGTCCGACGGCGGGCTCGACGCAGGCGACGGCGTGGTCGAGCTCGGCACCGGCCAGCTCGACTGGGAGCCGTTGTCCGCGGCGGACCCGACGGTCGAGCTCATCTACGGCGCGCAAGGCGGCTTTCACGTGTGGGGACGCGGGCGGTTTCGCACGTTTGCGCCGGACGTGGACGTGTCGTTTCGAGTCGTTCGCGAGTCGGACGGTCAGGAGCTCCACCACCCGAGCCCCGTGCGGAGGTACATCGAGCGCGACCTTCGCTACGGGCTCTTGCCGACCAGCGACGGGCGCTACCAAACCGACGCCGAGCTGGTGATTCTCACGCTGGACTGCGCGAGAGACCTGGTCGGAAGACGGCTCACGATGGAGCTCACCGTGCGCGAGCGCGCGACGGGTCGAAGCGCGACGACGAGCCGCTCGGTTCGGGTGATCGACGAGATCCCTTCGCCCACCGGCTGCCTCTCCGAGCGCGACGGAACGCGGTCGGACGGCGGCCTCGACGGCGCCTCGGCGAGCCGCGACAGGTGAGCCCATCGAGCGCGACGCAGGAAAAATCCTCGACCACCCAAGCCGTCCGTCCCCCCAGCCCGTCTCACGCTCCAGTCCCCTCACCCGCCTTGGTTGCTGTGTATCTACGGCGTTGTGGGTGTGACGATCGCTCTCGAGTCCGTTAGCATTGGAGGCGTCGTGGCCCTTCCTCCTCGTCCAAGAGCAGCAACATTCGGCAACACCGCCAACGCCAACCGCACGCGCGACCTGCCCCCGGGCAGCGTCGTGTTGGGTCGCTACACGATCCAGAAAGTGCTCGGTCGCGGCGGTATGGCAACGGTGTACCTCGCCAAACACCAACAGACCGACCGGCTCGTAGCGCTCAAGCTACTCGACCCTGAGTTCTCGCGAGACCCAGCGTACGTCGAGCGCTTTCGCCGTGAGGCCAAGGCCGCAGGACGCATCCGAAGCGATCACGTCGTGGCCATCTACGACCTCGACGCCGAGGTCGGCGGCTCGCTCGTCCTGGTGATGGAGTACCTCGAAGGCCAGTCGATGCAGGGGGCGCTCAAGGCCGGGAGGTTTCCCGTGCAGAAGGCGATCTCGTTCGGCAGGCAGATGCTCGAGGGGCTCGCGGCTGCGCACGAGTCGGGCGTGATCCACCGCGATCTCAAGCCGGCGAACTTGTACGTCGAGCGGAGCACCACCGGAGTCGAGAAGGTCAAGCTGCTCGACTTCGGCATCTCGAAGCTCGCGGACGCATCGCAGCAAGAGCTCACCCGTGACGGTCAGACGCTCGGCACCGTGGCCTACATGGCGCCCGAGCAAATCCGCGGAAAAGCGAGCGCCACCGACCCGCGAGTCGACCTGTACTCTGCGGGCGTCTCGCTCTTCATCATGCTCACGGGCAAGCGTCCCATCGACGCCGAAGACACCGTGCAGCTGCTCGCCGCGGTGCTCGAGCACCCGCCGATGACCCTCGCGCAGGCCACGGGGCTGCCGTTTCCGGCGCCGCTCGAGGCCTTCATCGCGCGATCGCTCGAAAAAGACCCCAATCGGCGCTTTCAGACCGCGATCGAGATGCGCGACGGGCTCGTCGAAGCTGGCAAGGTCATCGGGTACGAGTCCACTGGACCGCTGTCGGTTCCGTCGGCGACCGGCGAGCCGAGCGGCGTGGTTCCGCGCGTGCCCGCGAAGACGCAGATGGGAGTCGGAGGCGCGCCGCCTCCGCCCACTGCTGCGAAGCAAACGATGATGGGCATGGGCCACGCTTCTCCCCCGCCCCCCACGATGCAGCAGCCGAGCAGCGTCCCCGCGATGGCCTCGTCCTTCGCACCGCAGACGTTGCCCGCGCCCATGCCCGGCCCCGCGACGATGCCTTCGCCCATGCCGGGCGGAGCTCCCATGGGCGGCGCGCACGACCCGTTTGGGCCGATGCCCGGGGGGCTCGCCCCACCGCCGATGACGGCGCTCGCCGCGCCTGCGATTTCGTTCGCCGCTGAGCCGGTCCCCGCTCCCGCTCCTGCGCCCGAACGCAAGAGCCGCGCAGGCCTCGTGATCTTGTTGTCAGCAGTCGGTCTCGTCGCGCTCGGCGGCGCAGGCGCGCTCGTCGCTCGCTCGATGAATGCACGCTCCGCCACCAACACCACGTCGATCGGGCAGAGCGCGAACAACAACTCGCAGAACAACAACTCGCAGAACAACAACTCGCAGAACAACAACCCGCAGAACAACACAGCGCCTTCGACCGCGGGCGCGGTTGTGGGCGCTCAGGCCCCTGCGGCGGATCCCAACGCGCAGCCCGCCGCGCAGCCCACGCCGGTCGGCACGCAGGCAGCACAGCAGACGGCGCCCGTGCAGCAGCCCGCTGGCACCGAGCAACAACCAGCCGCGGCCAACACACAGCCCGCAGCGCAGCCCGCCGCAAACACACAGCCCGCGGCACAGCCCGCGGTCAACGCGCAGCCTGCGGCGCCCGCCCAGACGCAAGAGCCTGCGCAAGCCGCGGGATCGAGCGCGACCGCCGGCGGGACGCGCGCGGCGGCCGAGCCTTCGGGCTCGACGGGCTCTCGCACGCGGACGGCTCGACCCAACGCTCAGCCGACGAACAGCAATCCGTTCGACCCGACGCCGACTCCGCGAACGACGCCCGCGACGACGCCCGCGACGACCACGACGCCGCGCACGACCACGACGCCGCGCACGACCAACACTCGCCGGCGCACGGGCACGACCACGGTCGTTCCGTTCTGAACGACGGCCGAAGCGGGGGGCGCACTTCGTCGCTTGACCAGGGGCGGTCGGTCAGCAGACGATGCGGCCGTGCGTAAGAGACTGCTCTCCGTTCCATTCGCGCTCGGGCTCTTTTTCATCGCGCCAGCGGCGTCCGCACAAACGCCGGACGACGCGCGTACGCAAGAGGCTCGCACTCAGTTCGCCGCAGGAATGCGCGCCCGCGACGGCCGTCGTTGGGGCGAGGCCGTGCTCGCCTTCGAGCGCTCGCTGCGGCAGCGCCGGCACCCGCAGACCCTCTACGAGATCGCCTTCGCGCGGCAGCGTGGCGGTGACTCCGAAGGCGCGATCACGGCGCTGCGCGACCTGCTCGCGATGAGCGATCCGGCTCCGTCCGACGAGCTCGTGACGCAAGCGCGCACCCTCGCTCGCGAGGCCGGAGAGCCCAACCTCGCGCCCACACCGCAGACCTCTGGCTCGAGCGACTGCCCGACGTGCCCGACGTGCCCGCCGCAGCGCGAGTGCGAAGTGTGCCCGCCAGCGCAGGTGGTCGAGCGCGTGCCAATGGTGCCGCTCATCCTGGGAGCAGCGGGCGGCGTGGTCCTCGGCATAGGCGCGGGCTTCTACGGCCACGCGCTCGCGGACTCCGCCGCGTACAACAGCCAGAACGCGAGCATCGCGCTGCGCCAAGAGATCAAGCCGCGCGGCGAGACGTTTCGCATCGTCGGCCTGCTCGGAGTGATCGCAGGCGTCGGGCTCGAAGCCACGGCGATCGCGCTGTCGTTTACGGGCCGCTCGCGCCCCGCGGCGACGCCGACGGCGGACCGAGCGACGGCGGTGCGCGACGTTCGCGTCGATGTGGCGCCGGACGGCGTCGTCGTCAGCGGCCGCTTCTGAGCGCCGCGCTTCGAGCGGGCTACAACGCCAGAGGCCGATCAGAGCTCTCGCTCGATCGGCCTCTTGTTTTGCTAGCGACTTGAATTGTGGGGTCGCTCCCCCAGCGCCGCGCTAGGCGGCCAGTTCGTTCACGGGCAGGTCCAGGTGAACCTGAACGCGTCGACGATCGGGATCGCTCCGCCGTCGGAGGCGCGCAGGACCATGGTCATTCGCAGGTGCTGCGAGGGCGTGATGCCAGCGGCCGTGAAGATCGCAGGCAGGTTGTACGGTGACGCGCTCGGGGGAAGCGTGCCGATCGCGACTGGGGTCGCCGCGGCGAGGTCCGCTGCGGTCGCAGCGGTGCGCATCGAGATGATGGTCGTCGTTCCGGCGGGGAACGTTCCGGTGATCGTGAGGTTTCCGAGGCGCGGCGCGGCGCAGGTCGTGTCGAACGACTGCTCGTAGCTGCCCTGCGGAATCGAAGCGCGACGCACCGAGCCCGTGAAGTCCGAGTACGAGTAGGTGCGGTTCGGGCCTGCGAACTCCAGCAGGCGCTGGGCGGGGTCCGCGTTGGTCGGATCGAAGCGCACGAGCCGCGAAGCGCCCGTGTAGCTCGCGACCCACGTCGCTCCGCTGCGGTCCACGCCGACAGCGGTCGCTTGATTCGTCGTCGCCGCCGTCGGGCCGTCGATGTACGTGAGCGCCGTCGCGGGGATGGTTCCCGGCGAGCCAAGCGAAGGACCAGCGACGAACGCGCTCGAGGGGAAGCGGACGATCGACGTGCGGTTGCCGCCTTC
The DNA here is from genome assembly GCA_013298625.1 of Myxococcales bacterium. Classification (GTDB taxonomy): domain Bacteria; phylum Myxococcota_A; class Polyangia; order Polyangiales. The sequence continues at coordinate 28,210 of JAAFIF010000024.1, forward strand.
GTTGAGCGCCGTGATGATGTTGCCGAGCGCGTCGGAGGTGACACCCGAGGACGTCCCAGAGCGGAGCGTCACGCGGGTCGTCGTGTTCGTCGCAGGATCGAAGCCCTGGACGTAGTTGCCGCCCGAGACGAACCAGAGGCGACCGGCGGCGTCCGCCGTCGGTCCGTAGATCGAGAAGGGCGTGTTGACGACCGCACCCACCGTGAGCGCGGTGGTGTTGACCGGCTGCAGCTGGCTGCCGATCGTCGTGAGCCAGAGCGTACCGTCGCGGGTCACGACCGAGCCGTACGGCGAGATGGTCACGTTGAGCTCGTTGAGCACGGCGCCCGTGCGGGGGTTCAAGCGCCAGAGCTTGCGCGCTTCGTAGCCGCTCACCCAGACGTAGCCGTTGGGGGCGCTCGCGTCGCCGCGGTCGATGGTGATCGAGCGAAGCACCGCGTTGCTAGCGCCGACGTTGGCGTTCCACAGCACGCACTCGTCGCTCGACGCCGAGGCGCCGTACGGAAGCACGTTGCCCGCGCCCGTCGACGTCTCGATCATGCCGTTGCCGTTGCGATCGACGCAGTCCGCGCGATCACCGGCGATCTTGGTCACCGTGCCCTGCATGCCGAAGGCGCGGTTGGCGACGTACGCGTCGCCGTTGCCGTCGATCACGACGCGCGAGGGCATGTTGCAGCCGTTCTCCCAGCAGCAACGGCCGTTGCACTCGCCCGAGGGCAAGCCCACGCGGTAGCGAGCGATCTCGCGGCGCGCGGTCGCGTCCCACTTCGAGACGGTGCTCTCGGCGACGTTGACGACCCACAAGAAGTCGCTCGTCGTCGTGCTGACCATGCCGCTCGGCGAAATCGCGCCGGTCGCAGGATCCTCACCGAGTCCGCGCAGCGTTCCGCCCGAGAAGGGCGAGATGCCGCCGTTGCCGACGTGCGCGACCTGAAGCTCGCAGCCGTTCTCCGAGAAGCCATCGGCGTTCGCGAAGCCAGGGAGGCAGCTCACCAGGCGGCAGCCGCCCGAGACGCACGCGGCCACGCCGTTCGGATACGAGCAGCGGTTCGCGCAGCGGCCGCAGTGGTTGATGTCGCTGGCGACGGTCACTTCGCAGCCGTCGCCGCGGTTCGCGTTGCAGTCCGCGAAGCCCGCGTTGCACGTCATGATGCAGGTGCTCGAGCCGCAGCTCGCGATCGCGTTGTCGTACGGACCGCACACGGTCCCGCACGCGCCGCAGTGGTTCGGGTCGATCGCCGTCGACGTGCACGAGCCGCCGCAGTTCGTCTGCCCCGCGCGGCACGAGGGGACGCACGCGCCCATCGAGCACACGTTTCCAGAGGAGCACACGTTGCCGCAGGCGCCGCAGTTCGCACGGTCGCTCGCGGTGCTCACGCAGGTGCCCGCGCAGTCCGTCTGGCCCGTCGCGCAGGTGAGCTGGCAGCGGCCCGCGCGGCACGCTTGTCCGTCGCCGCACGCCGTCCCGCACGTCCCGCAGTTCTCGTTGTCCGTGCGCAGATCACGGCACGAACCCGAGCAGTTGTTGAGCCCAGCGCCGCACGACACTTCGCACGAGCCCGCCGAGCACACGGTGCCCGCCGCGCAGACCGTTCCGCATGCGCCGCAGTGCGCGCGGTCCGTGTCCAAATCGCGGCACGAGCCCGAGCAGTTGCTCAGCCCGCTGCCGCACGAAACCGCGCACGCGCCCGCCGAGCACACCGTGCCCGCAGGGCAGCGCGTCCCGCACACGCCGCAGTTGTTGACGTCTTCTTGCAGGTCGCGGCACACGCCGCCGCAGACCGTCAGCCCAGCGCCGCACGAGACCTCGCACGCGCCGCCCGAGCACACCTGGCCGGCCGCGCAGGTCGTTCCGCACGCGCCGCAGTTGCCGCGGTCCGTCTGCAGATCGCGGCACGAGCCGCTGCAGTTGTTGGTGCCCGCAGCGCACGAGACCGTGCACACGCCGCCCGAGCACACCTGGCCCGCGGCGCACGCGTTGCCGCAGGCGCCGCAGTTCGCGCGGTCTTCTTGCAGCGAACGGCACTCGCCGCTGCAGTTCGTCTGGCCCGCGACGCACGAGACCGTGCACGCGCCCACCGAGCACACCTGGCCGGCGGCGCACACCGTTCCGCACGCGCCGCAGTGGCCGCGATCGGTCTGCGTGTCGCGGCACGAGCCGCTGCAGTCGGTCTGACCCGCCGCGCACGACGTCGTGCACACGCCGGCAGAGCACACCTGGCCCGCCGCGCACGCGGTGCCGCAGGAGCCGCAGTTCGCGCGGTCCTCGCGCAGATCGTGGCACTCGCCGCCGCAGTTGGTCTGGCTCGCCGCGCACGTCAACACGCACGCGCCGTCCGAGCACACCGAGCCGGCGCCGCAGGTCATGCCGCAGGCACCACAATTCAAGCGATCCGTCTGCGTGTCGCGGCACGATCCGCCGCAGTCCGTCTGGCCCGCGGCGCACGACGTCGTGCACATCCCCGACGAGCACACCTGCCCGGCGGCGCAGCGCATCCCGCACGCGCCGCAGTTGGCGCGGTCTTCGTTGACGTCGCGGCACGAGCCGCCGCAGTTCGTCTGGCCCGCGGCGCACGAGAGCGTGCACATGCCCATCGAGCACACTTGCCCAGCGGCGCAGGCGGTCCCGCAGCCGCCGCAGTTGGCGCGGTCTTCGTTGAGGTCGCGGCACGAGCCCGCGCAGTCGGTCTGGCCAGCAGCGCACGAGAGCGTGCACGCGCCCGCCGAGCAAACCTGACCCGACGGGCAGGCGGTGCCGCACGCGCCGCAGTTCGCTCGGTCCGTGTCCGTGTCTCGGCACGATCCGCCGCAATTCGTCGTGCCGGTCGCGCACGACGCCGCGCAAGCGCCGGCAGAGCAGACTTGTCCTGCGGGGCATGCGTTGCCACAAGCGCCGCAGTTCGCGCGGTCGCCCTGCGTCGAGACGCACACCCCGCCGCACTCGACCTGGCCCGTCGGGCACTCGACCACGCAGCGTCCGGCGCGGCAGTTCGAGCCCGATCCGCAAGCGGTCCCGCAGGAGCCGCAGTTCGAGTTATCCGTTTGCAGCGACGCGCAGCGACTGCCGCACACCACTTGCCCCGCGGTGCAGCTCGGACCGATGTCCGTCCCTGCATCACCTGCATCTCGTCCGCCAACGACAGGCGACCCGCACGCGACAAGCCAAAGGCTCGACGCGAACGCAATCACTTGCGCCCTCGAGAATGAGCTCACTGTAGACCTCCGGTTGGACGCACCACGGCGTCTCGCGCAGCTCCCTCATGGGCCGCGACGTAAACAACCAGGCGCGACACTCAGGTCGGCCGGTCAGTAATTTCCCTAAAGGCCAACAGAGGAAAATTCTGGGTCAGGGCAGCGATTGCAGCGCACGCGCAACTCTCGCGCGGGGCGTAGACTGCGCCCAGAGCCAATGGGACCGAGCGAAGCGAACGGTGATCTCTCTGGGGCGCGGCGGGTCGTGCGCGTGCTCGACAGCCTCTCGGTGCTCATCGACGGCAGCACCCGCCGCCAGATGGGCAACGCCGCCAAGGAGACGGTCTTCAAGCAGTGGAAGCTCGAGGTCTCCCACGTCTTGCCGCGGCGCGCCGACGAGCACGCGCTCGGCGACGAGCACGACGTCGACCCGGACGCGCAGTTTCCGACGCCGGTGCTCTTGATCCCGCCCTTGATGGTGCGCCCGTACGTGTACGACCTGCGGCCCAACCACTCGTTCGTGCGGCACCTTCGGGACAAGGGCTACCGCACGTACGTCTTGGACTTCGGCGTGCCCGACGCCCACGACGAGACGCTCACGCTCGATCACTACGTGTACACATTTTTGCCCGCGGCCATCGACGCGGTCTGCAGGCACGCGGGATCGAGCAAGGTCTCGCTGGTGGGCTACTGCATGGGCGGGATCTTCGGGTTGCTCTACACCGCGGCCCTCGACCAGCGGGCGGGCGGCGAAGGCTCGCGAACGGCGAACCTCGTGACCATCGGCGCGCCGATCAATTTTGAAAAGCTGGGCGTGATTTCATGGGCCGCCCGCTTCGGCCAGGGCTTCGTCGACCAGCTCATGGATCGGCTGGGCAACGTCCCTTCGCTCGGCGCCGAGCTCGGCTTCAAAGTGATGAGCGGCTCGAAGGCGCTCACCAAGTGGGTGGACCTCGCGAACAACTTGTACGACGAAGAGTACGTGCGGGGCTTCGACGCGGTGAACACCTGGGTCAACGACCTGCTTCCGTACCCGCGCGAGGCGTTCAAGCAGATGGTCAAGGACGTGGTGGGGCAGAACAAGCTGCTGCGGCGAGAGCTCGAGCTCGGCGGACGGCGCATCGATTTGAGCGTGATCGACGCGCCGTTGCTCGCGTTGGCGGGGCGGTCGGACAACATCGCGACGCTCGGATCGACGCGCGCGGTGCTGGCGACGGTGGGCAGCGAGGACAAGACGTTCGTCGAAGTGCCGGGCGGACACGTGGGCGTCGTCGCGGGATCGAGCGCGCCCTCGGCGGTGTGGCAGCGCGTGAGCGACTGGCTCGCGCCGCGATCGCTGCGGTGAAACACTTGCGAAACTAGTGAATGGGCGGCAGTGTCACCGGTCCATCGATGCACAGAAGCACGAGTCCGGAGAAGCCCGCGAAAAAGCGCGCGGCGACGGTCAAGCGGGGCGGGACCACGAAGACAGCGGCGAAGCCGTCGAGCTGGCTCGACAAGCTCAACGCAGCGGCGAGCAAGCGAGCGAAGGTCACAGAAGAGCCGAGCGTCGCGTTCGGCGCAGAGACGATCCAGAGATTTCGGTTGGGCAACGGGCTGCGCGTGCTCGTGGTCGAGAGCCACCACGCGAAGGTCGTGAGCTTTCACACGTGGTTCGGCGTCGGGTCGCGGCACGAGCACGAAGGCAAGACCGGGCTCGCGCACTTGTTCGAGCACTTGATGTTCAACGAGACGAAGAACCTGCCCGCGGGCACCTTCGATCGCAAGCTCGAGTCCATCGGCGCCTCCACCAACGCCGCCACGTGGAACGACTGGACCTACTACTACGAAGACCTCCCCTCGGACGCCCTCTCGCTGGTCGTCTCGCTCGAAGCCGAGCGCATGAAGAACCTGGTCCTGCGCAAGCCGCAGGTCGTGAGCGAGATCGACGTCGTCGCCAACGAGCGCCGCTACCGGGTCGAAGACGACGTCGACGGGACGGTCAACGAGCTGCTCTACAAGACCGCGTTCGAGCAGCACCCGTACCACCACCCGACGATCGGGTGGATGAAGGACATCCTCGCGTTTACCCCTGAGGATTGCCGGCGCTTCTACAAGTGCTGGTACGCGCCCAACAACGCCGCCATCGTGGTGGTCGGCGACGTCACCGCGCCCAAGCTGCTCGCGCTCGTGCAGAAGCACTACGGCGAGATCGCGTCGGCGACGATCCCTGAAGAGACGTATCCGCAAGAGCCCGAGCAGAAGCAAGAGCGCACGGATCGGCTGGTGAAGCCCACGCCGACGGCGAAGCTCGCGGTGGGCTACAAGTCTCCGGCGCTCTCGCACGAAGATCACCCTGCGCTGAGCGTGCTGTGCGAGGCGCTCTTCGGCGGTCGGTCAGCGAGGGTGTTTCGCGCGCTCGTGACGGACGGAGAGCTCGCGACGGACCTCGCTGCGAGCGTCGCGCAGTTTCGCGACCCGGGGCTGTTCGAGATCTACGCGACGGCGCGCGACGGAGTAGCGGTCGAGACGCTGCTCAACGGGCTCGATCACGAGCTGCGAGGGCTGAGCGTCAATCCGATCACCGAGGCCGAGCGCGAGCGCTCGATCGCACGGCTGGAGTTGGGCTTCTTGCAGGGGCTCGAGACCGTGGGCGGCAGGGCCGAGCAGATCGGCTTCTACGAGACGGTGCTCGGCGATCCTGCGGGGAGCATCACGCGGCTCGCGGCGCTGAGGGCGGTCACGGTGGCGGACATCGAGCGCGTGGCGAAGGCGTACCTGAGCAAAGCGAAGCGCACGGTGATCTTGGTGGAGCCGTCGCCGGACGCGCCCAACGAGGCGAGCGAAGGCGAAGGCGAAGAGGAGAGCGAATGAGCGCGCGGCCTGTGTTGGTGGTGGAGGCGTTTCCGACGGTTCCGCTGGTCGAGATCGTGTTCGCGATGCCCGCGGGGTCCGCGCTGGACCCGAAGGGCAAAGAAGGCGCGCTGGTGCTCGCGCTGCGGTCTCTGCGACGCGGCGCCGGGACGAAGAGCTCGACCCAGCTCGACGACGAGATCGATCGGCTCGGAGGAGAGCTCTCGACCGGCTGCGACGCGCTTCAGTCCTCGCTGCACGCGACGGTGATCTCTCGCAACCTCGAGGCGTTCTTCGCGTTGATCGCAGAGATCGCGCTGCGCCCGACGTTCGCAGAAGAAGAAGTGGCACGCGTGCGGCGCGAGGTGACGGCCGAGCTCATCGACGCGCGCAACGACGATCGGACGCTGTGCGGCCGGTACTTTCGCCGCACGCTGTTCGCGGGACACCCGCTGGGGCGCCCCGCGGCGGGCACCCTCACCTCGGTGGCCTCGCTCACCCGCGCCGACGCCGTCTCTGCCTGGACCCGCGTGTGGAACACCCGAGGCATGGTCATCGCCGCCTCTGGCGACATCACCGAAGAGCGCCTCGCTGAGCTCTGGGACCGCTACTTCGGCGGCGCCTGGGCCCCGACGCACGAGCGACCAGCAGAGCTCGCCGACCCTGCCCCGGTGAAGAAGCGCCGGCTGGTGATCGTGGACAAGCCCGCGCGCACGCAGTCGCAGATCCTGATCGGCGCGCTCGGGACGCACCCGACGGACAAAGACCACCACGCGCTCTACGTGGCGAACACCGTGTTCGGCGGGACGTTTACCTCGCGATTGATGCGCGAGATCCGCTCGAAGCGCGGCTGGAGCTACGGCGCCTCGAGCCGCCTCGGCCGCGAGCGGGTGCGCGAGGTCTTCTCGATGTGGACGTTTCCGAAGTCCAGCGACGCGCCCGCGTGCATCGGCGTCGAGCTCGCGTTGCTCGAAGCGCTGCACGAGGACGGGATCTCTGCACGCGAGCTCTCGTTTGCGAAGAAGTACCTCAAAGAGAGCGCGGTCTTCGACTCGGACACCGCGAGCAAGCGCCTCGCGCAGCGGCTCGACGAGGCGTGCGGAGACATGCCCAAGGGCTACCACGACCGGTTCATCCCGAAGACCCAAGAGGTCACGATCGAGCAGTGCAAGCGCGCCGTTCGAGCCAGGATCAACCCAGACAACTTGATTCTGTGTGTCACGGCTACGGCGAGCGACCTGCGCGCGCAGCTCGAGGACGCGATCCCCGGCCTCGCGTCGACCACGGTGATCCCGTTCGACCGAGACGAGTTCTACGCCTGAGCTTCGCGCAGCGCTGAGACCATCACCGCGGGGTGGTTGGTGATGATCGAGCTCGCGCCGCACTGCGAGAGGGCGCGCGCGAGCGCGGGCTCGTTGACGGTCCACACGTGCACGTCGTAGCCGCACGCGCGCCAGTGACGCAGGCGCTCTTCGCCCTCGCTCCAATGCGGGTGAATCGCCCTCGGCGCGACGGCGTTGAGCGCGGCGAGCGCGCGGTTCTTCTCGCGCGGGTCCGGGTCGAGCAAGAGCCCCCGCTCGACGTCCGGCGCGAGCGCGCGCAGCGCGACGAGCACCTTGGGCTCGAAGGACGAGACGATGAACCTGCGGTGTTTCGCCCGCCATTTCGCTGCGGATCGCGCGACGGCGTGCGCCAGCGCGAGCGGGTCGCCGTCGTCCGCTTTGACCTCGACGTTGACCACCTTGCCCTCGAACACCCTCAGCACGTCGTCGAGCGAAGGGACGCCCTCACCTCCCCCGAGGTCCTCGCGAGAGAGCGCCCACGCGCTCGAGGTTCGCACCCTGGTGGCGCGGCCCGTGAAGCGCGAGAGGTCGTGGTCGTGACCGACGACGAGCGTGCCGCAGCGCGCGAGGCGCACGTCGAACTCGCAGCCGTCCGCGCCCTCGGCGATCGCCGCTCGAAAGGACGCCATGGTGTTCTCGATCGCCGCGCGGGGCGAGCCTCGGTGCCCGAGGATCCAAGGGATGTTCATCGCAGGGGCCCGAGAGTATCGCGCGGTTCTTGCTGCCGCGTCGCTCGGTGTCGTACGAGCAAGGCACCAGACATGGCACAGTCCGCCGAGAGCCCGCGGGTCCCGCTCGAAGGGCTGCGCTCGATCCGCGCCCAACCGAAGGCGATCGACTTTCTTCGGCACGCCCTGTCGTCGGGACGCCTGTCGACCGCGCTGCTCTTCGAGGGCCCCGACGGCGTCGGAAAAGAGCGCTGCGCCCGCGCCCTCGCCCAGTGCACCGTGTGCTTGAGCCCCCGCGAAGACGGCGACGCCTGCGGCCGCTGCGCCACGTGCCGCGCGGTCGATCACAACACCTACGTCGACCTCATGACCCTCGCGAGGGACGTCAACGTCCTCACGCAAGAGCCGCAGTCGGGCAGCGACGCCAAGAGCGAGATCACCGTCGACAAGGTGCGCGAGCTTCAGCGCGAGCGGCTGATCTACATGCCCCACGGAAGCGCGCGATGGATCATCGTGCGAGACGCGCACGACCTCAACGCGTCCGCGTCCAACTCGCTGCTCAAGACCCTCGAAGAGCCGCCGGCCAACACGCACTTCGCGCTGATCACGCACAGGCCGAGCGAGCTGCTGGTGACGGTGCGCTCGCGCTGCCAGCGCGTGCGCTTCGCGCCGCTGCCCACCGAGGATGTCCTGGCGATCCTGCACGAGCACAAGGTGCCCGAGGCGGTCGCGGCGGACGCGGCGAAGTTCGCCGAAGGCAGCGCCGGAAGAGCCCTCGCCATGGCGGACCCCGAGCTGATGGCCTCGCGCAAGAGCTGGCTCGATCGGCTGCTCGCGGCGCTGCGCGCGGCGCGTCCCGGGGCCATCGTCGACGTAGCAGAGTCGTTCAGCAAGTTCGCCGAAGGGCAGGACGGCGACGAGGTGCCCGTCGTGCTCACGATGCTCGAGCGGTACTTTCGCGACGAAGCCCTCGCCAACGTGACCGACGCGCGCAAGGCGATGGTCTTCGCGGCGCGCTCGCAGCTGGTCCGCCAGACGATCACGTCCCTCGACCAGAACCTCAAGGCGCAGATGGCGATCGAGTCGCTGCTGGTGCGCTTGCGGGACGCGCGCTGAGCGCGCCGCGCGCGGTGAATCGTCGTTGCCAGCGAGTAGCGCCGGGATTACTCCTCTCGGCTCGCAGATGTCTCTGCGCGCACGGAGCACGACGAACCGATGAAAGACCGCTTCTACGTCACGACGCCGATCTACTACGTCAACGACGTTCCGCACCTGGGCACCGCGTACACGACGGTGGCCGCGGACGCGTTCGCGAGGCAGCGCGCGCTCCGCGGCATGGCGACCCGGTTTCTCACGGGCACCGATGAGCACGGGCTCAAGATCGACCGCTCGGCCAAAGAGCGCGGGCAGAGCCCGCAGGCCTTCGTCGACGAGATCTCCGGCGCCTTTCGCAGCGCGTGGCCCAAGCTCCGCTGCCAGCCCTCGGACTTCATCCGCACCACCGAGCCGCGACACAAGAAGTTCGTTCAAGAGCTCTGGTCCAAGTGCGCCGCCAACGGAGACATCTACCAGGGCGAGCACGAGGGCTGGTACTGCGTCTCGTGCGAGCAGTTCTACCCTGAAAAAGACCTCGCCGAAGGCAAGACGTGCCCCACGCACAAGAAGCCCGTCGAGTGGATGAAAGAGACCGGGTACTTCTTTCGACTCTCGAAATACCAGGACCGCTTGCTCGCGCTCTACGAGCAGCGCCCCGAGTTCGTGCAGCCCGAAGGCCGCCGCAACGAGGTCGTCACGTTCGTGAAAGAGGGCCTGAAAGACCTCTCGATTTCGCGCACCACTTTTCAATGGGGAGTCCCGGTCCCCGGCGACGACAAGCACGTCATGTACGTGTGGTTCGACGCGCTCACCAACTACCTCTCGGCCGTGAAGGACTCCGAGCACGCCGCGTTTTGGCCGCCCAACCTGCAGCTCGTCGGCAAGGACATCGTGCGCTTTCACGCGATCTACTGGCCGGCGTTCTTGATGAGCGCGGGCTACGGCGACGACCTGCTGCCGCGCACCGTGTTCGCGCACGGGTTTCTCACGATCAACGGGCAGAAGATGGGCAAGTCGCTGCGCAACACCGTCGAGCCCGTGCGCCTCGCCGAGTACTTCGGCGCCGACGAGCTGCGGTACTTCTTGCTGCGCGAGATCGCGCTCGGCCAAGACGGAGACTTCTCGCACAAGAAGCTCATCTCTCGCATCCGCTCGGACCTCGCCGCGACGCTGGGCAACCTGCTCAACCGCACGCTGCCCTTCGTCGTGAAGCACTTCGACACGACCGTTCCGTCGCCGGACGCGAGCTTCGACGGCGAGCGCGAGGCGCACCTGCGCAAGCGCTTCGCAGAGCTCGTCGACGAGGCCAAGACCGCGTGGGATCACTTCGAGCCGCACCGCGCGCTCGAGTGCGCGATCGCCCTGGCGATCGAGGGCAACGGGTACTTCGACGCGCGCGCCCCGTGGGTGCTCGCCAAGTCGCCCGAGCGCAAGGCAGAGCTCGGCGCGGTCATCTACAACGTGCTCGAGGTGCTGCGCGCGTGCACTGTGCTCTTGTGGCCCGCGCTGCCGGACAAGTGCGACGCCCTGCGCGCGCAGCTCGGCCTCGCGGCCTTGCTTCCGATCGCCGGCGTGGACAAGTGGCCGTCCGAGTGGGGCGGAATGGCGCCGGGCGCGAAGCTCAACCCCGGCGGACCGCTGTTTCGAAACATCACCAAGGACGACGAGGCCAAGATCCTCGCGGACTTCGGCGTGACCGACGGAGAGACCAAAGTGACCGACGCGACGACCGCGAAAGCCGCAGAAAAACCCAACGCCCATGCCAATCCCGCCGCGACTCCCGCCGCTGCGGCCGCCCCCGCGCCGGTCAGCGCGGATGGCGTGGCCATCATCGGCATCGACGACTTCACCAAGGTCGAGCTGAAGCTCGGCGAAGTGAAGAGCGCTGAGCGCGTTCCCAAGTCGGACAAGCTGCTCAAGCTGCAGATCGACATCGGCGAAGCCGCAGGGCCGCGGCAGATCCTCGCTGGCATCGGCCTCGCGTACAAGCCCGAGGACCTCGTCGGAAAGAAGTTGGTGATCATCGCCAACCTCGCCCCGCGCAAAATGATGGGCCACGAGTCGCAGGGCATGGTGCTCGCGTGCGGCCCCAGCGAGTCCCTCTCGATCGTGACCATCGAGAAGGACATCCCCGTCGGGACGCGCGTGAAGTGATGGCCCTCCCCCTCGTCGACACGCACTGCCACCTCGACTTCGAGGACTTCGGCGCCGAGCGCGGGGCGATCATCGACCGCGGTCGCGCGCAGGGCATTCGCTGGTTCGTCACCATCGGCTCGGGCCGCGGCGCCGAGAGCGCCGACGCCGCTGTCGCGCTGTCGCACGAGCACGCAGACGTCCTGGCGACGGTCGGAGTGCACCCGCACGACGCCAGCGCCGCGACGGACGCCGTGATGACCGCGATGCACAAGCTCGCGCTCGACCCGCGCGTGGTGGCCATCGGCGAGGTGGGCTTGGACTACCACTACGACCACTCGCCGAGGGCTGTGCAGCAAGAGGCGTTTCGCGCGTTCGTTCGGCTCGCGCGCGAGGTGCGAAAGCCCATCGTGATCCACACGCGCTCGGCCCCTGCGGACACGCTGGCGATCCTGCGAGAAGAGCAAGCGCGGGACGTCGGCGGGGTGATCCACTGCTTCACCGAGGACGAGGCGTTCGCCAAGAGCGCGCTCGACCTGGGCTTCGACATCTCGTTCAGCGGGATCGTCACCTTCAAGAACAGCGAGTCGCTGCGCTCGGTCGCCAAGGTCGTCCCGCACGACAGGCTCTTGATCGAGACGGACTCCCCCTACCTCGCCCCCATGCCCATGCGCGGAAAGCGCAACGAGCCGAGCTTTCTCCCGCACACGGCGAAGCACCTCGCGGGCACGCTCTCGCTCGAAGAAGAGCAGCTGCGTCGGCTCACCACCAACAACGCGATCCGGCGCTTCGGGCTCGACCGCTTCGGCGCGACCGAGGTCTGAGCGCGCTCAGCGCACGCCCGGCTGGCGCCAGCGCAGCACGCGCCGCGGCCAGGGCTCATCGCTGGCGTGCTTCGCCAGCACTTTGGCGAGCGAGGCGAGTTGCGCGCGCGCGTCGTCCGGCAGGGACTCTGGCGCGCTGACGATCGTGACGTCGCCGTGGGCGAGTTCGATGGTGACGCTCCACTCGTGCTCGCTGCGGAGCACGGCGCACTCGTAGCGAGCGCGATCAGCCTCGGCGTGCGCGAGGACGAACTCGAAGCGCGTGCCGTTCTCGGGCTTGCTGTGACCTGCGGTGGTCATCGCTCGAACACCAGCGTTCCGTCGACGATGGTGGCCACGACGCGGCCCTTCACTTTGCGCCCGGTGAACGGCGAGTTCTGGCTCTTGCTCGCAAACGACTCGACCGTCCACTCGACGTCCGGGTCGACCACGATGGCGTCCGCGAGCGCGCCTTCGGCCAGCGTCCCGACGGGCAGCCCCACGATGCGCGCGGGCGCGACGGTGAGCGCCTCGACCATGCGCGAGAGCTTCACCTTTCCGCTCGTCACGAGCTCGAGCATCAGCGGGAGCGCGGTCTCGAGGCCGATCATGCCGTTGGGCGCCTCGCTGAACTCTGCGTCCTTCTCGCTCGGCGCGTGCGGCGCGTGGTCGGTCGCGATGCAGTCGATGGTCCCGTCGGCGAGCGCCGCGATGAGGGCGTCGCGGTCCTCTGCTTCGCGCAGCGGCGGGTTGACCTTGCACGCCGTTTGATAACCGAGCACGGATTCATCGGTGAGCGTCAGGTGGTGGGGCGTGACCTCGGCGGTCGCGCGAATTCCCCTGGATTTTGCCTCACGAACGTAGGCGACCGCGCCCTTGCTCGAGATGTGCGCCACGTGGTAGCGCGCGCGGGTCATCTCGGTCAGCATCAGGTCTCGCGCGACGATGTGATCCTCGGCGACGCGGGGCCAGCCCTTGAGCCCGAGCCGCGTCGAGATCGCGCCCTCGTGCATCTGCGCGCCTTCGGTCAAGTGATGATCCTCTGCGTGCTGGATCACCGGAACGTCGAAGGTCCCTGCGTACTCGAGCGCCCTGCGCATCACGCCCGAGTGAAGCACGCACTTGCCGTCGTCGCTGACCGCGACGCAGCCGCCGTCGCGCATGTCGGCCATCTCGGTGAGCTCTCTTCCGTCGAGCTTGCGGGTGACCGCGCCGATGGGATGAAAGCGAACGACGCCGACCTCGCGAGCCTTGGCGACCATCATTTCGGTGATGGCGCGGTTGTCGTTGACGGGGTTGGTGTTGGGCATCGCGCAGATCGTGGTGAACCCGCCGATCGCCGCGGCGCGCGTGCCCGAGCGGATGTCCTCTTTGTACTCGTAGCCCGGCTCGCGCATGTGCGTGTGGATGTCGACCATCCCGGGCAGGATCCATTTGCCCGTGCAATCGATCACGCGGACGTCGCGCTCGGTCCCGTACGAGCCCGCTGCGCCAGCGCCGACGCGGACGACGCGGCCCTTCTCGATGACGACGTCGGCGATGGCGTCCAAGCCGCGAGAGGGGTCGATGACGCGGCCGTTCTTGAGCAGGAGGAGCATGTGAGACGAACTCCGGAGCGCTGAGAATTGAGCGGTAGAATGATCGAACGAGCGGCTACTCGCTGCGGCGGTAGTTGGGCGCTTCTTCGGTGATGAACACGTCGTGCACGTGCGACTCGCGAAGGCCCATGGGGGTGCTCTTCACGAAGCGCGCTTTGGACTGCATCTCGGGGATCGTGCGGCAGCCGACGTAGCCCATGCTCGAGCGCAGCCCGCCGACGAGCTGAAACAAGATGCTCGAGAGCGGTCCGCGATACGCGACGCGGCCCTCGATGCCTTCGGGAACGAGCTTTTCATCGGCCGTTCCCGCCTGGCCGTAGCGGTCCTTCGAGCCCTTGCGCATCGCGCCGAGCGAGCCCATCCCGCGGTACATCTTGTACGTGCGGCCCTGGTACAAGACCAGCTCTCCCGGGGCCTCGTCGGTGCCCGCGAAGAGCGAGCCGATCATGACCACGTCGGCGCCCGCGGCGATGGCCTTCGCGACGTCGCCCGAGTACTTGATTCCACCGTCGGCGATCACCGGGATGCCAAACTTCTTGGCGACCTTCGCGCAGTCGGACACCGCCGTAATCTGCGGAACGCCCACGCCCGCCACGATGCGCGTGGTGCAAATCGACCCCGGTCCGATGCCCACTTTGATGGCGTCGACGCCCGCTTCGATGAGCGCCTCTGCCGCCTCGGCCGTCGCGATGTTGCCGGCGACCACGGCGACGTCGGCGAACGTGCGCTTCGTCGAACGAACCGCGTCGAGCACGCCCTTCGAGTGCCCGTGCGCCGTGTCGATCACGATCAGGTCGACGCCAGCTTCGACGAGCTTCTTGGTGCGCTCTTCGCGGTCGGGACCGACGCCGATCGCCGCGCCGACGCGCAGGCGGCCCTTCGAGTCCTTGACGGCGTTGGGGTAGCGCTCGGCCTGCAAGAGGTCTTTGATGGTGATGAGGCCGATGAGCTTTCCCGTGGGGGGATCGACCACCAGGAGCTTCTCGATGCGGTGCTTGTGCAACAACGCGCGCGCTTCGTCGGCCTTGATCGAGGGCGGCGCGGTGACGAGCCGCTCGCTCGGGGTCATCAAGTTGCGGACGGGCTGCTGGAGGTTGGTCTCGAAGCGAATGTCACGCGACGTGAGGATTCCCACGGGTTTGTCGCCGTCGACGACGGGCAGTCCCGAGATGTTCTGCCGGCGCATGATGGCCACGGCGCGCTCGAGCTTGTCGTCCGGGCCGATGGTCACAGGGTCCACCACGATGCCGCTCTCGGCGCGCTTGACCTTCTCGACCTCGAGCGCTTGCTCGTCGGGCGTGAGGTTCTTGTGGAGGATTCCCATGCCACCTTCGCGCGCCATGGTGATGGCCGAGCGCGCCTCGGTGACCGAGTCCATCGCGCTCGAGATCAACGGAACATGCAGCGTGATGTCCCTCGCCAGCCGCGTCCTCGTGTCCACGTCCTTGGGCAGGACGTCGCTCATGGCCGGGACGAGAAGCACATCGTCGAACGTGAGGCACTCGCGCAAAGGCTCTTCGAACATGGCAGCGCAGACTCCAGCAAACGGTGGGGACAGAGCGCGCGACCAGCGGACAGCCGGCGCGCGCCGCGGGTCGTACCGCGTTACGACCGAGGGAGCGAGAAAGTGGACCGCTGGCGACCGTCGGCGACCGATCACGAGCCTCGCCGCAGCGCGACACCTGCGTCAGAGCGAAGGCGATGTGGTGAAAGAACGCGCACTCCGCTTGCAAACGCCCCTGCGCGCCCCGTACTCTTCACGCGTCCGCCTCCCCATCTTTTCGCTGGAGACACACCCATGCGTTCGCCCTGGTTGCTTGGTGCCGCTGCCCTGATCGCTCTCAATGCCTGTGGACCGCCTCGCGAAGAGCTTCCGACGCGCGATGGTACGGTTCGCACGGACGCTACGGCGGACACGGGCGTTCCTGGGATGGACGGCGGCGCGGCCTGTCCGACCGGCGCCACGCGATGCGGCACGGACTGTGTGAATTTGCAGACGTCCAACGTGCACTGCGGCGCCTGCAACGCGCGCTGCACCGCGCCGCAGACCTGCATGGCTGGCCGCTGCATGGGGACCGTGATGTGCACGGGCGGCCAGATGAACTGCGGCGGCACCTGCGTCGACGTCACCAACAACAACGCCAACTGCGGCGCGTGCGGACGCATGTGCGCAGCGGGCCAGACGTGCTCGATGGGCATGTGCATGGCCGGCGGCTGCGCGGCGCCTCGCATGATGTGCGGCGCGAGCTGCATCGACGTCCAGACCAACGCCGCCAACTGCGGCCGCTGCGGCAACGCCTGCCCCGCGGGCCAGTCGTGCCAGGCGGGGACGTGCCGCGCGGGCGCGGGGATGTGCGCTCCCACGTGCACCACGGACACCGACTGCACCACGACCTGCCCGGTGCGCGCAGGCTACCGCTCGCGTTGCTTCGTCGACGCGATGGATCCCCGCAACAACGTCTGCATCGAAGAGCCCGAAGGAACGGGACCGGTCGACGGTGGCACTGGTTCCGGTGACGGTGGAGCTTCCGCAGCGTGCAGCACGGGTGGCGTCATGTGCAGCACGGATGCAGAGTGCGAGGCAGCGTGCCCGGCGCTTCTGGGGATCTTGCCGTCCTCGTGCAGCGGCGGAAGCTGCTCGTACTTCTGAGCTAGCGCCCGCGCTTCTCGAGCGACGCGACCTGTAGTTCGAGACGCCCGAGTCGTTCTTCAACGGTGAGCGCTTGCGGGGGTGGTGGATCTGGTGGGGCAGCAGTCGGGAGATCTCCGGCTCGTATCCACTCGTGAAGCTGTTGCGTCGCGGCATCTCCCCGTAGCGATCGGCTGAGCCGATCGAGCAGCAAGGGCAGCAACACCGCGATCGTGACGTCTTCGTTCGTCTTGAGGTCGAGCACGCGCACGCGCTCGCCCGCGTCGATCCACCGCGCGATCTCGTCGAGCGCGACGTACGACTTCGATCGCGCGTCGTACATGCGTCGGTTGGGATAGCGACGGACCTCGCGTGGCTCGACGTCGACGCCCGCGCTTCGATCGCCGTTGGATTCGTTGTAGCTTGCGCGCATGAGGGCTCTCGCTCGCGTCGCTGCACTGTGTCTCCCCGCGCTCGTCGCGTGCAGCGCAGGGCGGCAAGCGCCGTTCGACGTGGTTCAGTCCTATCACAGCGCGCTGCGCGAGAGCCGGTACTCCGACGCGTACTCGCTGCTGTCGAGCGACGCGCGCAGGACGCTGTCCTATGACGACTTCGAGCGAGTCGCGAGGGACAACCCCGACGAGGTCCGCGAGACCGTCCGCTGGCTCGAGCAGGTGGATCCCAACGCGCCCGTCACGGCGCGACTCGACCTCGGCAACGGCGAGAACGTGCAGCTCGTCGAAGAGGGCGGCGGATGGAGGCTCGACCCCGCGGTGTTGGACTTCTACGGGCAGCGATCGCCGAGGCAGTGCGTGCGCTCGTTTACGCGCGCGCTCGATCGCAGACGGTGGGACGTGCTCGTGCGATTCGCGCCGCGGCGCATCGCCGAGAGCCTCACCGCGGACCAGCTGCGCGACGCATGGGAGCGCGGGGGCGACGCCGACGACGTGCAGCGTATGCTGACCGCGCTGCGGCAGAGCACCGAGCGCCCCATCGAGGTGAGCGGTGATCGCGCGACGATGACCTACGGCGTCGGCAATCGCTTCACGATGCAGCTCGTACGCGAAGACGGCGTGTGGAAGGTCGAAGACCCGGACTGAACGCGTCCGAGCGAAGCGCTACCGGCTCCCAACGGCGCACGCCCAGCGCGGGCGCGACCGACGAGATGCCACCGCGATGCCAAACTCGTCTCCCGCATTTGCGCCCGTCAAGCTTCGCAGCGCCGTGGTCGAGACGCCGCCCGCCGCGCCCTGAAATACCCTTGCGACTCCGGCGTTCGAGATGCCCGAAGGGCTGGCCCGATCGGCGCCAACAACGACATCAGTCGCGCCGTCTCCGTTGCAGTCGCCGATGCCCGCGACGCTGACGCCGAACCGATCGCCTGCATTTTCGCCGAGCAATGTGCGAGGCGCGAGTCCGTAGCCTAGTGCGCTTCCGCTAAACACAAACGCGCGACCCGTGCTCGCAGCGTTTCTCACGCCAACGACAAGATCGGAGTACCCATCAGAGTTGGTGTCGCCCGCGTTCGCCAACACGATGCCGAAGAGCTCACCAGCGACCGGCCCTTCGAGCACCGTCGTTGTTCGCGAGGCAACCCCCGTCGACGAACCGGCAAACAGGCTGATGCTGCCAGCGTTCATTCGCCCGCCAGGGTCAGCGCCGGACGCTCCAACGGTCACGTCGGAGTATCCATCTCCGTTCACGTCGCCCGCACCGGCAGGATATCCAAAGGCGTCGTCAGCAAACGTTCCTTCGAGCGCGACTTGCGGCGTCGTCGTGACGCCAGTTGCGTTACCGAGAAGCACGTACGCCGCCCCCGCACGCGTCCTGCCCGCAATCGTCGCGGAAGGATTGCCTAGCAGCAAATCGCTGAGGCGATCACCGTTCACGTCGCCTGCTCCCGCCGCAAGAAACGCAAACGGCAACACTGCCGCAGGCGAGGACGCGATCGTCGTTCGGCCGCCGTGAAAGACCGAGCACGTCCCGACGTCCAAGAACCCCATTGCATCCCCCAGCGAAGCGCAGACCACAACATCGGCCCAGCCGTCGCCGTTCACGTCACCCGCAGCCGCGACCGAATTGCCGAACAGATCGTTGGCGTTGACGCCCTCGATCGTGACCGAAGGCGCAGATGCGATGCCAGCTGCTGAACCGAGGTACACGTGCGCTGCCCCCGCGTCGATTCGCCCGCCAGGCGAGCCTCGTCGCTCTGAAACAACAAGATCTGCGAATCCGTCGCCGTTCACATCCCCGGCCGGTGCGAGCCCCCAACCAAACAACGAGCCAAGCCCCACAGAAGGGCGATCGATCTGCCGACTCGGCGTCGCCGAAGGTCCGCTCGCGCTGCCGTAGTAGACGTTGACTCCGCCTCGTCCGCCGTTGGCGTTGAGCACCCCCACCGCCACATCCGTGAACCCGTCGCCGTTGACGTCGAGCTCCGTTCCGTACGCGGTGTCCGCGGTCGTCGCGCTGCGGGCGGGCGTGCGAAATTGCCACGTGGCGCTCACGCGCGTCCCCGTGCTGGCGCCCACGCGGCCGCGCAGCCGCCAGAACACCACGCTCGATCGCGGAAGGTCCATCGTGGGCCGCGCGCTCGCTCCCGTCGCGTTGAGCCGCTCGATCACCATCGTGCACGCGCGGTCGCGACACAGCTCGATCTGCGCGCCGTCGACGCCCATCGGAAGCGCCCACTTCAACGTCGGCCGCAGCATCGTCACCGTGCTCGTCCCCGGAGGAAACACCGGCCTCGCCACAGCCACTTCGCACGCGCCGCCGATGTCTTCGAAGCCCGGCAGGCACGCATATCCGCAGGTCCCCATCGAGCAGGTCGAGCGCGACCCCGCTGGCTCAGCGCACGGCGTGCAGCGCGCGCCGCACGAAGCCACGTCGTTGTCGCGCAGGCACCCGTTGCCGCAGCGATGCGAGCCGGGGTCGCACCGAAGGTCGCACCGCCCTGCCGCGCACACCGCAGCGCCGTTGGCGGTCGAAGGGCACGCCACGCCGCACGCACCACAATTCAACGGGTCCGTCGCGGTCTCGACGCACGCGCTTCCGCAGCGGCTCTGCGCGCCGTCACACACGCCCGTGTCCGCTACGTCCGGCGCCGCGTCGGTCGCGTCGACCGCGGCGTCCATCACGTCCGCGCCGGCGTCGGAAACATCCGCGTCCATCGCGTCGACAGCGCTCGCCTCGCGCGCGTCGGAGGCGCTCGCCTCGGGCTGCGCGTCGCTCGCGTCCATCGCCGTCGACGCCTCGGGCGCGACGTACCCATCAGGAAACGCCCCGTCGTTGGCCTCCATCCACTGCTGCAGGCCCACGCACGTTCGAAGCGCTTCGCTCCAATACTGGTCTTGCGGTCGACAGTCGTCCTGCGGTCGCTTCGCCGCGCACGCGCCCAACGTCGCCCCCAAGATCAGCCCTCCCAGAACAGCCGTCGCACGCGCGCTCGGCCCGCTCGTCTTCGCGGTCATCACTGCACCTCTCGTCGCTCGTAAATCGGTCAGCACATTGCCAGCGAACGCGTCGCAACGCGAGCCCTGGCGCCGCCGCCGCTATCCCCCCGCGCGTCGCACGGTTGCCTCGTCGCGAAGATTCTCTACGGCGCGGCTATTCGCGCAGCTTCGCGCGCAGCGCTTCGACCTCGCGCAGCAACGCGTCGCGCTCGGCGATCACGCGCTCTTTCTCGACGCGCTCTTTCTCTTTGTCCGCGCGCTCTTGCTCTTTGTCCGCGCGCTCTTGCTCTTTGTCCGCGCGCTCGCGGGCGGCGAGCTCGTCCGCGGTGGCAAAGAGCTCGTCGCCGTGCGGGCCCAGCGCGACGCGCACGCGCAACGAAGGGCCCTCCCCCACGCAGCGCAGCCTGCAGCCGAGCGAAGCGCACTCGACGCGGTCGGCGTTGGTGGCGTGCACGCGAACGAAGCCTCGACGCTTCACCGTGCGCCACACTTGCCAGCGCACGCCGTCGGGGTGCGACCCGTGCTCGGGGTCGAAGATCACGAGCTCGTCGACGCCCATGCTCTTGTAGAGCGACGGGGCGTCTTCGTAGTCCTTGGCGACGTCGCGTCCCACGATCTCGAGCGCGAACGAAGGCCCCCGCGGGTGCTGCCACAGCAACCACGAAGATGGCGTTTGCTCTGGGTTTTGACCGGGGATCACGTACACGTCGGGCGCCGCGCGCTGCGTCGCATCGCCGCGCTTCCAGTAGAAGAACTGGTCTGCGCCGACGAACGCGAGCTCGCCGCGCTCAGCGAGAAACCGCGCGAGCAGCGGCCGCAGGAGCTCTGCGACGAGCCGCTGGATCATCGACTCCCCCATGTGATCGCTCTCGGGATAGATGCAGGCGTCCGGCTGTTCGCTCTGTGCATCGTCGCTCATCGCCGACCCGACGAGGAACGTACCACGCGCTAGCGACGAAAGCCGATCTCTTGCCCGTCGATCTCGCCGAGCGCCGAGGCGTCGCGGGTCTTCTTCATCTGCTCGCGAAGCACGCGGAGCTGCTCTCTGCACTCGGTGGCGTACTCGATTCCGAGGCGCTCGATTCCTCGCTGCGCGAGGGCGAGCGCGGCGGCGAGGTAGACCTCTTTCAAGTACGCAGGGGTGAAGCCTTCGCTCTCTTTGGCGAGCTGCTGCGCGAGGGCGCTGACGTCGAGGGTGGGCTCGATGCGCGCGGCGAGCGCTCCGCGCGCGAGCAGGCGACGGCCGAACTCGGCGCGCTCGGGCTCTGCGGGCAAGCCGAGGTGAAACACTCGGTCGAAGCGCGAGGGGCGCTTGAGCAGCGCGACGTCGATGCGCTCGGGGTGGTTGCTCGACGCGATGACGAACATCCCTGTGTTGGCCGCGAAGCCGTCGAGCTCGTTGAGAAACACCGCGCGGTTCGAGTCCGAGATAAACGAGTCGATGTCTTCGAAGGCGAGCACGCAAGGGGCGAGCTTTCGCGCGCGCTCGAAGATCGTCGAGATCGGGTTCTTGCCATACTCGTTGGACTGCAGGTCTCGCACGTACAAGAACGGAAACCCCTCGAGCTGCGCGGCCACCGCGCGGCACACGAGCGTCTTGCCCGTCCCCGGCGGCCCCACGAGCAAGACCCCTCTTCGCCAGGGAAATCCCAGTGATTCGAAGGCCGCCCTGTGCTTGACGAACCCGTCGATCGTGCGCCGCAGGTCCTCGAGCAGCGCCGGCGGAAGCACGATGTCGTCCCAGGTCGTTCGTCCGATCTCGGCGTCGATGTCCGGCGCTGGCTGCCAGCCGTGCGCGTGCACGAGGCTGCGTCCCGCGGGGCGCAGGTTGAACGCGATCCACGCGTCGACGAGCGCGCGCACCGTCGCTTGATCGCGCGAGATCACGAAGACGCCGTGCGGGTTGTTGGCGCTCGGAGTCGTGGTCAACTCGACGCGCACCCCTCGGTGCTCGGCAGAGAACCACAGGACCGTCTCCGCGCGCTCTCCGCGCCAGCCGTGGCCCTCGTGCGTCGTGTCGAGCATCGAGCGCACCTGCGTGCAGTGCTCGTCGACGAACTGCCGAAGCCGCGTGGCGTCGCCTTGCTCGTAGGCGGTCACGTGCGTCGGCAAATTGCGTCGAATGCACGCGAACAGCGCGTCCGTGGGGTTGCTGTACTCGCCGCCCGTCACGCTCAGCGCAGAGAGCACGGCCTGCTCGCGCCAGGCGACAGCCCCGCGCGTGGATCGATCGTTGGTCAAAGCGACTCGGCGTTAGTCATGCGGGCGCGCGGGCGCAAAGAAAAACTTCACCGTTCTTCACCGGGCGAAGCGAGCATCACGACCGCGCTCGGTGCTACCCATCGCTGCCATGAGCGAACGCCCCAGGTTGAGCGAAGACAAAGTGAGCGACGCGGTGAAGGCCTCGGTCGCAGGGTTTCATCGAGGGATCGTCGACGAGGTCGCGGCCACCGTCGCCCGCGACAAGGTCGTCGTCGTCGGGATGGCCCAGAACCCCTTCGTCAAAAAGGCCCGCGCCCTGCTCACCGAGCGCGGCGTGAAGTTCACGTACATCGAGCACGGCAGCTATCTCTCCAAGTGGAAGGAGCGCCTGGCGATCAAGATCTGGGCAGGATTTCCCACGTTTCCGATGGTGTTCATCGACGGGGTTCTGATCGGCGGCAGCAACGAGCTCGCGGCGCTCGACAAGGACGGCAAGCTGCCGAAGTGAGCGTTGAGCCGTTGAATCTCCAGGTGGTTCGTGGCATACGCGGCGCGGCTTCGTACCAAACAACGCAGGCCCTACCAGGAGATTCGCAGCCATGACGCTCGAGCGTACCTTCGCGATCATCAAGCCCGACGCGGTCGAGAAGAACAACACCGGCAAGATCGTTGCCCACATCGAGAAGGCGGGCTTCCGCGTCGTCTCGATCAAGAAGCTCCACATGACGCGCGCCGTCGCCGAAGGCTTCTACGCCGAGCACCGCGCCCGCGGCTTCTTCGGCGAGCTCGTCGACTTCATGTCCCGCTCGCCCTGCTTCATCCTCTGCCTCGAGGCCGAAGGCGCGATCGCCAAGTGGCGCGACACCATGGGCGCCACCAACCCCGAGAAGGCTGCCGAGGGCACCATCCGCAAGATCTTCGGCGGCTCGGTCGGCGAGAACGCCACGCACGGCTCGGACTCGCCCGAGTCCGCCGCGCGCGAGCTCGCGTACTTCTTCGCCGGCATGGAGCTCATCTGAGCTTCTTCGACCGCCGTGGGGAGGCGGTCGAATTGACAGCGTGTCAAGCGCGCGCGAACCGGTAGGGGGATCGCTCAGCGCTTCGCGTCGCCTTCGGGCTCGTCGTCGTCCTTGCGCTTTCGCAGCGCCATGAACGCGAGGCCCGCGGCCAGCGCGACGTTGACCGCGATCGAGCCCGCGAGCACGGCGCGCAGGGTCGAGGCGCTTCCTCGGGCGACGGCGATGGGGCCCACGTAGGACAGCCGCGCTTCGCCCGCCGTGGGCGGAGGCCTCGAGACGGTGACGACGCTCACGTCGTCGGCGCGCATCGTGACGACGCTCGCGGCCACGAGACGTCGGATCGCGCCTTCGTCGATGGGCGAGCGCGCGCCGATGTGTCGCAACAGAACGCTCGCGGTGGGCCTGGGCGCGTCGCGCCCGTCGAGCGGGCGGTCTTCGGCAGAGGCGAGCGCCACGTGCACGCGCGCGTCGAGCACGCCGTCCATGGACTCGAGCGTGCGCGCGAGCTCACCGGCCACGGACTGTGCTGATCGAGCGCGCTCTTCGGAGGCGCTCTGCACGAGGGACGGCTGGGCTCCGTACGACTCGGCGAAGCCGGGCTCTTCGCGCCGCGGCAAGCCGTGGCCGTGAAGAACGGTCACCGAGCGAGCGACCTCTTCGGTGCCCACGACCACGCGAAACTGCGGACCGCCCGTCCCTCCGCCCTCGTCGGCCTCTTTGCGCGCGGCGATGCCCGCTTGGTCCAGCGCGGCCACGGCGCGGTTGGCCTCGACCTCGGCCACTCCTTGCAGCACCGGAACCTGCGCGCACCCCGCGGCGCCGATCGCCAGCAACGCACACGTTTTCAAGCCGAGCCGAGCTCGCACGCCCCTCGCACGCCCCGCGACGATCATCACTGCACCGAGAATCCCCAGGAGAAGCCCACGCGCGGCCCGCCGAACGCGCGCCAGCGCAGCCCGCGGATGATGCCCACGACGCAGCCCTTGAACGCGGGTGAGCCGTTGAGGACGGTCACGCCGGTGGGAGCGCCCGTTCCGCCGACCGCGATGCGCAGCCGAACGTCGCCCGGCGCGCCCATGGCAGCGCAGCCCGCGAAACGCCCGAGCGCGCCGTTGAGCGGACCGACGATCTCTCGATCCGAGAGCGTGCCCATTCCGCCGCCGCCGCCGGTCATGTTGAACTCGATCGGCGCGGACATCGCCGCTTCGTACGACGTGAACCCGCCCGATCCACCGCCGCCGCTGCCGCGATTGCGCCGGATCTCGTCCGCCGGAGGAGGCGGCAACACCTCGATCGAGCCGCCCACCGCGCGCGCGTTTGGCCTGGGAATATCCAGCTCCGCCGTGCGTCGCGACGCCGATCCGGGCCCGAGCGTCTTCCAGTACACGACGAACAGGAGCCCCACGGCGGCGACCGTCGCGACGCCCACGAGCACCTTGGCGCGCGCGTTGACGGTGTCCTCGGCGATCGCGTGCTTGACCTCGTGCTCGTGCTGGTGACGCTTGCGCTTCTCTCGCGCTTGCTCGGCGAACTCTCGGTACTGCGGCCACTCGAAGAGCTTCTTGCGCTCTCCTGAGTCCATGTTGAACACGACGTTGTCGTCGAGGACCTCGTCGCGAACGATCGCTTGAATGAGCTCTCGCGCGGTCAGCGGCCCGTGATCGAGCCCGTTGCGCACGAACATCCACCGAGGCGCGTCGTTGGCGGTCGCCTCGGACACGAGCCCCTTCAGGTCGCCCGCGATGGGCGCAGGCGCGACGCCCACCATCGAAGGCCGCGCGCCCTCGAACGGCGCAGCCCCCGCAGGCGCGGCGTACAAGCCGCTGGTGTCGATGTCGAGGGCCACGTCGAGCGAGGCGTACTGCACGGGCTCGACGTCGACGGCCACGTCCAGGCCTTCGGCTTCGGCCGTGTTGGACGGCGGCGGAGCGACGATGCGCTGGTTCGTCGCCTCGGGCGGCGCGATCAGCGCGCTGACCGCGGCCTTGAGGGACGTGATGGACTTGAAGCGGTCGTCCGGCGCCTCTGCAGTGCTGTTCTCGATGATCACGTCGAAGGTGATCGGAAGCGAAGGGACGAGCGACGTCGCTGCGGTCGCAGGGTCGAAGCGCTGCCCCGTGCAGAGCCAGAAGAGCATCGCGCCGAGCGAGTAGATGTCGCTGCGCGCGTTGGGCGCGAGGCCCTTGCGCACTTCGGGCGCGATGAAGCTGTCGTGGATGTCTTTGCTCGCGGCGAGCAGCGCGCCGAGGCCGAGGCCCGAGAGCTTTCCTTTGCCGTCGACGACGCGCACCGTGCTCGGGCCGATCGCGCCGTGAACGATGTTCTGCGCGTGCGCGACCGCGAGCACTTCGAGCACCGGCGCGAGCACTTCGTACGCTTCTTTGAGCGGCAGCGACTTGCTCTCGTTCGTCTGCCGCGCGAGCAGATCTTCTGCGCTCTCGGGCGGCAACACCTCGGTCGCAACCAACAGCACGCCGCTCGCGGGATCCACAGAGATCCCGAAGACCGAGAGCGAGTCCGGAGACTTCATCGCGCTCACCGCGCGCACGGCGTTGCGCACGTTCGCCGAGACCTCCGGCCGCACGATCCCCTGTGGCGCGGCCCACACCGAGACCTCTTTTTGCGTCTTGGTGTCCTTCGCCGAGTAGACCATCAACGGCCCAAAGCTCGAGGCGACCTTCTGAACCGAGAAGCGTCCTGCGACGATCTGGCCCTCCCGCAAGGCCGCAGGCGTCGCGATACCCGGCAACGTCGTTTCTGCCATGAGCTGGTGAATCTACACGGGAGCGCGCCGCCCGCTCTACCGAACTGTTTCGCCCAGCATTTCAGCGGCTCGCAGTCGCGCGCACCACGGTTCGTGCGAAGGGGTGATTGACACCTACAAGTCACTCCTGTATCCGCACCCCAGCCTACAGACCACTACGTATCGGATCACTCGATCGCGTAAGGGCCGCCGGGCTGTGATTGCAGAGGAGTGAGCGATGTCTTCGAAGCTTGTGCGCGCGTTGATGGTGGGATTCTCGGTCGCGTTCGTGGGCTGTGCCGAGCCCAACCTCGAGGACCTTCCTGCGGACGACAGCGCGGCCGCCGTCGACGAAGTGCAGAGCACGGCGTTTCAGCGCTTCGTCGGCGCGTGGGACGGCGTCGAAGGCAACCTTCGCGCGGTGGTCTTCACCGAGACGCGGCTGTCCACGAGCACGCGACGCTACTTCGCGGACCAGACCGTGCAGTGCCTGCGCGCGCCCTGCCCCGCGGTGCGCATCGACGGCGCGTTTCGCGCGACCTCACGGTACCTCTACATCACCGTCAACGGCGAGGCGAAGCGCTACTCGCACACGTTCAACGGCGACGAGCTCACCCTGCGCGACGGGCGCACCGTGGCGTATCGACTGCGCCGCGCGGCGAGCTACTGCGCGCAGGTCGCCGACTGCGGCGAGCAGCGGCTGATCACCCCGCGCTGCGTGGGTCGCATGACGTGCTCGAGCGACAACCGCTGCGTCTATCGCTGCAACACCACGCCCGGCGCGTGCACGACCAACAGCGACTGCGCTGCGGACTCGTTCTGCTCGGGCACGACCTGCGGCGGAGCCGGGACGTGCGCGCGTCGCCCCGAGGCGTGCACCGCGCTCTACCAGCCCGTGTGCGGCTGCGACGGACGCAACTACGGCAACGCGTGCGCCGCGGCCAACCACGGGATCCGCGTCGCCTCGAGCGGCGAGTGCGCGCCCGCGCCCCGCGCGTGCCGCACCAACGCCGAGTGCGGACCGGCGTCCATGTGCAGCGCCGCGACCTGCGGCGGCCCGGGGACTTGCCGACAGATCACTGTCCGCTGCTCGAGCGAGTCGATCCCCGTCTGCGGCTGCGACGGCACGACGTACAACAACGAGTGCATGGCGTTCACCGCCGGGCAGAACGTCGCGTATCAGGGCGCCTGCCGCTGAGCGACGGCCGCGTTCGAAGGGGGATTTCGCTCGCCGAGCCGTGCTAGGGTCCGCGCCCCGCGATGGCCAGGACGCTTCTACTCGAGATCGGTTGCGAAGAACTTCCCACTTCGTTTGTGCGCGGCGCGCTCGCGCAGCTCCCTTCGCTCGCGCGTGAAGAGCTCGCGCGGCACCGCATCGCGCACGGAGAGATCCGCGCGCTCGGCACGCCGCGACGCCTCACGCTCATCGTCGAGCAAGTCGACGAGGCGATCGCCTCGCAGACCGAAGCGCTGCTCGGCCCGCCCGAGAGCGCGGCGAAGGACAAGGACGGCAAGTGGACCAAGGCCGCCGAGGGCTTCGCCAAGAAGAACGGCCTCGCCATGGAGGCGCTCTCCATCGCCGACACGGACAAGGGCCGCTACCTCCGCGCAGAGCGCACGCTCGCTGGCGGCGACGCGCGAGAGAAGCTCGGCGAGGTGCTCGCGACAGCGTGCGCCAAGGTCAGCTTCGAGAAGAGCATGCGTTGGGCGGACATCGAGTCCGCCTTCGGTCGCCCGGTGCAGTGGCTGCTCGCGCTGTTCGGCGCGGACGTGATCGACTTCGAGTTCGTCCGCGTGCGCGCTGGGCGAGCGACGTACGGGCACAGGTTTCTCGCGCCCGAGCGCTTCGAGCTCACAAGCGCCGATGAATACGTGGGCGCGCTGCGCGACAAGAAGGTGCTGGTCGACCCCAAAGAGCGGCTCGACGTGCAGCGCGAAGCGCTGGTCGCGGCGGCGAAGGACAACGGCGGGACGCTGGTCGACAACGCGTTTCTCGACGAAGAAGTGCTCGGCCTGGTCGAGTGGCCCTACGTCGTGGTGGGCCGCTTCGAAGAGGCGTTTCTCTCGCTGCCCGACGAGCTCATCGAGACCGTGATGAGCTTTCATCAGCGCTATTTCGCCGCGCGATCCGCGGACGGAAAGCTCCTCCCGCTCTTCATCACCACGGTCAACACCGCCCTCGACCCCGACCGCATCCGCAAGGGCAACGAGCGCGTGATGCGCGCGCGACTCAACGACGCGCGGTTCTTCGTCGAGAAGGATCGCTCCGAGCCCCTCTCTGCGCGCGGCCCTCGCCTCGCGGGCATCGTCTACCACCAGAAGCTCGGGACGTACGCGGACAAGGTCCTGCGCGTCGAAGCGCTGAGCGCGGACTGCGCCAAGGTCTTCGGCGCCGAGGCGTCGCTCTGCACCGAGGCCGCGCGGCTCTGCAAGTGCGACCTGGTCGCGCTGACCGTTGGAGAGTTTCCGGAGCTCCAGGGGTACGTGGGCCGCGACCTCGCGCGCAACGACGGCTTGGACGCCACGGTGTGCGAGGCGATCGCCGAGCACTATCTGCCGCGCGGCGCAGAGGACTCGGTGGCGCTCTCGAAGCTCGGCGCGGCGCTGGCCGTGGCCGACCGCGTCGACACGCTCGCGGGCTTCTTCGCGATCGGCCAGAAGCCCTCTGGCGGCGGCGATCCATTCGGCCTTCGTCGCGCCGCGCTCGGCGTCCTGCGCACGCTCTTGCACCACGAGGCGCGCGTCTCGCTCACCGCGCTGATCAGCGCCGCGCTCGGGCACTACTCGGGCGAGAAGTTCGCCGCGCTCGACCGCGCGCAAGTGCAGCGCGACCTCGTCTCGTTCTTGCGCGAGCGCCTCGAAGTGGCCCTCTCGCAGCGCTTCGGCGTCGACGTCGTGCGCGCGTGCCTCGAGACGCAAGGCGAAGACTGCGACCCGTTCGATGTCTTCGAGCGCGCCCAGGCGCTGCACAGCCTGCGGGGCAATCCGCAGCTCGGGCTCGCGGCCAAGTGCATCGAGCGCGCGACCAACATCTCGAAGGACGTGCTCACGAGCGAGAGCGCTTCGTCCCTGGTCGAGTGGCTGCGGACGCACTCGTTTGCGCTCGACGAAGAGCGCGCCCTGCAGCGAGTCGTGCTCGACGTCGAGTCACAAGTGGCGGGCGCGGTCGCGAATCGCGATTACCGCGGGGCGGTGTCGGCGATCGCCGACGGGCTCACGGCGCCGCTCGACCAGTTCTTCACGAAGGTGTTCGTGATGGACGAAGACCTCGCGAAGCGCGACGCGCGCCTGCGTTTGCTCAAGCTGGTGACGCTCACGAGCGGCTCGGTCTGCCGCTTCGACATGCTCACGGACAGCAAGCGCTGAGCAGGGGCTCGGATCGCGCGCCGAACGGTCACTGAGTGCTGTACCTTTGTCACGGACAGAGGTGCGCACGATGGATCGCAAGGTTTTCTACTTCGGAAACGGCGTCGCTGAGGGGCACGAGCTCGGCAAAGAGCTGCTCGGAGGCAAGGGGTACGGGCTGCACGTGATGACTCACCTGGGGATTCCGGTCCCGCCAGGGTTCACGATCAGCACCGAAGAGTGCACGGAGTACATGAATACGGGTGCGCTCACCGACGCCTTGAAGGCCGAGGTGAAGGCCGCCATCACCGGCGTCGAAGCGGCGGTGGGGACCGCGTTCGGCGACGAGGACAACCCGCTGTTGCTCAGCGTTCGCTCGGGCGCGCGGGCGTCGATGCCGGGGATGATGGACACCGTGCTCAACCTCGGGCTCAACGACCGCACCGCGGCGGCGCTCGCGAAGAAGAGCGGCAGCGAGCGCTTCGCCCTCGACGCGTACCGACGCTTCGTCACGATGTACTCGAACGTCGTGCTCGGGATGGACCGAGAGCCGTTCGAGCACTTTCTCAGCGAGGCCCGCGCGAAGAGCGGCGCGAAGGACGACGCGTCGATCCCCGCGGAGCATCTGCGCGCCGTCGTCGCGAGCAGCAAAGAGTACTTTCAGAAGCGCACCGGCAGCGCGTTTCCTCAGGACCCGTGGGAGCAGCTCTGGGGCGCGATCGGCGCGGTCTTTCACTCGTGGAACAACGACCGCGCCAAGGTCTACCGCAAGACCTACGACATCCCCGATCACTGGGGCACCGCGTGCAACGTGCAGGCGATGGTCTTCGGCAACGTCGGCGACGACTGCGCGACGGGCGTGTGCTTCACGCGCGACCCGTCCACGGGCGAGCATCGGTTCTTCGGTGAGTTCTTGCCCAACGCGCAGGGCGAAGACGTCGTCGCGGGCATTCGAACGCCGCTGAAGATCACGGCGAAGGACGCGCGCGCGGCGGGCTCGGCGAGCTCGCTCGAGAGCTCGATGCCCGAGTGCTTCAAAGAGCTGCTCGCGATGCAGACGCGGCTCGAGCAGCACTTTCACGACATGCAGGACATCGAGTTCACGATCCAGCACGGCAAGCTCTGGCTGCTGCAGTGCCGCAACGGAAAGCGCACCATGCGCGCGGCCGTTCGCATCGCCGTCGAGATGGTGAGCGAGGGCTTGATCAGCAAGTCCGACGCGATTCAGCGCATCGAAGCCAACCGGCTCAACGAGCTCTTTCTGCCGAGGCTCGACGCGTCCGACGCGAAAGAAGCGGAGAAGAAGGGGCTCTTTCTCGCGCAGGGGCTCCCGGCTTCTCCGGGCTATGCCGCGGGCGAAATCGTGTTCACCGCGGACGAAGCCGAGCGCCTCGCGCACGAAGGCCGCGCGGTGATCCTCGTGCGCCGCGAGACCTCGCCCGAAGACATCCACGGAATGAAGGCCGCCAAGGGCATCCTCACCGCCACCGGCGGCCTCACGTCGCACGCCGCTGTCGTCGCGCGAGGCATGGGCAAGTGCTGCGTCGCGGGTTGCTCTGCGCTCACCGTCGACTACCGCACGGAGACCGTCACCGTGCACCGCGCAGGCGACACCGTCGTGCTTAAGAAGGGCGAGAAGATCACGCTCGACGGCACAGCAGGACGGCTCTATCGCGGCGAGCTCCCCGTCTCTGCAGCGGCCGCGGACAACCAGTTCGAGCAGATCCTCGCGTGGGCCGACGAGGTGCGCTCGCTCGGCGTGCGCGCCAACGCAGACACGCCGTCGGACGCCCGCAACGCGCGTCGCTTCGGCGCGCAAGGCGTCGGGCTCTGCCGCACCGAGCACATGTTCTTCGAGGCCGATCGCATCTTCGCGGTGCGCGAGATGATCCTCGCGGACACCGAGGTCGAGCGACGCAAAGCGCTCGAGAAAATCCTCCCGATGCAGCGCGAAGACTTCGTCGGAATCTTCACGGAGCTCTCGGGTCTTCCCGTCACCATTCGCTTGCTCGACCCGCCGCTGCACGAGTTCTTGCCCGAGCACGACGACGAGCTACGCGCGCTGGCGAAGGACATGAACGTCGAGTTCGAGGTCCTATCGCGGCGCAACGCCGCGCTGCGGGAGTTCAACCCGATGCTCGGCCACCGAGGATGCCGCCTCGCGATCACGTACCCAGAGATCTACGAGACCCAAGCGCGCGCGATCGCCGAGGCGTGCGTCGAGTGCGTCAAGCGCGGCGTCGACGCCCGGCCCGAAGTGATGATCCCGCTGGTCGGCGCGCGGACCGAGCTCGCCGCGCTTCGCGCGCTCGTCGAGCAGACCATGAACGCTGCGTTTTCAGCGGCCAACGTGAAGGTCGACTACACCGTTGGCACGATGATCGAGCTGCCGCGCGCGTGCCTCGTCGCCGACGAAATCGCAGAGATCGCCGACTTCTTCTCGTTCGGCACCAACGACCTCACGCAGACCACGTGGGGCCTCTCGCGAGACGACGCCGGGAGGTTTCTGCCAGCGTATGTGGACAAGAAGATCATCCCCGGAGACCCCTTCGCGTCGCTCGACACCGTCGGCGTCGGCGCCCTCATGCGCATCGCCGTCGAGAAGGGCCGCGCCACGCGCGCGGGGCTCAAGATCGGCATCTGCGGCGAGCACGGCGGCGACCCCGCGAGCATCGCGTTCTGCGCGCTGATCGGGCTCGACTATGTGAGCTGCTCGCCGTTTCGCGTTCCGACCGCGAGGCTCGCGGCGGCGCAGGCCACGATCGCGACGAAGGCCAGCGAGACGCGCTGAGCGCTCAGCGACGGCGACGCGAAGCCAACGCGAGCGCCGCGACGAGCGCCAACCACGTCGCAGCCGCGCGCCCCTGCGTCGATCCCGGCGCGCGGCACCCGCACGCACCCCCAGTGATCGCCGGTGGGCCGCCGCCATCGCGCGGCGCGCTCGCGTCTGCCCCACCGTCGACCGCCGCGTCCAGTGCTCCGCTGTCGGCCAACGATCCATCGCTGGGAGCAACGTCCATCGCGCTCGCATCGGGTGCGCTCGCGTCGGGGGCGCTCGCGTCGGGGGCGCTCGCATCGGGGGCGCTCGCATCGGGGGCGCTCGCATCGGGGGCGCTCGCGTCGGGGGCGCTTGCGTCGGGTGCGCTCGCGTCAGGTCCACCCGCGTCGGGCGGCACCACGCAAACCGATTCTGGCGCAAAGGCACAGGCGCCCATGTCGCAACGTCCTGGCCTTCCTGCGGGATCCACGCACTCGCTCGAGTCGCTGCACACGAAGCGTCGAACGTGGATCTCGTTGGCAGCGCCTACTGGGCCGAGCGCGTACACCAGCGCGCCGTTGCCTGCGGTGGCGCACTGGCCCGTCGACGCAGCGACGCGCGTCGACGATCGCGGGACGACACCCGTGTTGCGGACCGTGATGCTCGGGCTCGCCGATCCGAGCGTTGTCGAGCCGTGCCCGATCGCAGCGGCATCGAGGCCCGCTGTGGTCAACGACGTACGGCCGACGAGCAAGGTGCTCGTTCCAACAACCGCGGCGTCTTCGATCAAGAAGTACGGGTCGCCCACAATGGAGAGCGCTCCGCCTAGCGCTCCGGCGATGGCGCTCCACTGCGAGCGCACAGCAAAACGCACCGTCCCCGGCTGCGACCAAAACGCGGCCACGCGCGTGTCCAGAAGGCGCACCGCGGCCACGCCGGGCGCCACTGGTTCGCCGCCCATGCCGAGGGGCGCGAGTCCGCCCATCGGAGCAAACGAGGCCATCACGTGCGGCGCAGCGTCGAGCATCGAATTGGTGGCGAACACCGTCGCGCTTTGCCCCGCCGTGCCCGCGACCGCAGCGACCGCGATGGGCTGGTCGACGCGCATGCCCAACATCGGAGCGACGCCTGCGTTCGTGATCGCGAAGTACGAATACACCCTCGGAGAGCCCGCGACGATCTCGAGCGTCGAGGCAACACATGGGGGAAACGCCGCCGCGCTGCAGTCGAACGAGAGCTGCGCGACGAGGCCTTGGGCGTTTTGCGGCCCCATCGTCATCTGGCGGCCGAGGTTGCGATCGAACGCAGCCGTCGACAGCTGGTTTACGGAACCGCTGCGGTTGGCGATCAAGACCACGACCTGCCCACCGACGGCGCTGATGCGAACGAGCGGCGCCACGCGCACCTCGACCGCAGACATCGACGCGACGTCCATGTGAATCGTCGAGGCGACGCTCAGTCCGTCGTAACGCGCGATCCGCACCGTGTGCGTACCAGCGCCCATGCACGGGCCGGCGACGTACGCCACGTAGTAGAAGTTGTCCGCGGCGACGATGTCAGGGCTGCGATAGCAGACCGACGCGGCGGGCGGCACCAGCACCTCGCTCGAGGGTCGCAGCGTGATGGCCTGCGCTGAGCGCGGCTGAGCCAGCGCGAGCGCGAAGAACGAGGCCGCCGCCGCGAGCGCGGGCCCACGACGAACAGAGCACGAAGAATAAGAAGTCATTGGCAAATGCTACCGTGTTCGGCGAGCGCGACGCGGGAGCGCGGACGATTGTCGCTGGCGACGATCGCCACATTCGCCTGTGATTTCACTGGGCACTTCGCGCACGGAATCGCGGCCCAACTCGCGTACGTTGTGTGTCCTTTGATGAGACTCACGCATCGGCTCGCGGCGACGCTGCTCTCGTTGTCGCTCACGCAGTGCAAATCCGAACGGCCCGCGCTCGCGCCAGAGCCAGCACAGGACGCGACCTCGCTCATCCACGCGGTGGACGCGAGCGGCGACGCGGACGCGGCTGCGCCCTCGCTGATCGTCGAGTTGCCCGCGGCGCTCGCGCTCGAGCCCGAGCTGCCGATCGAGTGCAGTCGCCCGCGCACCGCTGCGCTGCCGGAGGTGCCGATCGAGCTGCGCCCCGCGGTCGAGCGACACCGACGCACGGTCCGTCGCGCGGCGAGCTGCTTCGAGTCATTTTTTCGTACGACCGTGCGCACGCCCAACCAGTGCGAGCGGTGGTTTCGCTCGCTGGATGCCGGCGGCGACGCAGCGATGCACGCGATCGGGATCGAGCTCGCAGCGGGCAGCGCGGACAGCGCGTGTCAGTCGCGGTTCATCTCGGCGTCGGTGAATCGACTCGCGCGTTCGCTCGCGAAATCACCGCGCCCCGAGGCGATGCTGTACCTCGTGCGCGCCGTCGCGATGACCGTCGAGATGCCGCAGGACCACTCGGAAGCTGCATCGTGGCAGGCGTACGAGGGGCTGTTGCAGATCGCGGGCGGAGAGGTGCAGCCGATCGTTCCGCCGCTGGGATCGACGTACAGCGGGTTCTACGCAAACTGGGCGGACGCTCATGAGCTTTCGTTCGAAACCTGGAACGCAGTGCTCAGCCACTGGATGCGCTGGTATTTCGACCACCGAAGCGAGACGCCCGCGCAGTGGCAGGCGGCCAATCTGCCTCGCACGCGCGCAGAGCTGCGCGGCCCTTCTCCCTATCGAGCGCTCGCCGCCGCCATCGTGCTCTACGAGCGCGAGACCGAACGTCCCGAGGTCGAGCGCTTCGTGAGAGAGCAGCTGACCGGGCACGAACGAGACGACGAGCCCCCGCCGCTCTATCGTCCGCTGGACCTGTTCGCGAGCCAGCGCGCGCTCGAGGGCGGCAGCGCTTCGCAGGCGTTTCGCTGGCGCGAGTGACGCTCAGGCCTTGAGCATGCCGCGCTCGGCGAGCAGCGCCTTGAGCGTCTCGCCCATTTGCGCAGGCGACGGAGCGATGCGGACGCCGGCGGCCTCGAGGGCGTCGATCTTGTCCTGCGCCGTCCCCTTGCCGCCGGAGATCACGGCGCCAGCGTGGCCCATGCGCTTGCCCGGCGGCGCGGTGCGGCCCGCGATGAAGCCCACGACGGGCTTTTTCACGTGCTTCTGGATGTACTCCGCGGCCTTCTCTTCAGCGGCTCCGCCGATTTCGCCGATCATGATGATCGACTCGGTCTGCGGGTCGGCGTTGAAGAGCTCGAGCGCTTGGACGAAGTCCATTCCGTTGACGGGGTCGCCGCCGATGCCGACGCACGAGCTCTGCCCGAGGCCGACGGCGGTGGTCTGGCCGACGGCTTCGTACGTGAGCGTGCCCGAGCGCGAGACGATGCCCACGCTGCCCGGCTGGTGGATGTGCCCCGGCATGATGCCGATCTTGCACTCGCCCGGCGTGATCACGCCGGGGCAGTTCGGTCCGACGAGAAACAAGTCCTTGCCGAGCCGGTGCTCGAGCGCGCGACGCGCCTTGAGCATGTCGATGACGGGGATGCCTTCGGTGATGCAAATCACCAGGCGAACGCCCGCGTCAGCGGCCTCGAGGATCGCGTCGGCCGCGCCCGGAGGCGGGACGAAGATCACGCTCGCGTCCGCGCCGGTCTCGCGCACCGCGTCTTGCACGGTGTTGAAGACAGGAACGGTTCCGTCGAACTTCTCTCCGCCGCGACCGGGCGTGACGCCCGCGACGACCTTGGTGCCGTATTCGAGGCACTTCTTCGCGTGAAATGCGCCCGCGCTGCCGGTGATTCCCTGCACCAACACGCGCGTGTCCTTGTTGACGAGAATGGCCATGGTGTCTGTCCGTCCTTCGTTGGTTCGTGTGTGGTGGTGAGCTCAGGGCGCCTTGCTCACGAGCTCGCAGATCTTCTGCGCGCCCTCGAGCATCGTCGCCGCCGGAGTGATGTTGAGGCCCGACTCCGCGAGCAGCTTGCGGCCGAGCTCGACGTTGGTGCCTTCGAGCCGCGCCACCACCGGAACCTTCAGCCCCAGGGACTTGGTCGCGTTGATGATGCCCTGCGCGATGAGATCGCACTTCACGATCCCGCCGAAGATGTTCACGAAGATCCCCTTCACGTCGGGGTCTTGCAGGATGATCGAGAACGCCTTGGTGACGCGCGCTTCGTCCGCGCCGCCGCCCACGTCCAAGAAGTTCGCCGGCTTGCCGCCGCAGTGCGCGATGATGTCCATGGTCGACATCGCCAGGCCCGCGCCGTTGACCATGCAGCCGATGTTGCCGTCGAGCGCCACGTACGAGATGTCCGCGCGCTTGGCCTCGAGCTCCGTCGCGTTCTCTTCGGTCTCGTCGCGCCACGACTCGTGCTGCTTGTGGCGGTACTCCGCGTTCTCGTCGAACGAGACCTTCGCGTCGCCCGCCATCACGATGCCCGCGTCCGTGACGATCAGCGGGTTGACCTCGATGAGCGCAGCGTCTTCAGCGATGAAGAGCTTGTAGAGGTTGGCGACCAGCGCGACGAACTGAGAGACCTGCTCTTTGGTCAGCCCGAGACCGAAGCCGAGCGTGCGCGCCGAGTGGCCCGTCACGCCCGTCGTCGGGTCGATAAACGCCTTGAGGATCTTCTCGGGCGTCTCAGCGGCGACCTTCTCGATGTCCATTCCGCCTTCGACCGAGGCCATCACGACCACGCGACGGGTGTCTCGATCGACGAGCATGCCCAGGTAGAGCTCGCGCGCGATCTTGATGCCCTGCTCGACGTACACGCGGCGGACGACGCTGCCCTTGGGCGCGTTTTGGATGGTCACGAGCGTGCCGCCGAGCATGTACTCGGCCGCCTCGCGCGCCGCGGCGCTGCCGCCGGACGTGATGACCTTCACGCCGCGACCAGCGTCCTTGCCGTCGCGATAGACCGTCCCTTTGCCACGTCCGCCCGCATGGATCTGCGACTTCACCACGACGACGGGGCTGCCCGTCTCCGTGATGAGCTGCTCCGCTGCGAGCCGCGCCTCTTCGGGCGTAAACGCCACAGCGCCCTTCGGCACCGTCACGCCGTAGTTACGAAAGAGCTCTTTGCCCTGGTACTCGTGGATCTTCATCGGATCGCTTTCGCTCCTCGGTGCCTCGGAGTTTGCAACGTGCAACCTCTGGCGAGGGCGCGGAAGCTACCACGGCGTCGCGCCCAAATGGCGCAGTGTTTTCAGCGCTGAACTCGCGGAAAAGCGCTGCGACGACCGCGGCGTCCGATCAGAGCGAAGACCGCCGCGATCGCCCACGGCGCGGGACCGCGCGCACACGAAAGCGCATCGTGCTGCGATTTCAGCGCCGGGATCATCGGCGCGCGCGCGCTCCGAAGAGCGCGACGCTCGAAGGTCCAGACGATTCGCTCACCGCTCACAGCACCCCCCTGGCGGTGAGCGAGCGAAGCTCAGAGCTTCTTGGCGACGTCGATGACGCCCTGAACGCTGGCAGCGCTCGTGGCGAGCATCGCCTTCTCTGCGTCCGTGAGCGGGAGCTCGACGATCTTCTCGACGCCCTCTCCGCCGATCACCACGGGCACGCCGAGGAACATGTCCTGGTAGCCGTACTGCCCGGTGAGGTGCGCGGCGCCTGCGAGCAAGCGCTTCTGGTCCTTGAGGTACGCCTCGGCCATCACGATCGAGGCGCTGGCGGGCGCGTAGTACGCGCTGGTTCCCATCAGCTTGACGATCTCGCCGCCGCCGCCGCGGGTGCGCTTGATGATGGCGTCGAGCTTGTCCTGCGGGACGAAGTTCGCGATCGGCACGCCGTTGAGCGTCGTAAACGAGAGCAGCGGGACCATGTCGTCGCCGTGTCCGCCGAGGACCATCGGGCGCACGTCCTTGACCGACGAGCCTGCGGCTTCAGCGAGGAAGCAGGCGAAGCGAGCCGAATCGAGCACGCCGGCCATGCCGACGACCTTCTTCGGATCGAAGCCCGAGACCTTCTGAAACTCGTAGACCATCACGTCGAGCGGGTTCGAGATGACGATCACGAACGCGTTGGGGCAGTGCGCCTTCGCGTTGTTGGCCACGTCGCGGATGATCGGCAGGTTCTTGCCCACCAGGTCGTCGCGGCTCTCGCCGGGCTTACGCGGGATGCCCGCGGTGATGATCAGGACGTCCGAGTCGGCGCAGTCCTTCCAATCACCAGAGCCCGTGATCTTGACGTCGTAGCCGAGGATCGCGCCGTTTTGCGCGAGGTCGAGCGCCTTGCCCTTGGCGAAATCAGCCTTCGACGGGATGTCGAACAGCACGATGTCGCCGAGCTCGCGCTGCGCCGCGAGGTTGGCGAGCTCTCCGCCGATGTTGCCGGCGCCGATGAGCGAGATCTTCTTGCGCTTAGCCATTGAAATTCTCCTCTGAGATTCTTCAGCCAGAATGAATGTTGGTGCTGGTTTTCAAACCGCGCCCATCAAGCCATGTGCTTGATGACGGCGTCAGCGAACTCCGAGCACTTCACTTCTTTCGCGCCCTCGGTCATGCGCGCGAAGTCGTAGGTCACGGTCTTGGCCGAGATGGCGCCGTCCATGCCCTTGATGACCAGGTCCGCGGCCTCGTCCCAGCCGAGGTGGCGGAGCATCATCTCGCCCGAGAGGATGACCGAGCCGGGGTTGACCTTGTCGAGGTTGGCGTACTTCGGCGCGGTGCCGTGGGTCGCCTCGAAGATCGCGTGGCCGGTGACGTAGTTGATGTTGCCGCCGGGGGCGATGCCGATGCCGCCGACCTGCGCGGCGAGCGCGTCGGACAGGTAGTCGCCGTTGAGGTTGAGCGTCGCGATGACGTCGAACTCAGCGGGGCGCGTGAGGACCTGCTGCAGCGTGATGTCCGCGATGGAGTCCTTCAGCATGAGCATCTTCTTCCACTTGCCCTCGCCGTGCGTGGGCCAGAGGGCGAGCGCAGCTTCGACCTCTTTGTGGAGCTCCGCGCGGAAGTCCGCGGGCGCCATGTCGTAGCCGGGCTCGACCATGCGGGCGTTGGCTTCGACGTCGAGGCTGGCGTTGGCTTCTTTGTTGCCGAGGATCCACGACTCGCGCTGCGTGACGACCTGCGAGCGAAACTGGCTCTTGCCGAGGTCGTAGCCCCACGAGGCGAACGCGCCCTCGGTGAACTTCATGATGTTGCCCTTGTGGACGAACGTCACGCTCTTGCGCTTGTACTTGAGGGCGTACTCGATCGCGGACTTCACGAGGCGCTCGGTGCCCTCTTTCGAGACCGGCTTGATGCCGATGCCCGAGCTCTCGGGGAAGCGGATCTTCTTCACCTTCATCTCGTTCTGGAGGAACGCGATGACCTTCTTCACGTCGTCGCTGAAGGCTTCGTATTCGATGCCCGCGTAGATGTCCTCGCAGTTCTCGCGGAAGATCACCATCTCGACCTTGCCCGGGTCCTTCACGGGGCTCGGCACGCCCTTGAACCAGCGCACGGGGCGGAGGCACACGTAGAGGTCGAGCATCTGTCGCAGCGCGACGTTGAGCGAGCGGATGCCCTTGCCGATCGGCGTGGTGAGCGGCCCCTTGATGCCCACGAGGTACTCTTTGTAGTCCTCGACGGTGTCATCGGGCAGCCACGAGTCGAACTTGGTCTTGGCCTTCTCGCCCGCGTAGACCTCGTGCCAGGCGATCTTCTTCGTGCCGCCGTAGGCCTTCTCGACCGCGGCATCGAGCACGCGAACGCTCGCGCGCCAGATGTCCGGCCCCGTCCCGTCACCCTCGATGAAAGGGATGATCGGGTTGTTCGGAACGCTCAACTTGCCATCGGCGCCCCTGGTGATCTTCTCGCCCGTCGTCGGCTTCGGAAAAACTCGTCCGGCCATCGTGTCTTTGCTCCTTGCGTAGCTGGTTGGAGGGCCGGGCTTATACAGCGTCGCAACCGCCGTTGGCTACGCTCGCCGCCCCGCAGACTCATTGTGCGCGAACATTGCGCGATC
Source organism: Myxococcales bacterium (assembly GCA_013298625.1). Taxonomy (GTDB): domain Bacteria; phylum Myxococcota_A; class Polyangia; order Polyangiales. Next base: position 67,947 of record JAAFIF010000024.1, read on the forward strand.
GCGCGGTGTATACCCAGCGCGTACGCGCCGATGACCGACACAAACCCGCCGAGCGACCGCAACGAAACCCGCGACGAAGCATCGGTGGACCGCGCGCAGTGGGGCGCGCGCTTCGGCTGGATCGTGGGCGCCATCGTCGGTCTCGCGGTGGGCTTTCTGTGCACCTGGCTCGTGGAGAAGCTCGCGCTGCAGGGCAAGCCCAACGCGATCGAGCTCGCGGCCAAGGTGGCCAGCCCCGTGTTCGCGGGGTGCTTTCTGCTCGGCGCGGTCGGCGGGCACTACCTCGGCGCCCGCCGAGGCGAGCGCTGGTACAAGCCGCTCGGCGTCGCCGCGGGCATCTTGTTGCTCACCACCGCGTGGCTCTTGCTCTCGATCGCGCGCTGATCGCGTGTGTAGACTCGCGCGCCATGAAGCTCTACTTCGCCCCGGGCGCGTGCTCGCACGCCGTTCACCTCTGCCTTCGTGAAGCCAACGCGACGTTCGACGTCGTGAAGGTCGACCTGCGCACCAAGAAGACCGCCGACGGAGGGGACTTCACCGAGGTCAACCCGAAGGGCTACGTGCCCACGCTCGTGCTCGACTCGGGCGAGAAGCTCACCGAAGTGTCTGCGATTTTGCAGTACGTCGCGGACACGTTTCCCGCGGCCAACCTCGCGCCGGCGGCTGGCTCGTTCGCGAAGTACCAGTGGCTCGAGTGGCTCGGGTACATCAACAGCGAGCTGCACAAGTCCATGGGCGCGCTGTTTCACACGGACGAAGCGGGACGCCCTGCCGCGGTCGCGCGGCTCGAGAAGCAGCTCAAGTACGTCGAGGGCGCGCTCGAAGGCCGCACCTGGCTCGTGGGCGAGCAGTTCACCGCCGTCGACGCGTACCTCTTCGTGATCGCGTCGTGGAGCAAGTGGGTCAAGTACGACCTCAGCCCGTACAAGAACATCACCGCGTTCGTCGCGCGCGTCGCCGACCGCCCCTCGGTGGCAACCGCCCGCGCGGCGGAGCGCTGAAATTTCACGCGCGGCGGAGCGCTGAAATCTCACGCGCGGCGGAGCGCTGAAATCTCACGCGCGGCCGAGCGCTGAAATCTCACGCGCGGCCGAGCGCTGAAATCTCACGCGCGGCCGAGCGCTGAGCGCGCTCAGAGCATCTTGAACATGCGCTCGTAGTACTCCTCGATCGCCTGCGAGCCCATGCGCGAGAAGAAGCCCGAGTAGGCCATCCAGATCGCCAGGCCGTTGAGGTCGCTGAAGAGCGGCGGAAGAAACTTCGGCGGGCGCACCACCCCGTCGGCCACGCGCTCGTAGAGCACGGGGACGTCTTCGTGCGCGATCTTTCCGACGAAGAGAAAGCGCACGAGCTCGGGGCGCGCAGCGCGGATCGCCGTGCGAATAAAGTGGTAGTTCGAGACGAGGCCCTTCGTGTACGTGATGTCCTTGGTGAACGCCCCGCCGCCCTCGAGCGGCGCGCCGCGAAACACCCTGCGCGCCGCGCCGAAGCACTCTTCTTCTTCGTAACCCTCGGTTCGATACCACTCGAACACGTCCATGAACGTCGCGCCGTCCTCGGCCTTGTCCACGGCCAACACGCGCTCGTTGAGCCTGCGCGCCCGCCGCGGATTGGACCGAAACGTGACGACCTCCATCAGCGCCGCGAGCCCCTCTTGCACCGGCGTCGTGCGCGGCGGCCCCTTCGCGAGCCACCGCGCCACGTGCTGCGCCGCGCCGTTGAGCGACGTCGCCACGTGCACCCACCCCTCGTGGACCTCCAAGATGTCCACGTCCCGCGGCGTAAACGTCGCGCCCTCGCGCACCTTCACGTAGTCGCTGCCCGCGGCCGCGTCGGCCACGATCCCGTCGTCCAGCGTCACGTTGACGGCGGCCTCGCCGAAGTATCCCTTGAAGCGCTCTCGCAGGATCTCGACCACCTTCGCGCCGTCGAGCGTGCGCTCTTGCAGCGGCCCGAGCGCGTCGTCGGACAGGTTGTTCAGCAACCCGTACAGCGTCATCGAGATCTCTCGGACCTGCGTCGTCCCGTCGGGAAACGTGTCCTTCGGCGAGCCGTACAACCGCCGCGAGAGCGCGTAGAACTCAGGCGTCCCGCGGGCGAGCAGCATCTTGCACACGTCGCGGTACTCGAGGCACGTCGCGCGCAAGATCCTGCCGATCGCGTCGTCCGCGCCGAGCTCGCGCCGCGCTTGCTCTGCGAGCTCTTGAAAGTCCGCCATCCGCGCGCGCGTGTCGAACCCGAGGTCCACCTTCGCGTACGACTCGGCGTCGACCTTCGGCATCTCGCGAAAGCGCGATTTGCGAAAGGACTCCCACACGCTCGACTCCCACTTGAGCGCGTTGAGCACGCGCAGCGGGCGCTGCGCCTCGTTCACTTTGTCAGCGAGCGAGGCCACTTTCTCTTTGTACGAGCGCCACGGACCATCCACCGGCGGCGGAGGCGGCGGAGGCGGCAAGGACACCGGCCCCATCACTTGCCGCTCCGAAGCCGCGCGAGAGCCGCTCGCCCCGCGCCCCTCGGGAGCGTCGTCGCGCTGCGCAGAAAGCTCTCTCGACCGCACCATCGTGACGCACCGTAGCGCGTCGAAAACACGCGCCGCAAACTACGCGCGCTCCGCGCTAGCGCTTCGACGTTTTCAGCGCTCCGCGAAAGGGGCACACTCGTCCGCCGATGCTGCTTCGGAGTTTCGTCGCCTTGGCGTCGGCGGCTGTGATCGCGGGGTGCGCGCCGCGCAACGCTGTCACTCCGGGCTTCGCCGTGGTCGAGACCGCCGCCGTCGACCCCGCGCGGACGAGCGAGCGCATCGAGATCGAAGGCGCCCACCGTCGGCTGCGTTCTGTCACCGTCATGGTCACGGGGCGCAGGCTCTTCATCGAGCGCGTGAGCGTGCAGTACTCCAACAGCGACGTGATCGAGTTCGCCGTCGACGAGCGCGTCGAAGCAGGCGGCACCACGCGCGCCTTCGATCTGCCGGGAAACTACCGCTCGGTCCGCGCTGTCGAAGTGAGCTATCGCGCCGAGACGCCCTTCGCGCGCGGGCTCGTTCACCTGCACGTGTACGCGCGGAGATGAGCGAGCACGCTCACCAGCGCAGGCTCATCAGCAGCGCGTCTTCGCCGTCCGAGTAGTAGCGCGCGCGGATCGTGTCGTCGCGAAAGCCCAACGAGCGATAGAGCTCGATCGCCGGCGCGTTGCTCGCGCGCACCTCGAGCAGCGCGCACGCAAAGCCCTTGGCCTTCACTTCTTCGAGCAGCGACTCGAGCAGCGCCCGCGCGATCCCGCGCCGACGAAACGCCGCGTCCGTCGCCACGTTGAGCACGTGCACTTCGTCCGCCACCAGCCAGCAGTGAACAAACGCGCACACCGTCCGCTCGCGCTCGGCCACGCGCAGCCGCGCGAAGGTCTTCTCGAGCTCGTCCGCGAGCGCGTCGCGCGACCACGTCCCCGACAAGCTCTCGGACTCGATCCGCGCGAGCGCGTCGAGGTCCGCGGCGGTCGCTGCGCGGACCGAAATCACCCGTGCCCCTCGGCGCTCTTGGCGGGCTTCGGCGCGTCGCCGTCGAGGTGCTGCGGGACGCCCTCGGTGAAGCCCCCCTTCGAGTCGGGCTCGACGAAGATGCGCTTCATGTGTGGCATCTCTCCGCGCACGCGGCGCTCGATCTCGTTGATCGCCTCTTCGAGCTCGTCGACCGTGATGCCCTTCGAGAAGGCCACCTTCAGCGCGAGGATCACGTCGCTCGGACCGATGTGCAGCGTGAGCACTTCGACCACGCGATCGACGCTCGGAGACTTCGCCACGATGCGCTCGGCGCGGTCGCGATCAGCCTTGGTCGCGCCCTCGCCGATGAGCAGCCCGTGCGTCTCGAACGCCAAGAACACCGCCACGGCGCAGAGGATCGCGCCGATCACCACGCTCGCCGCGCCGTCCACCCACGGGGCGTGCGCGAACTGCGAGATCGCGACGCCGAGCAGCGCCACCACGAGGCCGGCGAGCGCCGCGGTGTCCTCCATCAGCACCAGCGGCACTGTGACGTCCTTGGCGTCCGTGAGCACCTCGCGGTACGTGCGGCCTTGGCGCATCGCGCGAAACTCTTTGAACGCGACGCTCCACGACATCGACTCGAAGATCACGCTGCCGCCGAGCACGACGTACGCCGCGATCAGCTGCTTGGTGCTCGCGGCGGCGCCAGGGTTGTGCATCTTGTGCAGGCCCTCGTAGATGGCGAAGGCGCCGCCCACGGCGAAGAGCAGCAGGCTCACGATGAAGGGCCAGAAGTACTGCTCGCCCGAGCGCCCGAACGGATGCTTCTCGTCGGCCGGGCGCAGCGCGAGGCGCATGCCGACGATCAAGAGCGCTTGATTTCCTGTGTCTGAAACCGAGTGGACGGCCTCGGCGAGCATCGCCGTGCTCTTGCTGTAATACGCCGCGCCGAACTTCAAGACCGCGATCGCGAGGTTGCCCGCGAGCGCGGCCATCACGACCTTCATCGAATCTTCGCCACCACCGCCGTGAGACATCGCTTCTCCGTCTGCTCCCGCTGTCTGTTGCTCTTGTACTCGACGTTCGCCGCGCGCTGCTCAGAGGGCGATCGGCCAGCGTCGGATTCGAACTCGGCCGCCCATCGCGCGCAAGATCGAACGCACCGCCCTCGGCATGGCGACCGCCGCGAGCTGCTCGCGGATCTCGTCGCGCACCTGCGAGAACCGCGTCCCGCCGTTGCGGTACGGAGCGAATCGCCCCGCGTCGAACGCCGCCCTCACTTCGGTGTCCGACGGCTCGAGCAGCCGCGCCTGGTGCGCGCGAAGGAAGAGCGTCACGGCCATACGCCTGCGTACGGCTGCTTCGACCGTGGCGCGCCCTCCCCCGGTCGCGCGAAAGAACGCTTCGGGCGCGTTGCCGCCGAGCTGCGAGAGAAACCGCTCGACGCCCGCGTACACGTCTTGCGGGTTGGGCAGCGGGTCGTCTGAGCGGCGCGCCTCGCGTTCGAGCAGCTTTTCTCCGAGCAGATCGTTGAGGACAGCGCCCGTCACGCTCTCGTGCACGCTCGCCGTCAGCGCGCCGGGATAGCCCGAGCTCGCCAGGATCGACCGCACCGACACACGCAGCTCCGTCGCGTAGACGAACACAGGAGGCCCGTCGTCGCCTTCGATCTCGATGGAGGCTACGACCTCGTCGATCGCGCGCTCGCCGGTCGCGACCGGTCCGCGCGCGAGCTCGGTCACCTGCGGCTGCGCCCAGCCCATCGCGGGCGCGCACAGGATCGAGCACAACACGACGGCCCCCCGAACGAGCGCAGCGCCCCCCACGCTCACGGCTCGCTCGCCGGACGATCCTCTTCTTCGACCGTGTTCGCCCCAGAGAGCCTGCGCTCGCGCAGCCACTCGAGAAACGCGATCGCCGTCTCGATCTCTCGCGCAGGAACCATGTCCGCCGCCTCGCGCAGCCTTCGGCGCAAGCCCTCGACGCCAGCGCGCGCCTTGCGCAGCGCTGTCACCGTGTCTTGCTCTTCAGTCGCGGCGGCTTCGCCGGCGACGGGGGTGTTCCACACGGGGCGGGCGACGGCTTCGATCTTGTGGGCGACGAGCCACGCGTCCATGCACGAGCGCAGCCGCTCGGTGCGAAACTCGAACCACCGCTCGCGCTCGACGGGGTACGCCATGAGCACGTCTTTGAAGCGGCGAAACGCGCCCTTTCCGTCGATCGCCGCGACGAGGCGGCCGCGCAGGTCGGGCTCGGTCACCGTCGCGATGAAGCGCTCCATCCAACGGTACTGCTCGCGCGACGAGACCGGGTCGACCCGCTGGTAGTTGGTGTCGCTCGCGATGCGCTGGTGCATCGCGGGATCCGCGACGCCGTCGACCACGCGCAGGACCTCTCCCGTCGCGAGGTGCAGGTAGCTGTGCACCTCGGGGGCGTTGTTCTCGAAGGCGTCTTCCAACGCCTCCCAGCTGATTTCGAGCTTTCGTGTGGCTTCGTTTGCGTTCTGTTCTTCGGTCACGGATTCACCCACAGCCCCCGCGCGCAGCCTGGCGGGGCCATCGCGCGGACCGTGTTCGAGTAATAGTGCGTTGCGGACCGTCAGCGTAGCAGAACGCCGCGCGCGCAATGCGCCATCAACGCAAGACGCGCTCGATCGCCTTGCGCCAACGCCCCCGAAGCCCCTCGACGTCGCCCGCCGTCGCGCCGTCGAACGTGCGTTCGACCGGCAATTTGGGCAGCGAACTGCGGTCTGCGACGAGCCCAGCGCCCAGCGCGGCGAGCATCCCAGCCCCGAGCGCCGTCGTCTCGACGACCCGCGGACGCACGACTTTGGCCCGCACCAACGCAGCCTGAACGTCCATCAGCAGGTCGTTGGCCGACGCGCCTCCGTCCACCTTCATCGACGCCACGGGCGCCCCGGCGTCCTTGCCCATCGCGTCGACGAGGTCCCCGATGGAGAGCGCGATGCCCTCGAGCGTCGCCCGCGCGAGGTGCGCGCGCGTGGTGTTTCGGCCGATTCCGTCGATCAGCCCGCGAGCGTCCGGCGCCCAGTGCGGCGCGCCGAGGCCGGTCAGCGCGGGGACGAACACGCACTCGCCCGAGTCGCTGACCGAGCGAGCCAGCGCTTCGATCTCCGAGGCGCTCTTGATGATCCCGAGCCCGTCGCGCAGCCACTGCACCGCGGCGCCGGCGATGAACGAGCTGCCCTCGAGCGCATACGCGGTTTCGCCTGGAATCTTCCACGCGACCGTGGTCAACAACCGGTGGCGCGACGGCACCGGCGCCGCCCCGCAGTTCATCAAGATGAACGCGCCCGTGCCGTAGGTGCACTTCACGTCGCCCTTCTCGAAGCAGCCCTGACCGAAGAGCGCCGCTTGTTGATCGCCCGCGATCCCCGCGATGGCGATGCCGTCGGGCAGCCCTGCGACGCCCCGCGTGTGCGCGACGACCTCGGCGCTGCCAGCGATCTTGGGCAGCACTTCGCGCGGAATCCCCACGGCCGCGAGCAGCGCGTCGTCCCACTCGAGCGTGCGCAAATCCATCAGCAACGTGCGCGAGGCGTTGGTGACGTCCGTGACGTGCGCCGCGCCGCCGCTGAGCTTGTGCACGAGCCACGTGTCGATGGTGCCGAAGGCGAGCTCGCCGCGGTCCGCGCGGACTTGTGCGTCGGTCACGTTGTCGAGCAGCCAGCGCAGCTTGGTCCCCGAGAAGTACGGGTCGAGCAAGAGGCCCGCTTTGTCGAAGACCAGCGGCTCGACGCCCTGGTCGCGAAGCTTCTGGCACATGGGTGCGGTGCGGCGGTCTTGCCACACGATCGCGCGGTGCACGGGGCGGCCGGTGCGGCGGTCCCAGAGCACCGTGGTCTCGCGCTGGTTGGTGATCCCGATGGCGCGCACGCGCGAGCCCGCGTCGGCGACGCCCGTCGAAGCCAGGGCGCCTTCGATCGCCACGAGCACGCCGGCCCAGATCTCTTCAGCGTCGTGCTCGACCTGCCCCGCCGCAGGAAAGTGCTGCGGAACCTCGACGGTCTTGCGCCCCTTCACTTCGAAGGTCGCCGCGTCGAGGGCGAGGACGGTGGTGCCTGTCGTTCCTTGGTCCAGCGCGAGAATGAAGTCGCTCATGTGCCTCCGCGCGGATGCTACCCAACCTTCTGGCTCACGCGACGGACGAACGACAGCACGCGCTCGCACACCTCTCTGGACTCGACGTCGCGGCCAAGCAAGTGCGCCGAGCGCGGCAGCACCTCCATCTCGACGCTCGCGCGCTCGCAAGCCGCGACGAGCTCGAGCGACGCAGACAGGGGCGTCGTGTCGTCGGCGCGACCGTGCACGACCAGCAACGGCACCGTGATGTTCGCGAGCAGCTCCCTGGCCGCGCGCTGACCGCGCAAGATCTCGCGCGCCGCGCGGAGCGGCTGCGTCGCGTACGCCGGGTTGCTGCGCTTGGCGTGCGGGTCGCGCACGTCGCTCCCGCGAAACTTCGGAACGTTGATGTCCGGCAAAAACGGCCCCAACCGCTCTGCGATCTCGAGCGCGCGCTGGTCGAACGGAGGCAATTGCAGCGCGGTCCCGAGCGCGCCGATCGCGATCACGCCGCGGTGCTGTCGCAGCGCGCCGACGGTGAGCGCCAGCAGCGACCCGAGCGAAAACCCGATGACGATGGCCCGAGAGTGCTCGGCGAGCGCGTCGTCCACGCACTGCTCGACGGCGGTGAACCACTGATCCCACGTCGCGCGCGCGAGGGCCGCGGGGCTCGTGCCGTGCCCGGGCAGCAAGGGCGCACGCACCGCGAAACCCGCAGCAGAGACCGCGTCGACGAGCGGTCCGAGCTCCCACGGCGTGCCCGTAAACCCGTGCACCAGGATCACTGCGGGGCCGTGGCCTCCGCGCTCGATGGGCGCCGCGTTCTCGCTCATGACAGTGCTCTCGACCGCGAGCGACTGTACCTCTGCGTTGTCGGTGGTAGCGTTCTCACCGTGATCTCGAAGGACGAATTCGCGAAGATCGTGAAAGAGATGCAGGCCACGGGCAAACCACTCACCGTGCGCAACCTCATGGTGCAAACCGAGCTGCCGCGAGCGACGGTCGAGCAGTGGCTCGAGGACCTGCAGGGCAACGCGGACCTGGTCCCCAAGGCCGAGCCGAAGAAGAAGGCCGAGGACGAGCCCGCGCCGAGCAAGAAGGTCAAAGAGAAGAGCAAGAGCGACGACGAGAGCATCTTCTCTCAGGTCAACGCGCTCAAAGACCAGGTCGTCGGCGACGTGGTGAAGAGCCAGCTCGGGATCAAAGACCAAGAAGCGGCGAAAGAGGCGAACAAGAAGTCCATCGCGACTGGGGCGATCTTGGGGCTGATCTTTCCGCCTGCGGCGTTCATCTATGCAGCGCCGGTGCTCGAGGGCGTCCTCGCGTCGGTGATCTACATCGTGATCGGCCTCGGCGTGACGAAGATCCCGATCATCGGCAGCCTGCTGGGGATCTACGTGGTCCTCGCGCTCAACTTGCTCGGCGCCGCGATGGGGCTCGCGTACACGTTTCGGTACAACCGCAACGGCAAGCGCATGCCCCTGCTGCCCAAGGGCAGCAAGGACAAGGACGACTGAGCGGCGCGCATGACCGGGGCGGGTACGCGAAGAGCGCCGTGGGGACGATGATTCGCACGACGGCGGGTGGGCCAAGGGCGAAGAGCGAAGGGCGAAGAGGGTGCGACGCTGTGAAGCTCGGTGTTCTCCACGGCGGGTTGGCAAACCCGCCGCTAGCGACGGCAGAACAAGAGCCCGGTAAACACCCTCTTCGCGCCACGGCGGGTTGGCAGCGGGCGAAGGCGAAGAGCGCACGACCCAGTGAAGAAGCGGTCTTCTCCACGGCGGGTTGGCAAACCCGCCGCGAGCGACGCTCGAAGCCTCGCGTCGGAAGGTCGCGCTGAGCGCGACCACGCTCAGCGTGTGAAGCGAGCGCGAGCGTCTTGGGTCACTGGCAGCGTCGCTCACGCGTGACCGACGGACTCGGCGGTGAACTCGGTCTGCGCCAGCCCGGTCGTACGCTCTTCTCCGTGCGTCCCCGTGAGAGACCCAGACCCACGTAATCAAGACGCGCTTGCCGCAGCTCGCCTCGCGCCGTGCGCAAGCGCCTCGCGTCACTGGCAGCGTCGCTCGCTCGCGTGACCGTTGTACACGGCGCTGCACTCGCGCTGCGTTGCCCGCACGCACGCAGGTTTCTCCGTACTTCCCCAAGAGAAACCCACGCCCACACAATCAAGATGCGCCCGAGGACACACGCTGCGCACGAGGCACACGCTCGCGCCGTGCGCTGAGCCGCTCAGAGCCCGTTGGGCATCGGCCACGGCCAGTTGCTCGCCGTGGTGCCGCCGTCGACCTCGAACACTTTGCCGCTGATCCACGCGCCCGCTGGCGACGCGAGAAACAGCACCATCGCGGCGATCTCGTCTGCTTCTCCGAGGCGCGCAAGCGGCGTGCGCTCCTTCATCTGTCCGAGCAGCGACTCGTCTTCGACGAACGGCCCGAGCGCGTCGGTCATCGTCGCGCCTGCGGCGATCGCGTTGACGCGGATGGTGGGAGCCCACTCGCGCGCGAGCAGCCGGGTCATGTGATCGACCGCGGCTTTGCAGGTCCCGTACGCGACGAAGCCCGAGTCCACGAGGTGCCCCATCGCAGACGAGATGTTCACGATGCTGCCGCGCCGCGCGTGCAGCGTCGGGGCGAGTCGCTTGGACAGCTCGAAGCCCGCGATCACGTTGAAGCGAAACGCCTCTTCGAAGCTCGCCGACTCGAGCGCGATCGCCGCGGTCGGAGGCCAGCCACCGGCGTTGTTGACCAGGATGTCCACCGCGCCGAACTCGCTCGTCACGCGGTCGACCAGCGCCGCGCGCTGCGCCTCGTCGCACACGTCCGTGGCCACGCCGATGGCCTTTCGGCCCATCTTTCGGGCCTCGGCGCACACCTCGTCGAGGGTGTCCTGCCGGCGCGCCGCCACGACGATGTCTGCCCCGGCTTCAGCGAGCGCGAGCGCGCTGGCGCGACCGATTCCGCGGCCGCCGCCCGTGACGAGCGCGACCTTGCCATCTACACGAAACTTCTCGAGCACCATGAACGCTCTTGTACCGCGAGCGCGAGGGGAGATGGCGTCGCTCGACGCGCGCTACCGAAAGATGCGACCGAACATCGTCGCGAGAAGCAGCGCGCCGACGAGCGGCATCGGGTTGACCGAGATCGTCCCCACGAACGCGTGCTGGTTGTAGGACCCCGTGGGCAGATACTGGTAGCCGACGTCGAGCGTGACGCTCGTGAAGAGCGCTTGCAGGGCGAGGCCTGTGCGCACTCCACCGGCAAAGCCGCTGCTCGAACCGCCGAGCATTCCGCGGGCGAGCAGCCCTCCGCTGAAGAGCATGTTGCCGTAGAGCACCGAACCCCCGACGGTCAGGTAGGTCCCGCCTGGACTCGGACCCGCCTGATAGCTCACGCCGATTTCGGGCAAGAACTGAACGCTCGCGCGCTCTTTGTACGCGAAGAGCCCCGCGTTGAAATCGAACGCGAAGCCCGTCTCGTGCGCGCGCGAAGCCCCCTGGCCCGCCGCGAGACCGAAGCCGAACCGCACAACAGGAAAGTAGCTGTACTGCTCGCGGCGCGGAGCATCGTTGGCCGGCGGCTGCCCCGCGACTGACGACCCTGTGGTGCGCTGCGCAGATCGCGCGTCGGCCGCATCATCCGCCACAGATCGCGCAGCGCTCGTATCGCTCGCGACCGGCTGCGCTTGGACCGGCTCGACCTGCGCCCCCGTCAGCCGCGCGAGCGCGCGATCACCGGTGATCGCGATGGCCCCCGACGTCGACTGCGCGCCGACGTACAGCGCCCGCCCCGCAGGGTCGAACGCGAGTCCGCCGGCGAACACATACTGCTGCGGCAGCGGCGAGAAGGTCGCGCCGTCGAAGAGCGCGACGTTGCTCTGCGCTGCGACGGCGACGAGATCACCCGTTGGCGCAGCGATCCCAGTGATCGCGCGCGTTCGACCGAACATCGAGTGACGATGGGTGGTTGCGTTTCCGTTGCGCAGGTCGAGCACCACCACGGCGTTGTCCCACGCGACGTACATCCGCAGCGTACGCTCGCTGATCCACGCGCCGGACGGCTCGCCGTCGGGCATGTTGGTCGAGCTGAGCGCGAGCTCGAACACGTCGCCGCGACGCCGAAGCACCCCGCGCTGCGTGAGGACATAGAGCGTGTCGTCCGGCGCGATCGCCGCCGCCGCCGCGTTGGTCTGTCCATCGAACGCAAGCACGCTCCAGTCGCGGCCGCTCCAGCGGTAGACCGCCCGCCGCTCGCCGACGAAATACACAGCGCCGGCCGCGTCGATCGCACAGTGCACGAGACGTTCGCCGTTGAGCACCGGCGCCGCGCTGCGAGCGGTGACCGCGCCATCGACGCGCGTGACCGCGTCGTACCCCACGTGCGCGATCACGAGCCGATCGCCAACGCGACGGCCGCAGAGCGCGAGCGTGCCCGAGGACTGGCCGAGACGCTGCGAGCGCCCGTCGCGCGTGAGGATCTGCGCCGTCGATCCGCCGATCGCGAGCGTGTCTCCGTCGATGAACAGACCGCGCACAAACGACTGCTCGCCCAACGCAAACGGCGCTGCGCTCTGCGCGTGCGCCGCGCCGGGAGCGCTCGCGAGCAGCGCAGCGATCAGCGCGGCGCGTCGAACCTTCGTACAAGCTGAGAGCAAGGGCATCGCTGCGACCGAAGCAACGGCGATGCCGGCGTGCTCCGCGCTACCGGCTGACACACACCACGAACGCGTTGGGACCGTCGTTCTCGACGGGGCCGAACCCGCCCACGAAGCCGCGCCCGGCGCAGAAGCGATTGATCGCCGCGTTGCAGTTGGGACCGAAGCGCTCTCCCGCGCCGTCGCACGGAGCGTGCAGCGCGCTCAGCGCCGCGTACGTCGTCATCACGCCGGTCCCTGTGGTGCTCGGGACACAGTGCACGACCGCGGTGTCACCGCTGTTCTCGATGGGGCCGAATCCGCCAGCGGCGCCGCGCGCCGCGCAGAAGCGGTGGATCGCCGCGTTGCAGTTGGGTCCGAAGCGCTCTCCCACCCCGTCGCACGGCGGGTGATGGCCGCTCAGCGCGGTGTACGTCGTGACGACGACCTCGCCCTTGGTGCACACGATCGACGCGGCGTCGTTGAAGTTCTCGACCGGGCCGAACCCGCTCGTCGAGCAGCCGCGCGCCGCGCAGAAGCGCGAGATCGCCGCGTTGCAGTTCGGGCCGAAGCGCTCTCCGCTCCCGTCGCACGGCGCGTGCTGCGCGCGCAGCGCCGTGTACGAGCTCGCGATGCCCTCTGCGCGGTAGCCCTCGTCCACGGTCCCGTTGCAGTTGTCGTCGACGCCGTTGCAGACCTCCATCGGTCGACTGCCGCAGCCGCCGCAGTTGTTGGGGTCCGTGCGCGTGTTGGTCTCGCACCCGTTGCTCGCGTTGCCGTCGCAGTTGGCGAAGTTGGGCCCGCACGCGAGCACGCCGCACGCGCTCGCCTCGCAGCGAGGAGTGCCGTTGGCCACAGTGCACATGCGGCCGCACGCGCCGCAGTTGGACACGTCGCTGCCAGTGTCGACGCAGGACATCCCGCAGCGGGTCTGCCCGCCGACGCAGCCGCTCGAGCACACGCCCATGCGCGTGTCGCACACCGGCGTCGCGCCCGAGCACGCCCTGCCGCACATCCCGCAGTTGCTCACGCTGTTGAGCGCGGTCTCGCAGCCGTTGCTCGCGTTGCCGTCGCAGTTGCCGAAGCCCGGGTTGCAGCTGGCGATCGTGCAGCCGCCCGCGGCGCACCCCGCCGTCGCGTTGGCGAGCGAGCACGCCCTGCCACACATTCCGCAGTGCGCCGGCGTGGTGTTGGTGTCGACCTCGCAGCCGTTGGCCGCGCTGCGATCGCAGTTGCCGAAGCCCGGTCGGCACATGGTTTCGCAGGTGGCGCTCTCGCAGACCGCGGTTCCGTTGACGCCAGCGGGGCAGCGGTTGCCGCACGAGCCGCAGTTCGCAGGGTCGACCGCGAGGTTGACGCACTGCGCGCCGCACGCGACGAGCCCCAGCGGGCACGAGCCGTCGCTCGCGGTGACGTCCCGCGCGATCACGACGTCGGGCTGCGATGTCCCCGTATCGACGCCCGAGTCCAACGCGACGCCAGTGTCCGTCTCGCCCGCGCCGTCCATCACCGACCGCACATCCGAACGCGAAGCGTCCGGGCGCGTGGGCTCCGTCGCGACCGCGCAACGCGCGAGCGTCGAAGCGATGATGGCCCCCCCGATCGTGTGCACCCACGGCGATCGACTGCGCATGCACGCAGTCTATCGCATCTACGTCTCGATGAAGCTCTTCAGCTGCTTGCTGCGCGACGGGTGGCGCAGCTTGCGAAGGGCCTTCGCCTCGATCTGACGGATGCGCTCGCGGGTGACCTCGAAGCCCTGGCCGACCTCTTCGAGCGTGTGATCGCTCTTCTCGCCGATGCCGAAGCGCATCCGCAGGACCTTCTCTTCGCGCCAGGTGAGCGTCTTCAGGACCTTGCGCATCTGCTCAGCAAGATTGGAGTTTATAACGGCGTCCGAGGGAGAGACGACGCTCTTGTCCTCGATGAAATCTCCAAGATGCGAGTCTTCTTCTTCGCCGATCGGGGTCTCGAGCGAGATGGGCTCCTTGGCGATCTTCAAGACCTTGCGGACCTTGTCGAGCGGGAGCTCCATCTTCTCGGCGATCTCTTCGGGCGTCGGCTCGCGGCCGAACTCCTGAACGAGGTAGCGCGACGTGCGGATCAGCTTGTTGATCGTCTCGATCATGTGGACCGGAATGCGGATGGTCCTGGCCTGATCGGCGATCGCGCGGGTGATGGCCTGACGGATCCACCACGTCGCGTACGTGCTGAACTTGTACCCGCGGCGGTACTCGAACTTATCCACGGCCTTCATCAGGCCGATGTTTCCCTCTTGGATTAGGTCGAGAAACTGCAAGCCGCGGTTGGTGTACTTCTTCGCGATCGAGACCACGAGGCGGAGGTTCGCCTCGACGAGCTCGGCCTTGGCCTTCTCGGCCATGCGCTCACCCTCGCGGATCTCGCGGTAGGTCCCGCGCAGCTCTTCGAGCGACACGCCGTGCTCGCGCGCCTTCTCTTCGAGCGTACGAACCTTGAGCGCGCTCGACTTCGCCGCGTCCCAGAGCGTCTCGAGCTCGACCACCGTGCTGCCGAGGCTCTTGGCGATCTTCTGCTTGCCCTTCACGTCCGAGCCGTCGAAGGCCTTGAGCTGCTTCTTGAGCTCCTTGCCCTCGACGTGCAGGCGCTTGGCCGCTTCGTTGACCGGCGCTTCGGCGCGCTCGAGCTGGTCGATGAGCTTCTTCAGCACCGCGACGACGTTCTCGATCTGCTTCTTGTTCAGGCGCAGGCCGATGAGGGCGTCGCGGATCTTTCCGTCGATCTCGGCGATGCGAAGCGCCATCGTGCGGCGCTTGCTGTCGCTGAGCTTCTTGTTCTCTTCGAGCTCTTGAGAGACCGTGTCCTTCTCTTCCCACAGCTCGCGGACCTGGCCCGTGAGGCGGACGATGCGGCGCTTGACCTCTTCTTCGTCGTAGCCCTCTTCGTCGTCGGTGTCCTTGACGACGTCCTTGAGCCTCGCCTTGCCCTGCGTGACCTTGTCGCCGAGCTTCAAGATCTCTTGCACGGCGATGGGGCTCTTCAGGATCGAGTCGAGAACCATGTTCTCGCCGTCCTCGATGCGCTTGGCGATCTCGACCTCGCCCTCGCGCGTGAGCAGCGAAACCGAGCCCATCTTGCGCAGGTACATGCGCACCGGGTCGTTCGACTTGCTCGCGTAGCTGTCGTTGAAATCGTCCTCGGCCTCTTCGGGCGCAGGGACGACTCGCTTCTCCTGGTCGTTCTCCGCGGCGCGCTTGGTGGCGACCTTCACCGTCTCGCTCCCAACGACCTCGATCTCTTCGTCGTTGAGGATGCCCATCAGCTCGTCGATCTGGTCGGCCGAGCCCTGCGCGTCCGGAGGCAGCGCCTCGTGGATCTCGTCGTACGTGAGCTGTCCCTTGCTCTTGCCGAGCTCGATGAGCTGCTGGACCTCTTTGCGATCACGGCCCTTGGGCGTCGACGCCGCAGGCGCAGGAGCCGCCGCGGCGGCTGCTTTCGCGCCCTTCTTCGCCTCTGCCTTCGAGTTGCTGTGACCGTTGGTCCGATCGGACGTCCCGCTTCGAGTCATCCCACACTCCGCTTCGTGTTGTTTGGCGCACCCTTGGGGTGACGCTCGCCCACCAAAGAAATTGCTTCACGTTGAAGAGCCGCAGCGCGGTCGCGGTCGCCTGCAGCCTCGGCGCGCGCGCTCTCGATGCGTAGCTTGCGCGCCTTCTCTCTTCCAATCAGATCGCGCAGGCGGCGGACGCAATCGCTGACCGCCTGCTTCGCCGAAGCCTCCCGAATCGGGTCGGGCTCGATCGAATCTACGAGGCGCTCGCCGAGCCACGCGCGTGCGCGGTCGTTCGGAGCGAGCGAGAGCAGGGCCGCGCCGTCGAGCGCGCCCCGCGTGTTCCACTGTTCGCGCGCCGCGTGCAAGAGCGGCTGAGCGAACGCCGGGCTCACAAGCACGACGACGTCGTCGACGAGGTCGGTCGCGAGCAGCGTCGGGTTTCGCAAGAACGCGTCGATAGCATCAGCAGTAGCACGGGAGACGAGATCTGCACTCGACGCCGCCACCGGAGCGCCGCCGCTCGCGTCGTGGTTGTGCGCGGCCTTGCGAAACGGCTCGTCGCGCTTGGACAGCTCCGAGCTCTTCGCGCTCGCCTCGACGAACGGCGTCCCGCTCTTCGCTTCGCTCACCGCCCGCGTCTGCGCCTCGCGCACCGCCTGCTCGACGATCGCGCGATCGTTGAACATAAACGCCCGCGCCGCGTGCTCGACGTACGCCGCGCGCTCGAGCCCGTCTTTGACCTCGCCGATCGCGCTCGCCGCCGCGCGCAGCGACGCCACGCGCTCGGGCACCGTGTCCCCTGCGTTGGCAGCGGCGTCGTCGATGAGCCACTCGACCAGGCTCTTGGCCGACGCGATCGAGTCCTTCAAGAACTCCGCCCCGCCAGGGGTGCGCAGCAGCTCGTCCGGGTCCTTCGCGCGCTCGCGGGGCAACGTGGTGACCCGCGCGACGAGGCCAGCCTTCACGCAGCCCGTGTGCGACTGCCGGACCGCCTTGCGGCCTGCGTCGTCGGCGTCGAACAAGATCGTGACGGTCTCTGCGAAGCGACGCAGCAGCCGCGCTTGCTGATCGGTAAACGCCGTCCCGAGCGGGCACACGGTGTTGGTGAACCCGTGCTGGTGCATGGTCACGACGTCGAAGTTGCCCTCGACGAGGATGGCGTCTGCGCTCTTGACCATGGCGTGCCGCGCGACCTGCAGCCCGTACAGCAGGTCGGACTTCTTGTAGACCGGCGTCTCGGGGGAGTTGATGTACTTGCCCGCGTTCTCGGGGACGATGCCCTCGGCCATGTCTTCGGTCACCGGCAAAACACGGCCCGAAAACGCGACCACCCTGCCCTGCCGATCGAACACCGGAAACATCAGCCGGTGCCGAAACCGGTCGTACATCCCGCCCGTGTTGCGCGCGAGCAAGAGCCCCGCGATCTCGGCGTCCGCCGGCGAGACGCTGTGCGCGCGAAAGAACTCCGCGAGCGCGCTCCACTCGCCCGGCGCGTAGCCGAGGCGAAAGGCCTTCGCGGTCTCCATCGTGACGCCGCGGGCCTCGATGGCCTCTCGCGCCAGCTCGCTGCGCTCGGCGTCGAGCAGCGACTGCTCGAAGAACTGACACGCGAGCTCGCACGCGCTGAACAAGCGCTCGCTGAGCTCTTTGGCGCGGCGCTCTTCAGCGATCTTCTGCGGGTCGCGCGCCTCTTCGGTGACCTCGACGCCCGCCTTCTCAGCGAGCGCCTTGATCGCCTCGGGGAAGCTCACGCCCTCGATGCGCTGGTAGAAGTCGAAGACGTCGCCCGAGGCCTTGCAGCCGAAGCAGTGAAACAGCCCCTTGTCGCGCGAGACGTGGAAGCTCGCGGTCTTCTCGTCGTGAAAGGGACAGCGCGCGATCAGGCTCGTCCCCGCGCGGCGCAAGGGGATGTAGTGCGCGATCAGCTCGGCCAGATCGACGCGAGCCCTCACCTGCTCTCGGACCTCGGACGAGATCATCGAGACCCCCCCGAGCTGTGGCGGGAATCATTCTCTCCCCGCAGCAGTTGTCCGCACTGAGTCAGCAAGTAGGCTCCGAAAGGGTGGCGCTGTGATCGGCGCGCTCGGCACAAAGATCCACGCTCGGCACGGGTGCCGTCGGGGCGCAGCGGCCGAGGACTTGTTGGAGGACCGCGTTTCTCCAACCAGTGCGCGACGCTGCAAAACGCCCCGTGCTGTAGCGCGCACAAAATACTGGGTCAAGAAAGGTCTCTAACTTTCGACTTGTACGCCCTCTGGATTTCGTGCCTGCTGACCGACTCGCTCAGGGGGGTTGCTGCAACGAGAGGGCCAACGAGGTAAGCTGCCTGGACCATGAGCGATCGGTTCCGCACGTTCGAAGAGTTTTGGCCCTACTACGTCGCGCAACACGCCAAGCCGCTGACGCGCTGGTTTCACTTCGTGGGCACCGGGATGGCCCTCGGGTGCCTCGCGACGTTCGCCGCCACCCGCAAGCTGCGCTTCATCCCGATGGGCCTCGTGATGGGCTACGGCCCCGCGTGGGTCT
The DNA here is from genome assembly GCA_013298625.1 of Myxococcales bacterium. Classification (GTDB taxonomy): domain Bacteria; phylum Myxococcota_A; class Polyangia; order Polyangiales. Next base: position 86,200 of record JAAFIF010000024.1, read on the forward strand.
CGCATTTCTTCATCGAGAACAACCGCCCTGCGACTTTTACGTACCCGCTCTGGTCGCTGCAGGCGGACTTCAAGATGTTCGAGATGATGCTCACCGGCCGCATGGACGCCGAGGTCGAGCGCGTCCTGCGCGAGTACCAGACCAGCGCCGAGCACGCTGAAGAAAAACGCGCCGCGGAGCAGTCCGCCAAGGCCGGCGAAGTTCTTCCGAACTGATCATTCGAACAGTCGCGCCCACGGTCGCGCGGAGATTTCATGGACCTGGTCCGCAAGCGCGCCGCGCGCGACGTCGCTCTGTCGTTCATCGTCGTCAACGGCTTGGTCTTCGCGCTCTCGCGCGGACCCGCGCAGCGCTACGGCCTGCACGACCTCATCGGCGCGCTCTTTCTCGTCGGCGCGCTCGTCTCGGTCCGCCGCCTCGGCGAAGACGACACGCACCGCTTCGGAATCACCTTGGGCGGCGTGTTTCCCGGCGCCCAAGGGGACGCCCGCTCGCTCGTGCGCGCGGTCATCGAAGGCGTCCCCCTCGCCCTGCGCGAGCTCGCCGTCGCCCTCGCGTGCGCCGCGGTCATCCTACCCGTGTACGCGTTCTTCTGGCCGTACGTGAACCCCGTCCCCATCGCCCGCCGCTTCGCCCTCGACGCGCCGCACATGCGCGAGATCGCCACCAACCTCCTCGCCGTCGCGCTCACCGAAGAGATGTACTTTCGCGGCTGGGTGCAGACCCGCGTCGCGGATGCGCTCGGCGTCCCGCGCGACGCCCCCGCGCGCAAAGAGCTTCGTCGCATGGCCGCGCCGGTCTTGATCGCCTCGGCGCTCTTCGCGATCACCCACGTGAGCGTGGCCGTGACCGCGCCACGCGCGGCGGTCTTCTTCCCCGGGCTGCTCTTCGGCGCGCTGCGCGTGTGGCGCGGAGGGATCGGCGCAGCGGTGTTCTTGCACGCGATCAGCAACGTCTTCGAAGCGTGGCTCGAAGGCCGCTGACGGTCACCACTCGAGCTCGAGCTCGACCGGCGCGTCCTCGAACGCGCGCTCGAAATCCGCCCGCGCCACGGGCGACGCCCCCGTGCGAAGCCCGAGCACAAACGACACGCTCGCGCCCCGCTCGCACGTCAGCGACGGCAGCGGCCGAGGCCGAAGCCCCCGCTCGTCGAGCGCCATCACCGCGCGCACCATGCGCCCTTCGACGAACCCTCGCGCCTTCGCGACGCTCGTCGGTCGCTCGTCGTTCGCGTGCACGCGCACCGTCACCGCGTGCTTCGACGCCTCGGTGATCGGCTCGTCCACGCGGTCGAGCGCCCCCTTCATCGCCAGCGCGCGCGCCCGCGACACCTCGTCCCGCCAGTGCGATCGCGTCGACGGCGTCATCGATCGCGTCACGTTGCGCAACGGGCTCGACGGCGCGAGCACCGGAAGCACGTCCCGCGCAGAGCGAACCCAGCTCCCGACCGGCCCCAGCGACACCGCGCTCTCGCCGCCCCAGCCCGCGAAGTGCTCGAAGAACGCCGCGAACGCCGCTTCGTCATCACTGGCGCGCGAGCGAATCGCCGACGACGCCGCGAGCACCGCGTACGCGAGCCCGCCCATCCAGCCGTACGCCTGGCCCGCGATCTGCCGCGCCCGCGCCCAGCGCTTCACGCGCCGCACCAGCGTTGAATACGTGTGCGTAACCCCCGCGCGCTCGACCGCCGCCCGCAGCGCCTGCGCGTCCATCGCCGAGAGCAACGCGCGACGCGAGTCCGGATCGACCGAGTCCAGGTCGGACTCTGTGTAGTGCGCAGGACCGCGACGCTCTTCGCGCGCGGGTCGCGACGCGCGCTGCAGGTCCACGTCGACGCCGTCCACCACGCACCTCACGATGGGAACGGTCGCGCTCTCGATCACCTGCACCCGCTCGACGCCCGCGATCCGTTCGAGCGCCGCCGCCGCCTCGTCGTAGAAGAGCGCGGGCTCGCACCACGACGGCACCACCGCGAGCAGGTCGAGGTCGCTCTCGTCGTCCGCGGCGCCCATCGCGTGGCTGCCGATCGGCCAGACCACCTCGGCCTCGCCCTCGCCCAACATCGACGCGATCCCTTCGTTGATCACGCTCGCCGCGTGCGTTCGCCGGGCCTCGGCGTCGCGGCCGATCGCGAAGCGCGCCAGCGGGACCATCGACGACGACTCGGCCCGAGCGAGCCACACGAGCTCGCGCGCCGTCCATCGACGGCCCTCGAAGCGCTCAGCGAGCGAGCGCTCGAGCTGCTGCAGCGCCCGGTCCCCCTTCGCTCCTCGCGCGACGGTGATGTGCGCCGCGAACCCCTCGCGCTCGAAGCACGTCGCGAGCTCGGGCGTCGCGCGCAACGCGCGCTCGATCGACGCGAGCCCTGCGCTCTCGACGCTCAAGAACACGACGCGCTCGCGAGCGTTTTCGAAGTGCCCCGCGCCGCGGATCACCAGCTCGATCGGGTCGCGTTCGGACAAGAGCGAGCGCAGGAGCTCCGTCACGCTGCGGCGGTCCGGCCGCGCGACCCACGGGTGCATCAGCGTCACGTGCGCCGGCCAGCGATCGGCGCTGTCGTCGTGCTGCTTGCGAACGGGCTCGATGTCCCGCGCGAGCTCGTCGCTCAGCAGCGCGACCAGCGCCGCGCTCGGGTCCCGCTCGAACGGCGCGCTCGGCGCAGCGAAGGTCGACTCGATCTCGACGCGCAGCGCCCAGTGATCGGACGCATACAGCGCTCGCTCGGCGTCGAGCGCCTCGGGCGCGAGCACCGCGGCGCGCCCCACGGTCAGCGCGTTGTCCGACGATCGCACCCACACGCGATCGAGCCTGCGCGCTGCGCCCTGGCGACTCGCGTGCGCGGCGAGCGCGTTGCGCGCGGGCTCCCAGGTGTCACCGCGCCCCTGCCCCGCGAGCCTCCACGCGTCCGCGAAGCCCGAGAGCTCGTCGGAGAAATCCGACTCGTCGCCCTCGTTGAAGTCTCCGGCGATGACCGTGGTGAGCGCCCTCGCCTCGTCGAGCGACGCGACCAGGCTGCGCAGGTACGCGCGCCGGAGGTCCCTCGAATCACGAGCCCAATCGCTGGGCAAATGAACGCCCGCCACGACGGCCGGCCCCGTCGCGTGCTCGACCCCGAGCGCGATCGCGCTCTTGTGCGACGAGAACCGAAGGGCCCCCGCCCAGCGCACGGGGAGCCGCGAGAGCAAGAGCACCGACTGCGCGCTGTCCTGCGCGAGCGCGTGCGAGAGGTCATAAGCGCTGTTGATGACCTCGCTCTCTGCCATTCGTCGCGCGAATGCCCCGGTGACCTCTTGCAGCACGACCACGTCTGCGTCGGCCTGCGCGATGGTCGCGATCAGCGCGTCGAACCGCCGCGGATCACCCAGGTGCGCGGGCACGTGCTGCTCGTCGAGGACGTTGAACGTGAGGACGCTGAGCGATCCGTCGCGCGCGCGCTTGTCTCCGCTCGCGTCTGCGCGACGAACGGGGTCGATCCGCGACCAGCGCGTGTACGAAGGCCATCGAACGGCGGACGCTACGGCGTCGGGCGCGACGCGATCGAGCCCGGTGCGCCGGTCCCAGACGACGGCGCGGCCGCGGCGAAGGTAGAGCACGCGGTGCCAGGGGATCTCTCCGTCGGGGACGAACGCGACCAGCGCGAGCTCTTTGGGCGCGCCGCCGTGGTCGTCGTAGCCGACGGAGAACTCCGCGGGATCGAAGCGCGGATCCCAGCGAATCCAGTGGTAGATCTCGCGGCTCGTTCTCATTGGAGTGCTGCTCTGCGAAAGGGGCGCGAACGAGTGCGTCGCGAACGCGTTGCGCGCAAGGGGATCGGCCCGATCGAGGGTACGCTGCGCGCCACAACGATGCGCAGAGCAGCATTCTTCGACATGGACCGCACCCTCTTGCTGGTCAACAGCGCCGATCGCTGGGTGCGATGGCAGGTTCGCAACGGTGAAGCGCCGCGCAGCGAGCTGCTCAAGCTCGCGAGCTGGCTCGCGCAGTACACGCTCGGAATCTTGGACGTCGAGGCGCTGGCCGATCAGGTGGTGAGCGGCTACCGAGGCGTGTCCGAGGCGATGCTGCGCGAGAAGGTCGCGCGATGGGTGCGGGCCGAAGTGCTCTCGACGCTGAGCATGCGCGCGCGCAGCGAGCTCGACGCACGACGGTCGCGCGGAGATGTGTGCGTGCTGCTCACGAGCGCGACGCCGTACGCCGCAGAGCCCGTCGCGAGCGCCGTCGGAATCGAGCACGTCCTGTGCTCTCGGCTCGACGTGCGAGACGGACAGCTGACTGGCAAGCACCTGCGACCGCTCTGCTACGGGCACGGAAAGGTCACGCTGGCCGAGCAGTTCGCGCGCGAGCACGACGTGGACCTGGCGAGCTCGTCGTTCTTCACGGACTCGATCTCGGACCTGCCGATGCTCGAGCGCGTGGGCGAGCCGTTTGCGGTCAACCCCGACCCGCGGCTGCGGATCACCGCGCTTCGAAGGCGCTGGCCCGTGCTCTGGTGGCGGGACTGATCACTCGCGCTCTTCGTCGCGACGACGACGGGACGAGAACGCGCCCGCCACGCCCATCGAGACAAACGATCCCAGCGTGGTCCAGTCGCCGACGCGCCGACGGCCGATGCGACGTGGGTCGAGGCGCTCGATGCGGACCATGGTCCAGCGGACCATTCCGCGCTCGGGGACCGACGAGTAGTCCTCGTGCAGCGGGGCGTCGCGCGCGTCGAGCTTCTCGGGAGCTCCTGCAGCAGGCGCAGGCGTAATTGCACTCGGGACGACCGAAGGCTGCTCGTCGAAGAAGAACCCGAGGTGGTTGACCACCGGGCGCTCGACCTCGCCGGTGTGGTTGACCACGCCGCCCTCGCGCTCGATGAAGAGCGCCGAGGAGCCGCCGCCGTCGAGGTTGATGGCGTTCCACGCGCCGTGCTCGCGCAGGACCTTGGCGGACTCGCGGCAGGTCATGCCTTGCGCGCTTCCTTCGCGGCCGTCGACCACGAGAAGAAACAACGTCGAGCCGTCCTGCGACAGGCCGATCGCCGTGCGCGGGTTGCGGTAGAGCGCGTGCCTCGGGTGACGATAGCCGACGAGCTCTCCGTCTCTCAGCAGCGCGGGCGAGCCGCTCACCACCACGCTCATCCAGCCAGGAATATCCCCGGCCTTTCGCAGCCCGCGCGAGTCGAACACCGCTGCGCGACCGCCCTCGCCGAAGCCCGCGGACGCAAAGCAGTTGAGCCGACGATCGTCGTACGTTGACCGCCACCGCGCGCCGTTGCTCACGGCCAGGCCGCACGCAGAGCGCCAGCGCGTCAGGTCGTAGTAGTTGCCGTTGATCGCGATGTCCGCGCCCGTCCGACGCGCCCACGTGCTCGTGCGCGTCCATCGGTGCCCGCCGTGGTGTGCCTCGCTCGGCAGCGCGTTGGCCTCGTCCGTCGATCGCACCGTCAGCCCTGGCGTCGAGAGCGCGATCGTCACGAGGTGATACGCAAACGGCCCCTCGCGGTGCTCGAGGTGACGAACCCCCGGACGAACGTCGCTCCAGCGGTTGAACACCGGTGCGTTGCGGCCCGGCCGAGCGTCGGCGTCGACTGTCACAGCCGTGAGCGAAGCGAACGCAGAGAGCACGAGAGCGAAACGAACCTTGGCGGACATGGCGACGACCTCCGTCGACACCATCGATCGCTCGAAAGCGCCGCTGTCCGCTAGTTACCTACATCGTCTCTTCGCTGCGTTTCGTCGCCTCGAACGATCGTCGCAGAGAAGTTGCAGTGGGGAGAGTGATTGCGTCAGCGCCCTCCGCGGGCGCGCCATACGAACGCGATGAAGTCCATCGGCGAGGGCTCGCCCCAGGCGCGGCCGCAGAAGCGAGGATCGGCGCTCACGCGGCACGCTTCGCCGAGCAAGAGCCCCGGCGCAGAGCGCAGTCCGTTGGGAGCCGTCCAGGTGCCTTGCGGGTCCCGCGCGCGGACGCCGTTCGGCCAGTACCAGGTCCCCGAGCGATGGGCGGCGACGCCGTTGGGGTAGTTCCAGTTGCCCTGCGAGTCGCGCGCGGTGATGCCAGTAGGCCAGCGCATCACGCCGGTCTCGTCGCGCGCGGTGACGCCGTTCGACCACGCCTCGCGCGGAGCGCTCCAGCCTCGGCACGCGGCGCTCATCATCTGCTCGATCATCTGCCGATGATCCGCGCGCGTCCGCGCAGGATCGACGTCGGCCATCGCCAGCATCGAGCGATAGTCCTGGCACGCAGGAGAGCGCTGCGGGCGCGGCTGCGGCTGCGGCTGAGGGTACGGTTGCGGCTGCACGACGACGATGGGCGTCGCGACCGGAGCGCACACGCTCGGCTCGATCGCGCGCAGCGAGCTGTCGTCCAAACCGCGCTGAATGAGCAGCGCGCGGGCGCGGCGCACCACCTCGCAGTCGTTGGCGCGAGCAGCGGACGGAGCGAGCGCGAGCGCGGCGGCGAAGAGCGGAGCGAGCAGAGCCTTGTTCGTCATCATCGATCGCAACGACGGCCAGAGGCGCGCGGTCATTCACGGGCGCAAATGAGAAATCGTCGGTCTTTTCTGCGGCGAGAACGATCGTGCACACCGCGATGTGTGAACGTTCGTCCGCAGCCCTGTTCAACTCCGCCCGCGAGTGGTGCACGATCGACAACCTCATGAGCTACCGCGACGCACTCCCCTCGCCCGCAGAACTCTCACCCATCGAGCTCGATCGCATCATCGACACCGCGCTCGCAGAGGACCTGGCGTCCGGCGACGCGACGACGCGCGCGTGCGTTCCGCGCGAAGCCAGCGCGTTTGGAAAGTTCAACGCGCGCGAGGTCATGGTGCTCGCGGGCGTCGGCGTCGCTGGCGCGGTCTTTCATCGCGTCGATCCGAGCGTGCGCTTCGTCGTTCACCACAAGGACGCAGAGCGCGTCGAGAAGGGCGCGATCGTCGCCATCGTCGAAGGCCCAGCGCACAGCGTCCTCACCGGCGAGCGCGTCGCCCTCAACCTCCTTCAACGCATGTGCGGAACGGCCTCTCGCACCCGCCAATTCGTCGACGCCATCCCCGCCGGCGCGCGCACTCGCGTCACCGACACGCGAAAGACAACGCCCGGCCTCCGCTCGCTCGAGCGCTACGCCGTGCGCTGCGGCGGAGGAATCAACCACCGCAACGACCTCGGCGCAGGCGTGCTCATCAAGGACAACCACATCGTCCTGTGCGGCGGCGTTCGGCAAGCGATCGAGCGCGCCCGCGCCAACGCCCCGCACCCGCTTCGCATCGAGTGCGAGGTCGACCGCGACGAGTACTTCGACGAGGCTGTCGCCGCGGGAGCCGACATCATCATGCTCGACAACTTCGACGACGACCACGCGCGCGCCGTGATCGCAAAGATCGAAGGCCGATCCCCGCGTCCCATCATCGAGATCTCTGGCGGCGTCACGCTCGAGCGCATGCCGAAGATCGCCGCGATCGGCGTCGACGTCGTCTCGATCGGCTCGCTCACGCACGGCGCCCGCGCCATGGACATCGGCCTCGACCTCGAACTGCGGCTGTGACCGACGACGAGGCCAGGCTCGCTGAAGAGCGCGCGGCGTTCGAGGCCCTCGCCCGCGACGGCGCAGCAGGGACGCGCTGGATCGCGAAGCGCTTCGAGTATCGAGACGCCACGGATTCGACCAACGACGACGCCCGCGCCGCAGCGCGCGAGGGCGCCGCGCACGGGACCACCATCCTCGCCGAGTCGCAGCGCGCTGGCCGCGGCCGACGCGGACGCGCGTGGCACTCGCCGCTCGGCAGCAACCTCTACCTCTCGGTGCTCTTGCGCCCGCGCATCGCCGTGGCCGACGCGCCGCTGCTCACGCTCGTCACCGGCCTCGCCGTCGCGCGAGCGTGCGATCGCTTCGTCTCGCCCGAGAGCGTGACGGTGAAGTGGCCCAACGACGTGCGAGTTCACCGCAAGAAAGTCGCGGGAATCCTCGTCGAAGGCTCGGTCCGCGGCGACCAGCTCGACTCGGCCGTCGTCGGCCTCGGGCTCAACGTCCACCCGCGCCCATGGCCCGAGGAGCTCCGAGACAAAGCCACTTGCCTCGGCGCCCACTGCGACGGGCGCGTCACCCGTCCCGCCGCGCTGCTCGCGGTGCTCGAAGAGCTCGAGCTCGCCGTGGACAAGCTCTTGCTCGGCGGCTCGTCGCGCGACGCCCTCGTGCGCGCGCTGCGAGCCCGCTGCGACACCCTCGGAGCCCGCGTCACGATCGACGGCGTCACGGGGGTCGCCAGGGACCTCGGCGACGACGGCGCGCTGCTCGTCGAGCGCGAGGACGGTTCGCTCACCGCCGTGCGCGCCGGAGAAATTACAGAGTGACCCGCGGTCACTGCTGCTGCGACACGAAGTCGAAGTACCAGCGCACGTCCTTCTCGGTCTCCATCCATCGCGACATCGTGTGATCCAGCGCGTCGCAGTAGCGCAGGTCGAGCGACGCGAGCCAGGTCATCGTGCGGAGGTTCTGCACGGTCTTCAGCGCGCGCGAGCCGTTGAAGCTCAGGGTCGCGAGCGATCGGCACTGCTCGATGCCCGACGCGTCCGCAAACGAATCGCAGCCAGAAATGCTCAGCGTTCGCAGCTGGCTCAGCTTGGAAAGCCACCGCGCCGAGCGCAGCGCGGGCAGCGTAAACAGCGTGAGCTCTTCGACGCTCGCGAGCGCCCCGACGCGCTGGATCTCGGCTTCGCTTAGCTTCGGCAGGTCGATCAACGAGAGAGAGCGGACGTTGCGCAGCGACTCGACAGCGGCGATCGACGCGATCGACGGCATGTACGTCACCGTCAGTCGCCGCAGATTGGACAGGGATTCGACGCCGTCGAGCGTGGCGAGCGTCTCGTCCGAGCTCACGCCGAAGAACACGAGCGCGGGGCGAGCGGCGAGCGGCGCCAGCGTCGCGAGCTGCGTGCGGTTGAGCGAGAGCTCCTCGAGCTGCTCGAGCGCTTCGACGCCGTCGAGCGCGCGGAGCTGCGGCCCCGACACCGAGAGCGAGCGCAGCGCGCGCAGCGGCGCGAGCGAGCGAAGATCGCCCTCTGGCGAGACGTCGTCGCCCAGGAATAGCGAAGTCACGCCGACGAGCGATCGGACGGCGTCGCGTCCGCAGCCGACCTCCGAGAGCGTGACCTCGGTGAGCGACGGGACCGTCGAGAGCGCGCTCACGTCGGCGAGCGCAGGGCACGCCGTCACCTCGACCACGGAGAGCGACGGGTGCGCCTTCACGAACGCGAGGCTCTTCAACTTGTTGAGCAGCCACAGCCGCAAGGTCTTCAGACACGCGTGCGACGCGAGCGCGGCGACCGACGTGAGCGCGCAGCGCTCGAGCTCGAGTCGCTCGAGCGACGGGAGCTGCGATGGCGGCGGCAGCACCAGCTCTTTGGCCTTCGAGCTTCGAACGACCAGCGTCTGCAGCGACGGGCACGTGATGGACGCAAACGAATCGGGGCTCATCGCGGCCACGTGCAGCGTCACCGTCCGGAGCTTCGTCGCGCCGTCGAGCGAGAGCCGCTCGAGCTTCGTGGCGTCTGCGAGCGAGAGCTCTTCGAGCCCGACGTCGGAGGACAGCTCGACGGACGCCACCGCCTTGCACTCTTGCAGGTTGAGCTCGCGCAGCGCCGGAAGGGCCGAGAGCGCGACCTCGCGCAGGGCCTTGGACTCGGCGATGACCAACGTCGTGAGCGCGGGCAGCCCGTGCAGCTCCGCGCGAACGAGCAGCGGCGGCGCCCCGATGTGCAGCTCGGTGAGCGCGGGCAGCGCGCTGAAGGCGTCGAGGCGCGTGAGCTTGGGCTTCCACAGGTCGATCTTGCGCAGCGCGTCGAGCGAGCCCGTGCGCCGAAGCGCGAGCCACGCGAGGTCTTCGCGCGCCTCGGCGCTGACGTGCTTGGTGATGGTCTTGCCGATCTTCAGCGTCGCTCGATAGTCCCCGCGCTCGTCGCAGTCGATCGTCGTGCCTTCGCAGAGCGCGCCCCACGCGTCGCGCTCGTCGAGCTTCGCGATCGCCGCTGAAATGTCGGCTTCGTCCGTCGAGAGCAAGAGCGATTCGATCCCGCTCAGCCAGTCTTCTTGCGTGCGCTTCGCCATGTCGTCTGGCGGTTTCGCACCAACGGCGCAGCGCGCACAACTGAACGCCGCGCTACCCCTTGGAACGCTCGCTCGCCGCGCGCGAATCGATGGAGACGCCCTCGTCGAGCACCTCGTCGACGAGTCGCATCATTTGCCGATGCCACGGCCCGAGCGGCGCCGCGCGCTTCTCGCGCAGGACCGCGATGCGCGCGTCGAGGTCGCCGTGGGTGCCCCGCAGCGGGTCACCCTGATCCGCGAGAAAGAACCGGTCGAGCTCGACGCACTGAAAGCACGCGCCCTGCTGCGCGACGAGCGCGCACGTGTCGGCGTAGCGCGCGGTCAGCTTCGCGCGCGCCGATTGGATCCACGCCTTCACCTGCCCGAACGAGGCGTCCATGACCGCGGCGGTCTCCTCGACGGTGAAGTCGTAGACCTCTTTCAAGAGCAGCGCCGAGGACTCTTGCGGCGAGAGGTTGCGCAGCGTGCAGGCGAAGCACACGGCGAGGTGGTCTTTGGCGATCGACTTCATCTCGGCCGAGCCCGAGAGCAGCTTGGACTCGGCGACGAAGCCCTTGTCTGCGATGGCGCGATCGCGGGCGTCGCCGAGCAGGCTCTCTCTCCACGTCGAGCGCTTGCGCAGGTGGTCGATCGCGAGGTTGGTGGCGACGCGAAAGAGCCACGCGCGAAGCTCTTGCGGAGGCTCGGGCAGCGACTCGGCTTCGAGCGCGCGCACGGCGGTCTGCTGCACGAGCTCTTCGGCGACGTCTTCGCGCACGACCATGCGCGTGAGGTACGTCGCGAGCTCGCGGCGGTTGAGCTTGAAGCCCTCGGCGAGGCGATCGCGCGCGCTCATGGTCGGGACCACCAGTCGTGGATGGCCGCGGCGATCTCGTCGTGCGCGTCCTCTTGCATGAAGTGCCCCGCGCCGGGGACGAGCACCGTGGTGTGCGAGGCGAAGACCGACTCGAATCGCTCTCGCTCCTTCGCGCGAAACGCGATGTCCTTGTCGCCCCACACGATCAGCGCAGGCTTGTCCGCGATCGCCGCGAGCCCTCGCTGCACCTCGCTGAGAAACGGCGTGCTCTTCACGATCGCCCTTGGAAACACGTTGGTCGCGCGCCGCCGCGCCGCGGTGCTCATCGGGCGGCGGTAGGCGTTCATCGCGGCGGAGGAGAGCGTTCGGCGCGGGGTTCCCATGGGGATCATCATGTTGACGAAGGCGTTGAAGTGACGGATCGCGAAGCCGCCGATCGCGCCGCCCATGATGTTGGAGAATCGCACGAAGTGCGGGTCGTCATCGACGGGCCACGCCCATGTATTCAAGATCACCAGCCGCTCGACGCGCGAGGGGTCGCGGCCCGCCACCGAGAGCCCGATGGGACCGCCCCAGTCCTGCACGATCGGCGTGAATTTTTTCAGGTCCAGCGCGCGCACAAACGCCTCGACCACCGACGCGTGACGCTCGGGCAACGGCTCGTACCCCTCGGCCGCCGTCGACAGCCCGAAGCCCGGATAGTCCATCGCGACGCAGCGAAATCGCCCGCGCAGCGCCGCGATCAAGTGTCGGTACAGAAACGACCAGGTCGGGTTTCCGTGCAGCATGAGCAGCGTCGGGCCGCATCCCTCGTCGAGGTAGTGAATGGTGTGCCCGTCGAGCTCGATGAAGTTGCTCGCGTACGGCAACAGCTCGGGCGTCACCCACTCGGGTCGCGCTCCCGTCAGGGGCGCGGCAACAGCGTCGATGGAGGTCATCGCCCTGTACAACGGCCGAGCGCGACGAAACGGATGGACCGCCGCGCTCACCGCAGACGATCGAGCCAGTCCCGCGCCAGGTCGCGCGAGCCCGACGGACGCGACGGGTCCTCGGCGATCGCCCGATACGCCGCGCGCGCGCCCTCGCGATCGCCCGTGTGAAACCGCGACTCGGCCATCACGCGCTGGTACTCCGCGCGAATCCGGTCGCTCGGCAGGAGGCTCGGATCCACGGTGGCGCCCCGCGCGAGCGCCGCCGTCTCTCGGCGCAGCCTCCAGAGCTGCCGCAGCACGAGGTAGCCCGCCATCGCGCGCGTGCTCGGATCGCTCTGCGGATCGTCGAGCACCGCGCTCAGCCGCGCGACGCCCACGGTCGTGTCCGCGTGCAGCGACTGTCGCCCCGCGAGCAGATCGCGCGTCGCCTCGCTGGCCGCCTCGCTCGGCCTGCGCGCGAGCAGACCCACGGCCCACTTGCGCACTTCGATGTTGCGCGCCTCGTCGTCGTCGAAGAGGTCTTGCTCGGCTCGCGCGTACAGGGGCCGCGCTTCGTCCGCCCCGCGCCAACGCCAGACCACTTCGGCCGTGCGAACCCACACGCGCGCCGCCGCAGCCGGACCGAGCGATCGCGCGCTCTCTTCAGCGAGCGCCGTGGCGCGCCCGACGTCGCCGAGCCGCACCCACGCTTCGCCGAGCATGGCCCGCGCATACGTGCTCGTCGGGTCGTCGCGCACCGCGCCGATCAGCGCGTCGCGGGCGCGCGGAACGTCTCCTGCGCTGAGCCACAGCTCGCTCTGGTTGAGCGCGTCCGCGGTCTCGTGCGGGCACGCGCGCGAGAAGATCGCCGCGCGACGAAAGCGGGTCTGGGCGCGGGCGCGGATGCGCTCGGGGATCGACACGCCCTGCAAAAACGCTCGCCATCGGCCGTCGAGCACGCCGAGCGAGACGCCGTACACGCGCTGAAAATCCGCGTCGCGGTACACGTCTCGAAACTTCGCTACGCCCTCGCGCTCGATGAGCCAGCGCGAGAACGAGCCCGCCGCGGTGTACGCGGTCGACGAGCTCTGCCCGTAGAAGCCCGAGCCCATCATGTCTTCGAGCGGCGGGAGCAGCCGCGCGTCGAGCATCGCCCGCGTCCACTCGTGCGGCGTCGCGTCGCTCTCGCCCTCCCACGCCGCTGCGACAGCGGCGCCTTCGACGAGCCCCGGCACGGGCAGCCCGTAGGACGAGGTCACGAAGAACGGCCACGAAGCGAAGCGACGCGCGATCACGTGCGCGAGCTCGTGCTTCAGCACGGGGTGCGGAAACTCGTCGTGTTGCAGGTACACCTCCGCGCGCCACGGCTTGGCGATGTACGTGTCCGCCGCGCCCATCATGCGCTGCTTCTGCGCGGAGCTCTCGAACATGTACGCGGTGATGACGGCGTCCATTTGCACGCCGAAATACCGCTCGACCTGCGCGACGCGCAGCTCGCAGTCCTCGAAGTGCAGCCGCGCTTCGTGCGCGCCGATGGACCTCGCGTACACGAGCGAGCAGCGGCGTCCGTCGATGCGTCCGCCGAGCTCGCGGGCGATGTCGTGGGCGTCCAAGCGATGACCGAGCGCGGGGCCGGCGAAGTAGACCGCGAGGCCGAGCGCTGCGCCGCCGGCGGCGCTGAGCAGCGCGGGTTTGCTCTGCACGGCGCGGGTGAGGCGCTTGTCGGCGGAGCTCCAGAAGGCGACGACGAGCGAAGAGAGGGCGATGAGCCAGCCGATCGTTCCGACGCGGTAGGTGAGGATGGCGTCGTCGAGGCGGATGGACTCGTCGTAGAGGACGCCCGGCCAGAAGCCGAAGAAGGGGTCGAAGATGAAGACGCCCGGCGATCGGTAGAACCGCAGCAAGCTCCACAGCGCAAAGAGCGGAACGGTCACCGCAGCCATCCGGCTCGCCCACCGAACGCGCGTGACGAGCGCGCCCGAGAGCGCCCCCCACACGCCGCCGAGCAACGGCCCCATGAGCCCCACGAGCAGCCACCACAGGGCGCCCTTGGCGGGGGCGCACGGCGCGCGAAACGCCGCGATCACGGCGGTGACCACGGCGAGCGAGCCCACCCACGAGAGCGCGAAGAACGCGGGACCAACGAGCAACTGACCCGCGGTCACGCTGCGTTCTTGCTGGCGAATCGCATCGGCGACCGCGGCGCCCACCACGGCCGCGGCGAACGAGCCGAACAGCCCCACCACCAGCGCGCTCGCGTAGCCGAGGTGATTGGTGAGGGTCGAGCCCTGAAGCAAGAGCGCGACGAGCGCGCCCGCGATGAAGAACCCCTTGGTTCGGCGGAGCCTCGCGACCGTGCGAAGCGCCTCGATCACGGGGCGTCTGCCTCGTCCGAGTCGTCGCCCTTCGGCGGCGGCGGCGGCATCGACGCGCTCGGCGGAACGGGCAGCAGCGCGTGCGCGAGCACCTCTTCGATCTTGGCGACGAAGACGATCTCGAGGTCGTCGCGGATCTCTTTCGGGATGTCTTCGAGGTCGCGCACGTTGCGCGTCGGGAGCAAGACCTTCTTGATGCCCGCGCGGTGCGCGGCGAGCACCTTCTCTTTGACGCCGCCGATCGGCATGATGACCCCGCGCAGGGTGATTTCGCCGGTCATCGCGACGTCCGAGCGCACGGGCTTGCCCGTCAACCGCGAGACGATCGCCGTGACGAGCGCGACGCCAGCGCTGGGTCCGTCCTTGGGGATGCCGCCCTGCGGGACGTGCACGTGCAGATCGCTGTTTTGCACGACGGCAGGGTCGATGCCGAGCCGCTCGACGCGCGAGCGAACGAAGCTCATCGCGGTCGCGGCGGACTCTTTCATCACCGAGCCGAGCGAGCCGGTGATCATCGCCTGGCCCTTACCGGGCATGCGCGTGGCTTCGACGAACAAGATGTCGCCGCCGACCGGCGTCCACGCGAGGCCCGTCACGACGCCGACGAGCGGCTCGCGCTCGGCGCTCTCGCGCAGGTACCGCGGCGCGCCGAGCACCTTCTCGACGAACTCAGCGTTGCCCTTCTCGTGCACGTCCTCGCCCGCGGCGAGCCGCACTGCGACCGCGCGGCAGACCGAGCCCACCTCGCGCGTGAGCGAGCGAACGCCCGCCTCGCGCGTGTAGCTCTCGATCAGCGCGTCGAGGCCAGAGTCGTCCCAGTCCAAGCGATCGGGCGTGAGCCCGTGATCCGCGAGGGACTTGGGCGCGAGGTAGTCGCGCGCGATGTGCAGCTTCTCGGTGCGCGTGTAGCCCGCGAGGTCGATCACCTCCATGCGGTCGAGCAGCGGCGCGGGGATCGTCGAGCGATCGTTGGCCGTGCAGATGAACATCACGTGCGACAGGTCGTACGGCTGGTCGATGAAGTGATCGACGAACGTGTTGTTCTGCTCGGGGTCGAGCACTTCGAGCAGCGCGTTGGCGGGGTCGCCGCGCTGGTCTGCGCCCATCTTGTCGACCTCGTCGAGCACGAGCACGGGGTTGATGGTGCCCGCCTTCTTCATCGCTTGAATGATGCGGCCGGGCAGCGCGCCGACGTAGGTGCGACGGTGGCCGCGGATCTCGGCTTCGTCCCGCACGGCGCCGAGCGAGATGCGGATCATCTGGCGGCCCACGGCGCGGGCGATGCTCTTGGCGAGCGAGGTCTTGCCGACGCCGGGCGGGCCGACGAAGCAGAGGATGGGGCCCTTCTTGTCCTTACGGAGCTTGCGGACCGCGATGTACTCGAGGATGCGGCGCTTGATCTTCTCGAGCCCGAAGTGGTCCTCGTCGAGCGCGCGGCGCACGGCCTCGACGTCGAACTTGTCCTCGGACATCTTGAACCACGGCAGGTCGACGATCCACTCGACGTATTGCCGCGTCACCTGGTACTCGGCCGAGTGCGCCTGCATCGCGCGCAGCCGTCCGAGCTGCTTGCGCACGGCGCGCTCGACGTCGTGCGGGAGCTTGGCCTTCGCGATGCGCTCGCGCAGCTGATCGAGCTCTTCTTCGCTCTCGTCGATCTCGCCGAGCTCTTCTTTGATGCTCTTCAGCTGCGCCCGAAGGATCTCTTCGCGCTCGCTGCGGCCCATCTCGCCAGAGACCAGCGTCTGGATCTCTTTGCGCACGCGGTGGACCTCGTAGACCTTGCGCGCGAGCGAGTGC
This sequence comes from Myxococcales bacterium, assembly GCA_013298625.1. GTDB lineage: Bacteria > Myxococcota_A > Polyangia > Polyangiales. The sequence goes on from JAAFIF010000024.1 coordinate 102,171, forward strand.
GAGAGGTTGAGCCGCTCGACGACGTCGAAGGCCTCGAGGACTTTTTGCCGGTCGTTGGGCGTGACCTGCGGCGCGGGAAGGTGCAGCGCGACGAGGTCCGCGAGCGCTCCGGGGTCCGCGGCGTTTTCGGCGATGGTGCCGACTTCACGGGGCACCGGCGGCGAGTGCTCGGCGAGCGCGCGGGCGAGCTCGCGCAGCTCTTTGTCGAGCTTCTGCACCTCGGGGGTGCGCACGATCTTCTCGTCGTGCTTGATGATCTTGCCCTTGAGGTAAGGGACCTCGGTCACCAGCGAATCGAGCGTGAATCGTCCGAGCCCCTGCAGGACCACCGAGTAGTTGGTGGTCCCGAGCTTGATGACCTTGACGACGCGCGCGAGCGTCCCGACCCGAAACAGGTCGTTGAACGTCGGGTCTTCGGTCTCGGGCTGCTGCTGCGTGACGACGCCGATGATCCTCGATGACATCGAGGACAAATCCTCGATCAACCGCACCGACCGCGCCCGTCCCACGTTGATCGGCACGACGGCCGCGGGAAACAGCACCGCGTTTCGCAACGGGAGGATCGGAACCACTTCGCTAGCGCCCTGCGGCGCGCTCTCTCGTTCGCTCACGAGGCGGAGCCTAACTCACTCCCCATCGGATCGGCAGCGGCAACCGCGCTCACTTCTTCGTCGCGGCGCGTCGGGCGCGCTTTCTCGCTGGCTTCTCGATGAGCTCCAAGCGCACGAGCGTCTCTGTCGCCAGCGCTTCGTAGTCCTCGCGGCCGCGTCCCCCCGCGGGTTCGTGCTCGAAGATCGTCTTGCGGTGCGACGGCGCGCTCTTGTGCTGCGTGTTGCCGCGGATCACGGTCTCGAACACGCGCTCGCCGAACCGCGCGCGCAGCAGCTGCTCGACCTCGGTCGAGATGCGCTCGCGCTTGTCGTGCATGGTCAGGACGTAGCCGAGCACGTCGGCCTTCGCGCCGGCGCGATCGCGCAGGCGGTCCAGCGTTTCGCCCAGCAATTTGAGCCCCAGCATCGGCAGGTACTCGCACGAGACGGGCACGAGTAGCTTGTCCGCGGCCACGAGCGCGTTGACCGTCAACAGCCCGAGGTACGGCGCCGTGTCGACGATGATGAGATCGAAGTGAACGCCGCTCGGCGCGACCGTGGTCAGCGCGCGCTCGAAGGCCCGCTCGCGGCCAAACGCGCTCGCGAGGTGCAGGTCGACCAGGCTCATCCGCTCGCCCGCGGGCGCGATCCACAGGTGCTCGATCCGGGTGCTCTTCACGCAGCGAGAGAGCGGAAGTTCTTCGAGCAAGCACCGCGCGACGTCCACCTCGTCCTCGGTCGGGGACATCCCCAAGAAGGCGCTGGCGCTGCCCTGAATGTCCAAATCGACCAGGAGCGTGTCGTAGCCGCGCGCCGCGCACGCCGCCGCGAGGTTGACCGCCGTCGTGGTCTTGCCCACGCCGCCCTTCTGGTTGGCCACCGCGATCGTGATGGGCCGCGAGGCGACGGTCGCCTCGGTGCTCGTTGCTTCGCTCGCTCTCGTCGCCATCACGCTCGCTCTTTCTTCGGGTCTTCGGCCGGAGCTCTCGCTGTCGAGCGCCGGGTTCTACCTGTGGGCGGCGCTGCCCCATCGCGTACACAGTGTCAACAAATCGACACGCACCATGACAGCGATGTCACGTTTTGGTTGAAACGCCTTCGACGCCTTTGCTACGAGTTTGCCCGTTCACCAGGAGCTGACGTACCAAGACCTACATCAGCCCCTCGGCACGAACTCCGCCCCGAACAGCGTGAGGACGAGTTGGAGGACCACGCAACGCGGGCGCACCGCACGGACCGATCGAGGCAACGGATGACGAACGCTCGACTGAACTCGCTGGTGATTCTCGCAACGCTCTCGCTCTCTCTCGGCGGCTGCCAGGGGATCGCGTGGGCCAACCTCGCTGCGGTGTGCGTCACCGTCGGGCTCTTTCTGGGCACCGTTCAGCTTCGCCGCGTGAGCCGCCCTGCGTTGAGCGCGGGCGGGGCCACCACGTCGGTGCACGCGGGCGCCACCAGTCCGTCGAACACGTGACGGACTCTCTTCGCGGTCGCGGACGGGGACGCGATCGCGCTACTGTCGGGGACGTGCCATCGGACAATCCGCTCGCGGGCTTTCGCCGCGCCGACGCGTTCACGTTGGCCGACCTCGACGCGCTTCGCATCGTCCTTCGCGGCGGGTCAGTCATCGACTGGCACCGGCTGAACTTTCGGGACGACACGGACATCATCGAGTTTCTGCGGTCACACGAGATCGACCTCTCGGACCCAGACGACGTCGACCGGATGGAAGACGTGAAGACAGAGGCCATCGAGTACCTCCGTCGCAACTTCGACTACCCCATCCCGGGCTCGATCGAGCTGTCACCAGCGGTCGAGCTGTTTCGCCTGGCCTCGTCGCGCGGCCACAAGCAAGTGTGCGCCTGCATGATCCTCAAGGTCATGCACATCATCCACCACCTGCAGGGGCGCGAGCTGGCGTTCATGTTTCCCCTCTCGGACCAGGAGATCTTTCGCCTGGTCGAAGAGAAGGTCTACCGCGTGGTGGGCGGGATGCTCGAGTCGGGGCTGCCCATCGTCGAGTTTCTCGGCGGCCGCAAGCAGCGCGACTCGCTCTACACGAAGCTCTTGTCCAAGCGCGAGACCATCGCCGCGCAGATTTACGACAAGCTTCGGTTTCGCATCGTCACGCGCGAGCCCGATGACTTGCTGCCAGTGGTG
>JAAFIF010000066.1 GCA_013298625.1 Myxococcales bacterium
AGATCAATGAAGCACCTCTTCGCGCCACGGCGGGTTTGTCAACCCGCCGTGGAGAACACCGCGTTTCATTGGGTCGTTTGCTCGCTGGCCAGCACGATCGTCTCCCGGGCGTGCGGCTCACTTCAACACGTCGGGGTCGAGCAGGCGGTGCTCGACGAGGTAGCTCCACACGACGTCGGGGACGAGCGCGACGAGCTTCTCGTGCTCGTACGTGCGGCCGCGCTCGCGCACCAGGCTCGACGAGATGTTGCTCGTCACGACGTTGTCCTTGAAGTACCGGTGCCGCGGAGCGCTCAAGATCGAGCGCTCTTTGTCGAACTCGTAGCCGAGCCGATGGATCACGTACACGTCCAGGTTGTCCGCCATCCACTGCGCCCCGCCCCACTCGTGAAAGCTCTGCGCGACGTCCGAGCCCATCACGAACGCGAAGCGATGGTTGGCGAACGCTGGGAGCAAGAAATCCCTGAGAATAAACGCGGTCTCTTTCGCCTTCGGGTAGATCTCGTCCCCGTGCGCGATCTCGAAATCGCACACCTTGAGCTTCGGGTACTTCGCCACCGCGCGCCGCACCATCTCGAGCCTGTGCTCTGCGGGCATGAGCTTCTTGCCCCACGGGTGCTGCCCCGGAAGCAGGTACCAGACCTCGTCCACCTCGGTGAGCGCGAGCACCTCGAGGCCGATGGTGAGGTGCGCGTTGGTGATCGGGTTGGCTGAGGTCCCGACGAGCGCGATGAGCCGCCCCGAAGCGCGCTGATCGAGCTTCTTCATCGTGCGATCGACCACGGCGTCGAGCGAGAGGCCCTGCTCGTTGAGCAGCTGAAGCAAGCTCCACGCGGCGTCGCCAGCTTGCTCGTGCAAGTGCTGCTCGTCTCGGTGGTGCGAGAGCTCAGAGACCTGCTGCGCGAGGTCCCTCAGCCGCTCGCGCAGCTCGGTGTGCGAGAAATGCTGCTCGTGACTGCGACGGACGAGCGCCTGCAACTCCCTCGTGTCCATGCGCGGCGAGCATAACCTCAATCGCCTTCGCTCGCGCTGCGCTGGGCGGCGAGCTGCGCGGGCGTGTCCATGTTCGAGAGCGTCGCGCGCACGTCGACGGGCACGTCGATGACCTGCGTGGCGAGGGCGCGCAGGTGCTCGCGCAGCGGAGGGGGCGTTGGCGTTGGCGTTGGCGCGAGATACGGCCCGAGCGCGCTGCGGCAAACGAGCACCGGGTGTCCGCGGAGGCCGTCGATCATCGGGCGCGCGGCGCGGTGATGGTCGACCGCGTCGGTGAGCGTCGCGAGCGCGCGCCAGGCGTCCGGGTCGACGTCCACGGGGCAGATGGCGAACCACGCGCGCTCGATGGGCGCGTCGCGCAGCGCGGCGACGATGGACCCCGCGGCGCCGAGGGCCTCGGGCTCGGCCGAGACGCACAGCCGAGCTTGCGTTGGGAGTCCCTGAATTTGCTCGCGGATCGACGCTCGCACCACGACGGTGACCGCGCCGGCGCCCGCGTCGAGGGCGGCGCGCGCGTGCGCTGCGGCGAGAGAGCGATCGCCCCACGCGAGCAGCGCCTTGGGCTGCCCCATCCTGCGTCCCTCTCCTGCGGCGAGGATGATCGCGAGGACGTCGGAGGGCGCGGGCATCAGCCGCGCACGACGAGCATCGCGCCCACGAAGACCAGGGCGGCGCCGAAGAGGCGCATGGCCGAGAGCGAGCCCGAGCCGCTCATTTGCTCCCACGCGAGCGAGGCGAGGATCTGCACGGCGATGACGACGGTGATGGCCGCGGGGACGCCGATGCGGCCGATCGCGAGGGGCATGCCCGAGGTGATCACGAGCCCAGAGACGCTGGGGATCAGCACGCGCGCGGGGACCTGGGTGAGCTGCGCGAGGACGGGGGTCGCGCTCTTGGTGAGGGCGAAGCCGATGAGCGAGCTGCCGAGGGTGAACGCGTTGCCGATCGCGAGCAGGAGCCAGAGGTTGGTGCTGCGAAGGAGCTGCGCGTTGACGCTGCCTTGCGCGACGATCGAGACGCCGACCATCGTCGTGAGGACGAGCGCGAAGAGAGTCGAGGGGTTCACGTGAGGTGCTCTGCGTTGTCTTGGTGAATGATCTTCCACACGCGCTCAGCGGTGGCGGGGGTTTGCTCGACAGGGTGGCCGATGGCGTCGCTGATCGCCGCCAAAATCGCAGGAACAGCGCCGATGAGCGGCGGCTCGCCGACCCCTCGCGCCCCGTGCGGCCCTTCGAGGTCTGCGCGCTCGACGATCACGGCTTCGATGCGAGGGACGTCCAGGATGGTCGGGATGATGTAGTCCGTGAAGCTCGCGTTGAGGATGCGTCCCTGTCGGGTGACGACCTCTTCCATCAGGGCCATTCCGAGCCCTTGGGCGACGCCGCCTTCGATTTGACCTTCGACCTCGCGGGGGTTGATGGCCTTGCCGACGTCGTGCGCGGCGACGATGCGCTCGACGCGGACCTCGCCGGTCTCGATGTCGACGATCACCTCGGCCGCGTGCGAGCCGAACATGTACGTGAGAAACGCCCGCGGCGAGCGCCCGCTCTGGTCCGTCGGAGCGACGGTGCGCGGCTTGTACACCGCGGTCGAGTCCAGCGTGAAGCCCCGCGCGCGCGCCCCGCTCAGCACAAAGGCCAGCGGCGTCGCCACGTTCTCGTGGTGGATCCCCACGATGCGATCGCCCTTGATCGCGAGGTCCTCCCAGTGAAGGCCCAGCATCACAGCGGCAGCGTCCATGACTTGCCGGTGCACTTCGCCGGCCGCGAGCTTCACGGCGTTGCCCGAGAAGAGGGTCTGGCGCGTGGCTGACGACGAGCCCGACTCGGGCGTGAGCGCGGTGTCCGAGGCGATCACGCGGACGCGCGAGGCGTCGATGCCGAACTCTTCTCCTGCGATTTGAGCGAGCAACGAGTGCAGGCCCTGCCCGACGTCGACGCCGCCAGAGTACACTTCGAGGACGTTGTCTTCGGCGAAGCGAACGCGGGCCCGCGAGGCGTCGGGGTAGCCGTCGCCGTAGCCGAGGCCGAAGCAGATGGTGCTCACGCCGTAGCCGCGGCGCAGGTGCGGGGCGGGGTGGTCTTTGCGACGGGCGTTCCAGTGAAAGCGGTCGAGCGCGGCGTCGAGGCAGTCGATCGCGCTCGCCACGGGGATCACTTGCCCCGTCGTGATGCTGTCGCCGTCGCGAACGAGGTTCTTCTTCTTCAGCTCGACCACGTCCATCCCGAGCTCGCGCGCCACCGCGAGCACCGCGCCCTCGTACGCGATCGCCAGCTGACACGCGCCGAACCCGCGCATCGCCCCCGTCGGACAATTGTTGGTAAACAACGCCACCCCGTCCGCTTCGACGTGCGGCACGCGATACGGCCCCGTGCAGTGGCTCACCGCTTTGCGCAGCACCGCGGGCCCCGTGGATGCGTACGCCCCTTCGTCCGAGCGGATGATCACCTTCGCCGCCGTCAGCGTCCCGTCCCGCGTCGCGCCCAGCGTGTACTCGATCTCCATCGGGTGCCGCTTGTGCCGCGCCACCATCGACTCTTCGCGCGTGTACTGCATGCGCACGGGCTTGCCCAAGGTCAGCGCCGCGAGGCCCAGGTAGATCTGAATCGAGATGTCCTCGCGCCCGCCAAAGGCCCCGCCTGTCGGCGGCTGCACGATGCGCACGCGCTCGACCGGCAAGCCCAACGCCAGCGCGATCAACCGCCGCTCTTCGTGCACCCACTGCCCCGAGGCGTGGATCGTCACCACGTCCCCGTCCATCTCCGCGTAGCCCGCCTCGAGGTCGAGAAACGCGTGGTCCACGCCGCCCATCGCGAACGTCCGCGTCACCACCACGTCCGACTCGCCGAGCGCCTTCGCCGCGTCTCCCTTGCGGATCAGCTGCGTCGCCAGGACGTTGCCGAACTCGTGGATGCGCTCGGCCCCGTCCGCTTGCGCGTCGGCCATCGTCGCGATCACCGGCAGCGCCTCGTACTCGACCTCGACCGCGTCGCGGCCGAGCTTCGCCGCCTCGGGCGTCGTCGCGATCACCACCGCGATCGCGTCCCCTCGGTACCGCACGCGCTCGTCGCAGAACACAGGGTGGTCGCGCTTGATCAAGCCGTGTCGATTGGTGCCCTTGATGTCGTCTCGACCCAGCACGGCGATCACGCCGTCGATCGCTTTGGCCTTGGAGAAATCCACGCGAATCACCTTCGCGTGCGCGTGCGCCGCGCGCACGACGGAGGCCGACAGCACCTCGGGTCCGCACAGGTCCCCGCCGAACCGCGTCGCGCCCGTCACCTTGTCGCGCACGTCCGGACGGACGACCGAGCGACCGATGTTGTGCTGCTGTGCGCCGCTCACGCGCGCGCTCCTGCGGTCCCCGTCTCCGAGAGCTCTTCGCCCTCGCGCGAGGCGTCGAGCACCGCGTCGACGATCTTGTTGTAGCCCGTGCAGCGGCAGAGGTTGCCCGCGAGCCCGCGGCGCACTTCGTCCTCCGACGGCCGCGGGTTCTTCTTGAGCAGCGCCGTCGCCGAAACAATCAGCCCCGGCGTGCAGTAGCCGCACTGCACAGCTCCCGCGCGCACGAAGGCCGCTTGCAGCGCCGAGAGCTGCGAAGACTCGGCGATCCCTTCGATCGTCACGACCTCGCGACCTGCGACCTGCAGCGCCATCACGAGGCACGAGGTGACTGGCTCTCCGTCGAGCAGCACCGTGCAGCTCCCGCACTCGCCTTCGAGGCAAGCGCCCTTCGTCCCGGTCTGTCGGAGCCGCTCGCGAAGCGTGTCGAAGAGCGTCTCGCGCGGGTCGACATCGACCGTCACAGGGCGGCCGTTGAGCGAGAAGCTCAGGGGCTCGAGCGTCGAGGCGTCGGTCATGGAGGGGGTCCCTTTGCGTCGAGAAAATGCCGTAAATCGTGGGCGGATCAGCGCAGGCCGCGCAGCAGGCGTCGCACGAGCGTGGCGCACATCGCGCGGCGGTACTCGGCGCTGCCGCGGTGGTCCGAGATGGGGGAGGCTTCGCTCATCGCGAGCTCCGCGGCGCGCTCGATCGCGTCGTCCGAGAGCCCGTGTTCGCGGACGTGCGCTTCAGCGAGGCGCGCGCGAAGGGGGACCGGCGCGACGCAGCCGAGGCCGATCGAGACGGCGCCGTCGGGCGCGACCGAGGCCGCGGCCATCACGAGCGAGATGGCGACGGCGTCGCGCTTTCCGATCTTGTAGAAGGCGCTCTTTCGGTCGGCGGCGATGCTCACCGAGAGCAGCATTTCGTCGGGCGAAAGCACGGTGCGACCGGGGCCGACGAACAGGTCTGCCAGCGCGATGGTCCGCGTCCCGCGCACGCTCGCGATCTCGCAGTCGGCGTCGAGCGCGATCAGCGCGACCGAGACGTCCCCCGCAGGAGACGCGGTCCCGAGCTGTCCGCCGATCGTCCCGAGGTTGCGGATCTGCGGTCCTCCGACGGTCTCGCACGCGTCCGCCAGGGCCGTGATGGCCTCGCGCTCGAGCGCGGCGTGGGTGCACAGCGCGCCGATGCGCAGGCGGTCTCTGTCGCGGTAGACCCCGTCGAGGCCCGCGATGCGCGTGAGGTCGATGAAGTGCTCGACCCTGGTTTTTTCTTTGCGGATGCCGACGACGAGGTCCGTCCCGCCCGCGAGAAACGTGCCGTGTGCGCCCAGGCGGCTCTTGAGCGCCAGGGCTTCGTCGATGGACTCGGGGCGGTAAAACATGGGCGAGCGAGCAACAGTCCACCGAGCGCGACTTCTCCGTCAAGCAACGGTGTGCGCGCTGTGGCATCGTCGAGCGCGACCGTGGGAGCCAAACGTTCGAACGTCTCGCGCAAAGGTCGTCCGCTTCACGAGGGCGAACACGACTGGGGCAGCGAGATCGTGTGCAGTCACTGCAAGACCGAGCACGTCGTGTACGTGTCTCGAAGGGCGTATCCAGGGCACGAGACGCACCCGACCGAGGTGCGCTGCGTGCAGTGCCGGGAGGTGTTCACGACCGAGCACATTCCCGAGGGGGGCGGGGTCGAGGCGTGGCGAAAGGGGACGCAGCCGATCAGCGCCAAGGGGCGGCAGCGCGTCATCGACGCGATCGCCGTGGCGCTGCTCTTGCTCACGGTCGTGTGGTTCTGGGCTCGCTGCGCGCGCTGAAGATTTTTTCGCAAAGCTCTGCGCGCGACGCCGTGTTCATCGCTGCAACGATGACGTACCGCGACGACAACGACGCCCTGCACGCCCGCAAAGAAGCGCTCGAACACGACCTCGACGCGGCCAAGAAGAAGCTCGCTGAGTCCGACGACCTCGCCTTTCGCGCCGCCCGCATGGAGCGCGAGCTGATCGAAGTCGAAGCCCGGCTGCGCGGAGAGAAGAAGCGCTTGCCCATGCTCGACAACCTCCGCGTCGCGAGCCCGTGCAACGCCTCGTGGGACGAGATGAAGGGCGACGACCGCGTTCGTTTCTGCGGCCACTGCGAGAAGAACGTCTTCAACCTCTCGGCCATGACCCGCGACGAGGCCGAGTCGCTCATCCTGGCGACCAACGCCAAGATTTGCGTGCGCATGTACCGCCGCGCGGACGGGACGATGCTCACCGAGGACTGCCCCGACGGCCTGCGAAAGAAGCGCCGAAAGCGCCTCGCCGCGGCTCTGGTCGGAGGCGCCGCCGTCGCCGCCGCCGCGAGCTTCGCGAGCGCGAGGCAGGGGGCGCGCGTCGTGCAGGGCGCGCCGATGATCATGCCGTCGTCGCAGGTCCTGCCGGTGTCCGCGACGCCGTCGATCACTCCGCCGGCCACTCCGCCGGTCGAGCCTCAGGTCTCTCCCGAGATGGGGCAGATGGTGATGGGCGAGCCCGCGATGCCAGAGCAGCCGCAGCCTCCCTCGGTGCCCGCGCACCCGCGGCGCGTCCGTCGTTGACCGGAGGGTTAGCTCAGCGTCCACGCGCCGTCGACGAAGACCGAATCGGTGTCGGTGCGCGTGACGGTGACGCGTGGCTCGTGCGCGCCGTTGACGAGCAGGATCGCCTCGCTGCCGCCGCAGAACTCCTCCCACATCGCGTCGGAGCTGCCTTGCATCGTGATGGCCGTGCGCGCGTGGGTGTCCGAGCGCTCGACGCTCGTCACGCTGCAGTGCTGCACGTAGAGCTTCAGCAGCCGCTGGGCGTTGGCGAACACCGTCGACGGGGACGCGAGCCGGACGATAAACGCGTAGACCCCGCGAAAATCCTGCTCAGTCGTCAGTCGTCCCATCTTGCGCGCGAAGCCCGCTGAGTGGCCGCGGAGCTTGTCGTGCGCGTCGTACAGCGTCGTGTACCAATGGATCGGGTACCAGCCGGACGAGACGATCGCGCCGAACCGCAGCGCGTCGGCGAGGTCCTTCGGCAGCGTCGCGATCAGCGCGTCCTTCGCGGGCGCTCCCAACAGCCGCTCGTACACGTCGAACCAGCTCTTGAAGGTCTGGCCCTTCACTTTGTTCGTCGAGAGGGTCGAGCTGCTCGACGCCGCGCCGGGAAGCACTGCCATGAGCGAGATTGTACAGTGACAAAACTCGGCCCAGGGCTCGGCTGCGCCCGTAAAAATTCCCCGCTCTCGGGCCTACGGAGCGGCCTTCGCGAGCGAGAGGCTCACGAACGCCAGGGCGTAGTCGCCGTCGTGGCTGAGCGAGACCTGCGCGCGCTCGACGCCGAGGTGCTCGGCGAACCGCGCGGCGGCGTCGTGCAGGGCGAGGCTCGGGCGCCCGCGCTCGTCGCGCAGGACCTCGATGCTCGTCAGCTCGATCGACGGCGGCTCGACGCGACGCAGGGCCGCCGCGTGGTCGAAGGCCTTGAGCGTCGCTTCTTTCGCAGCGAAGCGCGCGGCGAGGTGGCGCTCGGGCCGCCCCGACGAGGCGCCGTGGGCGTACGCCATCTCGGCCTCGGTGAAGGTCTTGGCGGCGAAGGCGCTGGCGCGGTCGGCGAGTTGCTCGGCGAGCGCGGGGACGTGGACGAGGTCGGTTCCGACGGTGACGATCATGAGAGGGTCGTGCGTGTTGGGGCGGGGGCGACGTCGAAGCGCGCTCCGCGTCGGCGCGCGTCGGCGTCGAGCAGGACCTCGGCTTCGTGGTGGTGGTGCGCGTCGCTGCTCTCTTTGTCGACGAACGGCCGCTCGTTGCGGCGGGTGTACAGCGGCTCTCGGCTCGCGAGCACGCGACGCAGCCGCGCCGTGGCCTGATCGAGCCGCTGCTGCGCGCGGGGCAGATAGCGCTCGCGCTGCGCTGGCGTGAGCGCGCGCCAGAAGAAGTACGGGTGCACCACGCACACGATCGCGCCGACGTGCCCGAAGCCCAGGCTCGTCACGAGCGCCGCGCGCAGGATCGTGTCCTTCGCGCAGACGTTGGCGTCGCTGAAGCACAGCGGAGCGATCCGCTGCAGGTTGGGCGCCACGTCCTCGAGGCTGCGGTTCGCGGGGACGACGCCGTCTTGCATCGCCTGCAGCGCGCCGATGAGCTGCCACGCCGCGGCGGCTCCCTTCGAGTGCCCCGTGAGGGACTTCTGCGAAATCACCGGCAAGGGCAGGTGCGCGGTGCGGCCGAGCGCCGAGGCGAGGCGCGCGTGCAGCTTGCTCTCGTTGCTGTCATTGGCGTTGGTCGAGGTGTCGTGCTTGCTGACAAACGCGACGTCGTCGGCCTCGAGACCGAAGACCGCGAGCGACCCGCGCAGCGCCGAAATCGCGCTATCTCCGCGGTAGAACGTGTGCGCGAGGCTCGCGCGCCCCTCGCGGATGACCCGCGTCGCAGCGTCTTGGCCGAGCGCCGCGGTGAGCTGCGCGCGCTGCGCTTCGAGCGCGAACACCCCGCTTCGTCGGGCTTCGAACTGGCACGCGCCCGCGCGGCGCTCGGCGCCGTCGTGCGACTCGGCTGCGGCGCCGAGGATGCCCTGTCCCGGCGCGGGGACGGACGCGTTGATCCCGTCCGAGTGGCTCGCGGCGTAGGCGATGACTCCGTACACGGGCAGGCCCATCGAGAGCGCGACGCTCGCGCGGCAGAGCAAGAGCGCGCCGGCGCCCTGCGCTTCGACGAAGCCCATGCGGCGGCGGTCGTTGGGGCGCGAGAGCTTGTGCGGTGAGATCCCCTTCGCTTCAGCGTCGAGCGAGTCTGCCGTAGCGCCCATGTCCGAGAAGCCGACGGCGCCCTCTTCGTTGTAGTCGTCGCAGCCGCCGGTGACGACGAAGTCCGCGCGGTGCGTGGCCAACATGTCGAGCGCCTCGGCGACAGACAGCGCGGCGGTCGCGCAGGCGCCGACCGGCGACGAGATGGGCCCGTACGAGCCCACGTACGCTTGCACCATCCAGCCAGAGATCACGTTGATGAGCGTCTCTTGCAGGACGTCGGACTGACGCTCTCGGTCGAGCATCGGGTCGTGGTAGAGGCGGCGGAGCTTCTGCATTCCGCCGATGCCCGAGCTCTGCGTGGTGGCGACGCGGGTGATGTGCAGGTGCTCGTAGAGCTCTTCGGGCTCGAGCCCCGCTGCCAAGAAGGCCTCGACCGTCGCGACGAGGTTGTAGAGCGTCACGCGATCGACCTGCTCGACCATCGCCTTGGGGACGCCGTAGCGCGTCGCGTCCCAGCCGTCGGGAACCTGCCCCACCACGCGCCGTCGCAGGCTCGCCGTGGTGCTCACGCGCACGCGCGCCCCGCGCTCGCAGCGCACGCGCACCGCGCCGCCCTCGGTCGCTTCGAGCTTGATGTGCTCGGGGTCCGCGCTGCGATAGCGCTCGGCGTGCTCGGCGCTCGCGACGGTGAAGGCCATCGGCTCGTCCACCACGACCTCGCTGTGCCTGCGCTGCTCGGCCGGGTCGAAGCCGTGCATGGCGGCGCCGACGACCAGGCGAATTCCAGCGTTTTTGCGGAGCAGGGGCTCGTAGTTGCGCCGGAGGTCCAGCGCGGTCACTGGCTTCTTGGTCGCTTTGTCGATGAGCGCTCCTGCGGCGTCGCACTCGACCATGCCGGTCATCCACGCGAGCTCGCGCAGGGCGTCGAGCGAGAGGCGCTCATCGGCCTCGGCGCTCCATCGCGTGCGCGAGCTTCCCCAGGGAGAAACCTCGCCGTAGCCCACGACCACGGCGAGCTGATCGAGGTCCAAGTGATCGAGCGCCGGAAGCGCGTCGAGCGCGCGCTCCGTCGGAACGGGCGCCCGCACGCGAGTCCGAAGCGCGGGCGTGACCTTGGCGCGCGGCGTCGCGTCGGGCCGCGTGCGCGTCGAGAGCTCGGCGCGAAGGGTCGCGAGCGCTGCCTCGGATTTGCGCTTGTTTTCTGCGGTCGATCGCGCGCGGTTCGCGATGGACGAGAGGTCCCCGAGCGCCGCGAAGCCCGCGGTGAGGTCCGAGAGCAGCGGGGCGCGCTCGCACTCGGCGCGCTTGTCGTCCGTGCACAGCGCGAGCAGCTCGTCTGCCATTTCGCCGGTGTCGAACGTGCGCAGCCCGTGCTCGCGCTCGAGCGTCTCGGCGAGCGTGTCGTTGGCCGCCATCAGCCCCGTCCCGCGCACCCAGCCGATGCGCGCGCCGACGAGGGTGAAGTATCGACCCCACGCGTGCTGCTCGCTGCTCCATCGAGAGAGCAGCACTTCGAGCGCGGCTTTGCTCTCGCCGTACAGCCCATCACCGCCAAAGATCCCGTGGTTGGGCGAGAGCGGCAGGACGCAGTGGCAGCGCGCGGTCGTGTCGTCGCTGGCGGCGAACTTCGTCGCGAGGCGCGCGATCAAGCGCTGCACGCCGACGAGCTGAATGCGCAGCGTGGCGAGCGAGCGGGGGCCGACGTCGAGCAGCGTTCCGGTCTCGGCGAGCGCGCCGAAGGGAAACAGAAGCTCTGGCAACATCCCCTGCGCCGCGAGCCACTCGACCAGCGCGTCGACGTCCTCGAACGAGCCCTGGTTGAGCGCCACCACGTGCAGCTCTGCGCCCCGTCGCGCGTGCGCGCGGTACGTCTCGCGCAGCGCGTCCATCCGCTCGTCGCTGTACCGCGAGGTCGTCACCACCACGCGATCGCCCGCCGCGAGCAGCCGCTCGACCAACGCCAACGCGATCGACCCGGGCCCTGCGCCGGTCACCAGGACCGTGCGTGACGTATTCTGACCACGCTCGGTTGGCTGCGTCGCGAGCGCGGTGAACTGCGCAGAGACCTCCGGTCGACCGAGCCGCGCGGCCCGCTGCGCGAGCGCCGCGCACACCGCGCGCGCCTCGTCGGTGCACGCCCTCGCGCGCAGCGACGCAGAGAGGGCGCTCGCTGTCTCGTCCCCCGCGAGCAGGTCATAGAACGCCTGCGCGAGATCGCGTCGCAGCCACACGGGCTCGCTCGTGAGCGCCATGTGCTTGTCCGCCGAGAACGCGCCGCGCGTGAGCGCGAGGTACGCCTCGTCGTGCTCTCTCTCGACCGCGTCGAGCCTGGCGTGACGCTCGTCGGTCACCGCTTGCTCGATCGAAGGAACAGCGTCGAGCCCCGCGGCTCGAAGCAGGGTCGTCCCCGCGCGAACGAGGGCGCCGTCCGCGCCGAACACGCGGGCTTCGAGCGCGTCGAGCGCAGCGCTGTCGACCGCGGCGCCTCCTGTGGACTGCGCGCTCACCGGGGCGAGCTGCGCGCCCGTGTGCTGCCCGTGAAGGGCCACCGCGGCGTCGATCCACTGCGTCGCCGTCGCGCGATCCGAGAGGCCCTCGGGCAGCCGGCTCGAGAGCGCTCCGCCGCGCGTCGAGTCACCGACGCGGGCCTCGAGCGCGAGCAAGGCCAGGACGTGCCGAACGCGACCTGCGCCCAAGCCCCAGTGCGCGCCGAGGTGCTCGACCACGTCGCTCTTGCTCGTGCGCGCGCCAGCGAGCGCGGCGCCGACGCGCTGATCAATGGCGGGCCCGAGGTAGCGCCCGAAATCCCCGTAGCCCGTCGCGCGGGACGAGAGCGTCTCGGTGAGGGCGCGCAGGGGCATCTCGTGGGCGCCGTCGATGGCGTTGACGCCGAACTCTTGCGCGACGTCGGCGAGGAGCTGGTTGCGGCGCGCGGAGTTTCCTCCGAGCAGCTCGTCGACGCTCTCGTCGTCGCGGAGCTGTTCGATGCGCACCTTCGCTTGCAGCGCGAGCAGGACGCGCAGCCCGTCTCGCACGGTGAAGGCCAGGTCGTCGGCCTTGCGCGCGGGCTGCGCGACCACCGGCGCGGCGTGCGCGACGGGGGCGGGCTGCGCGACGGGTGCGGCGGGCTTGCTCGCGACGGGCGCGGCGGGCTTGCTCGCGACGGGCGCGGGCTGCGCTGCGGTGATGGGGGCGGTGATGGGCGCGGGGCCGAGGCACTCGCTCGCGTGCAGCTCGCTGTTCATCGCGCGCGGGGCGTCGAGCCCGAGCACGGCGAGCGAGCTGTTGACCATGTTCATGAGCGTGGGCTGCTCGGCGATGCCCACTTCGACGCAGCGGTCGAGCTGGCACTGCGTGAAGAGCAGCTCTTGCGTGTCGATCCAGCGCACGGGCGAGGCGAACTGAAACGCGAGCAGCTCGATGAGCAGCGTGCGCGCGCGGCGCTGCGCGCTCTCGGGGGCGTCCGTCCAATCCGTGAGCATCGCTGCCAACGGTTTGGAGTTCGTCTCGGCCACGATCCGCGCGACCTCGGCGCGGTCGAGAGAGAACAGCCTGCCCGTGAGGTTGGGGATGTACCGACCGACGAGCGGCCTCGCGTCGAGCTCCGCTGGCAGGGCGCGCTCGAGCGTCGCCCGAAAGCGATCGACCCCGTCTCGCAGCAGCGTCGAGTGAAACGGAACGTCCACGCCCGGCACCACCACCAGCGCGCGCCGCGCGTTGTTCTCCCCGGCCTTCGCGACGATCGTGGCCTCGAGGCGATCGAGCGCGCGCAGGTCGCCCGTGATCGAGTACTGCCGGCCGCGGACGTTGTAGTTGACGATCTCGATGGGCTCGCCTTCGCGCGCGCACGAGTCGATCAGCGCCCGCAGCCCGTCGTCATCGAGCCCGACCAGGTTGGGCCGAATCACCCGCATCGCGTACGGCGTGCGACCGAGCGCGTCCCTGGGGACGAGCCGGTCCATCGTCAGGCCTCGCTGGTAGACCACTTCGATCGCCGCCGCGAGCGGGACGACCGCGGCGATCGCCGTGAGCGCCGAGTACTCACCGAGGCTGTGCCCCGCGAGCATCGCGTCCGGCACGAGCGCCCCTTGCGCGCGCAGCTCGGCCACTTGTGCGACGGCGAGGACCACCATCGCGACCTGCGTAAACTGCGTGAGAAACAGCACGCCCTGCGGGTGCGCGAAGCGCTCTGCGCGCACCGTGAGCTCCGTCGGGTTCTCGCGCACCACGCGCAAGAGCGAGAAGCCCAGCGCCTTGCGGCAGTGCGCGTCGGCCGTGTCCCACACGAGCTTCGCCGCGCTCGATCGCGCGTAGCCCTGCATGCCCATCGCCGCGCGCTGGATCCCTTGCCCCGGAAACACATACGCCGTCTTCGGCGCGCTGAGCTCGACCGTCGCCCGCGCCACCACGCGCGACTCGTCCGCGTGGGCGCGCACGATCGCCGTCAGCGAAGGGGCTCCGTCGCACAGCGCGCGCTGCTCGACGGACACCCGCAGCGCCTCGGCGAGCGCGACGGGCGCTTCGAAGCGCGCCGTGAGCTTGCGGATCGTGCCGGGCCTCGCTTGCGCCGCTTCGAGCGCGCGGTGCGCGGCCACCGACGCGGTCCACATCCCGTGGACGATCGGCTCGGGCAGCTCTGCGAGCGCGGCGATCGGCCCGTCGAGGTGCAGCGGGTTGCGGTCTCCGCTCGCGAGCGCGTAGCTCTCCATCGAGCGCGGCGCGGTCACCGTCGCTTCGAGCAGGGCCCGAGGCGCGCTCAGCGCGTGCTCTCTCGGTCGCTCGGCGAGCAGCGCGCACAGCGCCCGCACCGGGTGCTCGCGGACGGCTCTGTCGTCGACACACGAAATCAACGCGACCTGCTGGTGATCGAGCGTCTCGAGCACTCCCTCTGCCGTCGCCGTCGAGCCCTCGTGCGCGAGGCGCTCGCATCGCACGACCAGCGTGCAGGGCGCGGTGAGCTCTCGCTCGAAGCGCAGCCAGGGCTGCTCGCGAAGAACGGTGAGCGCTGCTTCGTCGCGGGCTTCGATGCGCCGCTCGAACACCAAGGCCTCGCGGTGCGCGCGGCTCGGCTGGGCGTTGCTCTCGCGGATGAAGAAGGTCGAGCGCACGATCGCCGCGCGGCCGTCACGAGCGTCGAGCGCGCCTTCGATCGAGAGCCGCGTCCCGTCGTGGCTGCGATCGAGTCGGGTAATGGTGGCGCTGGTCTGCAGCGTGACGCCGTCTTCGAGGGGCCAGCAGGGCCCCGCTTCGACCTCGAGCTCTTCGTGCACGAGCCGCGCGACGTCGGGCAGCGCCCCCGAGAGCGCCGAGAACATGGGCTCCCACAACAGCGAGAACGCCATCGCGATCGGCGCGATCGCCCGCTGTCCGTGCGCGCTCATGCGGCCGGGCTGATCACCAGTGGCGTAGGCGAACGCCTCGATCATCGCGCGCGTGACGGTCACGCTCGCCTCGGCGCGCTCGAAGACGGAGACCTCGCCGAGCGTCCGGCCGAAGAGCATTCGCTGGTAGAAATCACGCTGCGCGCGCAGGTGCTGCGCTCGGTCGTGGCGCAGGTAGCCCTCGTCGCAGAAGCTCAACGCGAGGTCGAGCGCGGCCTCGCGCCCCTCGGGGCCGTACGAGCGCAGGGTGCACTGCGTCGCGGTGACCGTGAGCCGGACGCGCCCCTCGCGGTCCTCGGTGCGCAGAAAGCTCGCGCGCCCGTCGGGGCCGCGCACGACGGTGACGCGCGTCCCGTCCGTCGGAGCGAGCAGCGTCCGCAGCGGGTTGAGCGCGGTCCGCTTGCTGGTCGCGTCGAACGAGCGGGGCGCTTCGATCATCGCGCACACCGGGCCGTCGTCGAGGGACGAGAGCCGCGCGAGCCATCGATCGGGCGAGGCCGCGTCGGCCGCAGTGGCGACGAGGGTCTCGGACACAAACGTTCGCTCGACCGGTGATCCCTCCGGCAGACGCTCGCGCATCGCGCGCGAGAAGCGCTCGAGCAGCGCGCCCACGGGCTCGTCCACGCGGTCGATCGCAGCGAGCGCGCGGGGGCCTGGGAGGGCGAGCACTTGATCGGCCTCGAAGCGGTCGTCGTGCGCGGCCCACAAGCTGTCGGCTTTGAACCAGCGGCGCACGTCGGCGTCGATGCGGGGGACGAAGTTGACGGGCTTTCCGGGGGTTTTGCAGAGAGAGAAGAACGCGAGCGCGTCCTCGGGGTGCACGCGCTCGACGCGCGCGAGCGGGTAGCGCTCGACGAGCTGCGCGAGCGCCGTCGAGGGATCGTCGAGGTCGCCTTCGGCGAAGCGCGAGTCGAACTGCGCGTCGCGGTCGCACAGGCGCGCCTCGGCCATGCGCAAGGCTTCGAGAAAGCGCGCGCGGTACGAGCGATCGGGCCACGCGCCGTCGTCGTAGCGGCCGCGACGGCCGATCGCGGTCAGCTCGCACAAGCGCGAGAGCCACCGCTCGTACGTCATCGACTCGACGTCGCCGAAGTACGGACGCGCGGTCTTTTGCAGGGCCGCGACGATCTCGTCCCGATGCGTCTGCACGGCGCGCTCGTCGCCCGCGTACCGATCGAGCAGCCGTCCGGCGCGCGATGCGCTGGTGTCGAGGTAGTACACCGACGCGTCGAGCTGCGAGCGACCCGAGGTCACGCCGCCCTCGAACGTCCCGTCGGCGATCCATCGGTCTGTTCCCTTCGCGGCGACGAGCGCGCGCTTGACGGACGGAGAGGTCATCGCTTCGAGGCACGCCATCGCGGCGGTGCCGATGAAGACGCAGTCGACGGGAAGCGGGCGCGAGCCGTAGGGGGTGGCCCACGTTCCGTCCAGGTATTGCGCGGCGCGATCGGGGGTGCCCACGCCGCCGCCGACCGCGAGGATCACGTTGCTGTGCGCGCGCACCGCGGGGTAGTGCCGCAGCAAGAGGTCGTCGAGGTCCTCCCACGAGTGGTGGCCGCCGGCGTGGCCGCCCTCGATCTGAATGATCACCGCGAGATCAGGCACCGCCGCCGCGATCGCGAGCGCTTCTTTGAGCTCACGATCGTTGCCTGGCTTGAGCGAGTTGATCCGCAGCCCCGCGCGGTTCAACGTCCGCCACAGCTGCACCGCCTCTTCTTTCGGCGGAACGCCCGCGCTCACCGTCACTCCGCTGATCGCGTAGCCCTCTTCTGCGAGGCGCACGATCAGCGGCTTCGAGCCGCCGAAATGCAGCTTCCACAAGTGCGGGTCGAGGTAGAGCGCGTTGAACACGAACGAGCGCCCGGGCTCGAGCTTCTCTCTGAGCTCTTCGACGCGAAGGCGAAGGATGGCCTCGGTCACCTGCCCGCCGCCCGCGAGCTCCGCGACGAAGCCCGCGTTGGCCGCCGCGGCGACGATGGGCGCTTCGACGGTCGTGGGCGTCATGCCCGCGAGCACGATGGGCGGCGCCTTGGTGAGCCGCGTCCACGCGTTGTCCACGCGTCCCTCGACGCGCGTCGCGCTCGGGTACGCTGGCGCAGCTTGCTCTTGGCGCGCGTGCTCTCCGCTGGTCAGCGCGGCGAGCGTGCGCTCGGCGCTCATCGGCCAGATCGAGACGCCCGTCCCGCGGAGGTTCGAGTGCGTGAGCTTGCTCAGCGCGTCGCCCGGGCCGCAGTCGAGCACGGCCTTCGCGCCCATCGCCACCATGGCGTCGCACATCGCGCGCCAGTGTACGGGGCGAACGCACTGCAGCGTCACGAGCCGCTCGATCAAGCTCTCGGTTCGCGCGAGGACAACCGCACGCTCGGTGTCGAGCACCGGGATCTGCAGATCGCTCGTCTGCCAGCGAAATCCCAGGGCCTCTGCGTCTCGATAGAGCCGCTCCATGGCCGGGGCCATCGCCGCAGAGTGAAAGGGCGCGCTGACGGGCAGGTACTGCCACTGCGGGTCTTGCACGCGGCCGCCGACGCGGCGCTCTTTGCGCGCCTTGTGCTGCTCGGCGGCGTGCGCGGCGAGCTGCTCGCGAAACCTCTCGAGCCGCTCGGGCTCGGCGGAGAGCACCTGTCGAAACAGCGTGTTGTCGAGTGTGCACTCGATGCCCGCGCCGAAGCGCGAGAGCAGCTCGTCGAGCTCGTGGCGCAGGAGTCCCGTGACCGAGGCCATCGCCGTGGGGGGCTCGTGCCCTGCGCGTTGCGCGCTCGCGACGGCGTGGGCGCGCGGCTCGCGCACGGGCCACGCTTGCTGCATGCGCAGCGCGAAGAGCAGCCCGAGCGGCGCGAACACCTTGGCGATCGGCAGCAGGTCGCCCGAGAGCCCCGCGAGCGAGGCGGTGACCGCCGCCATGATGCCCTGGCTGTGGCCCGCGGCGACCCGCACGAAGTCCGGCGAAACGCTGCTCAAACCCGCGTCGCGCAGGCGCTCGTAGTGCCCGAGCTGCGCCACAAAAATCAGCGGAAACGACACCGGAACGCTGCTGAGATACCGCCCCGTCGGCCGCCGGCTCGCGTCCGAGAGCCACGCCTTGGCGTCGAGCCCCTCGGTGAAGAAGGCGCTGTCCTCGCGAGGCATCGCGCGCACGAAGCGGTCGAGCTCGTCGAGCAGGGCGTCCACCAGCGCGCCCGCTCGTCCTCCGCGCGAGCGCAGCGTCGCGAGCTCGTCGAGGTAGTCCGAGGCTTGCCCGGCAAACGAGAGCGCGCACGGACCGTCCACCGTGAGCCTTCGCGCAGAGGGGGCGTGAGGGACGCGCGCGCCCGAGGGGCCGAACACATGGGTGGTCATCGCTTGCTCTTCTTCTTGCTGGTGGGGGCGCGGGGCGCGGGCACGCGTGCTGTGAGCTTTTTCGCTGGCGGTTCTGCTTTGGTCTCTTCGCGAGCGTCGATCGACGAGTGGCCGAGCAGGTGCATAAACGAGGCGACCTTCTTGCTGAACGTGACCTCGTCGGGGTCGCTGAGCTCGAGGGCCATCAGGCCGATAAACCCGCCGACGATGATGGTCGCGAGCGCCTCGCTCTCGCGCTCGGACTCGAAGTCCTTCACGAGCTCGCCGAGCAGCTTGTGCGTGGCCCTGCGCACTCGACGGTGAAACAGCTGCAGGCCCTCGCGGATCGCCGGCTCGCGCTGCGCTTGCGACAGAAACTCGAGCCACAACGGCATCAGCCGCGAGAGCTTTCGCGAGAGCGCCTGCAGCCCTGCCGTGACCGCCGCGCGTCGGTTTGCGCTCTCGATCGTGCTGCGAAAATGCTCGGTGAGCGCGACCTCGACGTCGTGCGACCAGCCGTCGACGATGGCCAGCAGGACCGCCTGCTTGCTGTCGTAGTACCAGTAGAACGACCCCTTCGAGATCTTCGCCTCTTCGCAGATGTCGTCGACGGTCGTGAGGTGGTAGCCGCGCTCGGAGAAGCGCTTGTACGCAGCGCTGCGAAGCGCCAGCCGCTTGTGCTCGCGCTTCTCGTCGTCGGTCTCGGTCTCGGTCGGCTTGGGGGGCGGGCGGCGCTTCACGGTCGCGCCGGGGGACTAGACTGACTAGTCAGTCTAGTCAATGACGCGCGGCGGCGAGGGGCCTTTCCAGCGTCGCGCGATGGCTCGTCGGTCAGCGCCTCGGCTCGTAGCGGAGCACTGCACCGAATGCGCCCGCGGCCCAAAGCGAAGACCCTGCGCCGGCGATGTCGATGCCCGTCACGACGTTGGTGATCCCATCAACGGGCACGATCGCGCCGTCCACCGTGAAGGCTCTGCGGTCGATGTCCCAGCGGTACAGACCTGCGCCCTCGCGACTGCTTTGCACCAGCTCGATCTCGTCCGGTCCCCACACGCGCAATCGCTGCACGCTGCCAGTGACGTCGCCGATCTCGACCCACGCGCCGCCCGCAGCGGGGCGCTTTTTTACGGTGCTCCCTTCGACCGTGTACACGTCGCCGCGCGTGTCGCGGTCGAAGCGCTGCAGCGTCGTGCCGAAGGACATCGAGGCGCTCCAGGTCATCCCGTTCCATCGAAAGAACACGCTCGCGAAGCGGCCGCCCGCGACGTCGTTGCCGAGGATCATCACGTCGTCGGCCGCCCTCACGTCGACCGCCGTGAGGTTGAGGTCCGACAAGGTCAGCCCGTCGACGACCCTCGGAAGCGCAACGCTCGGCGCGACCCAACGATCCCCCACGAGCCTGCGCACCGTCGCGCCGTCGCCGACGGCCCACACGTTGTTTGCGTCCAGTCCGTCGATGTCCTGCATCGCGCCCGTCCCGATGTCTTCGACCGTCGCCGCTGTGATGCTCTGCGCGCTCGCGTTGTAGAGCGCGATCGCGCCCGCCTCGCCGACGAGCCACATCCGGTTGGTGTCCACGCCCCACGCGTCGTTGACCGAGAGCTGCATCCCGTTGGCGATCGTGGGCGTCTCTGCGTAGACCCAACGCGCGCCGTCCCGTCGCGCCCACACCCTGTCGCCGAACGCCGCGATGGGATCGGTCGCGTTGAGCCCCACCGGAGCGACGAAGAGCCGCAACGCTCCGGTGATCGTCGCGGGGTCCGCTCTCCACGCTCCCTCCACCCAGCTCGACACGAAGGGCGTCGCGCTCGCAAACCACCCCGCGCTGCCGTCGAGCAAGCGATCGAAGTTCGCCGAGTAGACCGAGACGTTCGGGATCGCGAAGCTCCGGCGCCAGCCCATCGGCGTCCATTGCACGGCCTCGTTGCTGTTGCTGTAGAACACCTCGCCGTGCGGCGTGCGCGTGAGCCTCGGCCCGGTCGCCCGCGGAAGCGCGGGGCGATCTCCGCCCACCATCCCGTTGCGCACTTCGAGGTACGTCTCTTGTCCTCTGTTGAAGTCGAAGTAGCCAGCGATCGCCACGCCGTCGGCCGGGCAAAACACCGGTGAATTGAAGCGCTCACCCGAGCCGTCCTCCGCGCGGTGCGCCAGCGTCCACGCCGCGCCGTCCCAGCGGTACAGCATCGTGGGGAAGCTCCCGCGCGCGTTGCCCGCGGTCACCCAGAGCTCCGTCGCCGAGCGAACACACAGCGACTGCGCGCGAGCTCCCTCGGGAAGCGCAGGGGCCGCGACGAACGCGCCGCCGCTCCACCGTCGCAGCGACGCGCCGGTCGTGCTGTTGGTGACGAGCCAGATGTTGTCTGGCCCGCTGCCGTCGATGCTGATCACCGTCGGGTCCGGGCCAAACGCAACCTCGCTCCACTGCGCGCCGTTCCACCGCAGCAGGACGTCGCGCCTGGGCATCGTGCGCTCGCCGCTGTCTCCAATCGCCCACACTTCGCTCGCGCTCGCGCCCCACAGCTGCCGCAGATCGAAGTCCGTCGGCGACCGCACCGACGTCCACCGCCCGTTCGCGTAGTGCACGATCGTCCCGCGCGCGCCCACCGCCCACGCCTCGCTCGCGCTCACCGTGTACACTGCGTGCAGCGCGTTTCCCTGCGGAAGAGGGCTCTGCCAACACCACTGCCCCGGCTCGCAGCGCAGCGGCGTCGGGGGCGCTGCGTCCGTCGCAACGACAGCGTCCGTCGCAGCGTCGCGCGCGGCGCCGTCACCGTTGTCCATCGCCGCTACGCGCGCGCCGCACGCAGCGAGCGACAGAGCCAACACAGAGAAAAGCGAAGCGTGAATCGTCGAGAAGCTCATCGTGCGTTGTGTAGCGCGCGCCCCGCACGGCGTTACGAAGAAAATGCCGATGTGTATACAATCGAAGCTGTATTGTATGGATTGAGTATTCAATGGCCTGCGGACTCGAGTCCCCACCGCCTGCGGGATCGACCCCGCGATCGACGGGGCCAGGCGCTCGATCGCCGCTGAATTCTCAGTAAATTCACCGTCTGTCGCGTTGGCCTCGCGCTTGCGATGTCCCCCGTCGACGATGACCAAACACCTCTCGCTCAGCGCGCTCTTCGCCTTCGCCCTCGCTCACTGCGCGCCCGTCGCGCCGCTGCCCGGCGACGCGGCCGCGCTCGACGTCGCGCAGTCCGACGCCGCGCTGCCGTCGAACGTCACGTGGAGCGAGCACGTCGCGCCCATCGTGTTCGAGCACTGCGCGTCCTGCCATCGCGCAGGAGGCATCGCGCCGTTCTCGCTGTCGAACTATCAGGCCGCGCGACCGATGGCCGCTGCCATGGCCGCGTCGAGCGCCGCGCGAACGATGCCTCCGACGCTCGTCGACAACAGCGGCGCGTGCAACGCGTACGATCACCAGACGGCGGACTGGCTGTCGAACAACGAGGTCGCGACGTTGGCCGCGTGGGCGCAGCAAGGCGCGCCCGAAGGCGACCCGGCGCGAACGCCCGCGCTCCCGCCGCCGCCGATGGGGCTCGCCAACGTCAGCGCTCGCATCGAGATGAGCGCGCCGTTTCTTCCGGACGCCACGCGGATGGACGAGATTCGCTGCTTCGTGGTCGATGCGCCCTCGGCGACGGACCAGTTCGTCACTGGGTACTCCGTCGAGCCCGGAGACCCGCGCGTGGTGCACCATGTGATCTTGTACGCGCTCGACTCGGAGGCGGGCGTCGCGACGGTCACCGCTGAAGACGCGCGGGACGCGCGCGCGGGCTACGACTGCCCCGGAGGCGCCATGGCCCCTGCGTATCCTGCGGTGCTCTGGGCTCCGGGCGGCCCGCCCACCGCGCTGCCGAGCGGGACAGGGCTGCGCATCGCGGGCGGGCGAAAGCTCGTGCTGCAAGTGCACTACAACATGCAGCAGGGAGCGTTCGAAGATCGCACGCGGGTGCTGTTGCAGCTCGCGCCGCGGGTCGAGCGCGAGGGGCGCATGGTGGCGATCGCAGCGACGAACCTGAGGCTCCCTCCGCGGATGACCGACGTCGTCGCGCAGGGGTCGAGGGCGATCCCCGCGAGCCTCGGTCGCTCGAGGCTCTGGGGCGTCGCGCCGCACATGCACACGCTCGGGACGGACATGCAGCTCTCGCTGCGCTCTTCGTCGCGCTGCGCGATGGACCTGCACCACTGGAACTTTCACTGGCAGCGGCTCTTTCTCTACTCCGCGCCGCTCGACCTCAACGCGGGCGAGACCCTCGACGTCCGCTGCCACTTCGACACCAGCAGCAAGAACGAGGTCACCACCTGGGGCGAAAGCACAACGGACGAAATGTGCATCGTCTACGGCTACGTCACCAGCGCGTGACGCGCGGCGCTCAGCGCGAGACGAGCACCACTCGCGGCGACACCCGCGTGTGCTCTTCTGCGATCGTGACGGACTGATCGAGCAGCGTTGCGCCTTCGGGAGAGCGCACGATCACGCGGCGGCTCCCGACCGGCAGCGAGAGCACGGCAGGGGCCCATCCTCGCGGGACGCCGTCGACGAGGACCCGGGCGCCCGCGACGGGATCGCCCGCAAATCCCACGCGAATCCACGCTCTCGCGCCCTCGGGCGCAGCGCTCGGCTCGCTCGCGCGCCCTGCGTCGACCGCGCTCGTCACGCGTCGCTGCGGTCGCGGGTCGATCGTGCGCGCCGCGCGGACGCCCTCGGTGCTCGCCGCGGTCGAAGCGTCCACCGTGGCGATCGGTCGCGACGGCGGCTCGACGCGCGCTGGGCTCGACGCGTCCAGCGCTGCGACGCGCGCGACAGGGGGTGATGGCGTGCTTGGATCGGGCTCGGAACGGGATCTTCGCAGCGCAGCGCCCGCCGCGAAGATCGCCAGAATGAGCAGTAAAATTGCTGCTGAAATGCGTTTTGTGCGCGGCGCTTCTGCGGTCGACGTCGACGTGGCTGGTTCGGCGCGGGGCGGGGCGAGCTCTGGTTGGATCGGGCGCTGCGCGCTCGGGCGCGCGGCGAGCGTCGGCGGTGGCAGCTCGGGCTCATCGAGCCCCATCGCGTCGAGCGACCAGAGCGCGTCGAAGAGCGGTCGCGCAGGCTCGCGGCGCTCGACGGAGCCACACGCGAGCGCTAGCTCTTCGCGCGCGGCGCGCTCGTCGAGGACGAGGGGATCGAGCGCGAGGGCGAAATCGAGGGCGGTCTCGAAGCGCGAGGACGGCGTCGCGCCGAGCGCTTTGCGCAGCGGCGGGACGAGCGCTTCGGGGATCGCGTCGTGCATGGGCAGCTCGTGGCCGCGGAGAATGGCAGAGAGCTCGTCCATCGAGCGAAACGGCGAGTCGCCGACGGCGACGGCGTGCAGGGCGCAGGCGAGCGAGAACACGTCAGCGCGGCGGTCGACCGAGAGGCCCGAGAGCTGCTCGGGGGCCATGAACGAGACCTTTCCCTTCACGGCGCCGGTGGTGGTGCGGGCTGAGCGCTCGCGGGCGAACGCGACGCCGAAGTCGCCTAGCTTCACGGCGCCCTCGCGCGTGACGAAGACGTTGCCCGGAGAGACGTCGCGGTGGACCACGCCCATGGGCGCGCCGCGATCGTCGGTTGCCTCGTGTGCTGCGTGCAGCCCGCGGGCGACACAAGCCCCGAGCCACGCGATGGCGTTGGTGCTCAGCGAGAGCTCTCCGCGGCGCGCGGCGTTCTGAAAGCGGCCGGCGTCGACGCCGTCGACGAGCTCGAGCGCGAGAAACTGCGCGGGAGGCGACGGGTCCGCGTCGACGACGCTCAAGACGTTCGTGTGGGTGATCCTGCGCGCGATGGCGATCTCGTCGGCGAACATCAGCTCGAACTCGCGCTCTCCTGCGTGCGCGGGCAGCACGCGCTTGAGCGCCACGCGCACTCCAGGGCGATCGGCGCGCTCGGCTTCGAACACCTCCGCCATGCCTCCAGCCCCGAGGCGCCGCCCGAGCGTGTACGGACCGTGCGTAAGTGCAGCGCCGTCGCTCGTGGCCATCGAGAAAACTGTATCCTGAACGCGAACGATGCACAGCGCGCTGACACAGCAGCTTCGTCGCGAGAGCGAGCCACGGCCCACCCTGCGGCTCTCGGTGATCGACGGCCCCGATCGGGGAAAGCAAGCGGGCCCTTCGGACACGACGCTCACCGTGGGCACCGCTGAGAGCAGCACGCTCGCGCTGAGAGATCCCACGGTCTCGCGGTTTCACTGCGAGCTCAGCGCGGCCGACGGCGGCGCGCGCGTGCTCGATCTGCGCTCGACCAACGGGACGTTCGTGGGCGCTGTGCGGGTGGGGGACGCGGTCGTTCCGCTCGGGACCGTGGTGCGCGTGGGGCAGAGCGCGATCGAGCTGGTCAGCGATGCGCCCAAGCGCGTTGCGCTGCACGAGGGCGAGTCGCTCGCTGGGCTCGTGGGCCGCTCGACGGCGATGCGCTCGATCATGGAGCAGCTCGCGCAGGTCGCGCCCTCGATGGCGAGCGTCCTGGTCACGGGCGAGAGCGGAACGGGCAAAGAGCTCGTCGCCGAGGCGCTTCACAGACTGTCTCCGCGCGCGAAGGCGCCCTTCGTCGTCGTCGACTGCGCCTCGCTCGTGCCCACGCTGGTCGCGAGCGAGCTGTTCGGCCACGAGAAGGGCGCGTTCACCGGCGCGGACCGCGCGCACGTCGGCGCCTTCGAGCGCGCCCGCGGCGGAACGCTCTTCCTCGACGAAATCGGCGAGCTCCCCCCGTCGCTGCAGCCCTCGCTGCTCGGCGCCCTCGAGCGCAAGCGCGTCCGTCGCCTCGGCGCGCGGACGGACACCGAGATCGACGTCCGCGTCGTGTGCGCGACGAACCGAGACCTGCGATCGAGCGTCAACGACGGCTCGTTTCGCCTGGATTTGTACTATCGAATCGCCGTGGTCTCGCTGCGCCTCCCCGCGCTGCGCGAGCGCCCCGAGGACGTCCCCGCGCTGATCGAGCACTTCTTGCGCGCGATGGGGCACAGCGCGCCGATCGAAGAGCTGTTCTCTCCCGCGGTGCTCGCCACGCTGCGCGCTCATCGCTGGCCCGGCAACGTGCGAGAGCTTCGCAACGTGATCGAAGCCGCCGTGGCCTTCGGCGACGCGCAGCGCGCGCTCCCGTCGCGCGAGGGCGCGCAAGACGCGGCGAGCGCGGGGGAGGGCGCAGGCTGGAGCGCGCCCGCCGCGAGCGACCCGCTGCCCAAGTACAAAGACGCGCGCGCGCAGGTGCTCGCGCAGTTCGAGCGGGCTTATTGCGAGGCGCTCGTCCTGCGCGCAGGCGGCAACGTCTCGCTCGCTGCGCGCACCGCAGGGCTCGACCGCGGGTACGTGAGCGAGCTGTTCGCGCGGCACGCGATCGAGCGCGAGTGAGCGCTCACGCAGTGAGCGACCGAGGCAACCCCTGCTCAGCGGGGCGCTTCGCGAACTGACCGAAGGGCGTCTCGCGGACCTCTTCGATGCCCTGCTCGTACACGTCGATGGTCTGCCGGATCGTCCACTGCCGCGCAGGAGCGAACGATCGTTGGAGCCAGCATCGCCCGCGGTTGTACGCGCTGAGCGCGTCCATCAGCGGGCGCAGTCGCGTATGGCGAACGCCGAGCGCATCGGCGAGCGCGTCGCCCTGAAACCTCCGCGTGACCTCGTTGAGCAGCGCGAAGGCCATGGGTTTGGTGAGCGGGAGCTTGTCCGCGAGGATCTGCGCGAGGGCGTCGAGCATGGCCTCGGTCAGCGCGCGCGACTCGGCGCAGACTCCTTCGAAGCGAGCGTCGATGGCGGCGAGCAGCGCGGCGGCCGTCTCGTCGTCGGTCACCGCGCCGCACAGGCGCTCGTCGACGCCCACCAGCCGGCCGATGTGCCGCCAAAACGCGTACAAATCCCGCAGCTCTTCTGCGCTAAACGTCACCCCCAACCGCCGCAGCGCCGCGAACGGAACATACGTAAAGTCCAGCCACGTCCTCGCCATCTCGACCTGGTTGATCGCGACCCTGCCCTCTCGAGCGAGCGCGCGCCGCACCCGCGCGTGCAGCAGCCGCACCTGCAGCGTGCGCACGTAGCCGCGGCCTCCGACGGACATTCCCCCTGGTAGAACGCAGGCCGTCAGCCACGCCCCCGTCTCGAGGATGCGCCGCTCGGCCATGCGCTCGAGGTTGCCCGTCGCCGTCAGCACTCGCGCGATGGGCGCCGCCGAGTACGTGTGCACCAGCGACCCGGGCCCCAACGAGAGCGAGATCCACAGGTGTCCGATCGCTAGATACGCGCTCGATCCTCGGTCGAGCAGCGCCCCGCTCACCGCGGCGCTCTCTCGCTCGGCCTCTTCGAGCAGCGCGCGCAGGGCCAACGAGCGGTCACCGATCGCGCTCGATCCCCGCGCGAGGCCATCGTCGACCAGCGCCGCCGCCGCAGGGTCTCGCGCCGCCTCGTCGAGCACCGCGTCTGCCAGCGGATCACCAACGTGTTGCAGCGCATCGAGCAGCGCGGTCCATCGTGGGTCGGGCGAGGGCGTACCGTACATCGCGTTAGTGACTTTACCTGTTGTCCTGCGAGCGCGCGCTGTATGCGCTGATGAAGTCTGTCTCGCGCGACGGCGCACCCTCAGCGCCCGTCGAAGCCGATCGACGTCTCGACGGGGCGCGTGAAGACCCACGTGGTGACCGCGGCGCCTGCGATCGCGGCGCTTCCGACGGCGACCCAGAACCACGGCGACTCGATCACGGGTCGCTCGGGCTCGACCACGCGACCGCGCACGAGCAGCTCGCGCAGCAGCGTCGCTCCTTCGATGGGCGTCGGTGATGCGCTCGCGCGCAGCTCGCTTCGCGCCGCGACCACGCCGTCGACCGCGAGCGCTGCGCGCAGCCGCAGCCCTGCGCGCTCTCGCTCGGATTGCACGAGGACGACCCTGGGCGCCGACGTCGCCAGAGAGAGCAGCGCCATCGACTCGGCGCTGTCCGCGGGGGCGCCGCTGCGCGCGCGATCGGACCACTGCGCGCTGGCCCTCTCTGCGCTCGCGGGCGAGAGCGCGACGTCGCTCGTGAGGGGCTGCGCGCGCACGGTCACCGTCGTGATGGCGGGCTCGTAGCGGTCCCTGCGAAGGACGAGCACGTGCGGCCCCGGGCGAAGCTCGATCGCGCACGGCGTCGCACAAATCGCTGGGCGTCCGTCGACGTCGACGAGCGCTCCGGCCGTGCTGGCGCGCACGGTGAGCGCGCGCCTCGGCTGCGCGGCAGAGCGCGCGAGGGCGTCGGCGACGAGCGCTTCGACGTCGGGGCGCGTGACCACCGAGGGGACCTCGAGCTCTGCGCTCGCGAGGCGGTCGGCGGCCGAGCGAGCGTCGTCGGGGCGCTCGTCGGCGAGCGCGCACGCGGCGGTCCACAGCAGCGAGCGCGCGGCGAGGTCTCTGCGTCCTTCGGCGAGCAGCCCGTCGATCGAGACGGCGTCGAACGCGTGCGAACAACGAGCGAAATCCGCGGCGCCGAACAGGGGTCCGGCCTGCGCGATCGCGGTCATCGCGGAGTCCGCGGCGGGGCGCTGCTCTGCGATGGGCGGGGCGAGCTCTGCGCGACGGAGGCGCACCGCGCCGAGCGAGCGCGCGTCGAGCTGGGCGGGCCATCGACGGGCGAGCTGCTCGTCGCCGCTGGCCATCAGCGCGACGGTGACGGGCTCGACGCGGCGCGCGGGCTGACACGCGGCGCAGAGCGCGAGGGCGAGGGCGAAGCGCGATGGGCTCATGGCGCGAGCGACGCGCACAGCTCGACCTGCGAGGCTGTACACCGCCCTCCGAACACCGGCAGCGCGAGAAAAATCGTGGATTCGACGCTGTCGAACAGCACGGGCGGAGAGATCGCGCAGCCCATGAGCGAGGCGCGGTCGAAGCGTCGGTACTCTCCTGCATCGGTGGCGAGGACGGCGTCGGGCGACTGGGTGGTGCTCACCACGCGCAGGATCACCAGGCTGTCCGGCGCGTTGGCTGTGACCTGCCAGGGGGCGAGGGCGCGGGCGAAGCTGGCGCCGAGCTCTTCGAGGGTGTTGCCGGTGACGGCGTCGCGGCGGATGGTAAACGTGCTGCGTCGGCCGGGGATGGGCGTGCACTGTCGGTTCATGCAGGCGCGCAGCAGGACGTCGCCTCCCGCGGTGACGTTGATGGGAACCTCGAGAAAATCCGCCACCACGGTGAAGCTCTCGCTCGAGGCCGCGCGGGAGAACAGCGGGCGCGCGACGGAGGCGCTCCCCTCTTCGAAGCACGTGAAGCCGCTGTACTGCGAGGGGCCGCCGATGCTCAGCGCGACCGAGTGGGCGCGGGCGCAGGTGGAGAGCGATGCAGAGAGCGCGATCGCGACGGCTGCGTGAGTCCTGTGCATGGGTAGGCGGATCGATCGACGATACAACGAGCGGCCCGGTCGCGCGTCGAGCGTTGAAATCGACGGAGCGGGCCTCAAGAACTGCCCGAGGCCCGTGTCGACGGTGCGCGCCGGGCGGTATACGGTCCGCGCGCTTCTACCCTTTGGCGATCGACGAATACACACCCATGTTTTCAATTGTCCTACGCTGCGCGGCGCTGAGCCTCGCGATGAACGCGGCGATCGCGGTGACGCTTCGGTACACGTCCGAAGTGGTGTTCGCGAGCAGCCCCAACGCCGCAGCGACGCTGGTCTCGACCGCTGCGTTCTTCTGGTTCTTGTCGCACTCGCTGCTGATCACGCGGGTCGGCGAGCGGCTGCTCGGCGGGCGGCGCTCGACGGCGATCGCGATCACCGTGGGGCTGACGTTTGTGCAGATGTTCGCGCTGGTGGTCTTCATCGCGGTGAAGGCGTTCACGCATTTTCAGCGCTGAGCGCGCGCGAATACCCGGGAAAACCAGCGGCCGATCGCGCTTTTGCCGGGGTTCTTGCAGATCGTGCGCGTCTCGTGAATCATCCGCGCCCGCTGAAGGCTGGCGGTTCACGTTGGTGATCGATCGACGCCTTCACGATGACCTCCCACCATTTCAACTTCTGAAGAGACGTAGACCCACCATGAAGTCCCTCATTGCTTCGTTTGCCCTCGCGCTCTCGTTCGTCGCCTGTGGCGGCCCCATGCCCGGCAACGACGCCGGCAGCGACAGCGGCTCGACCCCGACGGACACCGGCGTCGCGCCGACGGACAGCGGCACGACCCCGACCGACGGCTCGGCGGCGTGCTTGCCCACGGGCAACGCTGCGGCCGGCGCGATGGTCGCGATGGGCGGCTGCGGAAGCTGCCACGGCGCCGACCTCGGCGGCGGGACGACCCCGCCCGGATCGAACCTCCACAACGAGGCGATGCGCGCTGGCAGCTGGTCGGACTGCGCGTTTCAGGCGGCGATGCGCACGGGAACCGCGCCCGGCGGCCGCACGCTCTGCGCCTCGATGCCGCGCTTCACCGCCGGGACGCTGAGCGATCAGCAGCTGGCCGACCTGCTCGCGCACCTGCGCACGCTGACGACGCCAGGCCGCACTGTGGCGGCGTGCAACTGAGCGCCTCTCCGCGGACAGGCGACGAGCTCGTGTTGCTCGTCGACAAGCCGCGGAGGCTCTCACCGGTGCAAGCGATCGACCGAGCGAGGGGGCTCGATCCGTCGCTGGCCCGACGACGCATCGGCTACGCCGGGCGGCTCGATCCGCTGGCGGACGGGCTGCTCGTGCTGCTGCTCGACGAGCGCAACAAGCAGGCACACGAATTCAACCACCTGGACAAGCGCTACGAGGTCGAGGTGGTGTTCGGCGTGCAGACGGACAGCTTCGACCTGCTGGGGCTCGCTGAGGCGCGCGAGGTCGTCCACGACGACGCTGCCTTCGAGCGCGCGGTGAAGGACCTCGAGGGGACCCGCGAGCAGCCGTACCCGCGGTGGTCTTCGGTGCGCGTGCGCGGGCGACCTGCGTTTTATTGGGCGCACCGCGGAGAGACGCCCGAGGGAGGCTGGCCCAGCCGCGCTCGCACAGTGAGCTCGGTCACGGTGATCGAGCGGGGGACAGTCGATGGCGGCGCGCTGGTGGACGGCGCGATCGAGGACGTGCGCGGAGTGAGCGGGGCGTTTCGGCAAGAGGCGCTGATCGAGCGATGGGCGTCGCTGCGCGGGGCGCTGGCGGGGCGGGCGCTGCCGAGGGCGCGGCTCGCGGTCGAGTGCTCGTCGGGGACGTTTATGCGTTCGCTAGCGAATTCGCTGGGTGAATCGCTGGGGACCGGCGCGTGCGCGACGGTGATCCACCGGACGCGGGCGGGGCCGTTTCATCTGCGCGAGGCGATGGCGCTGTGAGCTACGATCGCGCCCGTGAAGCTAGGACAACGGAAGAGGCTGCCACTGTTGCTCGCGCTCGCGCTCGGCGCGTCGCTCTCGGTGGCGCGCGAGGCATCGGCGCAGGACACGTCGCGGGCGCAGGGCGCGCTGTGGGTTCCGTCGCTCACGACGGACAGTGATTCTCTGCCGCACATCAACACCTCGGCCATGC
This sequence comes from Myxococcales bacterium, assembly GCA_013298625.1. Lineage (GTDB taxonomy): Bacteria > Myxococcota_A > Polyangia > Polyangiales. The sequence continues at coordinate 30,223 of JAAFIF010000066.1, forward strand.
CCGGCCGATGGAACTGGAACGCCGGCCTCGCCCTCGAGTTCGTCGAGCGCCCGTACGTGCTGCGCGCCGCGGGCGTGACCCGCTCGCTGGTCGACTACCAGTTCTGGGGACACGCCGTCGCCAACCTGGGTCTGGCCTCGATGGTGTCCGTGGGTCTGCACGTTCCGTTCGTGTTTTTTCAGGCGGGAAACCTCCAGCCCCTCGGCGGCGCAGCCATCGACTCCGTCGCGTTTGGTGACGTCAGCGCCAACGTCCGCGTGAGCTCGCGCCGCGTGTACACCGCGCAGCCCAACGACCCCAACGCGCCGCGCCCCGACGCCTTCGCCAACGAGGGACCAGGCGTCGCCTTCGTGGGACGTGTGACCGCGCCCTCGGGCAACGGACGCGCCCTCGCGGGCACCGGCGCGTTCACCTTCGAAGCGCAAGCCGCAGGAGACTTTCGGCTCTTCGGGCTGCTCATGGCCGCCAACGTCGGCTATCGCGCGCGCTTCAACGGGAGCTTTCCTGGGCAGCTCGTGGACTGCAACGCCTCGCCCATGAGCATCGCGTTCGCCTCGTGTCTCGGGCCCGTCGGCCTGCACGACCAGCTCACGTGGAGCGCGGGCGTCCGCATGCCGCAAGGGCTCTTCTGGGGCGTCTTGAGCGCATATTTCGAAGCCATCGGCGCCATTTCGATGCGCGATCCGCTGGCGCCCAACACGCAGCCCGTCGAGCTTCAGATGGGCATTCAGAAGACCTTTCGTCACGAGTGGCACCTCACCGTCGGCGGCGGAACGGGCGTGACCGACGTCCCCGGCGTCGCCCGCGTCCGCGCCATGGCCATGATCCAATGGGCTCCGCGCTTCATCGACGACGACGGCGACGGCCTCCGCGACAACACCGGCGAAGACCGCTGCGTGGGGCTCCCCGAAGACCGCGACGGCTTCGAAGACCGCGACGGCTGCCCCGAAGACAACGACCACGACTCGATCCCTGACGAAGAAGATCAGTGCCCCACGCAGGACGAGGACGAAGACGGCTTCGAAGACGAAAACGGCTGCCCCGATCCCGACAACGACCGTGACGGCGTGCTCGACGCCAACGACCAGTGCCGCGATCAAGCCATGGGCTCGTTTCCCGACGAAGCGCGGCAGGGCTGCCCCAGCAACGACAACGACCGCGACGGCGTCGAGAACAGCCGCGACCAGTGCGCAGAGGTTCCGCGCGGCGCCCATGAAGACCCCGCGCGCGCAGGCTGCCCGCTGCCCGACCGCGACAACGACGGCGTCGGCGACACCGTCGACGTGTGCCCCGATCGCCCTGCGGGCGACGGCGCGCGCCCCGAACAGCGCGGCTGCCCCGACGAAGACCCCGATCACGACGGCGTCACCGGCGAGCGCGATCGCTGCCCCAACGAGCCCGAGTCCATCGACGGCGTCAACGACAGCGACGGCTGCCCCGACACCGCAGCGACGCCCGCGGCCAACGGCGCTCCAACTCCGCGCCCAACCCCGCGCCCAGCTCGCCCGAGCCCGCGCGTGCGCGTCGACAACGCAAGCGCGTCGAGCGCGGGCGACGTCGTCCTGCTCGAAGCCCTGCGATTTACCGCGCGAGATGCGATCGACCCGCGCAGCAACGCGCTGCTCGACCAGCTCGCGCTCGCGCTCGTCGCCTCCGCGCGCAACCCGTCGCGCGCCTGGTCGCTGAGCGTTCGCTTCAACTGGGTGGCGCCTGCGCCGCGGCCCAACGCGCCGGCCAACGCGCCTGCGCCCCGCGCGCCCGCCACCGCGATCACCCGCGAGCGCGCCGTCGCCCGTCGCGACGCCGTCATCGCCGCGCTGCGCACGCGCAACGTGCCCGAGTGGGCCCTGGTCGCCGCGGACCCGATCGCTCCTGAGCCGCCCGCGCCGCGCGCTCCGCGCCCGACGCCCGCCCCGCGCCCCGAGCCCGATCGCGGCGTGGTCCTCCGCGCGATCACGCGCTGATCGCGCTCACGCTTCGAGCAAGCGCTCGCGCCAGTTGAGCACGTCGGGAGCGCCGATCGCCAACGACTGCTCCCACGTGTGAGCGACCTTGGCCCACGTCGTCCCGACCGCCCACGCGTAGGGCCAGCCGTGCAGGTCGTCGACGACGAGCGCCGTCGAGCCGAGCGCGCGCCGCTCGTGCTCGGGCCTGCACACGAGCACAAACGACCCGCGATTTCGCACGCGATACAGCGAGAACATCGCGAAGGCCTCTTCGCCCGCGACCCCGAAGAACGCGAAGCGCGAGCCCGGTCGCCCCATGCCCAGCTCGACCAACGCGCGCAGCCCTTCGCCCGCGAAGCTCTCTGCGTTGGGCTCTCTCGCGGCGGGGCCCTTCCACTCGCTCTCGTAGTTGGGCCCGTACGGCCGCGACCCGGCGACCCAGTGGCGACCGGGCTTCTCTTCGCTGGGGCTGAGGTGCTCGTGCTTCGCGATCCGCCGCAGCGCGCCGCCGCTCCACAGCGCGCGCGTGTCCCAGAACTCGATCAGCCCTTCGCCCCACACGACGAGCACCGCGTCGTCGCTGGCCCACTCGACCGCAAACGCCCTGCGCGCGGCCTTCGCCGTCGCGATCTCTCTGAAATCCGCGTCGTAGCAGTGAACCACGCCGCGCTTGTCCACGGCCGCGAACAGCGTCGCGCCTCTTGAAAATGCGCACACAGAACCATCGAACACCCGTCGGTCCATCCCTTCGGGCCGCGGCGGGCGCGTGTCGATCTCGATCCGCGCCGCGCGGGTCGCCGCGCGCACGTTGAACACCTCGATGGCGCGCTTGTGCGCGATGGCGACGCGCTCTCCTGCGCGGTCCCATCGCACGCCGTGCACGCGGTCGGGGCGCTTCGAGAGCACCACGAGCACGCGCTGCGTCTCGAGGTCCACCGCGCACAGGGCCCCTTCGCGCACGCACACGTACGCGCGACCGTCGGGCGAGAGGGGCGCGTCGGCGTCGTCGCTGTTGTCCTTCCACGCGCCGCCGTCGCGGTGGGTGATGGCCCCGTCGCGCAGTCGCGCGAACAGCGGCGCCTCGGGGGACAGCTCTTCGACGCTCTCTTTGCGCGGCGAATGCCACTCGATCACGCGACCGCTCTCGGTGTCGACGATGTAGATCGACCCCTCTGAGCTGACGCACACCGCGCGCGCGAGGGACGCGCTGAAGTGCGCGCGGATGAACCAACCGCCGATCCCGAGCTCGTCTCCTTCGGTCGCTCCTGCGCCGCCTCCGAGGGCCTTCAGCGCGGCGATCATCACCGGCGCTTCGACCGTGGGGCTGAGCAGCTCGAACGGCCGCTCTCGAATGGGCCCGAGCTGATACGCGAGCTGTCCGTCCGGCGTCCACGACGCGTGCACGGTCGAGCCGATGCCCGAGTCCGCGAGCATCTCGTTTTGCCCTAGAAAATCCCCGGGACGCATGCTCCACAGCACGCCGCTCGCCGAGGGCTGCAGGGCGTAGACGTACGTCCCGTCTGCGCTCCATTGCAGCTGCCCCGGCCCCGATCCGTACCGCTGCCCGAGGCCCCAGAGGCACTCTTCGCTGTGCTGCACGACGCGGCCTGCGAGGACGTCCCAGAGGGCCATCGTTCCCGCTTCGGTGGACGAGCTCTCGGTGTCGTACTCGTTGCATGTCACGAGGCGCTTGCCGTCGGGGCTGAGCGCGACGCCGGTGATGGCCCCGTCGCCGTGGACGAACCCGTGCTCGGCCGTGACGCTGGTGGCCTTCGCCAGCACGCGATTCGAGGCCCATCGGTGCGTTGGCCGCACGCCGAAGCGCTGCTCGAGCCGCTGCAAGGCCCGTCGCAAGGGAGCCAGGTCGGTGTGCAAATCGAGCGCGCTCCAGTCGAGCGCTTCGAGCCTGGCGCGGAGCTGCTTGGGCGACTCGTTGTGCGCCGATGCTTCGATGAGGGACCAGTCGTCGGTGAGTGCCATGCGCGCGACGAGCTTATCGCGCTCGTGCGGGTGTGATTGCCGATCGTGCGAACGGCGAGTGAAGGGTGCGCGGCCCCCATCCGCGCTTGGAGTGAGCGAGCGAAGGGTGCGCGGCCCCCACCCGCGCTTGGAGTGAGTGAGCGAAGGGTGCGCGGCCCCCACCCGCGCTGCCGCGCGCCCCGCCCCCGCGCAAAGCGCAAGGGCGGCGGCTCTGCATGGTGAATCGTCAGGAAATAATCTGGCAGAGTTGATCGAAACAGCCCTTGCTCTGCAAGGGCATGGCAGCAAGCAACGAGCAACGAGCAACGAGCAACGAGCAACGAGCAACGAGCAACGAGCAACGCTTTGGTAGTCGATACGAGCGCGATCTCGTCGCCAATCACGCGTTGTCTGCCGTCGTGTGACGAGCAGCGATTGTGTTCGATTGAGTGTGTTCGATCGAGCAGCCCGAGAGCCCTTGCAGAGCAAGGGCCTTCACGATCAACTCTGCCAGATTATTTCCTGACGATTCACCATGCAGAGCCGCCGCCCTTGCGCTTTGCGCGGGGGCGGGGCGCGCGGCAGCGCGGGTGGGGGCTGCGCACCCTTCGCTCGCTCACTCCAAGCGCGGGTGGGGGCCGCGCACCCTTCGCTCGCCGTTCGCACGAGCGCGGGTGGGGCCGCGCACCGCTCGCTCGCTCGCACCCTTCGCTCGCTCGCCGCGCGCACGTCAGCGAACGCCGGGCGCCTCGTGGCCGCTTTGCGCGACGTACTCGCGGTATCCGCCGCCGTAGGTGCGCGGTCCCTCGTGGGTGAGCTCGAGCACGCGCGTCGACAGGGCGCCCAAGAACTGGCGGTCGTGCGAGACGAAGAGCATCGCGCCTTCGAACTTCGCGAGCGCCTTCAAGAGCGTCTCTTTGGTGGTCATGTCCAAGTGATTGGTGGGCTCGTCGAGGACCAAGAAATTGGGCGGGTCGAAGAGCATCGCGGCGAGCACGAGGCGGGCTTTTTCTCCGCCCGAGAGCACGGCGCACTTCTTCTCGACGTCGTCGCCCGAGAAGCCGAAGGCGCCGGCGAGCGTGCGCAGCGTCCCGAGGTTGGCGCCCGAGAACTTCATCTGCAGGACCTCCATCGCGGTCTTGGACGCGTCGAGCAGGTCCATCGCGTGCTGCGAGAAGTACCCGAGCTGCACGCTCGGGCCGAGCGTGACCGAGCCCGCGTCGGGCTGCGTGGCGCCGGCGATAAGCTTCAGGAGCGTGGATTTTCCCGCGCCGTTGACGCCCATGACGCACCAGCGCTCGCCGCGGCGGATGAGCAGGCTGAAGTCTTTGTAGATCTCTTTTTTGCCGTAGCTCTTCGAGACGCGCTCGACCTTGGCGACGTCTTCGCCGAGCCGCGGTGGCGCGCGAAACTCGAACTCGATCGTCCGTCGCGTGCGCGGCGGCTCGACGCGCTCGATCTTCTCGAGCTTCTTCACGCGCGACTGCACCTGCGCCGCGTGGCTCGCCCGCGCCTTGAAGCGCGCGATGAACGCCTCTTCTTTTGCGAGCATCGCCTGCTGCCGCTGGTACTGCGCTTGTTGCTGCAGCTCGCGCAGGCCCCGCTGCTGCTCGTAGAACTCGTAGTTGCCCGTGAAGGTGGTCAGCTCGCCCGCGTCGATCTCGACGATCTTGTTGACGAGCCGGTTCATGAACTCACGATCGTGCGAGGTCATCACGATGGCCCCGTCGAACGCGCGCAAGAAGTTCTCGAGCCAGAGGATCGACTCGATGTCCAAGTGATTGGTGGGCTCGTCGAGCAAGAGCGCGTCCGGCGCGAGCAACAAGATCTTCGCGAGGGCGACGCGCATCTTCCAGCCGCCCGAGAGCTTGGCGACGTCCTGCGGAATCACGTCCGGATCGAACCCGAGCCCCGCCAGGATCTCCTGCGCCTGCGCCTCGAGCGCGTAGCCGTTGAGCTCTTCGAACCGCGCCTGGGCGTGCCCGTAGCGATCGACCAGCGCTTCGAGCTCGTCGGCGCGCGAGGGGTCCGCCATCGCGTCCTCGATCGCGTGCAACTCGTGGGCGGCGTCCGCGACCGCGCCGGCGCCGGCCATGGTCTCTTCGAGCACCGAGCGTCCCTTCATCTCGCCGACGTCCTGGCTGAAGTAGCCGATGGTGACGCCGCGATCGATCGAGACCTGGCCGCCGTCGGTCTCTTCTTGCCCGACGATCAAGCGAAAGATCGTGGACTTGCCGCTGCCGTTGGGGCCCACCAGGCCGATCTTCTCTCCCTTGAAGACGCCCATCGACGCTTCGAGAAACAGGATCTGCGAGCCGTGCTGCTTCGAGACTTGATCGAGTCGGATCATCGCGGGCGCGCTTGTACAGGGCCCGCGGCCCCGTGGCTACGCCGGTCGCGCGGGAGAGGGCGACGGGGGCGATGGCTGGTCGCGAGGCGACGGTGATGCGAGGATTGCGAGAGGCAATACCGTGAAGATCCCCGCGCGAGCTGCCGCGATCATGATGCTCGCGATCGGACTTGCGGGATGTTAGCCGGCCTGCGCGGTCCCTGCTCAGCTCGCTCGACAGCCGCAGCCTCCTTGCCGCTCGCGCTGGGGCTGATGATGGCGACTCACTGCGGCTCGCGCAGAATCGCCTCGCCGATCCCGACCTCGATCTCTGCTCTGCCGCGATCAACGTCCGCTCCTCATCCTCCGCCTCGGGCACGCGCACCGCTGTTTGCCGACTGTGGCTCCCGTTTGTTCGACCCGAACACGAACTCGGCCGTCGGCGCTCGCGTCGATCAGGCGGCGCGCTACCACGTTGTCGCGCCGCCGGACGACTCCGCGAGGGCCGCGGCCGCAGAGTCGTTTGTCTTGCTGCCTTCAGGTCTTGTTCGAGGAGCGCCATTCACGGAGCAGCTGCTCGCAGTGCATCGTCAGATCGCCTCGCAGACGCTCCCGTGCGCGCCTCGCCTCTCGCAGCGCGGATACGACGAATGGAGCATGAACCCTGCCCCGCGATTCGCGATTCTTCTGCGCGCCAATAGCGGGCCACCCATGCTCGCGCAGGTGCGTCCTGTCGTCTCGAGCGCGTTCAGTCAGTGCGTCGAAGGGCAGTTGCGCACGCTGAGCATCGCACCGACTGGCCTATGCGGAGATTTGTGGATCGAGTTTCCCGAGGACTGGCAAGTGTGGATCTACCACACCCAGATGTTCGATCCGCGCCGCTATCGAGGTGCACCGCTCGCTGGCTGGCCGATCGAGTTCGCGCCTGGCGAATGGCCAGTGTTCGAGCTGGTCAACGGCCGACTCGTCGCCAGCGATCGAGACCCGTTCGAAGCGGCGAGGCGCATTCGGGCGCTCAACGAGTGGTGGATTCAGACGAGCGGATCGACGCCGTTCGACGCCGCGACAGCGGTGTTCGTGAGCGACGCGAGCGCTCCATGAGCAGGGCGCGCTGCTCTTCGGCCGTGCAGCTCATCGCGATTTCGCTGCTCGCGTCGTGCGGTGCCCGAACGGTCGACGCGACGCGCGTGATCGCGTCGCCCGTGGCTGCGAGCGCGCCCAGGGCTCGCGCGGCGCGGTTCGACGCTGAGCAACGTTGCCTCGATCTCGATGCGCCGCGCTGGGACATCGCTGAAGACCAGTCGCGAGCATTTTGTGCAGACTACCTGCGGGTGTCGCTCTACATGCCTGCCGTTCGTCGCACGCACGCGCTTGTGTTTCAGATGACCGTGCAGCCCGTGCTGAGGTCGACCGCGACCAAGTGCGCCGAGGACCTCGCGCTCACGCGCAGCATGCGCTCGACGTGTCGCGGAACGCGTTTCGACGCCTTGCTCGCGCCCGACGGAGCCGTGCGATGGGTGTCTCGCGGCCGGTTTTTGCCCGAGTGCGAGCCGTTTGCTGCGTGCCTGCGCGGCAGATTCGCGAACATGCAGACGCGCTTCAACAACGAGCGCGGCGGGTTCACCGTGTTGTCGTTTCCTCCGTGGGCTTGGGTCTGGTGGATCCAGGACAACGTGCCCCACTCCGATGCTGAGATCGTGCTGTAATCAGCGACAGCGGCAGTGCCGCGAAGATCCCCGTGCGAACCGTCGCGATCATTCACTCATGCGGGGAATACTGCGCCCGCGACCGGCATCGAAGATGGGTGTGATTGCAGATCGTGTGGGGAGCGCGCGAGCGAAGGACCCGATGAAACGCGGTGTTCTCCACGGCGGGTTGGCAAACCCGCCGCTAACGACGCTCGAAGCCTCGCGTCGGAAGGTCGCGCTGAGCGCGACCACGCTCAGCGTCGAGTGCGCGTCCGCGTGCAAACCAGCGAAGACGCGAATCGCGCTCACGCAGCGAAGAGATTGGCGCTCCTCGTCTGGCCCGCGCGCATCGCACGCCGTGTCGCTCCGTCCGCTGAGCGTGGTCGCGCGCTTCGCGCACCTTCCGACGCGAGGCTTCACTCATCGCTAGCGGCGGGTTTGCCAACCCGCCGTGGAGAAGACCGCTTCTTCACTGGGTCGTTTGCTCTTCGCCTTCACTCATCGCTAGCGGCCGGTTTGCCAGCCCGCCGTGGAGAACACCGCGTCTCTCTGGGCCGTCAGCCCTTCGCTCGCTTCGCCGCACCGCCCGCGCCCGTCGCCGCTGGCCTGTTTGCCTCGCGTCCGCGATCGGTTGACCCGGGGGTTGACCGATCGGTTAACCGCCGCTATGCCTCTCGTTGACCGATCGGTTAACCAACGCGATCGCCTGTCGAAAGGCTGCCCCATCGTGGACGTGATCCATCTCGACCAGCTCTCGAAGCGCTTCGCCGGAGGCCGCGGCGTCGCCTCGCTGAGCCTCTCTGTCGGCCCCGGCGAGGTCTTCGGCTTCATCGGCCCCAACGGCGCCGGAAAGACCACCGCCATCCGCGCCATGCTCGGCCTCTCTCGCCGCACCAGCGGCGTCGCCCGCGTGCTCGGCGTCGACCTCGAGTGCGAGCCCGACCGCGCCCGAGAGGCCCTCGCGCGCATCGGCTACGTCCCGAGCGACCCGGGCGTGTTCGAAGCGATGACCGTCCGCGCCATGCTCTCGCTGCTCGGATCGCTGCACGGCGCAGACACCACCCAGCGCCGCGAAGCCCTGTGCGCGCGGCTCGACCTCGACCAGGATCGCCGCGCCGACGAGCTCTCGCTCGGCAACAAGAAGAAGCTCGCCCTCGTCGCCGCGATGCAGCACCAGCCCGACCTGCTCGTGCTCGACGAGCCCTCCAACGGCCTCGACCCGCTCGTGCAGCGCACGCTCTTCGAGCTCGTGCGCGAAGAGAGCGCCCGAGGCTGCACGGTCTTCTTCTCGTCCCACGTGCTCTCGGAGGTCGAGCGCTTCTGCGATCGCTTCGCGCTCTTGCGCGACGGCGCCCTGGTCAAGCTCTTGCGCGCGGACGAGCTGCGCACCTCGGGCCGCCGCCGCGTGCGCGCGGTGATGGGCCCCGTCGACAGAGCAGAGATCTTCGCGCTCACCGAGCAGCGCCCGCGCGACGGAGCGATCGAGTTCGAGACCGACGCTCCGCTGCCCGCGCTGCTCGCGGCGCTCGCCAAGGACTGCCGCGACGGAGCGCTCACCGACGTCGTGCTCGACCGCTTGTCGCTCGAAGAGCTCGTCTTGCGCGAGTACAACCCCGCGCGCGCCGAGGTGCGCTCGTGAGCGCCGCGTTGCTCTCGTCGTCCGCGCAGCTCGGGCGCCTCGCGCGGCACGAGCTCGCGCTCTCGTTTCGCTCGCTGCTCGCGTGGTCGCTGCCGACGGGCGCGCTGCTCGCCATGACCCTCTCGATGCAGAAGAGCATGAGCGAGCGCGGCAGCGCGTTCGAGCAGAAGATCGCCGCGATGCCCCGCGAGATGCTGCTCGCGTTCGGCCTCGACCGCCCCAACCTCACCGAGCCCGTCGGCTACCTGGCGGCCAACGCCTCGCTCTACACCATCGTCGGAGCGCTCTACGCAGCGCTGCTCGGCGCGACGCTGGCCACGCGCGAGGCCACGACGCGCACGGGCGAGATGCTCTTCACGCAGCCGCTCGCGCGCTCGACCTCCGTCGCAGCCAAGAGCATCGTGGGCCTCGGCTGCGTGGCGGGCTTCAACGTCGTGATGCTGCTCTCGGCAGCGCTGGCCTACGGCGGAGCCGGGGTGGCGGTCGCGCGCAAGGGGGCGTTCGTTAGTGTATTTGCTGGCAGTTCGCTGATTCACTGCGCGCTCTTCGCGCTGTCTCTGGCGCTCTCGGTCTCGCTCGCGCAGCCGCGATCGGCGGCGTCCAAGGCCACTGCCCTCGCCTTCGGGCTCTACGGTCTCGCGGTGGTGGCGCGCGCGTCGGACAAGCTGCGTCCCCTCGCGCGGCTCTCGCCCTTCTCCTACGCAGACGCGGGCGACGTCGCGGCGAACGGAGCGCTTCCGCTGCGCGCGCTGGCCCTCGCGCCGTTGATCGTCGTGCTCGCGCTCGTCGCTCGGGTACGCTTCGCGCGAAGAGACATCGACGCGTGACCGAACAGCCCCCGAAAGACACAGCATCGCGCATCTTGGACGCCGCGCTGACCGAGTTCGCCGAGCGCGGCTTCGACGGAACCTCCACCGCCGCCATCGCCGAGCGCGCCGGGGTCGCCAAGGCGCTGGTGTTTCATCACTTCGGCAGCAAGGACGCGCTGTTTCTCGCAGTGGCCGAGCACACGATCGAGCGCGCGCGGCTCGAGTACGACCGCGTGATGGCCGAGGCGCCGCCGGACCTGCTCGCGCGCGTGCTCGCGTGGACCGAGCGAAAGTTCGCGATGTTTCGCGAAGACCCCCGGCAGCTTCGGTTCTTGATGGTCTCGCTCGTCCACGCGCCGAAGCCGCTGCGCGACGACGTTCGGCGCATTCATCAGACGCTGGTCTCGCGCGACGCGCACAAGCTCGTCGAAGGAATGGACGCCTCGCGCCTGCGCGTATCTCCTCAAGAAGCGCTCGACGCGCTCGAGACCGTCGTCCTCGGAATCGAGCAGCGCTTCTACGCCCTCCCGCTCGGCGCCCGCACCTCCGCGCAGGTCGAGCAGTTCGCTTCGGAGGCCAAGAAGCTGCTCTCGCTGCTCGCCCGCGCGCTCTACCGCGAATCCCCCGCGAAGAAGAGCGCCCCGAAGGCGAAGGGATGACCGCGACTCAGAACCGCAAATAGCCCAGCGAGCCGTAGAGCCCCCACGAGAGCTGCGGCGCCGCGCTGCGATACGTCGACGTGCAGTGCCCGCACCCCTCGAGCCACGACGCGCCGAGGTCCGCTTCGACGCTGATCGAGAGCGCCGAGCGCACGCCGTCTGCGTGCCGATAGGCAAACGGAAGCGCGGTCACCCGAGCGCTCGCCCCAGCCATCGCGCCGCTCCACTCGCCGTACGCGCCCGCGTTGATGGTCGGTCCGACGGCGAAGCTCACGAATCGCCCAACGGTGAAATCCGCATACACATTGGCGCGCCAGTAGCCCATCAACCCCAGCATCGCGCCCGCGCCCTGCGCTTCGACCGCAAACAGGTCGCTCACCTGCACGCCCGCGCGCAGGTAGCCCGCGATCAGCGCGCCCGCGCCTTCGCCCGAGCCATAGCGCGCGTAGCCGCCGTGCGTCCCGATTCCGATTCGAAACCGCGGCGCCGCGTCCTGCGCGTGCGCAGGCCTGGCCGCGAGCAACCCGAGCGCGAAGACCGCGCTGACCGTCAGCCACCGTCCCCGAATAAGCATAGGGAGGTCGTACCATGGATTCGCGCGTTGTCGCGCCCGCGCCGAGGGCTATACCGCGCCCGCGACGAGCGTCGAAGACGCGCGGAGCGGAACAGGTGATCGAAAGACCGTTGAAATCAAGTCAAACCACTGCCGCGCACTCGGAACACTACGAACCCCGTCGCGGTAGTGGTTTTACGAGGCATAGATCGACGCGTCGCCAGGGTCTTCGTAGGCCATCGAAGGCGTGGATTTGCGGGTCGACGCGCGCGCTTCGGCCGTGGATGGCATGAATTGTATTGTGGCCGACCTTGCGACGGGCCTGAATCGGCACAGTTTATGCGGTCAATGGGACATCTCGAGGGCCTCGAAGGTCGAATTGGTGCGGTGATCGAGCGTGGATGAGGCCCGTAGAGGCCTTCATTGGCCCAACAATTACCGCGCTGTCAGCCTGTTAGGAGGGCAATCTACGTCGCGAATGGCGCGACGAAGAACCACGACCACAGACCCCGCGAATGACCACCGTCGCGGTCTTGCTTCAAATTCGCATGTAGTCCCGCAGGCAGAGCACCACCTGCGGGTCCGTCGTGCGCGCGCACTGGAACGTGCTCTCGCTCGCCCCCATGCTCGCGGGCTCGCACAGCGATTGGCACCGCCCGTCGCGCACCCCCACCGGGCCGCCGGGAATCCCGCAGGGATACCGCACTTCGTACTCGATGACCTGCACCTGCCGCTGCTGCGGCGCGCACATGTCCGGCCCCGTTGGCTGAAACGGCCGCGGCCCCCCGCCGTCGCCGCCGCAAGCCCTCGCGAAGCACCGAGCCACGCCGCTCGGCTGGCAAATGCACGTGTTGCAGCCGTCGAAATAAAACTCGCCCGCCGCCCACGTCGTTCCGAGCGCCGAGCACGTGCCCGCGTCCGCCGTGGGGCTGCCCGCTTCGACGCCCGCGTCCTGCGCGTTCATCGCTGGAGCGCACCCGGCCGCGCCGACGATCCACAGCCCCCACATCGCGCCGATCGCGCGACGGACCCATCTGCTGGTGTTCTGGTTCATTCGCGTTGAACAAAAAGCACGCAGCGTGCCGTCTGTGAGCTTTCGTTGATTCGCTGCGAATTCACCGGGTCCATCACCGACGATCCCCGTATGCCATCGCGACATCGCGCCCGAGCGAGGCCCCCCTTTGGCACAGCGTTGCTCAACGCTCGATCGCGCTGGAGAAGTCCAGCGCTCCCCTTCGTCAACGCTTCGGCCCGCTCGCCGCGCCCGCGGCCTTCTTCTTCTTCATCGGCCGCGGCTCGCCCTTGGCGATCGCGAGCAACACGATGTCCGCCAGCGCGCGCGCGGCTCCCTCTTCGCGCAGGTCGATCAACGAATCGCCCACGCGCCAGAGGTCTTGCCCGACGCGCACCCACGAGAGCCGCCGCTGATCAGTCGGCTCGGCCCGTGGGGACCACACGATTCGGCCCGCTTCGGGGACTTGCTCCCAGCCTTCGACCACGGACAGCTCGACGCGGCGGTGCGCCACCTCGGCGTTGAGCAGAAATGAGAGCAATTGATGCTCTTCGCGCGCTGCCTCGCGGTCGGCGTCGTTTTCGACCACCCACACGAACTTCGACTTCGACCCCGTCGGGCCGAACACGCGGACGAGGTCCGCCTGCAGCGCGAACGCGAGCGCCTGCGAGAGGATCAGCGTCTGCGCGGGCAGCGACGGGAGCTTGAACCGCTGCTCTGCAGGCCGATCGAAGACGAAGACGACGTCTCTGCGCGCGTCGAGCAGCGGGCTCTCGTCGCGGGTGTAGAAGAGCAGCTCGTTTTCGGCGAAGCGGACGTCGAAGAGGTCGATTCCGTCGTGCGCGCCTTCGCCGACGTACGCGACCTCCGAGCGGACGAGGTTTTCGAAGACGCCCTTCGTCGAGATCGCGTCGAACCCGCCTGCGGGATATTGGTCCGCTTCTTCTGCGTCGACGGGAACCTCTCGGGCCCGTCGACGAATCCCGAGCGCCACCGTCGGCGCCACGGGACCGACGCTGAGCGCGTACGTGTTGACCTCGCGCAGGGCCATGCGCGCCGAGTCGCTCGGGAGCCGCTCGAGGTGCGCGATCTCCCAGAGGTCCTCGGGCTTGAACAAGCGCCCCGCCGACGGCAGCGCGGCCACGGCCAGGTCGATTTGCTCGCGCGCCCACTGGCGCCAGTACTCGTCCGGCGCCTCGTCGCCCCACGCGTCGTGCCGCTCGGGGACCGCTTCGACGAAGGCCGCCGAGAGCGCGCGCAGGTGCGCGGGGTTGGCCGTGGCAAGCTCGCTGATCGGCCGCAGCGGGCCCGCGAGCGCGAGGCCCACGGCGTGGGCGACGGCGACGGCGCGGGCGCGTGGGTTCATTCCGGCGATGGCGATGTGCGCGTCGGTGACAGAGGGGTCCACCGCCCAGCGACCGAGGACGCGGTCTTCGTAGCTCATGCGCGCGGCGCGCTCGTGCTCGGGCCAGCTCGCCAGGTCGCGGGCGCTCGCGAAGCGAAAATCACGGCCCCTCAGCAGCAAGTGCCCCAAGTCGTGCACCAGCGTCAGCGGAACGTGGTCGTCCCCCGCGTCCCACCGCGCCTCGAGCCACGGGATCGCCGCCGCCACGCCCTCGCGCAGCGTCTCGGTCCCGCCGCCGACGAAGTACGCCCACGCGCGCAGCGCGAGCGAGAGCTGGTCACGGGTCAGGTCGCGGGCCATGGATTCTCTGTGCTTGTTTTCAACGTGTGGCCGAAATCACTGTGCGTACGACTGTCACGTAGACGACGTCGTCCCGAGCCCGAGCAGCGCGCGCACCTTCTCTTGCACCGCCGGCAGCTCGTGGCGCTTGTTGCCCGAGTACGCCAGCAGGATCAAATCCGGGTGCTGCACCGCGCCGCCGTGAAAGAGAAACGCCCGCGAGCGGATCACTTTGTAGAGCTTCACCAGCTTGCGATCGCTCACGAAGATCTTGTCCTCGGTCTCGAGCGTCCGGACGATCCTGCGCATCTCTGCGAACACCGTCTGCGGAAACCACGCCTCGCGATCGGCCTGACCCGACCCTCGCGCGCCAAACGACAGGTCCATGTACCGCTTGAACTTCAGGTAGTCCTCGAACCGCGCGCCGCCGCGAGCCCAGGGCTTCTGCTCGGTCGCGCGGTAGACCTCGTTCATGATTCCCGCGTCGATGAGCTCGGAGAAGTGCGTGTCCTTCACGGGCTTCGTCTCGACCTTCACGACGAAGCGATCCGCCAGCGCGTCGAGCTCGCTCTGCTCGGGGATGTCGTTGGTCGCCGCGAACAACATCTTGAGCGCCACCGGCGTCGGCTCGCCGTCCTGGTAGTACTTGCGCTCGTTTACGATGGTCAGCAGCGTGTTCAAGATCGCGCTGTTCGACTTGAAGATCTCGTCGAGGAAGGCGACCTTGGCCTCGGGGAGCTTTCCCTTCGTGCGGCGCATGAAGCGACCTTGCTTGAGCAGGTCGATGTCGATCGGACCCAGGATTTCGCTGGGCTCGGTGAACTTCGTCAGCATGTACTCGAAGTAGTCGTCCTCGCCGAGCCCCATGCTCTCGACGAACTTCACCACGAGGTCGCTCTTGGCCGTCCCGGGCAGCCCCACGAAGAGCAACGGCTCTTGCGCGGCGGCGCACGTCACGGCCAGGTCGATCTCGTCCTGACGGTTCACGAAGTACTCGTTGAGCACACGACGGTGCTGATTGATTCGAGCGCGGATCGCATCGATCTCGGGCTCGAGCTCTTCGAGCGTCCAGTTCACAGAGACCTCCAGTCAGCCAGTACCTTGCGTCGCACCACTTGCTCCTCGCCGTCGAGGAAGGTGCGAATCTTGTCGCTACGCAGCGTCACTTCGTCGGTGACCGCGTCGATGAGCTTCTCGATCACCAAGAGCTTGTACGTCGCGTAGAAGCGCCGCGTCGTGAAGTTGTCGCCGAACGACTCGATCACGTCGAAGACCTTCTCGCACCGCGGCGCCCGCGCGCTCACCGGCCAGCGTCGCATCGCCGTCAGCGCCGCAGACATCGCGTCGTGCCGCCCGTTGTAGTCGAGCGAGCCCGTCAGCGTGTCGTCCATCGTCGTGTCGAGCAGGTCCAGCGCCCGCTCGGACTCTTTGAGCTGCAAGAACCCCTCGGCCAGCGCAGAGCGCAGCCGCAGCGCGTCGCGCGAGCTCTTCGCCGCGATCGGCGAGAGCGCGTCGAGCAGCCGCGCAGCCGCGTCGCCCGCGCCCATCTTGCGCAGCGCCGCGATGCCCGGCGTGACCGCCAACAACAGATCTCGCACCGAGAGCGTCTGGTCCGGCGTGCTCGCGATCAGCACGATCCGGTCGAGCAGCTTCTCGACCGCCGTCGCGTCGCCCAGCGTCGCAGCGGCCTGCAAGCACGCTCCGATCGCGCTCGCGCGGTGCCCCAAGATCGCGATCGCCTCGAGCCTCGGCGTCGCCGCGTCCAGCGCCGCGCCCAGGACCTGCTCGTTGCCCGTGCGCAGAGAGGCCTTCAGCGCGCGCTCGATCGCGTCCGTGCGCTCGTGGTCGAACAGCGCGGGCGCCTCGAACACCTTCGCCAGCGCGTCCGGCAGCGTGGGCGGATCGGCTTCGCCCGCCTTCAGCGCGTCCTCTGCGGCGCGGTGCTGCCACGAGGGGCGGATCTCTGTCGGGTTGCCCGAGCGCAGCCACTCGCTTCGCTTGCGAAACAGCTCGGCCCGATCGCGACGCCGCGCTTCGGGGACGGCGTTCATGATCGACTCGACCTCGCGCTCCCACGACTCGGCGCTGCCCTGCGTCGCCATGTGCGCGAGCCGCGCGATGTAGAGCCTGAACAGAATGGGGTTCGGGTCCCCCACTGCTCCTGCGCCCGCGTCGAACGCCGGCAGCTCGGACTCGACCTGCGCCACCAGGTCCTTCGCGCGCCCCGCGGCCCCCACGCGCGTGAAGCCCACGGCGAACAGCAGCCGCACGAAGCACGCGTTGGCGTCGAGCTCTTTGATCTGCGTCGAGACCGCTTTGCTCCACAGCGCGTCGAGCGCCGCGATCTGATCGGCCCGCGACGAGCTGCCCAGCCCGTCGCTCGCCGCGTCGAGCGCCAGGTGAAAGCGCACGAAGCCCGGCAGGTCGTACACCTCGTGCAGCCCGCGCTCGTTCATCCCGCCGAGCAGCTTCTCTTTGGAGCGCGTCAGGCCCAAACGATCGTTAGCCCGACGGCTAACCGTCGAGAGCAGCAGCCACGCGAGCCTCCGCGAGACGGGGAGGTCCGGCTCGCTGAACCGCTGCACCACTTGCTGCGCGATCATGTCGAACGTCCCGTCGCCGCGCGCGAGCAAGTCCAGCGCGCCCGCGCCGAGCATCGACGCTTCGGCGGGGATCAACACCCGACGCACGGCGAGGTCGACCAGCTCTTCGGGCGTCCCCTTGGCGTTGAGCGCCTTGCGACGCAGGCCCGCGAGCGCGCTGGCGCCGTCCGCGTCGAGCGCCCCGTGAAACATCGCCGCTTCGAGGCACTGCGCGGCCTCGTCGCCCTGCCTGAGCTTGAGCTTGATCTCTCCGAGCTCGCGCCACGAAGCGGCTTCGTCGCAGCCTCCTTGGGCGATCTTCGTCTCGAGCTCTCGCGCTTGCTCGCGCAGCTTGGCCTCGTCCTCGCTGACCTCGACCACTTGCGTGGCCTCTGGGACGACCACCTGCGGCTTGCGCACGGTGCGCACCGGCGTCGGCGGCCGGGTGTCCGCCACGTCCGCGTCGCGGTCCTTGGTCTTGCGCTCGCGCTCGGCCTTCGGGCGCGCGGCGATCGCGACGCCCGGGAGCTCGAAGACCATGGTCTCCATCATCTTGTCGAGCACGTAGCGACGGTCGGTGGCCACGTATTCGACCCAGCGCGAGAGGGGGACCTCGTCGACGTTGACCAGCGAAAACAGGGCGATTCCGTCGGTGTCTTCGTGGACGATCACCGCTTGGGCGCGGTCGAGCCCGAGCAGCTTGCGCAGCTCGTCGCGGCGCATCACGGGCGCGAGCCTTCGGCCCACGGGCAGGTACAAATTGTCCGTCGCGGCGACCCTCGCGTAGCCGCGCAGCTCGAGCAGATCCGAGACGCGCGTGCCCAAGCGAGAGGCGTTGGGGCGCACCATTTCGCGCAGGACGTACACGACGCCGCGGGGGCCCTCCATGCGCGCGACGGTGAAGCGCGCGAGCTCGTCGGCGCTCGAGACTTCGACAAACGACTCGAGCGCGGCGAACTGCGACGGGTCGAGCACCCACAGCTCGGCCACGGCGTCCGGCGCGTACGCGAGCCGAAGGTTGACGGTGAACCGCGATTCACCGTCGCTCTTCTCGAGGTCCATCCGCGCCGCGTCGATCTGCGGAATCACCGCGTCGAAGATCGACCGCTCGCTCCACGGCGAGGGCGCGATGCGCCAGCGCCCCGTGTGCTCGACGAAGGCCGAGCGCCCTGCTTTTCCGAGGGTGCGCGCGGCGACCGCGGGCAGCGGGTGCTCGTAGCCCCACTCGATCCACAGCCCGCCCTCGACGCGCGCGTACGCCCTGACGCCCTCGTGCGGCTCTTCGCGGGCGCGCATGAGCAAGTACATCGGCGGGTTGGGCGCGCGCAGGACGAGCACTCGCTGGCCGCGCTCGTCCCACTCGGACACGGTCACGTCGTCGCGCCCGAGCGCGAGCAGCCGCTCGACGGTCCGCTGCGCGCCCGGCGACTCAACAGGAACCCAGAACACCGCCTCTTCGACGACGGGATCGCCGTGCGCCCGGTACGGTCTGAGCGCCTCGAGCAGCGTCCCCGCGTCGCGGCCGTTGGCCAATGGCCAGTTCTCGCTCTCTTTGTTCTCAGCGAGCGG
Source organism: Myxococcales bacterium (assembly GCA_013298625.1). Lineage (GTDB taxonomy): Bacteria > Myxococcota_A > Polyangia > Polyangiales. Next base: position 48,652 of record JAAFIF010000066.1, read on the forward strand.
CGAGACGGTAACCGATGCTTTGTTCGAGCGGACGCGAACGACGTCGCAGCCGCGGGATTGAAGGGTCGCCGCGGTCTTGCCGTCGAGCTTCACGGACACGATCACGCTGCCGGGTCTTCCCTCGGCGGTGATCTCAGTCCATGCAGCATCGAGCAGCGAGGGCGCGACGTCGACGAGGGTGCGCAGCGGCGCGAGGTCGCGTGCGTCACCCAAAAGACGCAGTCCGTGGGACATTGGCAGAAGGGCCGCGGAGTGTAGCCGTCCCTGCGCTCAATGCGAGGGGTGATCGTTTGCTCCGTGACAAACAATGGCACGCCCGCTGACAGCGTCGCGCCCGCTGCTTACAGCGAGAGGTCTCCGATGGCCCTACCGCCCGTCCTCAGGCCCGCGCGCGACGAAGATTACCCCTGGCTCGCGCGCTTTCTTCCGCAGTTGAAAACGGGCGATCCGCTGCCGGACGAGCAGCAGTATCGCACGCAGTACGTCCACCGCTTCTCGCTGTTTGGCCCGCCCGACGAGCCCCCGATCGGCTGCACGATCGTCGATGCGCTCGCGGACACGGGCTACGTGCGCGTCGTGGTGATCGACGAGCACGCCCGGGCGAAGGGCGCAGGTGGCGCGCTGATGAGCGCGATCGCCGCGAAGCTGCGCGCCGCGGGGTGCCGTCACTGGTGCCTCAACGTGAAGGTCGACAACGTCCCCGCGCTGCGCTTGTACGAGCGCTGCGGGCTGCGAAAAGCCTACGAGAGCCACGCCCTGCGGCTGCCCTGGGAGCGGGTCGCGTCCCTGCCCGAGACACACGAAATCATCGCGGCGCGGGTGATCGAGCCGCAGGACGACAGCGCGGTTGAGCGCGCGTGGGGGCTTCCGTCCGGGCAGCTCGCGGGCTGGCGCGCGATGACGGGGCAGCACTTGCTGGGGCTCTTCGACCCGAGCGATCCGTCGCGGGCGGGCTTGGGGTTCGCGCGGGCCAACCCGCTGCATCCGGGGGTGTTTCCCTTTCGGGTGGCGCGGCTCGAGTATGCGCGGACGCTGATCGAAGCGGGCAGAGCGCTGTTCGACACGAGCAAGCCCCTCGGCGTCGTGGTCGAGGACGACCTGCCGTTGGCCGAGCTGCTGCTCGCGCACGGGGCCGAGCGCAAGATGCACCTGGCCCACTTGCGAGGCGCGCTCGGAGAGTGACAACGGCTCCGTGACTTCTCGTACACTCGCGCGCATGCGCACTACTCTCGTCGCCGTCGCGAGCGCCATCGCAGCCCTCTCTGCGTGCGGCCCTTCCACTGGAAACTCCCCTGGATCTGGCTCGAACACGCTGCGCGTCGACGGCAACGTGAGCGCGAGCGAGACGGTCAACAACGGCTCGACGGCGAGCGAGTTCAACACGGACTTCGCCGTGCGCGTGACCAAAGGCGGGGCGGCGGTGACGGGCGCGACGGTGATCGTGCGATCGAGCTGCGGCGAGGTCTCGCTCACCGACGCGATGGGCGACGGCAACTACGCTGGCACGCAAGCGAGCTACTGCCAGACGTACTCGCTGGACGTGACCTCGGGCTCGGACCGCGTGCAGGGCGTCACCGTCGTCGGCCCTGGGATTCACCGCATCGACGCGCCGACCGAGCGCCAAAACGTCAACCCCCGCGAGGCCCTCTCGGTCCGATGGAACACCGCGGGCGCCGCCACCGTCCGCCTCGAGAGCCGCGAGTACAACACCACGATCACCCCCGACCGCGGCGCCGGAGAGATCCCCGCCAACCGCTTGCGCTCGGCGCCCGGGACCGCCACCAACGAGCGCGTCCGCGTGATCCGAGCGAACTCCGTGCAGCCCGCGGGCGCCGTCGCGGGCTCGTCGTTCTCCGTGAGCATCCGCAACCAGGTCGAGTTCTTCACCGTTCTTTGAGCGGCGGGTTGAATATCGTCACATAAAATTGCGCGTGTGCAGCCCCGCCAGTGACTCGGCTTCGCTCTCGCTGAAGCCCAGCCGCGCCAGCCTGCGCGTGCGCCCTTCGAGCATCCGTCGTTGCAGCGCTTGCACGGCGTCGAACCCGCGCGCGATGTCCTCGGGTTCGAAGCTGCCAGCGGCGAGCAAGACGAGCGCGTCGTACACCTCGGCGTTGAGCCCGCTCGTGTGCTGAAGGGCCTGGTGCCGCTGCTCGATCGCGCTTCGAATTCGCCCGCGATCCTGCGGCTGCTGCTCGATCGCCCAGCGCACGTGGGCCATGCCCGCGGCGACGTGCCGGCTCTCGTCGCGCGCCGTCAGGTCCGCGATCGTGCGGGTCACTTCGTCCGGGCCGTGCTCGTGCAGAAAGCGCAAGAGGTCGACGAAGCTCCCCTCGCCGAGGACGGACAAGAGCATCGTGGCCAACACGAAGTCCGTCTCTTCGAAGAGGGTCTGCAGCGAGCGTTGTCCCCCAGCGGTCGAGAGCGCCATCTCGCTCGATCGCAAGAGCGCGCGGCGCGTGAAGACCTCGACGTGCCTGGCTTCGTCGGCGATCTGGATGGCCATGAGCTGCACGACCTCGCGGTAGTGCGGGTGAATTCGCCCGAGAAACCGCGCGGGGACGAGCAGCGCGGCGTTTTCGTTCTCGACGAGGTACGTCATGACTTGGACGACCGCTTCTTCGACGGCGGGCGGGTGCGTGATGGGCGCGTCCCACGGAATCGCGGTCTCGGGATCCCACTGCGCCGCCGCCGCTTGGGCGTAGAGCTTCTTGGCGTCGTCGGTCCAGACGACCTCCGCGCGGTCGAGCGAGAAGTCCCATCGGGGAGCGCCCGCTTCGACCATCGCTCCGCGCGCGGCGACGCCCCATCGCTCATCGGCGCGATCGCTCACGCCCCGGTGATCGCGGCTGTGCACGGCGCTGCCCGCCCGCGCGGCGCCCCGCGCGCGCGCGTCGAGCGCGGGGCCCGCCACCACGGTGAACGTCTTGCGTTCGCCCGGTGAAGTCCCTGTGTTTTCAGTGACAGAATGGCCCCCCTCGCGCGCCATGACCGAGAGCTGCAGCCCGAGGTCGGGGTGCCCTCCGGTGACGGCGAGGGGGCGGCCGGGGCCCAGCTCGCGCAGCGCGCGCAGGACCAGGATGTGCCCCCCTCGGTCGAGGCCGAGGTCCCTCAGGTCCAGCGCGGCGTGCGCGGTCATGCGTGCTCCGAGAGCCAGTGTTCGATCGTGCCGAAGCGATCGATCGCGCGCTCGAGCGGCGCATAGAGGGCAGTGCGCCCCACGCGCCACGCCTTGAGCCCCTCGAGGTCCATCAGCGGTCGCACCACGGGGTCGCCGTAGTCTTGCGACAGCAAGAGCTCGGCGAAGCGGCTCACGTCAACGGCGCGCGTGTCGTCGAGGACCGTGAAATTGCAGTGATCATACGGCTCGGTGAGCGCCAGCGTGCGCAGCGCCCCCGAGGGGACGGTCCCGTCTCGCGAGAACCCGAGGACGTTGGCGTCGAGCACGCACGCCGCGTCGACGCTGCCCGCGAGCAGCGCTTTGACCGCGTCGCGCTCGCCGCCGATGTGGTCGCCGTGCTTTCCGACGAGGACGTCGAAGAGCTGCGCGGTGATGTCTCGATCGGGGTCCACGCCGTTCTCGGCGAGGTGCAGCTTCGGGAGGATGGTCGCTTGCGGCGAGTCGCTCGCGCCGAAGGCGACGCGGCGTCCCGTCAAATCCGCGAGGGATTTTACAGGTCCGTCCGCGCGCACGAGGATGGCGCTGCGCAGGTCCTGGTCGCTGTCTCGCATGGCGATCGCCCGCGCGGTGCGGCCGAGCTTGCGCGCGAGGCGCTCGGCTTGAAGCCACGCGAGCGGAGAGTTCCACGAGACGTCGTGCTCGCCGAGAAAGAGCCCTTCGACCTGGCGCTCGTAGTTTGTGTAGAGCACGTAGTCGAAGGCGAGCCCGCGCGAGGCGAACCATTGCACGAAGCCGTCCCAGATCGTGACGACCTTGGCGTCGTACGCGACGGCGCCGAGCGTGAGCGCAGAAGAAACGCGTTTCATCAGCGATTCTCCAATCAAAACAGCGGAAGGCCCACGAGCGCGCGGCCCATGAACTCGTACAGGGCGTCGCTGGTCGGCGCCATCACGAAGCCCGCGCGCGCGTCGCGAAACGCCCGCTCGACGCCGCTCTCTTTGCGAAACGCAGCGCCGCCGCAGACGCGCATCGCGAGGTCGGTCACCTCGAGCGCGCACTCGTTTGTGAGGGCCTTGCACTCGAGCACGCGCAGCTGCGCGTCGGCGCGCCCGGTCGCGAGGGCCGCGAGCGAGTCTTGCCAGAGGCATCGCGCGGCGTCCGCGCGGAGCTTGGCGCGAGAGAGGTACGCGCGCACCGTCGGGAGGTCCGCGATGCTGCTGTTCAAGTGCTGGTGCTTCGTCCCGGTCACGTGCGCGATCGCGCGGCCCACGGAGGCCTCCATGAGCCCCACTGAGCACGCCGAGTTGAGCATCGAGAACACAGGCAGAACCACGCCCATCATCACGTCGAACCCGGCGCCGTCCGCGCCGAGCCGCGCGGACTCAGGCAGCACCACGCCCTCGGCGACGACCGGCGCCGAGTCGTTTCCGCGCAGCCCGAGGCCGTCGAACGCCGCCGCGATCTTGAGGCCCTTCGCCCCGCGCGGGACGAGCCAGATCGTCGAGGCTCCCTCCGAGCCGATGGGCTTGCTCGACCACACGTACGCCGTGGCGTCGGTGGCGGCCGTGACCCAGCTCTTGTGTGCGTCGAGCCGCACGCCTCCGTCGACCTTCGTCGCCGTGCTGACGGGCGCCCAGAAGTGACTGCGCGAGCCTTGCTCGGAGAAGGCCAGCGTGGAGAGGTGCTTTCCTGCGGTGATTTCGCGGCGAACGGACTCGGCGCCGAGCTTCTCGATCACGGCCGTGCCGCAGTAGTGCATGCAGAGCACCATGGCCGACGAGGCGCACTCGCGAGCGATGCGCTCGACCGCGCGCGCGGCGTGCTCGAGCGTCCCGCCCATGCCGCCGACGGACGTGTCCGAGAAGAGCGCGAGGAGCCCTTCGGCGCGGAGGGCCTCGATCGATTCAGCAGGAAATCTCCCGCGCGAATCGACGTCCTGGGCGTGTTGCGCGGCGACCTTGGCCACGCGCTCGAGGGAGGATGCGAAGTCCGCTTCGTTGAGAGTGCTCATGGATGTACCTGTGCCGGGTCTGTTGGAGTGATGGCAGCGATGGCGCGCGCATCCTCCGTGGACCCGTTGTTGGCACGGAGGTCACATCGCGGGCGTTCGTTCGGGCTCGGAACCTCCGAGCGCGATCGACGCTCAGAGGCAGTGAGTGGCTGCGTTCATGGGCGGGGAGGCTAACAGAGCGGGGCGAGAGCGAAAGAGGGTGAAGCGGGGCTGGAAGTCTTCGCCGGCGAATGCGACAAGCGCAGACGATGACGGGACGACGGTGTCGGGCGCTGCTGGGGTGCCTTTGCTTGTTCGATTCGTGAATCAGAGCGGGAGTCCATCGAGATGATTTCTTCTGCGCCTTCGGTCCCTACGAGATCACCGTTCTCTGCGCTGGATCCCGCGTCGGAGTCGTTGGTCCTGATCACTGCGCTCCATCGATTGCTTCAATTGCAGAAGTACATGTGGCTCACAGCGCAGGAGCGGCTGGCTTTCGAGGCGGTCGACGGGATCCTTCGGGACGCGCGAGCAGCGTTGAACTGTCGAACTGTGACGTTGGTCGAACTGGAGCAGATCTTCGACGCGGTCGACGCTCACTTCGGCAGCCTCGTAGAGTTTGTCGGCGACGGATTCAGCGGGCTGGTGGTAGCCGCCGTGCTGGACACGCTCGAGGGGCTTTGTATCGACGGTCCGCGGCCAAGCTATGTGCGAGACAATTTGTGGTATACGTGCTCAACCGTTATCCGTAATATGGTGGGGCGTTTGGTTGACTCTGTTGATGAGTACTTGCGTCTTCTGCAGTCCGTTGAATCTGCCGAGCAGGCACTCCTCAAGGAGATTGAACAGGCAGTCGTACGACATGGGTCCGCGGCTCCTTCGGTCATTGGTGATCGATTCGCTATTTCGTTCGCGGAAGAATACCGCAAGGCCATGGCGCTGAATTCAGACGAGCATCGTGGCCGGCGACGCGCTCGAGCTTGAAGGGGTGTGATTGCGGATCGTGCGGGCGGTGAGCGAGCGGTGCGCGGCCCCCACCCGCGCTACCGCGCGCCCCGCCCCCGCGCAGAGCGCAAGGGCGGCGGCTCAGCATGCTGAAGCGCTCGGAAATAG
>JAAFIF010000192.1 GCA_013298625.1 Myxococcales bacterium
CGCCCGTCGTCCCCTCGTGCTCGTGCTCGCCGAGCATCACGTAGTCTTCTCCGTATTCGACGCAGCCGACCGTGACCGAAGCGAGCAACACCAGCGCAGAGACGAGTCGCATCCGAGACCTCCGTGGACGTTCGCCCGAGAGCGTTGCAGCTTCGAGGCCAGCGAGAGAGCCAGCGCAGGAGAACGCACTTTGGTCAGCATTTTTACAGACAGTTCATGCGCACACCGCCCCGTGCTCGGCCCGGCGCAGCGCCGCGTGTTGGCAGGTTCGTCGCCCAGGTGCGCGAGGCATTGCTCCCGCCGAGCCACCGCTCGCCCGGCGTTGTAGACTCACTGTCCCATGCGGCTCCGCACTTCGCTCGCAGCGCTCGCGCTCGCGCTCATCGCCAACGCTTCGGGCGCGCTCGCCGACGCCACACCCGAGCAGATCGTCGCCGCGCTCTCGGGCGTCGAGCACGGCCCGTCGGCCACCGAAGTGCGCGCGTGGAGCGAGCGCAGCATCCCCACGCTCGTCTCGCTCGCCGAGGACCCGCAGCGCCCCGAGTTCGTCCGCGCCCGCGCGGCCGCGGCGATCCGCACGTTCGCGCCCGCGCCCGAAGCGCGCGCTGCGCTCGAGCGACTCGCCAACGGCCCTGCGCCGCACCCGCTCGTCCTGCGCGCGGCCCTCGACGGCCTGTGCATCGCGTGGGCAGAGCTCACCGTCGCGCAGCGCTTTCTCGGATCGTTGGCGAGCGACCACCGCGAGGCCGCCGCGTGGGCCATCGCCCGCTCGGCGCGCCCCGAAGCGCGAGCGATCCTCGCGCGCGCACGCGAGTCCGAACGCGACCCTGCGATCCGCGCCACGATCGACTCGGCCGAGCGCGAGCTCGAGCGCGCCATCACCGCCAGCCGCGCGACGCCCGCCACCACGCAGAGCGCTGTGCTTCGCGCCCCCACCGCTGCGATGAGCGCGCCGCGCACGGCCGCCTCGATCCCCCCGTCTCGATCCCCCCGCCGCGCTCGCGCGCGCTGATCAGCCCACGTCGGCGTCGTCGACTTCACGCACCGTGCGCACCGAACTGTCCTCGGGGCGCGCGCGGTGAAAGTTGCCGCTCGCGAGGTCGTCGCGCGCGCGTCGCGCCACGTCGGACCAGTCCGCCGTGTGGTGCCGCGCCAGGCCGTACACGTGGCCCGGGCGGTGCTCGCTCACCACCGCGGTGAGCGTGCGGAGGATCTTGGCCGCCAGGTCCTGGTCGTCCGGATCGTCCGCGCGCGACTGCTGCGCGCGGGTCTCCGCGGTGATCGCTTCGATCAGCAAACGCAGCTTCGCAGGCTCCATGTCCGGCGCGTCGTCGGACACGCGGCGCGCTTCTTCGCGCAGCTTCTCGAGCCCGTCGTGCACCTCGGGAGCGTCGCCGCCGTGCGTGCGCGGCGCGCGGGGAGGCTCGGCGAAGCGGCCCGCGTTGCTCGCGTAGCCACGGTCGTTGCCGTAGCCGCGATCACCGCGGTCGTTGCGGTCGTTGCGGTCGTTGCGGCTGTCACGGCCATCGCGGCTGTCACGGCCATCGCGCTCGCCGTACGCGCTGCGAAACGCAGGGCGCTCGTCGCCGAGGTAGCGGTCGATCCGCACCGCGACTTCTCGGCATGTGTCCCTCAAGAACCCGAGCAACTCACGGAGCTTCGGGTCAACATTTCCGCTCTGCTGCGAGCTGCGCTCATCGCGCGCTCCGCGGAAGGGCCTCTGGTCATAGGTCATTGAAATCGCCCTCTCGAATCAGTTTCAGTTCATTCAGAATCGTTGAGAAACAGCACACAGGTCCGAAGCGCGCATGATCGCTCGTGACCCGGACATTGCAAGCTTCGAAGCACTCCCCCCGCGAAGAATCGCCGTCACCAACGCGCGTCGACGCGCGCTCAGGGCGCCTTCGCAAAGATGTCCATCACGTCGCCGAGCAGCTTGAGCGCGTCCGCCTTCGGGCGCTGAAACGCGTTGCGGCCCATGATCGAGCCGAACGCGCCGCCCGCGGCCAGCTCGCGCACTTCTTCGAGCACCGCCTCGGTGCCCTTGGCCTCGCCGCCCGAGAAGATCACGATGCGCTTTCCGCCGAAGGCGCTGCGGACGACCTCGCGCGTGCGATCGGCCAGCGTGTCGATCTTGATCCCCGCCTTCTCGAAGGCCGCCTTCGCCTCGGGCACCTCGAGGTGCGCCTTCGGGGGCTTGACCTTGATGATGTGCGAGCCGAGCTGCGCGGCGATCTGCGCGGCGTACGCGCACACGTCCACCGCGGTCTCGCCGTCCTTCGAGATCTTCGAGCCTCGCGGATACGCCCAGGTCACCACGGCCAGGCCCACGCGCTTGGCCTCGAGCGTCAGCTCGCGGAGGTTCTCGTACTGCTCGTTGCGCGCGCCCGATCCGGGGTAGATCGTGTAGCCGATCGCCGCGCAGCCGAGGCGCAGCGCGTCCTCGACGGTCGACGTGATCGCCGAGTTCGGATGAGGGACCGCCGCGAGCACGTCCGAGTTGTTCACCTTCAAAATGAGCGGAATCTGCCCAGCGTACTGGTCAGCAACAGCCTCGATGAAGCCCAGCGGCGCCGCGTAGGCGTTGCACCCGGACTCGAGCGCGAGCTGCACGTGGTACTCGGGGTCGTAGCCCGCGGGGTTGGGCGCAAACGAGCGCGCTGGCCCGTGCTCGAAGCCCTGGTCCACCGGCAGGATCACCATCTTGCCCGTGCCCGTCAGTCGGCCCGAGTTGAGCAAACGCGCGATGTTCGCGCGGGTTCCGGGGTTGTCCGATCCGTACCAGGACAAGATCTGCTTCACGCGGTCGGTGTACGCCATGGCTGCTCACTCTCCGTTGCTGCCGATCCATGCGCGGCGATTCGCGCAGCGGCGCCGCGGTGGTACACGGCGCTTCAGCCGATTGCAACCTCCGCCGAAGCGCCAGTTTTGCAGCGCGAGCGCGGGCTTTGTTGAAGTACGCTCGCCGAAGAGACTCATGCGCACGCCGACCTCTGCACCTCGCTCTGTCGCTCTTTTCGCAGCGCTCTCAGCGCTCGCCACGATCGCAGCTGGCGCTCAAGGCTGCGGCCCCGCGAGCGCCACGTGCGTCACCACCGGCACGCCCGTCGCGCCGCCGGCGGACCCGCTCGGCGCCACCGCCCAGTGCACTACCGGCAAGACCTGGGCGTGCTTGAATACTGGCGCCAATTTCATGAACCCCGGTCAACCCTGCGTCGCCTGCCACACCACCCGCCCCGGCGCCCCGCGCTGGACCGTCGGCGGAACGGTCTACGCCTCCGCGCACGAGCCGGACAACTGCCTCGGCGGCCCCGCGACCGGCAGCGACCCCGTCACCATCGTCGCCACGGACTCGACCATGACCGAGCGCACCGCCACCATGGTCCCCGGCGGCAACTTCTTCTTCGACACCACGGCGCGCCCGCCCTTCACCAACATCCGCGTGCGCTATCAGGGTCGCGAACGGCAGATGTTCTCCCCCGCTACGACGGGCGACTGCAACTCGTGCCACACGTCCGCGGGGATGAACGGCGCTCCGGGACGCATCGTTCTTCCCTGAGTATTTGCAGCGTCAATCACGGCTACGGCACGAGCACCAGCTTGCCCACCGAGCCGCGCGACTCCATGCGACGGTGCGCCTCGGCCGCGTCCTTCAGCGCGAACCGCTCGACCGCGACGCGCACGCGCCCCTCGACCACGAGCCGCGCGACCTCGGCCAGCGCAGGGCGACACAGCTCGGGCCGCTCGAGCAGCGGCGTGAGGTAGTAGCCCGCCACCGTGAGGTTCTTGGGCATCAACCCGATGGGCTCGAAGGTCCCGCGCGTGTCGCCGCTCGCCGCGCCGTAGACGATCATGCGCCCCATCGAGGCCATGCACGCGAGGTTGCGCTTGTAGGCTTCCGTTCCGCCGAGCATCTCGAGCAGGACGTCCACACCGCGACCGCTGGTCGCCTCGCGGACGCGCGTCGCGTAGTCGCCGTTGCCGTAGTCGAACGCGTCGTCCGCGCCGAGCGCGCGCACCATCGCCCGCTTTTCGTCGCTGCTCGCGGTGCCGAACACCTTCGACGCCCCCAGCGCCCGCGCGAGCTGCACCGCCAGCACGCCCACGCCGCCCGCCGCCGCGTGCACGAGCACGGTCTCGCCCGCGCTCATCCTGCCCATCAGCGAGAGGCAGTGGTGCGCCGTCAGCCCCTGCACCGGGAGCGCCGCGGCCTGGGCGAAATCCAACCCCGCCGGCATCGCGAAGAGCTGCGACGGACGCGCCACCATCTTCTCGGCGTACGCGTTGGCGCCGAGCACCATCACGCGATCGCCCACGGACACACCCTCGACGCCATCGCCAACGGCCTCGACCTCGCCCGCGGCCTCCATCCCTGCCACCTGCGGAAAGCTCGGTCGCACAAAGTACTGCCCCAATCGAAACCGCGTGTCCGCGAAGTTCACGCCCGCAGCGCGGACCCGAACCACCACCTTGCCTGCAGACACCGCCGGGTCGTCGACCTCGTCGAGCTGAAGGACCTCTGGACCGCCCACGGAGTGAAATCGAATCGCGCGCATCTCGACCGGCGAGCGTAGCAACGTCGCGCACCGCGTGGGCTGCGCAACGAGCCTCACCCGATGATCATCGACTCGCTGAGCGGCCACACCGACGGGGTATCACCACCACACCGACACCCTCGTGAGCGGCTCGCCTTGCGCTGCGAGCGACGCAGGATGCTGTGCGCGGCTCCCACCCGCGCTGCGAGCGAGTGCGCGGCCCCCACCCGAGCTGCGAGTGAGCGAAGAGCGGGCGGCCCCCACCCGCGCTACCGCGCGCCCCGCCCCCGCGCAGAGCGCAAGGGCGGCGGCTCTGCATGGTGAATCGTCAGGAAATTGTCTGGCAGAGTTGATCGAAAAAGCCCTTGCTCTGCAAGGGCATGGCAGCGAGCAACGAGCGAAGCTTCGTCGATGCGAGCGCGATCTCGTCACCAGTGGAGTGTTGCCTGCCGTCGGGTGATGAGCAGCAATCGTGTTCGATCGAGCAGCCTGAGAGCCCTTGGAGAGCAAGGGCCTTCACGATCAACTTCGCCAGACTATTTCCCGACGATTCACCATGCAGAGCCGCCGCCCTTGCGCTCTGCGC
>JAAFIF010000087.1 GCA_013298625.1 Myxococcales bacterium
CCGATCCGTCGGAAGGTGCGCGAAGCGCGCGACCACGCTCAGCGTGAGGTGCGCGTCAGCGTACGGTGCGCGTCAGCGAACGACCCAGTGAAAAAGCGGTTTTCTCCACGGCGGGTTGGCAACGGGTGAAGAGCGACGGCTGAAGGCAACGAGCGAACGCCCCAGTGAAAAGGCGGTGTTCTCCACGGCGGGTTGTCAAACCCGCCGTGGAGAGAACCGCTTCTTCACCGGGTCGTTCGCTCGTTGCCTTCAGCCGCCGCTCTTCACTCGTTGCCAACCCGCCGTGGAGAGAACCGCTTCTTCACCGGGTCGTTCGCTCGTCGCCTTCGCCCGCACGATCCGCAATCACACCCGTAGGACCGGCGGGTTCGCTCGCTCTTTGCCTCGCTGAACGCCCGAGGGCTCGTCTCCGGGACTGAGGCGATCGACGCTGCGGACTTCGCCTGTGATTCTCCACGCAGAACTTGGGCAACGATGACGGCTCGTCCTCCGGGCGTGAGTTCATCCGTTGTCGCTCGTTCGCGACCGAATTCGCAGCCGATGCGAATGGATCGGCACGGCGCCGGATCCCTGTTTCGAGCACCCAGCGCGTCGCGATCGGACGCGACGAACCTCGCGCGAGCCGCGGTTCGCGTGGGCTACCGTGGCGCACGCTCCACCCAATGGCCAAGAGACCACGCCCCCTTCGTGCCAGACCCACGCGCTCGAAGACAGCGCGCGCCCACGATGCCGAGATCGACCGCAGCCGATCGCTCACCGAGCTCGAAGGCGACGACTGGGGCTCCGCCAGGCCCGATGACAGCGGGCTGGTGACGCGATGCCTCGCGGCGCGGCGCGTCGCCATCGGAGCGCTCTCGCTCGAGCAGCTTCGCATGCTCATCGGGCAGCGAATTGGGCTGCGGTTTCTCGTCGCGATCGCGGTCGAAGCGCTCGAACGCGATCCGTTTGCGTGCGGAGACCTTTACCCGGGCGACCTGCTCTCGGCGCTCTCGACGCTCTCGCGCGATCAGTGGGCGGCGATGCCCGCCGCGCGCGAGCGTTTGCGCGCCGTGCTCGATCGCGCGATCGAAGCCGTCGAGGGCGACGACGACGTGCTCCGCGCGACGATCGCTGGGTGCGCCCGATCGTTCGCCGCGAGCGAGTGACTCACTGCCCCACCCGAGCACTCACGACGTGCTGAACGAAAACGAGAACACCGGCCACGGCTCGATCCCGTCCCGCGCGAAGAGCGGAAACCCCAGGTCGATCCCCACCGGGCCGATCGGCGTGATGTACCGCACGCCGAATCCGGGAGAGACCCGCAGGGCGAAGACATGAAACACGTTGCGGAGGTCTTTCCAGAGGTTTCCGACGTCGACGAAGAGGTTGAGGCCGAGGCCCGAGGAGCCGATGGGGATGCGCAGGTCGTTGCGCCACACGACGTACGCGTCCGCGCTGCGCTGCGAGAGCAGCAGCGTGCGCACGTCGGGCACCGCCGCGGTAGGGGTCCCGCACGGGCTCGTCGCGGGCGGATCCAGCACGTCCGCAGGAATCAACGAATCCTGCAGCCACCCTCGCAACGAATCCGCTCCGCCCAAAAAGAACTGCCGGTTGGGATACGTCACCCTGTTGCACGGGTCGAACGTCCCGTTGACCCCGAGCCGCACCGTCGAGGCCCACGTCCACGTCCCGATCGCGCCGCCGCCCCACGAGGCGTAGCCCGAAAACGAGAGCGTCCCGCGCAGGGTGTTTCCTGGCGGCGGAGGCAGCGTCGTCCCCGTCGGCGTCTGCTGCTCGAAATACGCCAGCACCCCCACGAACTCTCCCAGCAGCGACAGAAAGAAACCGCGCTGCGGGTTGAACACCTGATCGCGCTGGTCGATCGACATCGTCATGCGCGCCGACGTCAAGATCGTCGTGCCCTGCGGAAGCAGCAGCAGTCGGCTCAGCCGCAGCTGCTCGGACATCGGCAGTCCCTGCAAAATGTCCGACAGACTTCCGAACAGATTCAGGTTGTTCACCTGAAAGTCCACCAGCGGCGTGAGCGTCAGCCAACGCACCGGGCGCACCAGCGTCGAAGCCGAGATGTCCGCCGCGTTGATCGCGAACTGAAGGTCCACCGAGCGAGACAGAGACAAGTCGACCGCAGGGCGAAAGTCCGTCCCGAGCACGCGCGTCGGCGGGAGCTGCAACGACATGCCCGCGCGACCGCGAAAGCGCTCGTACCACTGCAAGCCCCGCAGCGTCGGGTACAGATTCGCGTCGAAGAACGCCAGAAACGGCGCCACGTAGCCCACTTGAAGCGACGCCGTCATCGACACCGTCGAGCGCAGCACGTTGCGCCGCGTGAACTGCACGCTCCCGCGCAGCAGCTCGTAGAAGCTCACGCCGCCGCGCGCCTCGATGTTTCCACCAGTCTCGCTCACCTGAACGACCAGCGTCTTGACCGACGACTCGACGTCCGGGTCCGCCAGCGACACCGAGACCGCCGAGAAGTACCCGAGCTCGCCGAGCCTGCGCTGCGACTCGCGCGCGAGCGACGGGCGAAACACCTCGCCTTCGCGCAGCGCGAGCCTGTCGTACACGACCCTGCGCGCGATCGCGTTGAGCCCCCGAATGTCCACGTGCGAGACCCGCACCAGCGGGCCCTCGGTGAGCACGAAGCGCACGCGCGCGTTGACCCCGTCGAGCGATCGATCGATCACCGACGCCACGCGCACGTAGTTGTAGCCCTGCTCGCGGTAGAACTCCGTCAGCCGATCGCGCGCCGCCGCGACCTCGGCCATCGAGAGCGGCCCGTCGATCGTCAGCCCGCACTTCTCTGCGAGCCGCGCAGAAGAGACCGCGTTGTTCGCGTCGAACTGCACCGCCGTCAGCCGCACCTGCGCGCGCTCGACCACGCGAAACGCCACGTCGAACACAGGCCTGCCGACCTCGTCGACGTCCCGATGCGGCGCCCCGTCGAGCTCGACCGTCGCGTCGAGGTACCCGAGCTCGCGGTAGCGCGCGACGATCCTGCGCGCCGCGTCCTGGTACACCTCGGTCACGAACGTGCGCTCGGGCCGAAGCGCCAGCGGCATGCGCGAGCCCCGCGCCTCGCTGTTGTGCACGGCGTCGCTCACCGACGCCTCGGCGTCGGTCGGCGCGACAAACGAGCCTCCGCCCGGCAAATCCGCGCGCGACTGCTCGTCGAGCACCTCTCGCAGCGCCGAGTACGACAGCGCCGTCGCGCCCGAAAACGACACCGTGCGCACGTACACGGGCCGCCCTTCGCGCACGCTGAACAGCAGCCGTCGCCGCCCTCGCGGCAGCTCGATCACCCGCGGCTCGACCCGCGCGTCCACCAGCGCGCGGCGCACGTAGAAGTCCCGCAGCCGCCCCGCCATCGTCGCCACGCTCGCGTCGTCGATGGCGCGCTCGTCGTCGAGGCGCAGCGCCTCGCGCAGCTCTCCGCTGCCCACGTAGCGATTGCCCTCGAACGCCACTTCGTACGCAGGGCCCAGGGCCGCGTTGAAGCGAAGCTCGAGCCTGGGCGCCCGCGCGCTCGTGCCCGCGGCGGGCAGCACCGACGGCTCGCCGATGCGCGCGTTGGCGTAGCCCATGCGGCGCAGCGCGGCCCCGACGCTCTCGCTCACCGTGCGAAGCGCGCGCGTGTCCGCGAGCTCTCCGGCGCCCAAGATCGGGCGGCACGCGGCCTCGCGCTCGGCGATGAGCGACGGCGCCATCGAGAGCTGCTCGCAGAAGCTCGTCGCGAACTCGCGGTCGATCTCTGCGGCGAACACCCGCACGCTGCCGACGTGCGTCGCGGGCCCCTCGCGCACCGTCACGACCACGCGCGAGTCGTCCGCTTGCCTCGCGCGCTCGGTGCGCGCTCGCACGGTCGCGCTGTGAAATCCCGCGGCGCGGTACGCCTCGGTCAACCGCGCGCTCGCCTCGTCGAGCCGCGCAGCGGTCACCCATGTCTGGCCCGTCAACGAGAAGTCCGCGCGCACCGCTTCGAGGGGCCGCTCGTCGATGCCCTCGAAGCGCAGCTCCGCCATGCGCGTGCGGCGCTCGCCGCGAAGGACGAGCTCGATTCCGCCGGGGACGGCGCGGACCGTGGCGCGGAGGTCTCCGAAGGTGCCCGAGGCGACCGCGCGCTCGACCGCGGCGCGGAGCAGCTCGTCGTCGACCAGGACCCCGCGAGGAAGCGCGACGCGCGCCCAAGGGTCTTCTCCGTCGAGCGCGGGCTCGATGCGCACGGACACGAGCCGCTGGCGCCCCGACGCGATCGGAGCGGGCCCCTGCACGCCCGCCGTGCCCGCTGTCTGCGCGCCTGCGGCGCCCGCTGCGCCGAGCGACGCGAGCCCGAGCAGGGCGGACAGGGGGTAGGGGGCGCGCATGAGGGTATGCGTGTAGTACGGTCGGGATCGTGATGGAAGAGCACTGTATTTTCTGCAAAATCGTCGCGAAGAAGATCCCCGCGAAGATCGCCTACGAGGACGAGCACGTCCTGGCGTTTCACGACTTGCACCCGCAGAGCCCGGTGCACGTGCTGGTGATCCCGAAGGAGCACTTGACCTCGCTGGCGCACTCGACCGACGCGCACATCGAGCTGCTCGGGCGCTGCCTGCGGGCAGCGGCGAAGCTCGCAGCCGAGCTCGGCGTCGCAGAGAAGGGCTATCGCACCGTGATCAACACGGGCAACGACGGCGGACAGAGCGTCCACCACCTGCACGTGCACTTGCTCGCAGGGCGGCAGCACGGCTGGCCTCCGGGCTGAAGCTCTGGGGCCGTTGTCCCAGAGAATTCGCTGGTCAATCGCGGTGGCCGAGGACGACGATGTCCGTAGTTCCGCCGTAGGATGGGGGCGGGATCGCCACGATCGCGACGACCACGGCGATCGCGACGACGCCCGCTGCGACGCCGGTCCACAGCCACGGAGAGCGCACGACGCTCGGCCGCGCGGCGCTCAAGTCGACGTGGAGGTTCGAGCTCGCGCCCGCTTCGAGGTCGATCCAGCGCTCGCTGCGCTCGTGCTCGGGCGCGGTGAGCACCAGCGAGTGTCGCCCTTCAGCGAGCGTGAGCGGCGTCGAGAGCGCGGCGCTTCTTCCGTCGATGTGCAGCGCTGCGGTCCGCGGCGTCGCCGTGACGGTCAGCGTCGAAGAAGCGATGCGACGAAGCTGCGCCACGAGGGTGATGCGCTCGCCCTGCCGAGGCGTCACGTCCACGATGTACGGCTCGTGCCGCGGCGCGGTCACGACGATGTGATGCGCCCTCGGATCGAGCTGGATCTGCCGCGCAGCGCCAGTCGCATTGGCATTGGCGTTCACGCCATCGACGGTGATCGTCGCGTCCGCGGGCGCGACGGTGATGCTGGCGACCGCGATGGTCTCGCGGGTGATCGCGAGCTGCCGCTGCGCGTCGGCGTAGCGAGCCCCCTCCTGCGCGGGGTCCGTCACGAGCCGAAAGTAATCATCGAACGCGGCGACCGCTTCGATCGCGCGCCCGAGCCGCACGAGGCTGCTGGCCATGTTGATCGCCGCGCTCGCGCGGGGGACGAGCGTGCGCGACCGTCGAAACTCTTCGAGCGCTTCGGCCCAGCGTTCGAGCCGAGCAAACTCGACCCCGCGCTCGAACGCGGCTCGCGCTTCGATCGCCTGCATCGCTGGCGGATCGCCGCTCGGCGCGGCCACGGGGCTCGACGGAGCCTGGCTCTGCGCGAGCGCCGCGCGGTCGACGCACAGCCCTGTGAGCGCGACGCACGCAGCGAGGACAACACTTCGAGAAAGAACCCCTGCAACCATTGAAAATCACGCAGAGCATCGCACACCCGCCGCGCCGTGCGCGCCCCTCGCGCTCGAGAGGGTTATCTCCAGACGAAGCGGAGGTCTCGAACCGTTCCCGACGAGCGGAGCGCGACGACGCCCTCGCGCGACCGCCGCTGCATCGCGCGAAATGCGCAGCGACCCAGGGCGTTCGGCGCGGACGCCCCCTCCACGAGCGCGGCGCTTCGCTGTCGAATGACCAATGAAAACCGGGCCGACGCCTCCCCTGGCGCGCGGCGACACTGCTCGATCTCGGGCATCGCGAGCTGCACCCACTCGACGATCTCGCCGATGTCCACGCTCGGAGAAGCGAGCGCAGAGCGCAGGGACACTGCGCCGGACTGCGACGCGATCAGCGCGGGCTCCGCGGCGCTCTCGACCCTCGCCGACGGCGCGACGGTCGTCGGCCGAGCGCTCGGCGTCGGAGCGTCGAACGCCCGCATCGCAAGCCCCGCCAACGCGCTCTGCAACGGGTCCGCTTCGGACGCGGCCGGTGCCGCTGGCGCTGCGCTCGCGGGCGGCGCGTCGCGCTCGCGCTGGCTTCGCGCGCCCAGCGCGAGCACGCCCCCAGCGACGAGCAGCGCAGCGCACGCCGCGACACGCGCGGGCCAGCTCACCCGCCGAACCGTCGCGTCGGGCGCCGCGCGCACCACGGCAAGATCGGTGCTCTCGGTCTCGCTCGACGCGGCAGCGAGGCGAGCGTGCATCGCTTTGGCGCTGGGCGGGCGCCGTTCGCGGTCGAGGGACAACGCTTCGTCCACCACGGCGCAGAGCGAGGCCGTCGTCGTCGGCGACGCGGCCGCGAGCGACGGAGCCTCTCGTTGGCTGAGCGCGATGAACCAATCGCCCAGCGAATCTGCGTCGAAGAGCGTCCGCCCAGAGATGCAGCGAAAGAGCACGGCGCCCACGGCGAACAGGTCCGCCCGAGCGTCGACCGTGCGAGCGTCGAGCTGCTCGGGCGGCATGTAGCCGGGCGTTCCCAAGATGGTCCCAGAGATGGTGGGCGCGGGGGTGTGCTGCGGCGAGGGGTCGAGCTGCTTCGAGATGCCGAAATCGATCACGAACACGTGCTCGTGCTCGCCGCGGCGCTGCACGAGCAGGTTCGATGGCTTGATGTCTCGATGAATGATCCCGCGCTCGTGCAGGGCGTCGAGCGCCTCGAGCACTTGCAACGCGAGCCGCGCAGCCCGCGCGGGAGCCATGCGCCCGCCCTCGGCTTCGAGCAGCGATTCGAGCGTGCGCCCCTCGACGAGCTGCATCGCGACGAAGACCCTCCCGTCCTCGAGCGCGCCGCAGTCGTACACCTCGACGAGCGACGGATGCCGCGCCGACGCCGTGATCCGCGCCTCGTTGAGCACCCGCGCTGCGAGCTCTGGATCGCCCCTCGGATCGCTGACCTTCAGCGCGACCTCGCGACCCGTCATCCGATGCCGCGCGAGAAACACGTTGCCGACGTTGCCTCGCCCCAACAGCCGCAGGATCTCGTAGCGATCGACGTCCATCACGGCGATCGATAGCCCGCAGCGCGCCTGTCGAGTTCTTAAGAACCCCAAATCGCGGGTCAGTACGTCGAGGTCACGCCGATGGTCTGCTGCGGGCCCGTGTTCGTGACCGCGGGGCCGTGCCGTTCGGGGACGCTGTTGCCGTTGCTGTTGTGCGCCGCTGTTGTCGCTGTTGCGTTCGTCCCGGCGTCGGCGCGCGAGCTCGCGTGGTGCGAGCGCGCGTTGGGCGGTCCTGTGCGCGCGATCGCGACGCTCTGGGGCGCCGCATCGGGAGCGCTCTCGGCGGCGATCATCGTAGCGTCTTGGGCCGAGGGGACGGCCGCGTCCTGCGTCGCGACCGCGAGCGGCGAGGCGTCGACGAGCACGGACGCCTGCGCTCCAGCGTCCTGTTCGGCGACAGCGCGCGTCGATGCGCCGCCGCGAGGAACGACGGCAAACCCGACGACCACAGCGAAGGCGAGCGCGCCGAGCGCGACGGTCCAGCGCTGCACGCGCGCGGGCTTCTCGGTTGGGCCCGTCATGGTGGGCACTTCGGACGCGGCCAGGGTCTTGGCGGCCTCGATCGAGCGGTGCGCGTCGGTGCGCTCTGCGGGCTCGGCGCGGCGCACGGTGAGCACGGCAGCAGAGAGCTCGACGCGCTCGCTGGCGGCCGCTTCGAGCAGCGCGTCGATGAAGGCGTCCATGCTCGCGTAGCGCGCTGAGCGATCGGGCTCGAGGCCGCGGTCGATGCATGCCGCGATGGCGCGCGGAACCGACGCGCGGACGTCCAGCACGGGCGTCGCGCGCTCCGAGAGGATCCGCGCGATCACCGCAGTGGGAACGGGCGCGTCGAAGGGAGGCGCCCCCGTGAGGCACTCGTACCAGACCGCTGCGATGGACCAGACGTCCGCGCGGCCGTCGATGTCCGAGACGCCGCGGGCTTGCTCGGGGGACATGTACTGCGGCGTTCCGAAGATCACGCCGGTGGTGGTGGACTTGCCGGAGTCGTCGATGAGCTTGGCGATCCCGAAGTCGAGCAGCGTGGGGACGACCGCGCCGTCGTCGGTGCGCGCCATGAACAAGTTGTCCGGCTTGATGTCCCGGTGAATGATCCCTTTTCCGTGCGCCAGCGAGAGCGCCCGCATCACAGGAACCAGCGACGCGTACGACTCTTCGACGGTGAGCCTCGCGCGGCGCTCGATCACGGCGGCCAGCGATTCTCCTTCGAGAAACGCCAGAGCCATGTACGCCCCGCCCTCGGGCAGCGCCCCCATGTCGAGCACCTCGACCACGTTCGGGTGCCGAAAGGACGCCGCCGCGCGCGCCTCGCGCAGAAACCGCAGGACGACAGCGTCGTTCTCTGCGTACTGCGGCTGAAGGACCTTCAGCGCGACCGAGCGCCCCGTCCACGTGTGCTTCGCGCGAAACACCGTGCCCATCCCGCCCTTTCCGATGAGGGCTTCGACGCGGTACTTCCCGTCGATCGTCGTCCCGATGCGCTCTGAGTCGGTAGGGATGGGCATAGGGAGAGTGATGAAAGGAATCGAAGCAACAGACTCGGCGCGCCCAGCGACAGCGCGGCCGAACGCCCCTGCGCGTCCGAGAACAGAATAGCAGCGCTGTGTCCGATTTGCAGCGCCGCCCGCTTGGGGCACAGTTGCGCGGTGCTTGTACAGCGTACGTCGCGCTCGCCGCAGAGGGTCGCGGGCGCCTTGCTTTGCGCGCTCGCTGCGTTGGCGCCGTCCTGTCGTCGCGAGCGGACTTCGATCCTCGTCGTGGTGAACACAGACTTCGTCGTTCCGTCCGAAGTGGGAGAGCTGCACGTCGACGTCGAGCCCGAAGCCCCCGGCGGCGCCGCCCTGCGCAGCCAGATCGACTTCGTGATCGGCGGTCGCCGCGAGCAGGGCTGCGTCGATACGACGTCGATCCGTTGCCTCCCGCTGTCGTTTGCGGTCGAGCCGAGGCCCGAGCGCCCCGAGGGCGCCCCCACCCGAGTGACCATCACCGCGCGTCGCGTCGGCGCGGGGAGCAACGAGCAGCGCTTCGTGCTCGATCGCGCGGCGGTGCTCTCGTTTCAGCCTGGGCGATCGCTGGCGTACGGGATGTTTCTGCCGAAGGCGTGCGTCGCAGGGCGGGACATTTGCGCAGCGCAGGGGCTCGTGTGCACCGAGCGCGGGTGCGAGTCGCGCAACGTGGACCCGAATCAGCTCGTCCCGTATACGCCCGGCGGAGAGCAGCCGCTCGCGCGTCCGCCGGACGACGGCGGCCCGAACTTCGACGTCAACGCCACGGACGCCAGCGACGCAGGCGCCATCGTGATGGACGCGCCCGACAGCGCTCGAAGCGGTGATCTCACGCTCACCGTCGGCAACAGCCACGCGTGCGCGCTTCGTCGCTCGACGGGGCAAGTGTATTGCTGGGGCGAAAACGACTTCGGGCAGCTCGGGAGAGGCTTCATTTCGAGCGCGGCGGACGGAGGCCTCGCGGGCGTCGCGTCGCCAGCGCCGCTGGTCGTCGGTGACGCAGGCGTGCTTCGCTTCGCCGGCATCGTCGCGGGTCGCGACACGACCTGCGGATTCACTGCGACCAACAGCGTGTACTGCTGGGGCCGCGACGACGCAGCGTACACGGGCTTCGGCGGACCATCGTCGACGCCGCTGCCCGTACAGGGGCTCGTGCACCCGTCGGGAAGCTCCATCGTCAGCATCGCGCACGTCAACAGCGCGCACTTCATTCAGTACTCGAACGGCTCGGTCGTCTCGTTTGGAGCGCGCTACGACAGCGCCGCGGCTGACGGCCCGTCAGAGACCCCTCCGCTTCGCGCGCCAGGGTCCCCCGCGATCGCAGCGCTCGAGCGCGCTCGCAGCGTACAGAGCCAGCAATCGAGCGTTGGATTCGCAGTCGGAAGCGACGGCCAGCTGCTCGGCTGGGGACACATTCACGACGTTCGCCTCGGGACCCTCGCTGGAGCAGACCTCGGCGGAGGCCGTCGCGTCGTCGGCGTTCCCACCGCGATCCCGGGCGCGGGCAGCATGCTCGAAGCGTTCGCGAGCGACAGCACTGTGATCGCGCTGCGCGCGGACCGACGCGTGAGCGTGTGGGGCAACAACGAAGCCTACTTCGTCGACCCCGAGGCAGAGACCGACAGCGTGAGCTTCAGCGCGCCGACGATCCGCGCCGACATCGGCGACGGGCCGTTTCGCGCGGTGGCGCTGGTCGGCTCTGCGGGGCTCGCACTCCACGAGAACGGCGCGATCCGCTGCTTCGGCGCGCGCTACAACAAGATCTGCCCCG
Organism: Myxococcales bacterium; assembly: GCA_013298625.1. Taxonomy (GTDB): domain Bacteria; phylum Myxococcota_A; class Polyangia; order Polyangiales. Next base: position 10,562 of record JAAFIF010000087.1, read on the forward strand.
ACGCGATGCCCAACGACGTCCGCAACCCAGCGACCGTGACGGGCTTCGCGGGGCCCGCGCCGCGCTTCGTGGCTGTCGGAGGAGGATTCGACTTCGCTTGCGCGCTCAGCGACGACGACAGGGTGTACTGCTGGGGAGCCAACGATCGGTCGCAGTGCGGCGCGCCTGCGTCGCGCTTTATCGAGCCCACAGCGCCGAACCGCGTCATCGTGCCGTGAGAGGGTGTGGGGCGTCTCCCTCTCTTCGCGCTACTTCTTTCGCTTCGCGAGCCGCTCTTGCCGGCGCGCGCTGGCCTCGCGCATCCGTCGCACGTCGTCGTCGCTCTCTGGCACGAGCGGCGCGACGGCGCGGGGCTTTCGCTGAGCGTCGATCGCCACGAAGGTCATGCGAGCGTTGACGCACAGCCAGCGCTCGTGGGTGTGCATCGACTCGCCCCACACGCTGACCTCGACCTCGAGCGACGTGCGAAACGCCGCGTTGACCCGCGCTTCGACCACGGCGATGTCGCCGATCGCCAGCGGGTGCTCGAACTGCAGGTCGTCCACGCTCGCCGTCACCGCGAGGCCGCCCGTGTGGCGCATGGCGCAGATCCCGCCGACCATGTCCGCCCAGGACATCACCTGCCCCCCGAACGCGTTGCCGAGCGCGTTCGCATGCTCGGGAAACACCAGCTGCGTCTGTACGGTCTTGGACGCCGACGGGCTCTTCGCCGTCAGCGTCGGGGTCTGCGTCTCGTCGCTCACGACTTGGCGCTCCAAAACGACTCGGCTTCGGGTCCGAGCCAGCCTGCGCCGAGCGCCTTGGCGCCTTCGCTCGCGCCGGCGGAGGCGACGATCTCGTAGCCGTCCGGGGAGGGCTCGGCGAGCACGAGCTTCGTCGTCTGCAGCCACTCTCGCCGCGCGAACAAGAGCTCGACGGTCTCGCCGGGCTTGCGCGCCTCGAGCCTTCGTCGCAGCGAGCCGTCGTCCACGCGGCGGCCGTCGATCGCGACGAGCTCGTCTCCGGGGCTGAGCCCCGCGCGCTCTGCGGCCGAGTCACGAAGGACGCTCGCGAGCACGCACTTGCCTCCCTCGTTGCGTGTGCGAACGCCCATCGCCGCGCCGCGCGAGCCCTTGGCGCGCAGCGAGAGCCCGAGCTTGCCGAGCACTTCGTCGTAGGCGATCGGCTGCGTGCTGCGCACCCACGCGTCGATCAAATCACTGACGTCCACGCCCGTCGCCGCGGCGAACACGCGCTCGATCTCGTCCTCGGGGATGCCCTGCGCGCGCTGCCCGTACTCGCGCCACAGGTGCTTGATCACGTCGTCGAAGCTCTTGTGTCCCTTGCTGCGCGCGCGCAGCTCGCAGTCGATGAGCGCGCAGACGATCTCGCCCTTGAGGTAGTACGAGACCGTGCTGTTCACCGAGTGCTCGTCGGGGCGATAGAGCTTGACCCACGCGTCGAAGCTCGCCTCTTCGACGCTCTGCGCGAAGCGGCCTGGGGTGTCTTCGAGCCGTGCGATTTCAGCGGCGAAGTGCTCGAGGTACTTCTTCGGCGACACGAGCCCCGCGCGGCGCAGCGTGAGCCAGTCGTAGTAGCTGGTGCCCCCCTCGAAGAGCCACAGCATGCGCGTGTAGTTCTCGTGTCCGTAGCGGTACGGGCGCAGCCCCGCGGGGCGCGTGCGCTTGACCTGCCACAGGTGAAAGAACTCGTGCGCGAACAGCGAGAGCAGGTCTTCGTAGCCCGACTCGGTGTCGAACGAGTCCGGCGAGGCCAGCAGGGCCGTGCTGTTCTCGTGCTCGAGCCCGCCGCGGCCGCCGGGCGCCAGGTGCAACAAGAACAAATAGTTCTCGTACGGGAGCCCGCCGAACAGCGCGCTCTCGCTCTGCACGATGCGCGTGACGTCCCGCACGAGGCGCTCGCGATCGCAGCGGCTCGGCGAGCCCCACAGCACGATCTCGTGCTGCTTGTTCTCGACGGTGAACACGTGGCGCTCGTGCACGCCGACGTCCACAGGGCAGTCGACGAGCTGGTCGAAGTCCTTGGCGACGAAGACGTTTTCGCCCTTGGATTCGGCGCGCGAGAGGCCGGTGGCGATGCTCCACGACGGGTCGGGCTTGTGCAGCTCGAGCTCGACGGGCAGCGCATCCCAGTCGCAGCCCGCGTCCTGCGTAGGCCGCAGAAAGGTCGCCGCGCCGTTGAAGTACCCGTGCGTGTCGCTCACGTGGTTGGTGCGCACCGTCAGCTCGTGCGCGTACACGGCGTACTCGACCACGACCTCGCTCGCGCCGCCGTGGGCGACGGCCCAGGTGTCCTTCGCGGTCTTGCGCGCGCCGCAGTCGCGCTCGGCGACAGCGGCGCGCAGCCCTTCGACGTGCCGCGCGTACTCGCGCACGAGGTAGCTGCCCGGCGTCCACGCTGGCATCTGCAGCGTCAACGGCTCGGGCAACGGACCGGCAAACGTGGCGCGCACGCGCACGAGGTGGCGGGTCGTGTCGAAGGAGACTTCGTATCGAATCGAACGTTCGCTCACAGCGCGCGGAGCGTACGAGACCCCGCCGCGGTTGTGAAAGGGGAGCGATACGTTCGCTCGAAGATCGCGCGCCCCTCTTCGTTGAAGAAGGTCACGCCCATCGACCTCGCGCGCGGGTCGGCGTCGAAGCGCACCCAGTTCGACTCGCTCGTGGCGAAGTCGTACTGCGGCGGGTCGAGCAGCGACGCGATGGGGTTGGGCAGCTGCCCGCCTGGGCCCATGAGCACTTCGATCACGCGCGCGTCGGGGCCCGATGGCTCGAGGCGCGCGACGCATCCCAAGTGAAAATCACCGGACAAAAACCACACGTCCGGCACGTCGCGGATCGCCTCGAGCAAGCGCTGTCGCTGCGCCGGATAGCCCTGCCATCGGTCGCTCTCGGCCACGCGAAAGAGCCCCTCGAAGCGCGCGATGGGGACCGAGTTGACGACGCACTTGAACGCCGCCGTCGAGCTGCGCAGCCCGTCGATCAGCCACTGCAGCTGCTCGCGCGAGAGGTACTGCGCCTCGGGGCCTGCGCGCGTGCTCGGCCTTCGCTCTCCGCGCGTGTCGAGCACGAAGAGGTCCAGCGTGCGGCCCCACGAGAAGCGCTCGTAGAGCCTTCGCGGCCGCTGCCATCCCCCTCGCCACGCGTGGTGCTCGAAGAACGCCCTGCGCGCCGCGGCGAGCCGCGCGGGCTCGACCGTCTCGCCGTCCCAGTTGTTGTGCACCTCGTGGTCGTCCCAGACCACGTACATCCCCGCGCTCTCGTGCAGCGCGCGCAGCCCGACGCGCGAGAACGTCCGCTCGTACACCGCGCGAAACCCCTCGAGCGTGCGCGCCTCGTCGGCGTACACGTGATCGCCCGCGTGCACGAAGAACGCGAGCTCGTCGCAGAGCGCGGCGCGGCGCAAGGTGTCGAACTCGCCGCCCCACTGGGCGGAGGTGCAAGACGTCCCGCCGAACGAGAGTGGCTCGTCGGAGTCCCTGTGAATCGCCGCGCGAAATCGCCCTCCGGCCCCGCGCGCGACGGCCCTGCCACCCTCGACGCGCACGAAGCAATACCGATAGCGCGCGCCCGGCGTGAGCCCCTCGAGCGCGTGCTGAACGAAGCCCCCCTCGTCGAGCGAGACGGGCCCCTCGTACGCGACGCGCGAGTCGCTCTGCGCGAGCTCGATCACGACGAGGCCCCAGCTCGATCGACGGTCGTCGCGCACCCGCGTCCACAGGACCGCGCGATCGTCGCCGATGTCCCCAGCCATCGACCCGATGGGAAAAGCGCTCTTCTCGTAGGGAAGCGCGAGGATCTTGCGCCGCTCGAGCGCGGTCGGGTCTGGGCAGTGCCGAGGCAAGAGCAAGCTCGTCGGCGCGACGGTGTGGCACGCGCCCAGGCCCGCGAGCGAGAGCGCCCCGCGACGAGTGAGGATCGAGCGGCTCACGTCGGAGGCTCGGCCGCGAGCCACGCGCCGAAGCGCTCGCCCAGCATGAGGGTCGGCAGGTGGATGTTAGCGCTCGGAATCGTCGGAAAAAGACTGGCGTCCGCGACGATCAGCCCCTCGGTCCCGCGCACGCGACCGCGCCCGTCCGTCGCGCCGTCGGCGCGGCGGTCGTCGGCGGACATGGGGACCGTTCCGCACGGGTGGTAGCCGGAGGCGCAGGCCACTTCGAGGTGCGCTTCGAGCCCCGCGCGGCGCATGAAGGCTTTGGGCCGCGGGTGTGCGTAGAGCAAGACGTGCTCGCGCATCGCGCTGCTCTCTGCGAGCAAGTGCATGAGCTCGAGCGCGTCCACGAGCGCGTCGCGATCCCAAGGATCATCGAGAAACCGCGCGTCGAGCTTGGGCCTCGCGCTCGGCTCGGCGCTGGTGATCTCGATCGTCCCCGCGCGCCCCCGCGGCTTCTGCAGCGTCGCCATCAGCGACAGCGCAGGAAACTCCCAGCGCGGCGTCCACATGAAGCTCCCCGCTTGGATCTGCATGTCGTCCCGCAACAGACCTCCCCGCGTCGAGTAGCGCAGCATGGTCTGCATCAACGGAAACGCCGCGCTCTTCATGCTCTTCGGCGCGATGAAAATCGCGGTCCCAGGGTGGTCCAAGAGCCGCCGCGCCACCCACGCGTTGTCCGCCACCAACGTGCACCCGAGCCGCTCGATCAGCGCGCGCGGGCCGACGCCCGAGCGCACGAGCAGCGGCGGCGTCATGATCGCGCCCGAGCTCACCACCACGCGCTTCGCGAAGATCTTCTCGATCGCGCCGGCGCGCTCGACCTCGACGCCCACCGCGCGGCGCCCTTCGAACAGCACCCTGCGCACCATCGTGCTCGCGCGGATCGACAAGTTGGGCCTCGCGCGAACGGACGGCGTCAGGTAGCCCCGCGCCGCGCTCTGCCGAACGCCGCCCACTTTGTTCATCGGGATCGCGCCGTAGCCGCCCGTGCGAGGGCCGTTGAAATCGTGTGCGCGCTCGAAGCCGAGCTCGCGGCAGCCCTCGAGCAGCGCGCCGTGCCACGGGCTCAGCTCGTCGGCCGTGTGCCGACGAATCGCGATCGGCCCGTCCGCGCCGTGCCACTCGTCGCGCACGTCCATGTCGTTCTCGAGCCGCTTGAACGCAGGCAAACACGCATCGAACCCCCACTCGCGCAGCCCCAGCGCCGCCCACTCGTCGAAGTCCTCGCGCTGCCCGCGCAGCGCGATGCACGTGTTCACCGCGCTCGAGCCGCCCACCACCCTGCCCCGCGGAAACTCGAACAGCACCTGCGACGGCACCGGTCGATGATGCAAGCCCCAGTCGTGCGTCGTGACCGCGTTGCGCGTCCCGTCGAGCAGCTCGCGCGGCGCCCGATCGTTGTCCTCGTAGTCGGGCCCCGCTTCGATGAGCAGCACCTCGCGCTCGGCGCGCTCGGTCATGCGCGCGGCGATCACCGCTCCCGCAGAGCCAGCGCCCACGATGATCGTCTCGTACTGTCGCTCGGCCATGGGTGTTGCGCGCGATGCTACCCCCGATCGCGCGCGCCCCGCGCTCACTCTGCGCGCACGATGGTCTTGAAGCGACGCAGGTACTCGACGAACCGCGCGCTCACGTCCCGCTCGATCAGCTCGTCCCGAGACAGCGGCCCCGCTTCGGGCGACCAATTCGCGTCCCGCGCCCGCGTCGGCCAGTCGGGCTCGAGGATCGCCGCGCGGCCGATCGAGACCATGTCCGCCCCGCGCGCGAGCACGGCGTTGGCGTCGGCCACGGTCCCGATGCGACCGGCGACGAGCAGGCGCACCGCGGGGTCGAGCGCCGCGCGAAAGAGCGCGATGATGTCCTCGCTCGGGCGCTTGATCGAGGGCTTGTTGTAGTCCCACAGCGAGAGGTGCACGAAGTCCGCGCCGTCCTCGGCGAACCAGCGCGCGAGCGCGACGCTCTCGTCGAGGTCCATCCCCGCGGCGTAGCCGAAGTCCTCGGGCGAGAGGCGAACGCCCAGCAAAAATCCTGTTCCGCAGCGCGATCGCACCGCGCGGATGACCTCGCGCACGATCCTCGCGCGGCCCTCGAGCGAGCCGCCCCAGCCATCCGCGCGCGTGTTGTTGCGCGAGAGAAACTGGCAGAGCAGATAGCCGTGCGCGCCGTGCACCTCCGCGCCGACGAAGCCCGCCCGCTGCGCGCGCTCGGCGGCGGACGCGAACTGATCGATGCACGCGAGGATCTCGCGCTCGGTCATCGCGCGCGCCACGTCGTCGCCCTGTCCTTCGCCCGCGACGGCGCTGACCGGACGCGCGCCGGTGAGCGCGAACGGCGAGCGCGCGCCGCCGTGATAGAGCTGCACGATCGGGACGGTCTTCTCTGCGACGAGGGCGCTCGCCAGCTGACGCAGCCCCGCGTCGTGCGCGTCCGAGAAGAGCCCGAGCTGCCCGACGAAGCCCTTGGCCTCGGGGCTGACGTGCGCGGCGCAGGTCGAGATGAGCCCCCAGCCGCCGCGCGCGCGACGGACGAGCCAGCGCAGCTCGTCGTCGCCAAGCGTGCCGTCGTCGTGGGACTGCGTGTTGGTGAGCGGCGCGAGCGCGACGCGATTGGGCGCAGAGATTCCGCAGCGAAATGAGAGCGAAGAGAACAGGTCAGCCATCGTGTGCGGCGAGTGTACCCACGCTCACGGCGCGCGCCACGTGAAGTACGCCGAGCGCACCTCGTCCCCTGCGCGCGGCCGAAACGAGGGGCCTCGAAACACCAGCGCGTTGGCGACGCCGTCGTAGTCGAAGCCGTCCGCCCGCGAGCGCGGGACGATGCGATCGACCAGCCTCACTCGAATCGACGACGAGATGGGCGGCTGCGTGAGCGAGAACTCCGAGCTCGCGCCGGCGGTGGTCGCCACGACCTGGTTCATCGCCGCGCGAAAGGCCATGTCGCGCTCGGCCACGTTGGTCGAGTTGATCGGGACGAACGCCCCGCCCGCGGCGGTGATGATGCACGAGAGCATGTTCACCGCGCTCGTCGCGCACGTCATCGTCGGCTGCACCGGGACGAGCCCGTACGGGACGATGTTTCGCATCCGAAAGAACGCGGCGATGTTGTTGATGCGCTCGGCGAGGGTCGAGCCCCAGCGGGCGGTGTCCCTCGCGAAGAAGCGCGTGTCGTCGTTGGTCCCTGGCTCGTCGGTGACCCAGAAGACGACCCGCGCAGCGCCGTCGCGAAAGATGAAGTTGGGGTTGCGCTCGCCGACCCGCGCGCGCCGCTCGAACTCGAGCACGGTCTGCACCGACGCCGCCGCGGGCTCTTCGTTGCCCATCGGGTTGACGAAGGGCCGCTGCATGTCGCGCGCGTCCCCTGCGAACGCCGCGGACGTCACGCGATACGCCACCTGCAGCGCGCCCATCGGGTCGGTCCCCTGCACAAACGTGTACGGAGGAGGCCCTTCGAGCACGGGCGTCGCGCTGCCTGCTTGAAACACGCCCACGCGAAAATCCACGCTGGCGGTGTTGAGGTTGTCGAAGAACGCCTGCGCGGTCTGTCCGACCAGCTGCTGGTCGTTGTTCATCGAGCCCGACGTGTCGACGAACCACAAGAAGTCCGCGGTCGAGCTGCGCGTCGCGCGGTCGAGGTCGCACACGATCTGGTTGACCCGCCCCGCGGTCGCGAGCCCCGAGCCGTTGACGAAGTCTTCGACGCGCGTCGCCGTCGCGCGCGTCGTGTCATCAGCCGCCGCGGTGGGAGCCACCGAAATCAAGTAGTACACCGCGCTCGCGTCGGCCCGCAGCGCCGTCGTCAGCTCGACGTAGTACGTCGTGGCGGCCGCGTGCCGCAGGCCCATCGTGCGCGCGAGCGGCGCGCCCGTCACGATGCCCGCGATGCGATCGCGCACGCGGTCCGCCGTCGTCGCCGTGGGGCTCGTGTAGCGAAAGCTCGTTCGGCGCAGACGCGTCCCGTCCGGCGCGGTGAGCATGCGACCGACGAGCCCCGCGACCGCGCCGAAGGGCGCGACGAGCTGCGCTTCGACCGTCAGCGCGTGGGCTTCGAGCGTCGTCGTCGCGGCGCGCTCGATCGCGATCATCGAGACGTCCGAGGGCTCTTCGTCGGCCGCGATCATCGCGTCCCCGCCGAGGCGCTCGGCGCGCACCGCGATCCACGCGGGGTCGAGGCCGAGCTGCGTTCGCGCTGAAGAAAACGGGACGATTTGCGGCTCGACCAGCGCCTCGCCAGGGCACCGCGGGTCCGCGAGCTGCGCGGTCACGACGATCGGACACACGAGCGTCCCGGCGTCGAGCTGGCTCTGCACCCGCGCGGTGATCCGATACTCGCCCGGACGATCGGGCGTGAGCACCGCGCGCGGCGCGTCGTCGTTGCTCAGCGTCGTGCGCGAGCCCGCGGGGCGCGAGTCGAGCTCCCAGCGATAGCCGCTGGGGATCACCCGATCCAGCCCCGGGACCACCGTCGTCTCTTGCCCGATCGTCGTGAGCACCCGCCGCTCGACGCAGCGCTCTTGCAGCGGCTCTTGCTCTTCGACCACGTCGGCGACGTCGATCACGTCGGGCACGTCCGCCGCGTCCCGCCCGACGCCGAGGTCCGCGCGCGCGTCTTCGAGCGTCGGCTGGTCCGGCGTCGCGTCGATCGGCCGCACAATCAGCCCGGTCTTCGCTCCGCAAGCGGTCGCGAGCGCACCCAACACGAGCGAGAGATAAGCGTGGCGCATGACCGTGAGTGTACGCGGCGCTCGCCACCCTTCGGTCTGCGCGGCATCAATTGTATGCAGTTCGTCCCTCTACACTCTGGAAGACTCTCGCCATGCGACTCACGCGCAACGTTTCGCAACCGCTCTCGCTCTGCGCTGCGATCGCGATCGGGGGATCCTCGGGCAGCGCCCACGGCCAGGCTGCGCCGACGGCGACGAGCAACATCGTCGTCAACGTCCGCGCCAAGAGCGCGCGCGGCGCGGTCGTGTGCAGGCTGTACGGGGTCGAGAGCGAGCGGACGTTTCCGCGACGCGCGGCGCAGCCGAGGATGACCACGCGCGTGAGGCTCACGTCTGCCAACGCCGTGTGCGTCTTCGCCGGGGTCGCGCCGGGCGCGTACGCCGTCGGCGTCTACCAGGACGAAAACGACAACGGGCAGCTCGACACGGGGATCTTCGGCATTCCTGTGGAGCCGATGGGCGTCTCGAACAACGTGCGCCCGCTGCTCGGCCCGCCGTCCTTCGCCGACGCGCGCTTTCAGTTCGCAGGCGGTCAGCGCGCGCTCGACGTCCGGCTGTAGCGAGACCGGCGCCGTCGGTGCGCCGCTCGCCGCACCTGCGCGACGCTTCGCCCGCGACCGAGCCCCGCTGAGCGCGCGCCGCGCCCCGAGCGAAGCGAGATGGAGCACACTCTGCGCGGTGATGCGCCCCACGCTCTCGCTCGTCGCGCTCGCGCTCTGCTCGGCCTGTGACCTCGGCCCGTTCGCCAGCAACGTCACGGAAGAGGACGAGTTCATCACGCTCGACACCGGGGCGCGCGTGCGCACGCACCTGCGCGTTCGATCGACCTTTCTCGACCCGGTCGCGGACTACACCGTCACCCTCGAGCGCGCGGGACGCCCTGCGCTCGCCGTGCTCGAGGGCGTCGCCGAAGCGCACCACGCGCGGCACAAAGTGATGGCGACCCGGCTCGCGCCAGGGGGCACCATCGCCGTCACGATGAGCGAGTCGCTCTGCATCCTGCGTCCCGGGGAGCGCGCGTTCGTCTGCCGAAGCTTCGCGGCGGACGCCGACACCCTTCGCGCAACGCCAGAGTTCTCGCAGGACTACCTCGCGGCTCTCGAATGGGTGCTCAGAAATCAACGCTACGACGGCCGCGTCCGCACGCGCGCCGCCGCCGCCGCCACGCTCATCCCCGGCGCGACCGACGCGCGCAGGCTGCAGCTCATCGAGTACGCGCTCGATCAGGCGCTGCTGCACCGAGACGACGAGTCTGCGCTCGAGCTGCGCGCGCACCGACTGAGGCTCGCGCCGACCGAGTCCGAGCGCGACGACCTCACTCGTGCGATCCGCGAGGGCAACGGAGCGCGCGCGCTCGCCATCGCACGAGGCTGCGCGCCAGCGCTCGACCGGCCTCTGTCCGAGCGGGTCGCGTCGGACTCGTATCGTCGCTCGCTCGCGGCGATTCAGCAGCGTTGCCAGCGGTCGAATTGAGCGCGAAGCTCAACCCATGAGCATCCTCGTCGCCTGTCCGTGCTGCGCGCGGCACATCCGTCCCAACGAGTCGGCGTGTCCGTTCTGCGGTCTCACGCTCGAACAAGCGTCGCGAGGCGAGACCGGAACCACGCCCTGGTACGCGATCGCCGCCCTCTCGACCACGCTGGCGCTCACGGGCTGCCCGATGATGATGGCTCGCTACGGCGGCCCTCCGCAGCCCGAGACGCCCGCGCGCGTCAACGCTGCGACGCCCGTGCGCGAGAGCGCGGACATCTACGGAGCGCCCCCGCCGCGGCTCGACTCCGTGCAGGACGCAGGCGCGACGGGGCCGCAAGACCCCGGCTCGATGGGAGAAGTGTACGGCGCCCCTCCGCCGCCGAATACGCCCCGCGGCAGCGATCGCTGAGCGACAACGCTCGCGCGCAGCCTCCGCGCGCCATCGCACACCAGCGCGCGCCATCAAGATGGCGCGCTTGCGTGCGGCAGAGCCGACAAGCGCTCGGGCAAGAAGCCCGAGCTGAGGCACGTGAGGATTGACACATTGAGTGCTGGAGCGACCTGAATCGCTGGGGCTTCACAGAGCCCCCCCGTTGCCTAAGCCCTGGCGGATGCCAGGGCGCACGTTGGCTCTGCCACGCGCAAGCGCGCCATCTTGATGGCGCGCGCAAGCCGCCCGCTCACGGATTGGCGCGCGGCGCAGGAACGCTCGCGTCGACGTCGATCGTCCGCACGGCTTCGCTGAAGCGCACGCGACGCTCGCCGATCTGCGTGTCGAGCTCGACGATGCGACGGGACACTTGATCGATGTCCGCGCTGACCTGCGTGAGCCGGGCGGTCAGCCGCGCGCGAAGATCGGCCGCAGCGGGGTTGCGGCGGATCGACTCGAGGTTGTCGCGGGTCTCTTGCGCGTTGGTCTGCAGGTCGTTGCGGCGGGTGATGAGCTCGCCGCGCTCGAGCGCGAAGCGGTTGATCTGCTCTTGCAGCTCGAGCGCAGCGGTGAGGGCGTCGATGGTCGCGCGCGGAGCGCGGCCGCCCTGGATGTACGCGCGGATGGCTTCGATCGCTTGGGGGTCGCCCCAGTGCGTGGACATGGCGAAGGGCGCGCGCACGACGACGAGCTGCTCGCCGCGGCCGCGGGCGTTGACGCGGACGGGGACGAGCGCGGCGCCGTTGGCGGTCTCGGTCATGGGCGGGGGCTCGAAGAGAGATGTTCCTTCGGGAGTAGGGACGCGGACGAGGACGCGGGCTTCGCGGTCCATTCCGTTGCGGACGCGGTAGGTGGTGCGGGTGGTGCGAAAGCGCTCGATCTGGACGACGCCGCGGCGGATCGTGACGAGGCGCGCGCCTTCGACGTCGTAGGTGCTCGCGCTCTCGACGGCGAGGCCGCGCTCGAGCGCAAACGGGACGACTGCCGTCGCGTCCACCGGCAGCGGATCGATGAGGCCCTGCCCCAGAAACGCTCCTGCCTCGAAGATCGCGAGCGGTCCGCGCTCGAGCATGGACCCCGTGCGATTGACGAACCGCGCGACGTTGAACGGGTGCCGCGTCGAATCCCCCACGCCCGCGTCGGGCGCATAAAGGTACAAGCGCTCGCCGGGCACGTCCCTCGACGCGAGCAACACCATCGTCGCGCTGCGATCGGGGACCGTCACGCGCACGGGGAGGTCGTAGCGAGTGACGCCGCCCTGGACCGCGACCGCCGCGAGCGAGGCCACCGATCGCGGCCGCGAGGGCCCTTCGAACGCGGGCCCCGACGTCCCGCCTGGCCGACCGCCTACGTAGCCGCCAACGGTGCCGCCGATGCGTTGGTTGCGGTAGTTCGCCACCCGATCCGCCACAGGCTGCGCGGGCCGAGGCGCCATCGCTCCGCCGCGCAGGCCGTAGCCGGCGCCTCGTCCGCTGGCAGTCGCTCTGGTGCTCGACCGCGGCGCACGCCGACGCTCGGCGTTGGCGCGGCCCTCGTCACCGTCGGCCCCGTCATCGAGGTCCTCTTGCTCTTCGATCGCCGCTGGCGTGGTGGCCGCGGTCACCACGGGCGCAGGCTGCGGGCTCGGCTCGTTGGCCAGCGTCGTATCGCTCTGCGGAACCGCGTCGATCACCTCACCGCGGTCCGTCACCAACGGCCGCTCGGTGATCACCGGCTCGGCCAGCTCGCTGCGAAACGACACCGGCGCGCCGGTCACGAGCGAGAGCTGCACGTCGCGCCAGTCTTCTCCCGAGAGGTTTTGCACCACGCCGTACGCTTGGATCTGCGCGTCGCGCGCGCCGAGCACGAGCCGGTACGACGGCCGCCAGATGGGCGTCTCGGCCATGTACCCGACGACCAGGTCGTGATCGCGGCCATCGAGCCGCATTTGCACGGTGCGGCGCTCGTCCGGCGACGGCGCTCGCTCGCCCTGCGTAGGGTCTCTCGGCAGCGGAAACGCCGCGCTCTGCACGCTCGATCCCCCGCGCTCCATCACCGCGAGCGTCGCGAGAAAATCCCCGACCTCGCGCTGTCGCACGCGAAACTCGACGTTGTCTCCAGCGACGTGCCCGCCGCGCTCGAAGTACGCGACGCCGTTGCGATACACGACCACTCGACGCAGGCCCAAGGTCGGCATCGAGCTCACCTGCGGCCCGCGCACGCACGCGGGAGCCAGGATCGAGACCAGGGCCAGCAGCGCCAGCGGCGACCGTTGCTTGTTGTGACTCATCGCGGGCCATGTACCCACGTCGCCGTGATTTGTGACAGCGACGCCCAACAGTGACATCGCGGTGAAGTCTCAGCGAAGCGAGTAGCGTAGGCGCGGCCGCGTCCCCACAGGGCTGCGGCAGAGAGAACACCAACCCATTCATGACAGCCCCCGTCGAGAGCAGCACGCAACGTCGGCGCATCCGCGCGCAACTTCTGCTCAAGCAGAACCGCGCGGCGCTCATCGTGGTCGTGCTCTGGTTTCTAGCCAACTACCTGATCTTCACGCTGGCGCTGCATCGAGACGCGTCGCGGGCGCTCTCGGCGCTGTTCTACTTCGAGCAAGACCCGTCGAAGTGGGGGCACTTCTACATGATCATGTCGGACTTCGTGGTGTTCGGCATGGTGGTCAGCGTCGTGGCGACGGGCATCTCTCGGCACTATCGCCCCGAGCAGACGTGCTCGATCCTCGCTGAATCCGCGCGCGATCACGTCGTGGTGATCGGCTACACCAACCTCGGAAAGCGCGTCGTCGAGCTGTGCCACCACAGCAAGGTCCCCGTGGTGGTGATCGACCCAGACCGAGAGAAGGTCGCGACGCTGGTGCAAAACGAGCAGCCCGTGGTGATCGAGAGCAGCTCGGAGTCGAGCGCGCTCAAGGCCGCCTCGGTGCACCGCGCGAAGGTGGTCGTGATCGCAGAGGACGGCGTCGAAGCGGGGGCGATCGCCGCGCGCAGGGTGCGGGCGATCGCGCCGGACGTGACGCTGGTCGTGCGCTGCGCCGACGACGACGTAGGGCAAGTGCTCGCGCGGGCGTACGCCGCAAAGGTGGTCTCGACCTCGCGGCTCGCGGCGCGACACGTCGAGCAGAGCGCCACCAAGCACGGCCCCAAGCGCTGCGTGCTGATCGGAAACAACTCGCTCTCGGCCCGGATCTACACGGTCCTGCGCGCGCGCGGCATCGACGTGAAGATCCTGACCGACGACGAGCACAGCAAGAGCAAGCCCGAGCCCGGCTCGCCCATTGTCGCGCCCGAAGACCTCGTGAAGGGCTCGTCCACGGACTACGAAGGGCTGCGCGCGGCCGGCGCGCACGACGCCGAAATGGTGGTGCTCACCAGCGACAACCTCGGCCACGCCCTGGTGACCTGCGAGCGCGTGCGCGACCTCAACACGCAGGCGCGGGTGATCGTTCGGGTGTTTCACGAGGACGCCGCGGCGATCCTGACGCAGGCGCCGTTTCGCGCCGAGGTGGTCTCGAGCTCGCGCCACGCGGTGCGCTCGCTGGTGCGCGACGGGGCCTTCGAGGCCGTGGGCATCGAGCGCAACGCCAACGTGTAGCGGCCCAGCGCCGCCGCCCTCGCAGAGAACGAGACGGAGCCCTCCGTCGGTGCGATAGTGCGCGGCAGTGAGCGAGGAGCGTTCGATCGTCGTCGTCACCGGAATGAGCGGCGCCGGCCGCTCGACGGCCCTGCACGTGCTCGAAGACCTCGGGTACGACTGCATCGACAACCTGCCTCCTCCCCTGGTGGCCGAGGCCGTCAAGCTGTGCTCCGAGGGCGCGCAACAGCCGCGCATCGGCATCGGAATGGACGTGCGCGCGCGGCTCTTTCTCGACTCGGTCGACGACGAGGTCGACAAGCTGCGCGCCCAGGGCGTGCGGGCGCAGCTCGTGTTTCTCGACGCGGCAGACAGCGTGATCGTGCGGCGCTACAGCGAGTCGCGAAGGCCCCACCCGCTCTCGGTCGAGCACCCCGAAGAGGACCTCCCCACGCTGATCGCCCGCGAGCGCGAGCGCCTGCTCGAGCTGCGCGCCAAGGCCGACCGCGTCGTGGACACGTCCAAGCTCAACGCCCACGAATTCAAGAGGCACCTCGTCGAGCTCTTCGCCGGCGACGGCGCGCCCAAGATGACCACGCGCATCTTGACCTTCGGGTTCAAGCACGGACCGCCCGCCGAAGCGGACCTGATGTTCGACGTCCGCCACCTGCCCAATCCCCATTTCGTACGGGATTTGAAGCCGCTCTCGGGCAAGGACATCGCCGTGTCCAAGTACGTCCTCGACCGCCCCGAGGGCCACGCGATGCTCGAGGCGCTGGTGACCTTCCTCGCGCCGCTGCTCCCGCAGTACGCCCGCGAAGGCAAAGTGGTGCTCACCATCGCCATCGGCTGCACCGGCGGCCGCCACCGAAGCGTCGCCATCGCCGAGGCCCTCTCGCGCAAGCTCGCCGACAACGCCCCCGGCCCCGTCACCGTCTCGCACCGCGACATCGACCGCGGCGGCTGACCGCACACACATTCAAGAGCCGACCATGCCCACGGACGCAGACTTTCGCGCGGCGCTCGCTCGCGCCCTCCCCATCCGCGCCGCCGCCGGAGAGCTCACGCTGAGCGTTGAGCCCGACGCCGTTCGACTCTTCAACGGCGTGTGCGTGGCGAGGATCGCGTGGCGCGACGCCGAGGCCGTCGGCGAGGGACGCGAGCCTTACGAGCACCTCGTCACCTTCGGCAACGCCGTGAAGGGCGACGGGCGCTCGCCTGCGCAAGTCGAAGCGCTGCTCTTCGCGGTGCGCGACGTGCTCGGCATCGTCTCGCGCGAGCGCGCGCTGGCGTTTTCGTACAGCACCACGGCCACGTGGCTCCCGCATACGATCATCAACAAGAAGTCCCTCGCGACGCGAGAGCAGTACTTCAAGGCCCTGATCGACGCGCTCGGACTGCAGGACCTCTTGCTGTCCGACGAAGACCGCGCCGCGATGATCTCGATCGAAGAGCTGCACGCGCTGGTGAAAGAAGTGTTTCCCGCGCAGGGAGGACGCTGCGAGCTCGCCCTCGCCGAGTGGGGCGGAGCGCCGCGCGAAGCGCGCCCCGGCGAGCGCGTCCTCGGCGCGGTCACAGAGCTCTCAGCGGGGTTCAAGATCGAGCTGATGTTCATCGTGTACGAAGAGCACGACGGCAAGCGCGAGGTCCGCGACATCAAGTCGCAAGAGGTCTACCTGCTGCCGAGCGAGCACCGTCGGGACAAGGCCCGCGTGCGCGCGTACTTCGAGGGCCTCGCCGACGGCATCTCTGCGCTCTTTCGCCAGCGCACGGACGATCGCTTCATCGACGGAGCGCTCCCGCACAATCTCGCCGACGGCTCGCTCGTCAACCTCAAGCGCGCCCGCACACGAGAGGACTTCTTTCTCGCGTACTGCAAGCGCAAGAAGATCGAACCCGTTCGAGGCTGATCGGGGATTCGGGCTACCCTTCAGCGCATCATGAATCGCTCGATGCTTATGGTCTTCGCCCTGGCGCTCTCGGCGTGCGGCGAAGAGGGCTTCTACGCGTTGATCAACGCGGGGACCGCGCCGAACCAGTGCTCCAACGCAAACAGCCGCGCGGCGCTCTCGGGCGTCGAGCTCAGCGACAGCGCGATGGTGATGGGAACAACACCCCCGTTCACCGCGCTCACCGACGGCGCGAGCGTGCGCATCGTGCGGGGATTTCAGGGCGCTGACATGTTCGTCCTCTCGATCCGCGTGAGCGGCCTCGCGACAGCGACGTGCATCCCGCAGCGCACCGACGTGCTCGACGCCAGCGGCAACCGCATCAGCTTCAACGCGCAGCCCATCTTGTTCGACCCCGTCGCGGGCGTCGCCACCAACGGAGGAATGTACTTTCCTGGCATGTACTACCCGGGCAGCACCGTCACGATCCGCACGACCGTCGGCAGCGTGACCGTCACCCGCAACGTCCGGGCGGTGACCTCGTGAAGCGCCTCGCTGCCCTCTGCGCAGCGGCAGCGCTCTCGGCTGTCACAGCGACCGCCCGCGCCCAGAGCGCGCCCCCGCCGCGCCGACTCTTCGGCGCAGGATCAACGCTCGGCCTCGGCATCGAGAGCAACACCGCCAACCGCGCGTTCGGCTCCGTCGTCGGCCCTGCGGTCGAGCTGCGGTTTCCGATCACTCCGCGGGTCGAGCTCGCCCTGTGGGCACCAGTATTCAACCTCGTGTGGATCAACCTCCAGCGCGACCGAAGCTTTCTCTGGCTCGACGCCTTCGCGACGATCTATCCCCTGCAAGACGCAGGCGGATTCTTCATCGCCCCCGGCCTCGGCATGGTCTGGGGCAGCGTCGACGGCGCCAGCGGAACAGGCCTGCAAGTGCCCTTTCGCATCGGCTACGAAGGCGCCAGCGCAGGACGCTCGTTCGGCGTCAGCATCGCGGCGAGACCGTGGTTCGACGTGGTGTTTCCCAGCCTCAACGTCGACGTGGGCGCGCGCTACGGCGCCCTGCTCGAGCTCACGCTCATCGGCTACGCCACCCGCCCGCGCTATACCGCGCCCGCGACGAGCGTCGAAGACGCGCGGAGCGGATCGGGCAATCGAAAGACCGTCGAATTCAAGTCAAACCACTGCCGCGCACCGGTAAACCTACGATCCCCATCGCGGTAGTGGTTTAGCGCTCAGCCCTCTTTGATCGAGCTCTGAATCACGCCCCACACGGCGCCCGCGTCGCTGTGCGGGTCGTCCCAACGCCCGTTGAATCGCCCGCAGAAGCTGCTCTTCAACACCTCTGGGAGCATCCGCGTCTGGTCTCCTTCGAGCAGCGGGTGCTCGAGGTACACGCACGCCTCGTCCGTCGCGCGCACGCTCAAGCTCGCCGAGAGCTCGGGCGAGCGGCGCACTTTGTCCGCCAGCTTCACGATCTTCGCGACCAGCGACTCGGCCAGGGCGCTGTGCTTTCGCAAGAGGATCTTCACTTCTTCGTCGGGCGGCGGGTAGTCCATCTGCAGCGGCGCGAAGCGGTCGAGCTGCGCCGCGTCGATGCCGAACGTCGCCGTAAACTGCGCGCCGCGGTTGACCGCCGCGATGAACTGCACGTTGTCGGGGATCTCGATGAACGCGTTTTTCACTGGGTGAAACACGCGTCGCGTCGCGTCGAGCGCCGGCATCAGCGCGTTGCGCGCGGACTCGTGGCAGCGGTTGAACTCGTCGAGAAACACCAGGTACCGGGTGCTCGAGTCCTCGTTGGCGCGCTCGAGCGCCTCGAGCACCTCCGTCTTCACGAAGTCCGTCACGGGCGCGCCCGTCGCGCTCGCCCGCACTTGAATCGTCGCGAGAAAGTCCGTCGGCTCGACGACGGCGCCGCAGTTGAAGAAGATGAACTCCATCCCGAGCGTCTTGGCGATGGCGCGCGCGAGCGTGGTCTTGCCGCAGCCCTGCGGGCCGTCGAGCAAGATGTTGAGCCCGCTCTCGAGCAGGATCTGCAGCTTCTTCGAGACGATGGGGTCGAGCCAGACGCCCTCGAGCTTGAACTCTTGCGGCCGCACGAACTCGACGACGATCGCGCCGCGGTCGGGCCGATCCGCCTTGGTGACCTCGAGCACGCGCACGAGGCAGGGCATTCCCGGGCGGATGCGCGCGTCGTTGCAGAGGACGACCTTGGGCGCGCGCCGGGCGTCGAGGTGCGTCGCGCGAAAGCGAAACGCGTTGTCCTCGACGGGGTTCGCCCAGAACGTCGCCTCGTAGACCTGCCCCGGCGAGACGTCTTCGATCCTTAGTTTTGTGGACATCGCAAATCCTGCGGCGAGTGTACCGTCGTCGCGATGCAGATCACCAACGTCAACAACAACTCCCCCGAAGGCGCGGAGGACGAGCACAAAGAGCACCCGCGCGGGCTGTACGTGCTCTTCGGCGCAGAGGCGTGGGAGCGCTTCTCGTACTACGGCATGCGCGCGCTGCTGGTGCTCTACATGACCCGGCACCTGCACTACGACCGGGCGCACTCGCTCGAGATCTACGCGCTCTACACCGGGCTCGTGTACCTCACGCCGCTGCTCGGCGGCGCGCTCGCGGACGCCATCTTGGGCCGCCGCAAAGCCGTGCTCATCGGAGGAATCCTGATGGCGCTCGGCCACCTCGCGATGGCCTTCGAGTCGCTGCTGTTCTTCGCGTTGGGACTGCTCATCATCGGCAACGGGTTCTTCAAGCCCAACATCTCGACCATCGTGGGAGGGCTCTACAAAGAGAACGACACGCGGCGCGACGGCGGGTTCACGATCTTCTACATGGGGATCAATTTGGGCGCGTTCTTCTCGCCCATCGTGTGCGGCTTTCTGGGAGAGAAGGTCGGCTGGCACTTCGGCTTCTCGGCGGCGGCGATCGGCATGGCCGCGGGCCTCGGGGTGTTCGTTTGGGGCCAGAAATTGCTGGGCAACGTGGGGCTCCCGCCCAACCGCGCGCAGCTCGAGACGACCAGCGTCGGCGCCGGGGCGTACCGCGAGGGAGAGTCCTCGCAGCCCGCGCTCTTGCTCAACCGTCGGGACTACGTCGACGTGTCCATCTGGGTGACCGCGGGCACCGCGCTCGTGGCCGCGATCCTCTGGGTGTGGACCTTCGTCGGTCCGCTGTGGGCCCGAGGAGGAACGCCCCTTCGCGTCGCCGTCGGCGCGTCCGCGGCCGCAGCGGTGTTCATCAAGCTCTTTCGCGGAGCGAGCCGAGACGAAGCCCAGCGCCTGCTGGTGATCATCGTGCTCTGCGCGTTCAACATCTTCTTCTGGATGGGCTTCGAGCAGGCCGGAGGGACGATGACCCTCTTTGCCGACAACAAGACCGACCGAAACCTCGGCTGGTTCGCGATGATCGTGATCGTCGGCTCGATCCTCGGCGCCGCGGCGAACATCTACTACTCGACCCGCGAGCAGAAGCACGCGCGCGGGTTCTGGCTCGCCGTCGCGGGGCTCTTCGTCCTGGCCGCTGCCATGGTCGCGGGCCCGGGCTTCGTCGAGCTGTTCAAGACCGGGCGCTACGTGCTGCCCGCGGCGCAGTTTCAGGCGATCAACCCGCTGCTCATCGTGGCGCTCGGGCCGCTGTTCTCGAAGATGTGGGCCACCCTCGACGAGGGACGGTTTCGCACGTCCACGCCCACCAAGATGGCCATCGGGATGATCATCCTGGGCTTGGGCTTCGTCGTCATGTTCATGGGCTCGAAGCTCGCGGGCACCGACGGAAAGGTCTCTCCCAACTGGCTCGTCGCCGTGTACGCCATCCACACCGTCGGCGAGCTCTGCCTCTCGCCCATCGGCCTCTCGATGGTCACGCGCCTCGCCCCGACGCGCGTCGTCTCGCTCGCCATGGGCCTGTGGTTTCTCTCGTCCGCGATCGCCAACTACGCCGCGGGTGTGCTCGAGCACGTCCTCGAAGCGCGCAGGATCCCCATCTACGGCTTTCTGGTTGTAAGCTCCATCGGACCAGCGATCGTCCTGCTCGCGATGACTCCGCTCTTGAAGAAGTGGATGCACGGCCGAGAGTGACGCACTCGATGGGGGAGTAGCTCGACGAGATGCGCGCGCGACAGCTTCCGGGGTCTGTTCCTGTACTCGAGAACCTCTACGCGATGCGCACCGCGCCGCTCGCCACGCTGGCCCTCGGCTTGCGCGAGTGCGGCGACGTCGCGCGCGTCGCGTTTCCGGGGCACGAAGGGCACATCTTGTTTCACCCCGAGCACGTGCGCGCGCTGCTCGTCGATCACAGCAGGGACGTCTCGAAGGCCACGCCCGGCTTCGACGCCCTGCGCCTCTTGCTCGGCAACGGCCTGCTCACCAGCGAAGGCGACTTCTGGCTGCGACAGCGCCGCATCGCTCAGCCTGCGTTTCATCGCACGCGCATCTGGGCGCTCGGCGCGCGCATGGTCGAGCTCACCGAGCCCACCGCGCGCGAGTGGGACGAGTCCACCAGGTACAAGGGCACCGTCGACGTCGCCCGCTCGATGATGCACCTCACCCTGCGCGTCGTGTCCGACACCATGCTCGGGCTCGACATCGACCGCGAAGCCGCCCACGTCGGCGAGGCCATCACGTTTCTTCTGCACGAGCTCAACGAGCGCATCGTGCGGCCGTTTCTGCCTCCGCTCAGCTGGCCCCTGCCCCGCAACAAGCGCTTCACCGAGGCGCGCGAGACCGTGCGCTCGGTGATCGCCCGCGCCATCCGCGACAAGCGCGCGAACCCCACCGCGCCCGGCGGAGACTTTCTTCGCATGCTCATCGAGGCCCGCGACGAAGAGAGCGGCGAAGCGATGGACGACCAGCAATTGCTCGACGAGGTCGCCACCATCTTCGCAGCCGGCCACGAGACCACGGCCAACCTCCTCGCGTGGACGTGGGCCTACCTCGCGCGCGCGCCCGTCGTTCGCCGCGCGCTGCAGCGAGAGCTCGACGACGTCCTCGGCGCGCGCGCCGTCACCGCCGAGGACTACCCCAAGCTCCCGTACACGCGCATGGTGCTCGCCGAAGTGCTGCGGCTCTGTCCCCCGGCGTGGTTCATCTCGCGCCGCGTCGAGCGCACGATCGAGCTCGGTCGAGGGATCACCCTGCCCGCGCGCTCGCTGGCGTTCGTCGCGCCGTACATCACCCATCGGCACCCGGACTTCTGGGACGACCCCGAAGGGTTCGACCCCGAGCGCTTCTCCGACGAGCGCTCGAAGGACCGGCCGACGTTCGCGTACTTTCCCTTCGGCGGCGGGCCGCGAAAGTGCATCGGAGACACGTTTGCGCTGGTCGAAGCGACGCTCGTCCTCGCGACGCTCGCGCGCAAGTTCGACCTCGAGCTGCCCGTCGGCGCCAACCCCGTCCCCGAGCCCGTGATCACCCTGCGTCCCCGCGGCGGGCTGCACATGTTGGTCAAGCACCGCCGGACCTAGCGCACAGCGCCGCGAGCTCGCGCTCGACCCGCGCGCACAGCCGATCGACGCCCTCTTGCCCAGCCAACGCGCGCACCACCCGCATCGGCGGCCACTCGATCGTCGGCGGGATCGTCCTCGCCGCCCACGCCCTCCCCGCGTCCATCGGATCCAGCCACGCAGCCAGCCGCTCGACGTCGAACCGCGTGCGCTCTCGCAGCGCCATCGCCGCGAACAGCGGCCGCATCCGCGCGAGCTGCCTCTCGTCCAGCAACGGCGCGCCCAGCCACACAAACGCCGTCGTCGCCGCGCGATCGTCGACCTCCAGCAGCGCGTCGACCAGCTCGTCCATCGACCCGAGCGCCTTCACCACGCGATAGAACGGCGCGACGAACTCTCGCATCCGCACCTCGCGCATCGCCCGCCCGATCGCGTCACGGTCGCCTGCCGCGCGGTCGATCAACGCCTTGGTCCAGCGCACCTCGGGGACCTCGCGCTTCGCGTACGAGAGCGCGTCGTATCCGGCCATCGCGTCGGCGAAGAGCGTTGGGGCGCGCTCGGCCACCTGCGCGACGAGCTCCATCCACGTGGTGACATTCTCTGTCACTCGTGCAAACGACGCGATGATCTCTGCGAGCGTGTCCTCTCGCGCGTGTTTCAACAGCGCGACCAAGGGCTGCGCGCTGACGGGCCACACCCGCGCGCGCACCAGCGCGTCGAGCGCCGCGGGCAGCGATCGCTCGCCCTCGGGCAGCCCGTTCGACGCGATCACCAGGGCGTCGTAGTCGCTGGCCGCGAACGCCTCGCGCGTCGCAAACGCCCGCAGCCACGCGGCGCGCTCGGGCAACGGCGCGAGCCACGCAGGGACGGGGCGCTTTGCGAACGCGCCCGCGAGCGCCGCGCGAACGCGAGGGTGATCACCGACCCGCGCGAGCACCCACGCGAGCAGCGGCTTGTCGTGCTGCGCGGGGCTCGTGTTGCAGAGGTAGCGACGCACGCACACGCGCGCGAGGCGAGGGTCGCTGCAGTGCGCGGCGAGGGAGAGCAGCGCCTCGGCCCAGCGCGCGGTCATCCCGTGGCTGTGCCCGTCGAGCGCCGCGCACACGACGGCGTGCTCTTGCTCGGGCGCGACGTGCGCAACGATTTGCTTCAGCAAGAAGCCGTCGTCCGCGAGCCTCGGCGCGATCGGCGCGAGCGCGCGTCGCAGCGCAGGATCATCGCCCGTGCGCAGACGGGTCAGCGCCATCAGCCACACGCTGCGCGGGTACGGGCCGTTCGCTTCGGCCCGCGCCGCGATCAGCCGGTCGACAAACGCATCGTCGAAGCCGCGGTACCAGCGCAGCTCTTCGTGCCACGGGACGAACGTCTCGTCGGCGACGCGGAGGATCGCTGTGCGCGCGGCGGCGCTTCCCCTGCGCGCGGCCTCGAAGAGCCAGCGAAGCACGAAGCGCACCCCGTACGACGGCGCGTTCTGCGCCGCGAGCAACGCCGCTCCGACGCGCTCGGCGCACGCCTCGACCCACGGGCCCGTCGCGGGGACCTCTCTGAGCCCGGCGCTGAGCTCCTCCCATGAGCGCCCTCCCCGCGCGTGCTGCTCGGCCAACGCAGGGAGCGCCGCGACCCCCTTCGCGACCGCCTCCGCGCGCACGTGCGCAGGGACCTCGTCGAGCCAGTACCGATCCCCCCACTCGCCCAAGCTGCGCGCGCGCATCGCCTGCGAAAACGCTCGCTCTCTCGCGGTCGTGCGCAGCTGCGTCGCCAGCGCAAACCACGGCAGACGCGTCGCGTTGACGTTGCCTTCGAGCGTCGAGACCAGGGCGTCCTCGACGCGTTCGAGCGCCTCGGGCGTGGCCGCGCGCCGCACCGCAGACAACGCCGCAGCGAAGTCCCGCGGGCCGTACGTCCCCTGCGACACGACGGCGCTGGCGCTCGTGTACACCTGCGCGAAGTCGGTCATCGCCGCGTCGAGCTCGCCGCACTCGATCCGCGCGATCGAGAGCCGCGCGCGCAAGAGGCCCTCGGAGCGGAACATCCGCTCGACCGCGACGTCTCGATCGAGCGCCTCGGACAAGCGCGCGATCCACGGAGCGCGCGTCGCGGGAGGCTCGAGCAGCGCGCGGTCGCTCAGCCGTCGCAGGGCGTCGAAGCGCGCCGTCTGCTCTCGCGGTTGCTGTATCGGGGCCGCGAGCGAGTCGCGCGCGATCGCTTCGTCCGCGGCCCGCAGCGCGGCGGACCGCTGCTCGTCGGTCGTTCGCGCGCAGAGCTCGGCCCACGAAATCAAGAGGGGCCTGCGCAGCCCGGCCGGCGCGAGCTCGATCGCGAGGTCGAAGCGGCCTCGACGGTAGAGCTCTTCGAGCACGACCCCGGCGTTGACGAGGCCCGGGCCGAACGGCGGGCGCAGCAGCGCGCCGAGCGAATCATCGGGCAGGGCGTCCACGAGCGCCTCGACCGCGCCCACGTTGATGTTCTCGAGCGCGCGAAGCTCTTGCAGCGCGTGCTCGGGCGAGAGCGACCCGCGCAGGACGCGGGCGGCGCGGACCGTGGCGAAGTCCGTGCGCGCGCGCTGCGCGAGCGACTGGCGGTCGAGCATGCACTCGCACTCGTCCATCAGCGCTGCGGCCATGGCCTCGCGCGTGGTCGCTTGCGCCAGGGCGCTACGCGCGGCGAGCAAGCGATCTTGGACAGCCCCCACGTCACTGCGCTCGACGGTCATCGAGCGCGAGAGCGTACGATCAAGCGATGAGCGGGGCGATGAGCAGCGAGACGACGCTCATGACCTTGATCAAGATGGCGATTCCAGGACCCGAGGTGTCCTTGAATGGGTCGCCCACGGTGTCGCCGACGACGGCGGCCTTGTGCGCGTCCGAGCCCTTCTTGTGGCCCGGGAGGCCGCCCTTCTCGATGAACTTCTTGGCGTTGTCCCACGCGCCGCCGCCGTTGGCCATGAGCAGCGAGAGGGTGGCGCCGACGGCGAGCGCTCCGGCGAGGGCGCCGGCGAGCACTTCGGGTCCGAACGCGAAGCCGATGATGACCGGCGAGAGCACGGCGACCGCGCCCGGCATGATCATCTCGCGGATGGCCGCGCTGGTCGCGATCTGAACGATGGTCTTCGGGTCGGGCTCGACGCCCTCTTTGCCTTCGAGCAAGCCCGGGATCTCGCGAAACTGGCGGCGGATCTCTTCGACGATCGCGCCCGCGGCGCGGCCGACGGCGGTCATCGTGCTGGCGCCCACGACGCAGGGGAGGATCGCGCCGAAGAGCAAGCCCATGAGGACCTTCGCTTCGGTGAGGACCAACACGAGCGGGGGCAGACCCTTGAGGGCGCGCGCGGCGTTGACCTCCATGTTGAACGCCGCGAAGAGCGCGACGACCGTGAGCACGGCCGAGCCGATGGCGAAGCCCTTGCCGACGGCGGCGGTGGTGTTGCCGACGGCGTCGAGCTCGTCGGTGATCTCGCGCACTTCGGGCCCGAGTCCGGCCATCTCGGAGATGCCGCCGCCGTTGTCGGCGATGGGGCCGTAGGCGTCGACGGTCATGACGATGGCCGTTCCGGCGAGCATGCCGACGGCGGCGATGGCGATGCCGTACAGGCCGAGAAAGTGGTTCGAGATGAAGCCGACGACCACGAGGGTGGCCAGCGGGATCGCGACGCTGTCGAGGCCGACGGCGAGGCCGCGGATCACGTTGGTTCCCGGGCCCGTGAGGGACGC
Organism: Myxococcales bacterium; assembly: GCA_013298625.1. Classification (GTDB taxonomy): domain Bacteria; phylum Myxococcota_A; class Polyangia; order Polyangiales. The sequence goes on from JAAFIF010000087.1 coordinate 35,735, forward strand.
TTCAGCGATCTGACGGATGGGCTTCGACGAGGTGTAGTAGTCCGTCACGAGGCCGACGATCGCGCCGCCCATCGCGCCAGCGGCGAGCGTGATGACTGCGCCCACCGAGATCGAGAACATCGGAAGCACAACGAACGCCGCGCCCGTCACGAGAAACGGCGGGATGATCAGCGCGAGGCGCAGCACCGTCGCCGGCGGCATGCTGCTCATCATGCGCGTGATGAAGATCCCCAGGATGCTCACCGCCAGGCCGATGGTGGCCAACAAGATGGGCATCTCGACCGCGAGCAAGCGCAGCGCGCGCTCGTCGGTCACCGTCGGCGCGAGCTTCTGCAGCTGCGTCATCGGGATGGTCATGCCGAGCGCCATCGCCGACACGATCGCGGCGATGTAGCTCTCGTAGATGTCCGCGCCCATGCCCGCGACGTCGCCGACGTTGTCACCGACGTTGTCCGCGATCACGCCCGGGTTGCGGGGGTCGTCCTCGGGGATGTTCGCTTCGACCTTGCCGACGATGTCCGCGCCGACGTCCGCGGCCTTGGTGTAGATGCCGCCGCCGATGCGCGCGAAGAGCGCGATCGAGCTCGCGCCCACCGCGAACGAGTGGATGATCTCTGCGAGGTGCCGGTCGTTGCGAAACGCGAAGTACACGCCGCCCAAGCCGAGCAGGCCGAGGCCCGCGACGCACAGGCCCATGACCGCGCCGCCGTCGAGCGCCACGACGAGCGCCGCGGCCTTGCCCTTCGCGCGCGCCGCTTCAGCGGTGCGAACGTTGGCGAACGTGGCGGCCTTCATCCCGAAGAAGCCCGCGAGCAGCGACAAGAACGCGCCCGCCACGAAGGCGAGGCCCGCCATGAGCCCGAGCTTCCACGCGAGCAGCCCGAAGACGACGACGGTGTACGCCGCCAGCACCTGGTACTGCTTGGTGAGAAAGGCCATCGCGCCCTCGCGGATGTAGCGCGCGATCTGCGCCATCCGAGCGTTGCCTTCGGGCTGCGATTTGACTCGAAAATAGAGCGCGAGCGCCACGACTAGGGCGACTCCACCCGTACCCATCGCTTGAACTTGAAGAGACTGCACGGTGATGGTTCCTGTTGTTCCTCGAAATCCGGCGCCAGAAACACCGACTCGGCCACGGAGGTCAAGCGTTCTCCCGCTGAGAAGTAGCGGTGGCAGCGGTTCGGGACCCTTCAGGGTCCACCCGCACAGCGAGCGCGCCGCGCCCGTCGTCGCACGGCCCCCACCGCGACGACTCAGCCCCCCGTTTGCGCCGCTTCGGTCAGCTCAGACCAGGCCGCAGTTGGCGATGGTGACCTTGCCGTTCACCGCGCCCGAGCGAGAGCCCTTGGCTTCGATCGCCGTGACGACCTGCATGCCCTCGACGACCTTGCCGAAGACGACGTGCTTTCCGTCGAGCCAGGGGGTCGCGACGGTGGTCACGAAGAACTGCGAGCCGTTGGTGTTGGGGCCCGCGTTGGCCATCGAGAGCAGGCCCGGCACCGTGTGCTTGTGGGTGAAGTTCTCGTCGGCGAACTTGTTGCCGTAGATCGACTTTCCGCCGGTCCCGTTGTGGTTGGTGAAGTCACCGCCCTGCAACATAAACTGGGGAATCACGCGGTGAAACGAGCTGCCCTTGTAGCCGAACCCGTGCTCGTGCGTGCACAGCGCGCGAAAGTTCTCGGCCGTCTTCGGCACGCTGTCGGCGAACAGCTCGAACACGATCCGGCCCATCGGGGCGCCATTGAACTCGACATCGAAGAAAACCTGAGGATTCGCCATCGTTCGTGAGGCTCCTTTTCAACCGCGAGTTGGTATCACCCCTCGCGCCCGCCCGCGAGTGCCCTTCGCGCTCAGAGCGTCTCGGGCCAGCAACAGTTGCGGCCCGTTCGGATCGCGCACGCCGCGGCCGGATTGCTCGATCGACACGTGCAGCTCTCTGCGCCGATCGTGCACTGGCAGATCCCCGTGCGCGAGTCGCACAGGGCCGTCCCGAGCACCGCGGTGCTGCCGATGAAGTTCACCAGGGCGAAGCCGCACTGCTCTTGCGCCGTGTCCGTGCTGCCGCAGCCGCACACCTGCCGCCCGTCCGTCGATCGCGCGCAGGACTCTTCGCGGTTGGGGTTGTTGCAGGTGCTCCACGCGATGCGGCGCCCGTTGCCGAGCGGCATGGTCTGCGGGCACGTGGGCGTCCCGGCCTCTGGAGCCACCACGGCGTCCGGGCGCGAGAGGGCCGCGTCCGAGGCAGGCACGCGCAGCTCCGAGGCGGCTCCGCACCCGAGCGCCGCCGAAGCCAGCGCGGCGATCATGAGCGATGTTCGGTAGGTCACGGCTCGCGATCATGCACGAGCCAACGGCCCGCTGGCGAACGAGAGCGCGCGAGCCCACCCGGTGGGGGGCCGGGGTGCCAACACCGTTGCCTGGCCCACTGGGTGGGGTCGGCAGCGGCGCAAACCGCGTCGAGGGGGAGCACCGCCTGGGGTCCGAGGGCGATGGTCGACCGAGTTCGTGAATTATTGAACACCGTCCCCGAAGCGCGCGCCCTCGGCGAACGCCCGCACCTCTTCGCTGCGGACCTCTTCGGCCTTTGTCGAGAGCGCATCGAACGCCGCATCGCACAAGAGCTCGCCCTTCGCCTCGCGCGCCAGCGTGACAAACGCAGCAGCGTCGCCCTCGCGCTTCGCCTCGCGCTCGAGCGCCGCGTCGAAGGACTCTCCGTCGAGCACGCGCTCGTCGAGCTTGAGTCGGTCGCGGGCGTCCGCGCGCTTTCGTGAGCCAAAACGCTGGTCGAGCCGGTCACGGATCAGCGCGAGGCCCTCGGCGTCCACCCGCGCTTCGGCGCGCAGCGCCTTCCACCGCGCCTCGACCGCGCGACGGCGCTCTTTGATCGCGCGGTTGAAGGCCTGCTGTGAGTCATCGCTGTCGGTCCGGCGCTCGATGATCGACCGACGCACCCGCAGCAGCAGCGCGCGCAACGCAGGTCCGCGGCGCAGGCCCCACGCGCCAGGGAGCCACTCCCACCAGCGCGAGCCCGCGCTCGCGAGCAGCTCGAGCCACGCGCACAGCTCGATCAAGCGCTTGCCCTCGTCCGAGTCGATCGTCGCTACGCCCTGGGTCTGACTCGCTTCGAGCGCGGCGAGCGCGGGCATCTGCGCGAAGAGCTCGCTCGTGCTCGAGCCGGATTTCCACCCCGCGGCGCCGACGCTCGCGAGCTCGTAGCAGAGGTCGTCGACCAGCGCGGCCACCAGCGCGTCGGCCACGCCGCCGTCCACCGCGGCGCCGCGCTCTGCGAACGGGATCGCACACGTTTTCAAGACACCCAGCTTCTTGTCGAACGGAAGCGCCGCCAACACCGCCGCCAACGTCGCGTCCTCGTTGACCGTCAGCGGGCTGTGCGCGGACAGCTCGTTGATCGAGACCTCGCTCACCGTCGGCGTCGACGCCGCGAGCGCTCGGGCCTCCTCGAGCGTGCCGAGCTTCATCTTTCGAACCCACAGGACCTTCTCTTCGACCGAGGGAGCGAAGCGCTGGATCACCACGGCGCGCTCTGTGGGCTTGGACGCGACGTTCTTCGCGCTGCGCGCGCGGGCCTCGGCGACGAGCTCGGCGCGGTCGGGCTCGCTCCAAGGCCACCAGTACCACTTCGTCACGGCCTCGCGCGCCTCGGGCGCCTTCGCTTCGACGAGGTGCGCGCCGAGGACGCTCGCGTCGCCGACGTACAGCGTCGCGCAACGGGCGGCCAGCGCGTGGGCTTGCGCGTTGGTGACGAGCTCGCTCGCCCTGCTGTCGCCGCCTGGGCCGTCCATCGCGTAGTCGAGGACCACGGCGAGCGAGAAGCGGGCGTCTGCGCCGAGGACGTGCATTCCGCCTTCGAGCGAGGCGTCCCAGAGCGTGTGCGTCAGCGAGAGCTCGTCGCACAACCGTTGCCACGCGGCGAGCTCTTCGCGATCGGTGCGGTTGTTGACCACCAACAGCACGTCCGCCCCCTGCCGCGCGAAGGGGACGCCCACGCGGATCACCAGGTCCCTCAGGTGCACGGGGCGCGCGTTGCGCGGGTCGCTCAGGTACGCGAGCTCGGCGGACAGGACGAAGCGCGCGCTCGTGTACGGCCGCGCGTCCGGGGCGACGGCGACGACGAGCTCGAAGTCCGTGTGCGACCGAGGATCGATGCGCTCGACCACGTGGTGCCAGCCGACGTCGAGCCTCGCGCGACGACCGTCGCCGTCCACCGTGACGACCTCGCCGTCGGTGAGCTCTCCGCCCGAGAGCCTCCAGCGAACGCCGAGCTCGCGGCCTCCCTCGGACCCGCGTCCGAGCGCGGCCAGCGCGATGTTGCTCAGTCGAAAGCGCACGCGCGTCGCCTGCCCTTGCGCCAGCGAGTACAGCGACTCGACCGCAGACACCTCCGCGGGAAACTGCACCACGATCTGCCCCGTCTTCGCGTCGAGCGTCGACTCGAACGCGCCGAACCTGCGGTTGGCGTCGGGCAGCGCGCAGAACAAATGAATCGTCTCGGACTCGGCCAGCGGCGCGCCCGGCGCGGGCGGCGCGTGCCCCTGCAGCGACAGCGAGAGCGACTCGGACTCGAATACGTGTGTCTCTCCTGGCGCGAGCGCGCGAGGCAGCGTGAGCAGCTGCGTCTCGTCCGCGTCGACCCAGCCCTGCTCGATCACGCCGATCACCACGTCGTGGTGCGCGGGCGTGGGCATCGCGCCGACGTTCTTCACGGCGATGCGCGAGACCGTGACCTTCTCTTCGGGCTCGTACACGCCGTCGCGGTTCTCGTTATCGTGCTGAAATCCCACGACGTTGAGCTCGTAGCGATCGGGGTAGCGACGCACGCCGCCGCCCTCGCCCTCGACCTCGATGACGTACGAGCCCGCGCGACCGCTCGACCCTGCGCGCAGCCGCGCCGAGCCGCTCGGGCCCGACGAGCCCGGCGAGCCGTCGGAGCCCCCAGAGTTGCTGTGATGCGTCGTGCGCGTCTGCGAGTTGCCCTGCGAGTCCGTGTAGTGCTCGGTCTCGGTCCACGAGTACGAGCTTCCGCCGCTGCCACCGGGGCCGCCGCTGCCGCCAGCGCCGTTGGAGCCGATGCGACCGCCAGGGCCCCCGAAGCACTCGCGCGTCACGAGCAGCGCGAGGTGCGTGTCGCGCTCGTGCATGCGCAGGACGATCGGGCCGCCGTCGCCGCCGGTGGCGCCGCTCGTTCCGTTGCCGCCAGCGCCGCCGTCGCCGCCGCGACCGCCGTCGCCGCCAGAGCTGTATCGCGTGGCGTCGCGTCCTGCGCTGCCGCGGCCGCCGTCGCCGCCGCGCCCGCCGCGCCCGCCGTTGCCGCCGGCGCCGCCATTCGCGACGAGCTCGATTTCA
>JAAFIF010000196.1 GCA_013298625.1 Myxococcales bacterium
ACACGATCCTCGACGCGATCACCGTCGCGGCGCTGCTGCATCGAGCGATGGTCGTGACCGAGTCGAGGACTGAGTTTTCAGCGAGGACCGCGGACGAGCATCGCGCGTTCGATGGTTCGCCATTGGTTAGCTGCGGGCGCGAGACCGCTGCGCCTCGCACCGAAGGTGCGCTGATGCCCGCCCCCTTGGGCTGCGGGTCGCTGTGCCGCTGTTTCTCCTCACAAGACTTGGGCAACCATGAGGCCCAAGGGGGCGGGCACTTTCGCTGCTGTTTCTCCAAGCAGGATTTGGGCAACCATGAGCCCTTGGGCTGCGGGCACTTTCGCCTCTGTTTCTCCACACAGCTTTTGGGTAACCATGAGGGCTCGCCTCCCGGGCGTAGGACCGGCGGGTTCGCTCACTCTTCACGTCGCTGAAAGCCCGGGGGTTCGCCTCCCGAGCGTGAGGCGACCGCGCTTTGCTTGAGATCTTCTCGTGCGATTCGCGCCGCCATTGCGCCTCGTCTGCCGGGCGTGGGGCGAGCGAGGCTCCCCGACACTTCGCCGCTGTTTCTCAACGCACACCCCCTGAGAGCTCGCTGCCGCCCTCTGCGCCTGCCGCCGCAATCACTGCGCGTTTCTCGGGACCCGTTCGGCCGTTAATCTGCCCCAATGCTTCGCCCTTCACGCTCGCTGCCGCTCTTCGCCCTCGCGCTGCTCGCGTGCAAGAGCCCCGCGACGCAGGTGCTGCTCACGATCAACACGGACATCGAGCGCCCGCTCACCGTGCACGCCATCGCGTTCGAAGGCGCCGTCGCGCCCGCGACCGCCGCCGCCCGCGCACGAGCGCCGCGCGCCGAGAGCGCAGAGCTCGGGGCGCCGGTGAGGGCGTTTCCGTACGAGCTCGGCGTCTCGCCCAAAGCAGGAGGCGCGCGCAACGGAACCGTGACCGTCGTCCTGACCGTGCACAGCGACGGCACCGCGACGCAGCCCGCGCTCGATTTCGTCCGTCCATTGCACGTCGATTTCGTCGAGGGAACCCGCCAAGACGCCCCCGTCTGGCTGCGCCTCGCGTGCAGCGCCACCGTCACGGGTTGCGCCATGCCAGGCGTCCCGTGCACGTTCGCCCAGCGCTGCGCAGAGATGGGTCGCGTGTGCGACGACAACGGCGCGTGCGGCTCTCCCATCGTCACGCAGACCACGTACGGGATGGACGCCGGGCTCGATGCACAGCTCGACGCAATGCCCGACGCCGCATCGGACGCCCCTCGCGAAGCCGAGGCCTCCGCGCCGTTGAACATCGCTGCACCGCGCCCGATCGCGCCGCTCAGCACCTCGCGCGTGAGCGTTCGTCGGCCGCTGTTTCGCTGGCAGCTCGCGATGGGCGCAGCCGAAGCGCGCGTCGAGCTCTTCTCCGACCGCGCGTGCACGCGCCCGCTCGGAACGATCGACGGGACCAACAGCGCGCGTCCCGCGAGCGATCTGCCGCCAGGATGGGTCTTCTGGCGCTTGCGTTCGCGCGACGGAGCGCGGCTCGCGACGCAGCTCAGCCCCGTCTGGCAAGCGTGGATCCCCGCGAGCAACACGAGCGCGGCCCGTGACTCGATCTGCGGCAGCGTCGGTGATTTCAACGGCGATGGCCTCGCAGACCTCGTCGTCGGCAACGGCGCCGCCGGAGGTACGGGCCTCGGTGAAGTGAGCATCTACAACGGTCGCGCGGGCGGCATCGCGAGCACACCGTCACAGTCGCTGCATTGGATGACCGGCAATGGCTTCGGCAAAGCAGCGACGTCGGCGGGCGACGTCAACGGCGACGGCTACGCGGACCTCGTCGTCGGCGCATGGAATCTCAGCACGCCGACGAAGCCGCGCTGCGGGAGCGTCTTCGTGTTTCACGGCGGTCCCGACGGACTGAACCCATCGCCCGCGACGATCATCGAAGGCACCGCCGCAGAAGAGCGCTTCGGCATGAGCGTCGCGGGCCTCGGCGACGTCAACGGCGACGGCTACTCAGACATCATCGCGGGCGGCTCCGGGCAAAACAGCCCTGGAATGCCCGGCAATCCAGGCATCGCGCGCTTGTTCAACGGCAGCGCCTCCGGCGTCGATCCGAGCAGCGAGCTGTACTGGCGCTTCGGACAGATGACGGACTGGTTCGGCCACGACGTCGCAGCGCTGGGAGACATCAACGCCGACGGCTTCGCGGACTTCGCCGTGAGCGCTCCGTGGGCGGACTCGACGCCCTGGACCGACAACGGTCGCGCGCTCGTGGTGATGGGCGCGTCGGCCTTCGCAGTCATCGGGCCAGGACGACAAGCGACCGACGGGCAGTGGTATCCAGGCGTCGCGCAGAACGAGCACTTCGGCGGAACGCGCAGCGCGGGCGACATCGATCACGACGGCTACTGCGACGTCGCGTTCGTCGGCGACCGCGCAAACGCGGACGCGCGAGGGAGGATCGCCGTTCATCGCGGCGGCGCGATGGGACTCGAGATGACCGCGCAACGAACGCTCGAGGGCCCGTCGGCCGGCGATCAGCTGGGCTTCTCGGGCTCGCTCGCGGGTGATGTCACGGGCGACGGCATCGACGACCTGCTGCTCGGCGCGTGCACATCGTCGCAGGGCGGAGTCGCGAGCTCGGGCTTCGCTGCGCTCTACGCGGGCAGCATCAACGGCATCGACGCGACGGCGCGCTCGACGTGGGTCGCGACGCCGCCGTCCGGCGGGCTCTTCGGCTTCAGCGCGTCGATCGTCGGAGACATGGACGGCGACCGCGTCGCGGACTTCGCGATCAGCGAGCCCTACGTCACCGTCGCAGGACGCATGCAAAACGGAAGGGTGCTGGTCGGGTACGGGGGCGCGATGCTTCGGTTTCCGGCGGTGACGGTGCAGTCGAACATGGCGAGGGACATGTTCGGCTTCATGGTGGGTCGGTAGCGCTCGTTCGCGCTCGCGTCCAACCGGTCTGCGCGGGTACACGTAGCGCCGACGTGACCATGAACCGACAACGCTTCTTCGCGCTCTTCGCCGCCGCACTCTCAGCCTGCTCGACCCCCGCCCCGACGCCCGACGCATCACAGCCCGACGCGTCGCAGGACGGATCGACGGACGACGCGTCGAGCTCGGACGTGATCCCCGCTGACGCGCCGAGCGCAGACGCCGCGGACGGCTCGCCCTGGGCCGCGTGCATGGTGCCCGCGGTGCGCGTCGCGCAGACGCCCGCGACGATGGCGCTCGCCGCCGCGCCCGCGCGCTGCAACCAACGCGCGCACACGTGGCGCACAGACCCCGCGCTCGGAACAGTGCTCGACGTGGGGACGAGCACCAACTACGCGCGCACGACGCTGGCGGTCGCGACCACGATGATCAGCGAAGAGGCTCGCTACGACGTCGCGACGGAGGTCATCGGCTACCAGACGCAAGACCGCGGGCAGCTCGTGCGCGCGACGACGCTCGTCGCGTATCCGCGCAACGTGCGATCGATGCAGAACATGGACGTGCTGCTGGTGCTTCACGGGACCGCGGGCTTTCGCGACTCGTGCGGCCCCTCTGGAGCGGCGGACACGCGGCTGCTCGCGGCGGCGTTTGCGTCGACGGGCTTCGTCGTGATCGCGCCGGACTACATCGCGCTCAACTCGTTTGGTCCCGACACGATGCAGCCGCACCCGTACCTCGTCGGACAGCCCACAGCGATCGCGTCGCTCGACGCCGCGCGCGCAGGAATCCGCCACGTCGCAGCCCGCTCGGGCCCCGTGTGCGCGACGCCGCGCGTGGTGACGATCGGAGGCTCGCAAGGAGGCCACGCGGCGCTGTGGGTCGATCGGCTCGCGCCGTACTACGCGCAAGAGCTGTCGCTCGAGGGCGTGGTCGCGACGGTGCCCCCAGCGGACCTCGTGGGAGAGACCGATCGAGCGCTGCGCGCGCAGGTCGAGGCGACCGCCAACGTCGCTGCGTTTTGGGGGAGCTCTGCGGATTGGTACGGCCTCGCGCCGAGGCTCAACGAGGTGTTCAACGCGCCGTTCGACACGAGCATCCCCGCCGCGCTGCGGTCCGCGTGCGACCCAGAGTTTCCGATGCTGACGCTCAACGGGGTCTTCACCGAAGGGGCGCGCACCGCGGCGACGAGCCCGAGCAGCATCGCGACGTTCGGAGACTTCGGCTGCATGGTGCGCGAGAACGGGCTGACCACGACGAGCGTCCCGCGCATCGCTCCGACCTCAGCTTCGTACGGGATCTTGTACGTGACGGGCGAGCGCGACTCGCTGGTGACGACGAGCATCGAGCGCGCGGCGTTCACCACGCTCTGCGCCGCAGGAATGCGCATGCAGTACCTCGAGTGCGCGGGCGCCTCGCACACGCGCGCCACGACGTGGTCGCTTCCCGAGATCATCGCGTTTGCGAAGGACCGCTTCGCGGGGCGCCCGATGGCAGGCGCCGTGTGCGAGCTGCAAGCGCCCTCGCGCTGCCGCAACACGCCCGCGGGGATGTGACGGGGTGTGATTGCGGGGCGCGGGTCGAGAGCGAAGGGTGCGCGGCCCCCACCCGCGCTCGTGCGAACGGCGCGCGAAGGGTGCGCGGCCCCCACCCGCGCTTCCGCGCGAGCGAGCGAAGGGTGCGCGGCCCCCACCCGCGCTACCGCGCGCCCCGCCCCCGCGCAGAGCGCAAGGGCGGCGGCTCTGCATGGTGAATCGTCGGGAAATAGACTGATAGAGTTGATCGTAAAGGCGCTTGCTCTGCAAGCGCTCTCGGGCAGGTCTATCGAACACGATTGCTGCTCTCGACACTGCAGCGGACAAGACGCCAGCAGCAACGAAGCCGCGCTCGTATCGACGAAGCTT
>JAAFIF010000208.1 GCA_013298625.1 Myxococcales bacterium
GACCCTGGTCGAGCCGTCCCACGCGAGGCCGAGCGCGAGCAGCGCCCCGACGATCAGCACGGTCGAGGCGCGGCGGGCGTCGTCGCCGTTGCGACGACGCAGCAAGCGCGCGAGGCGCGGGCGAGGCAAGCCGGGCATTCAGCCAGCCTCCGGCTCGTCGATGTAGCGGGCGCTCGGGCGCTCTTCGGGCCGCGCGCCTCCGGGGATCGCTCGAAGGTTGACGAGTGTCTCTTTGCCTTCGAGACCCTGCACGCGCCCGACGCGCCCGTAGTGCTGCAGAGAGTTCGGCGCGCGCCCTTCGCATCGAGAGCGCACGCACTCGTGGCATGCGCAATTGGGGCCGGGCGGCGGCAGATCCTTGCCCGGCACGGGACGCAGCCCGCTCATGCGCGCGGGCGTGGCGTCGGTCGTGCGGCTCATGTCGGGCTCGAACGCGAACGACGGGCCGAACAGGTCGTGCGCGAGCGCTTCGATATGTTCGAGCACCGCGTCGGCGGCCGCCTCGAACGGCAGCCCCGCGCACAGCGCTTGATCACGAGAGATGCGCGCATACGCGTACGCACGGCGCAGGCGGTTGGCCACGGCGTCGCGATCCATCACGCAGCCTCCGCGGTGGGAGCGCGACGCAGCGACGCGCGCTCCTTCACGCGCGTGCGGACCACGCCAGCGTCGGGCTCTTCGCCCTTGCCCAGCACGATCCAATCCAGCGAGACGCCGAGGACGGCGGCGATCTTCGCCAGGACGTCCGCAGACGGCCGCTTCACGCGCCCGCTCACGATCAATCCGACGTGTCCACCGGCGAGCCCCGCGGAGAGCGAGACGCTCTCGTGAGAAACGCCAGCGTCTTCACACAGCTTGCCCAGTCGGGCCGAAACGAGGTTGCTCATGTCGGACCAAACTTCTAGCGCTTTAGCACTAGCGCGTCAAGAGATTAGCGCTGTGGCTAGTGCTACGCCCTTAGCGTGCGGTGGTACGCTGGCCTCCATGAGCACTCTCGCCGAGAGAATCCGCTGGATTCTCGATCACCGGCCCATCAGCGCTCAGGCGCTCAGCATGCGTGCGGGCCTCGCACCGGGGCACGTCGGACACTTCTTGTACGGGCGCGTGAAGAACCCTCGCCGCGACACGCTGGCCGCGATCGCCGGGGCCGCGGGCGTGAGCGTCGCGTGGCTGGTGGACGGCGAGGGCGAGCCCGAGGGCGACGGCGCGCACGTCACGCCATCACCCGAGTCGAGCATCCCGGCCGCGGTGCAGTTCGACCGCGAGCCAGGCGAGATGCCCGAGACCCTCGGCCAGCGACGGGACTACGAGAAGCAGGAGCGCTCCGCGCGCAAGCAGCTCGCGCAGGAGGACGCGACGGTTGACGAGTGGGTCTGGCCCCACGTCGCCGCGACGAACAACTTCACGCTGAGCAATTCCCCGCCGAGCGTCGCGATGCTCGTCGCGCTCGCCAAGGTCATCGCGGCCCACGGCGACCCGAGCGTGAAGCCCAGAAAGTAACAGTCTTCTGTCACCTCCGGTCCTGGCTGGACAGAGAACGTCACCGCGCGGGCCGCTTGAATACTGGGCCAAACGCGCCAAACACCCGGAGCTCCGCGCCTCGCTGCCACTCGCGCACCCGTCGATCTCTTGCCTTCGAGCGCGCATGATCGCGAGCGATGGCACAGCGCACACGGGACCGCATTGCACAGATCGTCCGAGAGCTGACGCTCGTCCCCGAGCGAGCGATCGACTCCGACACGGCCGAGGCGATCGAGCGCGCGGCGATCGAGCTGCACGTCGCGGTGATGAACTTCGCTCCGATCACGCTCGAAGCGCCGGCGAACCTCACGGGCCTCGCCGACACGAACCCCCGCACGACGTTCGACCGTATCGCCGAGATGCTCAGGATCACCGTCGAGTCGGTCGACTGGCTCGACGACGGCGATGACACGCTCGCCTGTTGGGTCGAGGTAGCGGCCACGATCTACCTCGCGCGGTCGCTACGCGCGCTCGAGCGAGCCCTGATGCTCGCGCACGAGCTCGCTCACGAGCGACGCCGCAGGGCGCCTCACCGGGAGGTACTCTACCTCACCCTCGCGCTGCTCCTGCCGCGCTCTCTCGTGGCCCTGCTGCCGCCCGGACGGATGATCGCCGGGGCCTCTCTGCAGCGCGTCTGCCCCTGGCCGGCCCCGATCGACCTGTGCAACGCCCGCGCGGTGATGCTCCGACGCCAAGAAGAAGCCGCGTAGTTTAGCGGCGTTATACTAATCGTCATTCTCTTAGTGCTAATCTGTTGACGTTGCTTAGCGCTAAGACTATCTCTCTACCCGTCCCCGCCGCACTCCACGCGGCGCCGGACGGAGCGAAAGATGGCGATCAAGGTTCTCAAGGCCGGGCACTGCAAGCACTGCGGACACAAGCTCACCGCAACTGACCTCGCAACCGAGTGCGAGGATGCCGGATGGTGCATCGGCCGCGTGGCCATGCGCGACGACGCGTCGAGCGACGACATGCTCGCGAACGAAGCGTGCCGCGAGCTCGCAGTGCTCGCCGGTCGCTGGGCTGACCGCGACGCACCTACGCGCTCCATCCGCGCCTGACGCGAGGGGGTTCGCCCCTGAGAGCGGCCCGAGACACGACGCGCTACCCCACGTCGCAAGTCCGGGCCTCTCCCAGGGTCGCACCGCCTCCACCGGCGCGGCTCAGGAGCAAGTCCGATGAACGTCCTGCAATTTCCCACGGATATCGAACGTGTCTGCGAATGCTGCGGCGACCGCGCCGCGGTCCGCGGCGACTACTGCCGCACCTGCGAAGACGCCGTCCGCAACGAGCTGATGGCCGAGCTCTGGGACGCCCGCGACGCGCTCTCGGACGACGACGTCAACGCGCTCGCCGCCGAGCACTCGCGTCCCTCGATCGCGCCCGTCGCGCCGGAGGCTGCGTGATGGACAGGCGCAGCGTCGACACGGCCGCGCTCGTCGAGCAGATCGGCCGACTCAAGGGGCGCATCGAAGAGCTCGAAGCCGCGCTCCATGGCGAGCGTGCGCGAGCCGAGCGCCAGCGTGCGGCGTGCGTCGCGCACGTCGAGCAAGAGGCGCGGCTCGCGCAGAACACCGCCGAGCACTGCTCGGGCACCGCCCGGGCTACGAGCCTCGCCGTCGCGGCTGAGCTTCGCAGCGTCGCCGCTGAGATGCGCGCCAGGGCGGTGGTCCGATGATCGATCGCATCCGGTTCTACCGCTTCGGCTATACGGCGATGCTCCGCGGGGCACGCATCGCGTTCGTGCACTTCGGCCGTAGCAGCGCCAACGTTACCGTGGTCGGCGCGCGGGTCGCGATCCACGATCTGACCGCCGCGGGCGTGCTTGGGTGCACGAAGATCACTCCTGACCTCGGCGGAACCGACGCGTTTTTCCCGCGCGTCACCAAGGGCACGCTGCTCGCCCAGCTTCGCGAGGCGTTCGACATTGTCGTCGACGACCGGCTCACGACCAGCTACCGGCTCGAGCTCGAATTTGTCGCCGCGCTGATCGAGTGGGGCTGCGGCCCGCTGCCGACGCTGGCCGAGATCAATGCGTACGACCGTGGCGTCGCCGACGCGCGCCGGGCCGTCGCTGAAGAGCACGAGGCCGAGCACGTCCGCGCTCGGATCGACGCGCACAACGCCGCCGTCCTCAACGCGACCAAGCTCTCGACCGAGCTCGCCGAGCTCCGCGCGACCGTGCAGCGCCAGCGCGAGCAGCTCGCTGCGCGCCCCGTCGAGACGTCGTCGCTCGAACGAGCCGAGCGCCAGCGCGCGGCGGACGCGCAGATCGCGACGGACCTCGCGGCGCGCCACCGTGCCGACGCCGCGGAGCTCGCGATCACCGATGGTCCCAGCGCCCGCGCTGCGGAGTCTCTCGCGCGGCACCGCGCCGCCGTCGCCGACCTGATCGCCACGGCGATCCGCGAAACCGAGGTCGTCCGATGAGCCTCTTCGAAGTCCTCTGCTGCGCGTTCGCCGCGCACGAGCAAGGCCACCACCCGCGCGTGTGCACGCACGTCGAGGGACACGACTGGGTCGTGACGCTCTC
>JAAFIF010000188.1 GCA_013298625.1 Myxococcales bacterium
GGCGCGCGTCTCGACCTGGGGCGCGGGGTTGCCGCTCTCGTCGACGATCGTCTCGTCCGCGCCGAGGTGCTCGGTGAAGGTCACCTCGAGCATCACCGCGTTGGCGATCTCGGACGAGAGGACCTCTTCGACGGAGTCGACGTGCGCGACAATCGGGCCGAGCGTCGGGTGCGAGAGCTGCCCGAGCGGGACCGTCTGAAGCTTCGCGACGAGCTGCTCGTAGGTCTGCGTGAAGAGGTTCACGCCCCACGGGCCGACCATGCCCTCGACGAGCGGGATCGAGAGCTTGATCTCGCGGGGCTTGCGCCCCGTGGTCTCGATCTCGGCGCCCGGCGAGCGGTAGCGCGTGTGGCGGACGGAGTCGTGTCCCCAGCTCGTGCGCGCGTCCGTCGAGGGAAAGACGATCCCTTCGTACTCGGTGGACGAGAGCGTTTCGAAGATGATCTCAGCCACGGGCCCTGTGCTCCGGCGGCGCGCTCGTCGCGCCCGTTGCTGCGTTCGCGCGGTTGAACGCCGCGCCCTGCCGAACGTCGGCTCCGCCCTTGATGGCGTCGCTGATTTCTTTCGCGAGCAGACGCCAGCCACTCAGGCTGAAGATCGACTGCTCGGCGCGGTTCTGTTCGAGATAGCGCTGACGGTTGAGGTCCGCGTTCGGCTCTGCGAGCCGATCGATCGCGGCCATCATGCCTTGCGCGAGACCAACACCGGCGATCCCGCCGGCACCGACCGCGCCAGCAATGCCCGCGGCGCCCGCGGCGCCAACGGCTGTCCCGCCCGTCGCCAGGAGCGCCGCGCCAGCGCCGCTGCCAGCGGCGGCCGCGCCTGCCTTGCCCGCGAGCAGCCCGATCACGCCCGTCGCCGCAGCGCCGCCCGCGGCGGCCGTGAGCGGGTTGCTCGCGGTCCATTCCGCGAAGGCCTTGGACAGAGCACCCACGACACCGCTGTTGCGCGTGAGCGCGTCGCGGTTCTCTTGCTGCGCGCGCACGAGGGAGGTCGTTTCCTCCGTCGCGCGCACGGCGCGCATGGCCTCGAGGTCTCGATCGGAGAGCTGTGCGCCCATGATCTCGTCGCGCTTCGCCAGCGCGCCGGATCCGATCGACATCACGTTCGCGAGGCCGGACACGAGCGGCGTGTTGATCGCGCGGTTCGCGCCGCCAGCCGACTGCGACCACGTTCCGTGCGCCCCCATCACGTTGCGGAACTGCCCGACGTCTCCGCCGAACAGGTTGGTCATTGCCGAAGCGAAGCGCGTCGGATCGCGGAACTCTTCGCGCAGGCTCGTGAGATTCCCGCTCCGATCGGTTTCGAACATCGCTCGCGCTTGAGCGCGCGACGCGCGGTTGTTCGTCCGCGTGAAGTGCTCGGTCAGGCGGTTGCCGACGATCGCCATCGGCTGATCGTTGCCGAAGAGTGTCTCAATCCCGGTGAGGCGGTTACCGCTCACTCCAACGCGCGCACCGACGGACGCTTGCAGCTGGAGGTTCGCAACGAAGCGAGACGTCTGCTCTTGAATGGCGCGAATACGATCCTCGCCGGTCAGTCCAGCCGTCGCGTTTGCGATGGACTGCCGAAGCGCGCCGAGCCCTTGCGCAGACATCTCGCCCATCGTCACCGAGCCTGCAAACCCGGCAGCGGCAGCTTGGCGCGTGGACGCTTGTGCGTCTTCGGGCGAGAGCCCCATCGAGCGCATCGCTCCGAAAAACTGCGTCGTGTCGCCGATGTCGTTTCCGGTCGTGCGCGCGAGGTCCGCGACAGACAGGAACTGATCGAGCGCCTCGCGGCGCGCGTCCGCGGTGCGTTCGCCGCGCGCGTTCTTCGCATCCGACAGCAGCGAGAACCTGGACTGCACGTTGTTAAGCGCAGGTGCGAGTTCCTCTTCACGGATGCCGCGATCGCGGGCGAAGTTGTACGCACGAGCGCGGAGCGAAGCGGCCTCCATCGCGCCGAGCGCGCCGCGCTGGCCCTGGCCGGTCATGGCCTGGACGATCGCGTCGTTGAGCGTCGTCTCGACGGACGCGCGTTGCTCGCGCGCGCCCTGGATCATGCCGTGCGCGTTCGACGCGAACGCCATCCCGGCCTGCCCCGCACGCTCGCCGATGGCTCGGCCTCTGCCCACGCGGGCGCGGGCGGCGTTTGCTTCGACGTTGCTGCGGCGGCGGGCTTCGCGCTCCGTGTCGGCGGTCTTCTTCCGCTCGGCGCGGGCGTGATCGCGCTCGTTGCGCTCGACCAGCCGGCGAAGCTCGCGCGCCTCGCGCTCTGCCGTCTTCGCGCGGTTCTTCGCCTCGCGTTCAGCGGCCTTGGTCTTGGCCGCCTCCGCGCGCTCGATGTCCTTCGCGATCTTGGCCTGAGCCCGAGCAACCTCGCGCAGCGCCGCCTTCTCGGCGGCCTCTGCATCGCGCGCTGCCTTGATGCGCGCCTTCGCCGCTTCCTTCGCGGCGCGCTCCTGCTCGCGGGCGGTGGACCGGGCGATGCGCTCCGCCTCGCGAGCTGCGCGGCGAGCGTCGGCGTTCTGAGCCTGCGCCGCTTGTCTGGCGACGCCTACCGTCGCGCCGAGCGCGCGCTTGACCTCGCTCCCGCCTTCGGTTCGGACTCTGAGAACGGCCTCGGCCATCGGTCTACCTCATTCGCAGCGCGGCCTTGAGGACGCCCACGAGCTGCGCGACGCCCTTGTCGTCGCCGAAGAATTCTCGGGCTGCTAGGTCGTGCAGCAGGTACCCGAGCAGTTCCACTTCCGTGGCCTCTGCTACAGGGCGACCAGTTGCTGCACGAAACGTTTCAGCGAACCGAAATCGCAGGAGTCCAGCCAGCCCGACAGCTCTCCTGCTCTCTGAAAATCCAGCAGCATCCGCTTCGCCTCCGCCGGGTCCATCGCTTCGAGCTCGCGGATCGGAGAGCACTCGTCAGCCCACGCGTTGTACATGCGCATGAGCAGGCGGCGCGCGTCCGGCGTGAGCACGCGGCGAAGGTCGTCCACATCGGCGACGAGTGGCTCGCCCGGCTTGTCCGCGTTGCGCAGCGCGCGCGCCAGGATCTGCCGCTCCTCTTCCGCGTCGAACAGCGAGCGCTGCATCTCGACGGTGATAGGGGAGGCGCCCATGCCGCGCTTCGGATCGAACACCCAGTCCTGCGCGGCCAGCGTGGCCTCGGCGAACTCGATGTCCGAGAGCGCCCACAGCCGGACGCTGAAAGACTTCTCGCCGTCGGGCGCAGGCCACTCGATCAGCTTCGACGGCCGATCGGCCGACGACATGACCTTGAGCATCTCTTCGAAGCTGGCGAAGCTCTTCTGTGCCTTCGGCGCTGCCATCACGCACCGCCTCGGTGCGGATCCTCGAAGCCGATGAACGAGAAGTCGAACTCGTCGCCCTCGTCCACGCGGCTCGCGAGGTTGGTCTCGGTGATGATGCCCGTCGCCGAGCTCTCGCCGTCGGCCGTGCGGAAGCGCAGGACAACGTTGTCGCCGCGCTCGTAGGCGCGGATGATCCGCGCCCGCTCGCGGGCCCGCTTCGGCGTGGTGCACTTCACCGAGCAGCTCGCCTCACGCTGCCCGACGACGGTCCCGACCTGACCGCCGAGCGTCTTCTGCAGCTTGCCGTTGTTCTTCGAGCCCCAGGTGATCTCCATCGCCTGAGCCACGACGCTGCCGTCGATGAGCAGGAACCCGTTGGATGCGTTGGTAGCCATGGTTCATCCCACCTGCGCGAGCCGGATCGCGGCTCCGTTGAAGTGATCGACAACGTCGGCGGGGACCGACGACACGAGCAGCTCGGGGTTGCTCTCGCTGACCTCGACCTCGACCGCCTCTTCGTTGGCGGCGACGTTGGACAAGAGGCCCGCTCGCTCGAGCGCGTAGAGCTCGGTGAGAATCGAGCTGCGGATCATCGACGGGTACACGATGTCCTCGTGCGCCGGCGCCTGCGACGGATCCTCGGGCTCGGGCGCGAGGTTCTTGTTCGGGTACTCCGCGGCGACGCGCGCCTCGATCGACTGCGCCGCGTAGTCCGCGACCGTCACCTTCGCGGTGGACTTCACGGCGTACGTCGGCGCGTTGCTCGCGTCGAGCGAGTACGTCGTCACGCTTCGGACGACCTCGCAGAAGCCGGGGTTGCGCGCAGATGCCACGACCGGAGACACGCCGCCCTGCAGCAGTTGCTCGACCTCGGTCCCGAGGAGCTGAGCCGCCTGCAGTTCTTGAGCGGGCGTCGCAGCCAGCATCATGCCGTTGAGGTTCGCCGCGGGATACGCGATCTCGCCCTTCACGCGACCGATGCCGCCGCCGACCGCGCCGTCGCCGTAGAGGCGACCGGCAGCGACCTGCGCGGCGAGCTCGCCGGTGCACGGCGCGAAGGGGTCGACCGTCCCGCCCGAGCTCGCGTCGCGGTAGTACGCGAGCTGCACGCGCGCTGCGTTGAGTGCCTGCGCGCGGGCGATTGCGTTCGCGACGGAGAGCGAGGTCACCGCGGCGACGCCTTGCTGGCGCTTGCGCTCGGTGATCGCGACGTAGGTGTTGATATGCGTCCGGAGCGCGGCGAGGTTCGTCGCGTCGTCGTGCGCCACCGCGATGAAGTACTGGCCGCTCGCCACGGCCGCGAGCGCGGCGGTCAGGTCATCGGCAACCGAACCAGGCGTAGCCGTGCCCGTGCCGAAGCGGCCGCTCACGAGCGTGCCCGCGGACCCACCGTTGAGCGCCACGGTGCCGCCGGTCGCGGTGTATGCGCAGCGGATCGCGAGGTTGTTCCCGCGCGGGCCGCCCTGCTTCGCAGCGAGGGTCACGGTCGCGCTGGCCACGGTGGCGGTGAACGGCGCGCTGCTCAGGCGGTTGATCGCGTGGGCGACGTCAGCGGCCACAGTCGCAGCGACCGCGCCGACGGCCACGGGGACCTCGGCGATGCGTCGACCGGCGACCACGACACGCACAACGCCAGCGGCCGTCACGCTGCCCGCAAAGAGCAGCGTCGCCAGCGCCTTCACGGCGCTCCCGCCCTCGGCCACGGGGACCGCGTAGAGCGAGGCGCGCTTGTGCTGTGCGAACGCCGCGCGCGCCATGAGCGCGAGCTCGGAGCCCTGGCCGAACAGCGCGTCGGCCTCTTCGGGGCCGTACACCTCGGTGCGCTGCGTGAGCGTCGCGGTGCCCGCGGCGGTCGTGTACGTGGTCGCGCCGACGGTCCGCGCGATCGGCGCGGTGAGCATGTTGCCGATCAGCAGGATGGAGCGCAGTCCGACGACGCTCTTGATGCCGACGCCGAGCTCGATGCCTACGGCGATCGCCGGCGTCAGGCTGTTGGGATCGTATCCAGACGGGATAGAGAGAGGCATCAGGCGGTCTCCTTCGAGGGTTCAGCGTCGGCGGCGGGCTCGAGAGCGGGCTCTTCCGCGGGGGCTTCGACGGCGTCGGCGCTCGGCTCTTCCGCCTTGGGCGGCTCGTAGAGCTCGA
>JAAFIF010000097.1 GCA_013298625.1 Myxococcales bacterium
CCCGGCTGGCGTATAAAACGCGGGAATTCCCGCGCCTCCCGCGCGCAGCCGCTCGGCCAGCGTGCCCTGCGGCACCAGCTCGACCTCGAGCTCGCCCGTCAAGAACTGCCGCTCGAACTCTTTGTTCTCGCCGACGTACGAGCTCGTCATCTTTCGGATCTGCTTGTTGCCGAGCAGGATCCCCAAGCCCCAGTCGTCGACGCCGCAGTTGTTGCTCACGAACCAGAGGTTCTTGATCTCTCTGGCACGAATCGCGGCGATGCAGTTCTCGGGAATCCCGCAGAGCCCGAAGCCCCCCGCGAGGATCTTCGCGCCGTCCGGGATGTCCGCGCACGCCGCTTCTGCGTTGGAGAATACCTTGTCCATCCGCTCTGCTTCCTGTTCGCACGGCGCTCGCTGCGCCGATCGCGGCGGCGATGGAATCGCGCCGAGCGCGAGCGTGTCAACGAGTCGCTGATCGAAGTGTCCGCGCGTCGCGAACGCGCTACAACCAGCGGCGCAATCGATGCGGATCGCGCACTTCTCGGACCTTCACGTGCTCGACCTGGCCGGCGTAGACGCGACGCGGCTGTGGACCAACAAGCGCGCGACGGGGATGGTCAACCTCCGGCTCAACCGCGGTCACAAGCACAAGCAGCACGCTGTCGAAGCCATCGTCGCCGACGTGCGCGCGCACAACGTCGACCACGTGGTGATCACCGGCGACCTCTCGAACCTCGCGCTCGAGACGGAGTTCGCGCGGGTGCGCTCCATGATCGAGGCCCTCGGGATGAGCCCCGAACACGTGAGCGTCGTGCCGGGCAACCACGACCTGTACACGCGCGGATCGCTGAGGACGCAGCGGTTCTTCAACGCGTTTCGCGCGTACATGACCGACGAGCACGGCGCGGCGCACGAGGATCACCACGGCTCGGGGGTGTTTCCCTTCACGCGCGTGCGAGACGGCGTCGCGATCGTGGGCGTGTCGAGCGCTGTTCCGCGCGTCCCCGTGGTGAGCGCAGGGCACGTGGGCGTGGCGCAAATGAACGCCCTTCGCTCGGTGTTGAGCGAGCCCTCGCTGCGCGACCTCGTGCCCGTGGTCCTGATGCACCACCCCGTGATCAACCCGCGCGGCCGCTGGCGCACGCTCTCGCGCGGGCTCGCTGAGGCGCACGTCATGCGCGAGCTGCTCTCTCAGCGCGAAGGCGAAGTGCTCTTTCTGCACGGGCACCTGCACGACCGCGGACACCGCGAGTGGGTCGGAGCGTCCGGCGCCACCGTGCACCACGTCGGCGCGACGAGCGCGTCGCTCTTGCACGAACACCCAGACAAATCCGCGGGCTACAACGTGTACGAGGTCGACGGCGGCCGCGTGACGAGCGTGTCCGCGAGGGTGTTCGACGCGCGCACGGGCGCGTTTCGCGCCGAGGCCGTGAGCAAGAAGAGCGCGGCGTTCGCGGACTGAGCCGCGAGCGTTCGACCCGCCTGCGCGTCAACGTGACGCGCGCGACAAAACGCCTCACTTGGCATCGCGCGAAGCCGTCCAAAGTCATCGCCTCCGATGAACCGTCGATCGATGCTGTCGTTGCCGCTCGTCGCCGCAGCGCCGATGCTCGCCGCCGCGTGCGCGCAGCGAGAGCCGACGCAGACGCCAGCCTCTGCGTCGGTCCGAGTTCAGCGGCGACTCCTCGCGCCGTGCTGCTGGAATCAAACGCTCGACATCCACGAGTCCGAGCTCGCCACGGCGCTCCGCGCAGAGATCTCCGATCGCGTTCGCCGCGGAGAGTCGGCGGACGCAGTCGAGCGCGACATGGTCGAGCGCTACGGCGAGCGCGTTCGAGCCACGCCCCGCGCGCGCGATCCCTTGGCGGGCATCGCGGTCGCTGTGGCCGCAGGATCCGCGTTGATCGGCGCGGTGTTGCTCGCCCGCGGCCGCAAGATCGCGGCGTCGCAGCCCCAGGTGGAGGGGACCGTCGACGCGCGCGCCGAGAGCTACGACGAGCGCATCGAGAGAGAGCTGCGCGAGCTCGACCCATAGCCGACTTGGCTGCGGCGCGTTGTCGCGCGACGACTCGCCCTGCGGCGCTTTGCCGCGCTAGAAAGAGCATTCGTGTCGCCCATCTATCGGCGCCATGGAGCTACCGGTCTTTCATCTCGACTACCTCAACAATCGCACGCTGATCGCGTTGATCGCGGTGTTGCACGTCGTGATCAATCACGGCATGGCCGTCGGCGGCATACCGCTCGTGGTGTGGCTCGAGGCCCACGGCGCGCGGCGCGGAGACGCCGAGTGGGACGCGCTCGCGCTGCGGATCCTCACAGCATTCTTCGTCGTGACGACGACGGTCGGCGCGCTCACGGGCGTCGGGATCTGGCTCTCGGCTTCGCTGGTGAACCCGTACGCGATCGGCAGCTTGATCCGTGTGTTCTTCTGGACCTGGTTCACCGAGTGGCTCGTGTTCGTGACGGAGGTCGTGCTGATCCTCGCGTACTACAAGACCTGGGCGCGGTGGACGGGCCCGCGAAAGTCTTCGCACGTGAAGCTCGGTCGCGCGCTCGCGCTGGCTTCGTGGGTCACGATGGCGCTGATCGTCTCGATCCTCGGGTTCATGATGGACCCCGGCTCGTGGAGCTCGGATCGAACGCTGTTCAGCGGGATGTTCAACCCGATGTACCTGCCGCAGCTCGCGTTTCGAACGCCGCTGGCGATGGTGATGGCGGGGGCGTTCGCGATGATGGTGTTGATCGTGAGCACGGGGCGAGGCGAGCCGCTGCGCGTCGAAGCGACGCGCAAGATCGCCCGTTGGACGCTGGCGTGGTCGCTCCCGTGCGCGCTCGGAGGGCTCTGGTACGCGCGGTCGGTGCCCCCGGCGATGCGCTCGAATCTGCCCGTCGCGTTGCTCACACAAGCGCTCGAGCGATGGTCGTCGCACGCGACGCAGGCGACCATCGTCGTGTGCGCGACGATCGTGCTCGCGATGCTCTGGGCGGCGCTGCGCCCGGCGCGCGTGCGGTCGTGGGCGCTGGTGCTGCCAGCGATCCTGTCGATCGCGCTGCTCGGGATGTTCGAGCGGGTGCGCGAGTTTGTGCGCAAGCCGTACGCGATCGCGGGCTACCTGTACTCCAACGGCTACCGAGTCGAAGACTATCCGCTGCTTCAGCGGGACGGCCTGCTCGCGAACGCCACGTACACGCCAGTGCGGGTGATCACGGCCGAGAACGAGCTGGTCGCCGGTCGTGAGGTCTTCAACCTCGCGTGCACGCGGTGCCACACCGTCGACGGGATCAACGGAATTCGGCCGATTCTCCAGGGCATGTACGGCAGGACCGACGCGAACGGCGAGGCTGAGCCGTGGCAGCGCGACGTGATCTCGGCGTACGTGGGCTCGATGCACAACGTGCGGCCATACATGCCGCCGTTTCCAGGAAGTGATCGTGAGCGCGACGCGCTCGCCGCGTGGTTGGTGAGCTTGCAGACCAGACGGGACGTGATCGACGGCGCGCAGGTGACGGGGGTCGTCGCGCTGCCACGCCCCGACCGAGGCACGAGCTCGCCGAGCTCGGTCCACTGAACCACCGCACACAACGGAGAACGAGGCGCTTCATCATGCAAGTCACCCCAGTTCCGCGGGACATCCCGCTGCCTTTGCCTGCGAGCCACACGCTGCTCGAGCTGCTGCTCGTGGCGGCGTTTGCGGCGCACATTCTCTTCGTCAACCTGATGGTCGGCGGGTCGATCCTCGTGCTCGGCTTCGAGCTGCGCGCGCTGCGCGACAAGGACTACGACGTGCTCGCGAGAGAGCTCGCCGCGACGGTGACGGTCAACAAGAGCCTGGCCGTCGTCCTCGGCGTGGCGCCCCTGCTGCTCATCAACGTCCTGTACACCATGCATTTCTACACAGCGAACGCGCTGACGGGAATCGCGTGGATCCTGTTGGTGCCGCTGATCGCGATCGCGTTCTTGCTGCTGTACCTGCACAAGTACTCGTGGGATCTGCTCGCCGAGCAGAAGGGCGCGCACATCGCGATCTTGGCGATGGCGGTCGCGCTGTTTCTCGCGATCCCGCTCGTGTTCATCGCCAACGTAAACTTGATGATGTTTCCCGAGCGATGGACCTCCACGCGCGGCTTTCTGTCGGCGCTTACGCTGCCCAATGTGTTTCCAAGGTATTTGCACTTCTTGAGCGCCTCGTTGGTGCTCACGAGCCTGTTCGGGGTGTGGCACTTCGGCCGCGGCGAGCGCGCCTCGCTGCCGTTCGTCCGCCTCACGCCTGCTGCTGTGCGCCGCGCCTTCTACTCGGTCGCGTTCGTCGTCTCTCTCGCGCAGTTCGTGATCGGTCCGCTGGTGCTCTTCACCGCTCCGGCGGCGGGCCTGCACAGCTCGGTCGTCATCATGATTCTCTGCGGCGCGAGCTTCGCGGTGCCCGCCGTGTGGCTGATGTGGAAGGAGCTGACCGCGCCCGACGAGCGCGCGCGTCGCCTTCGATGGATCGTCGCGTCGCTCACGGTCACCGTCGCGTGCATGGTGATGGGACGGCAGATGTATCGCGGCGTCGCGCTGCGCGAGCATCGGGCCCTCATGCGGAGCGCCACACAAGAGTGGATCGACGACTCTGCGCAGGCGGCGTACGAGCAACGCGAGGGTCGGGCGAGGGCGCGCGCTGGTGTGAGCGAGGGGCAAGAGCTGTTTCAGAGCAACTGCGCCGGCTGCCACGGCGTCGATCGGCGTGTCGTAGGGCCGCCGCTCACCGAGATCGCCCAGATCTATCGCGGCGACGCGGGAGGAATCGTCACGTGGGCTCGCGCGCCCGGCAAGAAGCGCGCGGACGCGCCGCAGATGCCGGCGTTCGCGAACCTCGGAGACACGCGGCTGCGCGCGATCGGCGAGTACATGCTGCAAGCTGGCGCTCGTGCTGCGCCGCGCGAGGCGGCCGACGCGGCAGGCGCGGACGCTTCGGTCGCGGACGGCGCTCGATAGGTCACAGCCCGTCGAGCGCGAGCACGCGGGGGTCTTCGCGGCCGCTCAGCATCACGTCGGCCACGCGAAACTCGAGCAGGGCGTTGTCGTCGGTGACCACGGGCGCGGTCGCGCTCCACCGCGCGAGCTGCGCGCGATCGGCGACGATCGAGGCGCTCGTGCCCAGGCGTCTCGCGATGCTCGCGCGGTCGAGCGGGGCGCCTCCCGAGCGCGCGACGAGAAAGAGATCCCGCGACCGCCGGTCCGTGCGCAGCGCGATCGCGTCGGGAAACGTCTCGACGAACGTGTGCACCAGCGAGCGCACCCCGTCGAGGTCGATCTCGTACAGCTGCACCCACGCGAGGACGTGGCCGCCGTCTCGTAGCCTGCCGCGGACGAGCTGAAAAAACTCTCGCGAAAACAGCGCCGTCGCGCCGGTCACCCAAGGGTTGGACGGGTGCGACACCACTGCGTCCAGCGAGCGCTCGGGGGTCGCGCGCAGCGTTCGTCGCGCGTCGTCGCGCACGATCGAGAGCCCTGGTGCGCCGTGAATTTCGCGGTCGAACAAGCGCGAGGCGTCGAGCACCACGGGCTCGATCTCCGTCGCGACGAGCGAGCGCGGAGAGAGCTCGTGCAGCGTCCGCGCAGAGATGCCTGTGCCCCAGCCGACCATAAACGAACGGTCCATGGGCCCGTCGATCACCGCGCGGAGCGCGCTTCCGACGAAGTGCTCCGAGGGCAGGTCGCCCACCGCGAGCCACTGCTCGCGCGGCGCGCTGTTGGCGCCGTCGCGCGAAGGGGGAGCGGGGACGAAGACAGAGCCTTCGGTCTTTCCGTTGACGCGGAGGCTGTAGAGCGTGCAGTTCGCGCGGTCCGAGTGTGAGAGCACGGTGACCGTTCCGAGCGAGCCGTCGCGGGAGAAGAGCACGCGGGTCTCGGGCAGGGCGCGGCCCGGTCCGCAAGGGGCGTCGGCGCGCTCGCTGAGCGAGCGGTTGAGGGCAGTGCGAAAGGTCCCAGCCGAGAGCGCCACGGCGTCCCACGGGCGATCGAGCAGCGAGCCGACGAGCACCGCGAGCGAGGCTGCGATGGTGGTGGCTCGCAGTCGGTCACGGTTGGCGAGGGCCGAGACCGCGAGCGCGAGCGCGAGGGAGGTGACGGCGATCGCGCGCATCGTCGGCTGCAGTCCGTGCGAAGGGATCGCGACGAAGCCCGCGACGAGCGCGCCGAGGACGTTTCCGACGGTGACCGCAGCGGTGGCGAGGCCCGCGGTCGCGCCGTGATCCCTCGCTGCGATGCGCGTCGCGAGCGTGGGAAACAGCGCGCCGATCTCGTAGTACGGCCACAGCGCCAGCGCCGCGACGAGCGCGAGCCGCATGGGCGCGGGGCTCGCGTGGCTGCGGACCAACAGCTGCACGTACACGGGCGCGATGCGCACGACGAGCATCGCTAGAAACACCGCGACGGCGATGCGAATGCAGCGGCGCGTGACCGACGCCCACGTGCTCGACGGGCTCTCGTCCTCGCGCGCGGCGGTGGCTCCGAGCGCGAGCGCCGTGAGGATCACCGCGGCGAGCAGCTCGAACGTGTACGCGGTCGAGCCGAGCAACAGCGCCGCGACGCGGCCGAGCGAGACCTGCAGCGCGAACGAGAGCGCGCCGAGCACGAGCATGGCCGCCGCGGCGAGCGCGCGGAGCGACGGCGTTTCGTCCTGTGAATTCGTTGGTGTCTCGATTGTGTGTGCCGAGCGTTCGTCGGGCGATGCGCGCCACGCGAGGGCGGCGATGGCGAGCCCGAGCGAGGCCCACGCGAGCACGACCGCGCGGATCCCGAGGCGAGGCAGCAGCGCGAAGCCTGAGAGCAGCGCGCCTGCGGCGGCGCCGACGAGGTTGGTCGCGTAGAGCGAGGCGAGGGTGCGTCGCAGCCCGTGACCGTCGTTCGAGAGCGCGCGGACGAGCAGCGGGGTCGTGGCGCCCATCGCGCTGGTGGGCGCGAGCAGCACCAGCGTCGAGGCGAGCGCGGCGAGGGGCAGCGAGGTGGCCGCGCCGCTGCGTTCGATCAGCGAAAACGCAGGGACGGACGCGATGGCCGAGAGCGCGACGGTGAGCTCGCAGAGCGCGTAGGCGCGCAGCGGGCTGCGTGTGCGCGGGGCGAAGCGGGCGGCGAGGGCGGCGCCGAGGGCGAGGCCGCTCATGTACACCGCGAGCAAGAGCGCTGAGACGGCGTGGGACGCGCCGAACACGGGGACCATGCGTCGAAACCACGCGGCTTCGAGGCCGAGCGCGACGGCGCCCGAGCAGAGAAAGAGCGCGCGAACGCGCAGCGCGTGGGTGCGATTGCTCACGGGTCGAGACCCGAGTTGTACGCGAGAGAGCAACGATGCGATCGTGCGCGCATGACGAACAGCGGACGCAAGGTGGTTCAAACGTCTTCGGCGCCGGCCGCGATCGGGCCGTATTCGCAGGCGATCGTGGGCAACGGGATGGTGTTCTGCTCGGGCCAGATCGCGATCGACCCGGCGACGGGCGCGTTCGATGCGTCGGCGTCGGTCGAAGCCCAAGCGGTGCGCGTGCTCGACAACCTGCGGGCGGTGCTCGACGCGGCGGGCTCGTCGATGCAGCGCGTCGTGCGCACGACGATCTTTCTCGCGGACATGGCGGACTTCGCCACGGTCAACGCGGTGTACGGGCGGTACTTCGAGCACGAGCCGCCCGCGCGCGCGACGGTGGCGGTCAAGGAGCTGCCGAAGGGCGCGAAGGTCGAGATCGACGCGATCGCGCTGGCCTGAGAGCTCAGACGGCGCGGATGCGACGGACGAGGCGCATGCCGATGGTGGGGATGGTTCCGTACGGCGAGGGCTCGAAGGCCGAGCGGTAGCTCACGCGGAGGGTGGCGGGGCAGTCGGCCCACGATCCGCCGCGCGCGACGCGCTGCTTTCCGCTCGAGGGGCCGACGGGATTTCGTGCGGGATTTTGCAGGTACTCGCGCGCATCGTACCAGTCGAGGCACCACTCGTTGAGCGTCCCGGCCATCGCGACGAGCCCGTATCCGTTGGGCACCAGCTCGCGTGTTGGGCGCATCTTGAACTCTTCGAAGCGGTCGTAGTCCGCGAAGCGCGGGGACGGGTCGGTGTCGCCCCAGGGATAGCGCGCGTCGGGGAGGCCGCCGCGGGCTGCGCGCTCCCACTGCGCCTCGGTGGGCAACGTGTACTCGATCGCGCTCGTCGAGCGAACGGACGCGAGCTTGACCGCGTTTTGCCAGGAGATTCCCACAGCGGGCAGCACGTTGTACGACTCGGGCGTCGCCGTTTCGAGCGCTTGCCGCTGCCAGTCGGGCAGGTCGTCTGGCAGACCCGCCACGGGGACGCGCGCGACGCTGTAGATCGAGACCATCCGACGCGTGATGCTGTCGATCAGCGGCGGATTCTGCTCGTTGAACTCATCGTCGTCTTCGTCCGTTCGTCCTTCGCGCTTCCATTGAAGCGACGGGGCTGGGACGAGGTCGGCGAACGTCGCGATCTGCGTCCACGTGAGCGGGGCGTCGGCGATCCAAAACGGGTCGAGTTCGACGCGGCGGCGCGGCCGTTCGTCGTGGTCTCCGTCTTCGCTGCCTTGCCAGAACCACCCCGCAGGGACGTAACGAAACGTGATCGAGTGCTCTTTGACTGCGAGCGAATCGAGCACGTTCGCGCGCGCGTCCTGCAGCGCACGGTGCGACGGGTGGTGGCCCCACGCGCGGTCGAGCAGCGACGCTGCGGTGTCGATCGACCCGTTGGCCACGAGCACGCTCGCTGCTTCGAGCGCCGTTTCGGCAGCAGGAAACGAGACGATCTCGTCCCAGATCCATCGGTGAATCGAGCGCAAATCGACGGTCACAAGCTCCTCCGAGCGCGAAGCGTCACCAGTGGATCGAGCGCGCGATCGGCGGGCGCGGCGAGCCACGGGTCTCGGGCGAACGCGTCGCCGCTGTGGGCGAGGGCGCGGGCGCGGCAGCCGCCGTCGAAGCGATCGAGCGCGTCGTCGCTGCGAAGGCGCGCAAACGGGTGCGCGTCGGCCCAGATCTTCGCGAACGGCGTGGTGCGCACGGAGGGTCCGTCGAACGCGGGGCCGAGAAACGAGCACGGGCTCACCACGCCGCTCGACGAGATCGCCGCGAGCGTTGTCCCTGCGCCGCAGCCGAGGTTGGTGACGACGTTGGCCGATGAGCGGTCGCGCGCTTCGGGGCCGTAGGGCTCTGCGCTCGTGAAGCCGCAGCCGTCGAGCTCGGCGCCCTCGTTGAGCGCGGCGACCGCGGCGCGGTACTGCGCGAAGCTCGGGACGAGATCGAGGCGGGTGGCCGCGAGGCCCGTCGGGTAGAGCGGACGCAGCACGGCGCCGCTCGCGCCGACGGAGCGAGCGAGCGCGCCGAACGCGCGGGCCTCGTGCGCGTTGGTGCTGGTGACGGTCATTGCGAGCGAGAACGGGACGCGTCCTCGCAAGAGCGCAATGCGGTCGAGCACGCCGTCGTAAACGCCTGCGCCGCGGATCGAGTCGTTGGTCTCTCGCGTGGCGCCATCGAGGCTCACGCTTAGCCAGAGCACGTCGCGCCGCGCGAGCTCGCGGACGTGGTGCTCGTCGATGAGCAGCCCGTTGGTGGTGATCGACGTGCGGATTCCCTGGTGAATGGCGAGGTCGACGAGCTCGTAGAGGTCACGTCGCATCAGCGGTTCGCCGCCCGAGAGCGCGAGTCGCAGCGCGCCGATCCGCGCGAGGTCGGCGAAGAGCACCGAGAGCTCGGCGAGGTCGAGGGCGCGCTCTTTGCGTGGCAGTTCGCCGGCGAAGCAATGGATGCACGAGAGGTTGCAGACGGCGTTGACCTCGAGGTGCGTCACGAGCGGGCCCGCGAGGTAGCCGTGCGGCGGGTCGAGCTCGAGCACGTCGGCGTCGAGCAGCATGTCGAGCGTGAAGAGCCCGCGCGCATAGAACTCGGACACGAACGCGTCGAGCGCGTCCCGTCGGTGCTCGGGCGCGGCGTCGAGCTGCAGCGGGCTGCGCTTCGCCGCGCGGAGGACGGCGGTGATTTCGTGGTCGAAGGGCAGGTATCTGGCGGTCGCGCGCTCGAAGAGCAGCGATCCGAACCACTGCGGGACGAGCGCCCACGGAGCGAGCGCGCTCACGTGATGCTCCCGGTCTCGCCGTCGAGCGTGAAGACCCTGCGGACCCAGACCGTTCCGGGCTTCGAGGTCATTCCGATGGACGGGATCTTCTCGAGTCGATGATCGGCCCAGCGGTCCTTGCTGCGAGTGGGCGGCGGCATCGCGCGCAGCGAGACCCATCCTTCGACGTCGCGGGTGTCCGTGAGCCACTCGCCGCTCGGGGCGCTGCTGGTGCCGTACCATCGCGAGTCGTCCGCGGTGGCGAGCCTCGCGTTCGGGAGCTTTGCGCGTGACGAAGGGACGGCGTGGCTCTTGTCGTACTCGAGCAACAATCGAAACGTGAGGGCAATGTCCAGGCTGTCGAACACGAGCGCGATCACGTGGCTGCCCGGCGCGAGGTCGAGGCGCGGTCGCTCGTGCAGCGCGCCGTCGATGAAGACCTTGCCGCCGCGATCGCCGAAATCCCTGTAGATCACCAGCGGAATCGACTGTCGCGGGTCGATCCAACGCAGGATCGCGCCGCCGCAGCCGAGGGGCACTTCGCAGCTCGAGTACGCTTCGAGCACCAGTCGATCGGACTGCTTGACGTAGCGATCGAAGGTGTTGAGCTCGAGGTCGCGCTGCCGGGCCATCGCTGGCCATGGTAGCGCGCGTCGCTCACTCGCGGGCGAGCCACACCCGCACGGCGCGCGTGGGGTCTTCGGTGTCGGGGCGCGCGTTGTGCTCGGCCGAGAGCTGCTCGGCGTCCGCGCGGCGCGCGAGCAGGCCGTGCGCGTTGCGCTCGAGCGTCGTGCCGCGCAGGACGAGCGTCGAGCACCAGGGCTCCAAGAGCTCGATGACGTCCCAGCCCACGAAGTCGAGATCGTCCGCAGGGGCGCTGGGCGCGATGGGCAGCGCGCCCTTGGCTGGCGCGGGGTCTTGCGGGACCTCGAACACGATGACGTCCACGCTGAGCGAGCCCGCGCGGGCGTCGCGCGCGAACGCGAGGGCCTCGTCGAGGTCTTCGATCACCGAGTCGCCGCGCAAGAGGGCGTCGCGGTAGCGCTCGCGCAGCTTGGAGAAGCGCTTGGCGGTGGCGATCGCGTCGAGCGCGGGGCGGTGCACGCCGCGGTACGAAGTGTTCGCGTCGCGCGCGAGGACGAGGGCTCCGCGGTCGATCATCGGACGTACGAGAAGGCGTCGCCGAGGACGATGGTCTCGGTGCGCTCGGCGCCGACCGAGACCATGGCGATGGGCACTTCGACGCGCTGCTCGATCATCGAGATGTACTCGCGCGCGGCGGCAGGAAGGTCGAGCAGCGTGCGGGCGGCGGAGAGGGGCTCCTTCCACCCGGCGAACTTCTCGTAGACGGGCTCGGCGCGGTCGAGGTCGTCGACGGGCAGCTCTTCGGTCTCGACGCCGTCGACGCGGTACTTCGTGCAGACGGGGATCTCTTCGTAGCCCGAGAGGATGTCGAGCTTGGTGACGGCGAGGGCGGTCAGGCCGTTGACGCGCGCGGCGTAGCGCAGCGCGGGCAGGTCGATCCACCCGCAGCGCCGGGGGCGGCCCGTGGTCGCGCCGTACTCTTCGCCCGCTTCGCGCAGCGAGTCTCCCGCGGCGCCGACGAGCTCCGTGGGAAACGGCCCGTGCCCGACGCGCGTGCAGTACGCCTTGGTGATCCCGAACACCGCGTCGATGCGCGTGGGGCCGATCCCGGTGCCCGTGCACGCTCCGCCGGCGACGGTGTTGGAGCTCGTCACGAAGGGATACGTCCCGTGGTCGAGGTCGAGCAGCGTGCCTTGCGCGCCTTCGAACACGACGCGCAGCTTCGCCTTGAGCGCGCGGTCGACGGTGAGCGATGCGTCGCCGAGCAGCGGGGCGATCTGCGCGACGAGGGGCTCGATGAAGGCGAGGGCCTCTTCGACGCTGGGCTCGGGCGCGCCCGCGGCGCGAGCGCGGGGCTTGTATGCGTCGATCAGGGCCTCGATCGCGGCGCGGGCTCGGCTCGGCGAGACGAGGTCGCACAAGCGCACGCCGACGCGCGCGCTCTTGTCCGAGTACGTGGGGCCAATGCCGCGGCCGGTGGTGCCGATCGCGCGGGGTCCCGCGTTGGCTGCGCGGTCGATCGCCGCTTGAAACGGCAGCGTGGCGTGCGCGCGGCCCGAGACCAAGAGGCGGGGGCGCACCGAGAGCCCGCGCCCTTCGAGGTCCGCGATCTCCTCGATGAGCACCTTGGGGTCGATGACCATTCCGGCGCCGAGGACGCAGCGCGTCGCGGGGTGCAGGACACCCGACGGGAGCAGGTGCGTGACGACCTTCTGTCCGTTGACCTTGAGCGTGTGCCCGGCGTTTGCGCCGCCGCCGTAGCGGACGACGAGGTCCGCGCGTTCGGCGACGAGGTCGACGATCTTTCCTTTGCCTTCGTCGCCCCACTGGGCGCCGATGACGACGATCGCGGTCATAGCGTTGCTCTCTTTGTCGATGATGGGTTGGTGGCCAGACTTGAAATCATGTGCGCGACAGCCAGTCGCGTCGCGCGCCGTCGCCGCGCTCGTAGACGGCGTCGCCCTCGCAGCGAAGCACCCTGGCGTAGCGCGACAGCGACGCGGCGTCTGCCGCAGAAAACATGGCCTCGTCGCACTCGGCGACGGCCATCCCTCGGGCCCTGAGGGCCCTCGCTGCGTGCGCGCGGCCGTCGCCGTCACCCACCAGGAGCGTGGGGCGCTCGATCGCCGCTGGGGCTCGTTGCGCCAGGGCTTCGTCGACGAGCTCGAGGTCGATCGCGCACCCTGTCGCGGGACGCGGCGCGCCAAACTCTGCCAGCAGCGAGTCGTAGCGCCCGCCCGCGCCGAGGGGCTCGCCCACGCCGCGCGCGAGCAAGACAAACGAGACGCCGGTGTAGTAGCCGAGGCCGCGCACCTCGCCGAGGTCGACGAGCACGCGATCGGCGAGTCCCGAGGCGGCGAGCCGGTCGCGGACGGCGCGCAGCTCGTCGAGCGCGGCGCTCAGCGCGGGTGAAGTTGAAATCGTGTGCGTGCTGTCGCCGTCGAGCAGCGCGCTGTCCCCAGCGACCGCGATGGTGGCGCGCACGCGGTCGAGCGCGGGGCCGTCGCCGAGCACGCGGCGCAGCGTGGCGTCGTCGCGGGCCGAGAGCGCGTCGATGAAGTGCGCGCGCAGGGGTTCTTTCGCGAGCGCGACGAGCGCGTTGGCGACGGTGGCGTGCGACAGCTCGACGCGGACGTCTTCGAGCCCGAGCGCAGAGAGCGCGGCGAGCGCCACGCGGATCACTTCGACGTCGGCGTCGATCGAGGCCCAGCCGATGAGCTCGACGCCGGCTTGTGAAATCTGGCGCAGCTTGCGGCTGCGGCCGCGCGGGGTTCGAATGACCGAGCCCTCGTACATGAGCCTGAGCGGCAGCGCGGCGTCGGCGTAGCGGGTGGCGGCGACGCGGGCGATCTGCGGCGTCATGTCGGGCCGCAGCGCGACGACGTGACCCGAGCTCGGCTCGACGAAGCGCACGAGGTCGCGCTGCGCGCTCTCGGACAAGCCGCGCGCGATGGTGTCTTCGCGCTCGTACGCGGGCAGAACCACGAGCTCGTAGCCCCACTGCGAGAAGCAGTCGATGGCCGAGCGCGCGCGGGCGCGGCGCTGCGCGGCGCGTGGAGGGAGGAGGTCACGCAGCCCGGGGGGCAGCGCGAGCGGCGCGGTCGTGATGCGAAGCAGACCGTCGGTGTCGTTGAGGTCGCGAGACACTGGACGGTGGCGGACAGTATCTCAGCTCTCTCGAAGATGCTCGCAACAACCCTCAGGCTTCGTCGTCTGCGCTGTCGGTGCTGGGAAACACCACGTCGACGCGCGTTCCGCGGCCGACGGTCGACTGGACGTCGATGACGGCGTGGTGGGCCTCGACGATGCGAAACACCGTGGCCATGCCGAGCCCGGCGTTGCTCTTCTTCGACCGGGTCGAGAAGAAGGGCTCGAACATTCGCTTGCGGGTGGCCTCGTCCATCCCCTCTCCGTCGTCTTCGACCGAGAGGACGACGGTCGCGCCGTCGCGGCGGACGCTCACGGAGATGCTGCCTCTTCGCTGGCCGATCGCGTCTCGGGCGTTGGACGCGAGGTTGAGCAGCACCTGCTCGACGCCGACGCGATCGGCTAGGACGGTGTCGTCTCCTTCGCTGCGCTCGACGCGCAGCTCTGACGGAGCGACCATGCCTTCGAGCGTGGACTGCAGGGCGGTGACCATGCCGTAGAGGCTCTGCCGGCTGACGGTGATGGCGTCGGCGCGCGCGCAGGCGATGAGCCTGCGGGTGAGCCTTCGACCTGCGTCGGAGCTCTCGCGCATCAGAGCGACGGTCTTGGCGCGCGCGACGGGGTCGTTCTCCTGGCGCGCGAGGGTGTCTGTGAGCAGCTGAATGACGCCGAGGATGTTGTTGAAATCATGGGCGACGGCGGCGGCCATTCGGCCGAGCGCCTCCATCTTCTCGCTCTCGCGGCGGGTGGCCTCGGCGCGGGCGAGCCTCGACTCGGCCTCGATGCGGGCGCTCTGCTCGAA
Organism: Myxococcales bacterium; assembly: GCA_013298625.1. Classification (GTDB taxonomy): domain Bacteria; phylum Myxococcota_A; class Polyangia; order Polyangiales. The sequence continues at coordinate 14,602 of JAAFIF010000097.1, forward strand.
AACGGACGCGATGAGCTCGGCGACCGCGGTGACGAAGTCGCGCTCTCGCTGGGTCCAGTCGCGCACGCCGTCGACGATCTCTGCGCACACGATGCCGAACACGCGGCCGCTGCGGTAGATGGGCACGTCGAGCGTCGCGCCGATGTTGAGCGGGTCGAAATAGTCTTCGACGAGCTCGCGCGAGGCGGGGTCTCGGCGCGTGTCCGCGACGGCGATGGTGCGGTTCTGCGCGATGGCGCGGCCGTAGGACGGGTACTTGCTCGCCTCGAGCTCCCAGCCCGAGGTGACCTCGTTGGTGGCGACGTCGACCGCGCAGGTGCAGCGCCATCGACCGCCGTCGTGGTCGAGTTGCCACACGCTGACCCTGGTGACGTGCAGCGTGGTCGCTGTGATGCGCGCGACCGTCGTGAGCGCCTCAGAGAGGGAGGCCTTCTCCAAGCTCACGTGCGCGATCTCGAGGAGTCCACGCTCGAACTGCATGGCGCGCATGGCAGACCTTCGGCGCAGTCGAGTCAAGCTCTGCGGCGGCGTTTGTGTGTTCAGAAATCAATCGGGACGGTCACGATGTAGCGGTCGTGATCGTGGGCCATCGTCGCGAACGGCAAGGGAAACACTGCGTTTTTTACGCACGACGTGACGTCGCCGGCGCGCGGAACGGTGCTCGCGGGCGATCCCCATCCGCGCACGAACGAGGTCGAGAAGCGAAAATCGAGCACCAACGCGAGCCGTCCGTGGCCGCCGCGCGCGCACTCAGCGAGCTGCGCGGACTTGCTGGCGATGTGCTGTTGCAGCGCGGCGAGCTGCCCGCAGTTGGCGCCGAGGATGGGCGTCGGAGGACCTGCGTCGAAGCAGCGAGAGATCGCGGGCGCGCCCACGGTGGCCGAGCCTGCGGGCGGCGGCGTCGCAGACGTGGACCCCGGCTCTGCGCCTGCGGGCGGCGTGGCGCCAGGGTCGACTTCGCCGCCGCCGTTGGGCTCGGCGACGGTGGCTGCGTCTCGCGTCGCGCTCGGGGCGAGCGGATCCGCGAGCGGCGCGCCAGCGTCTGCGGCGGACACGGGCGGAAGGGCGTTGGTGGGCGCGATCGAGCCGCTCGTGTCGGTCGAGCGAGGGCGCAGGAGGACCATTCCGCCGCCGAAAACGACGACGAAGCCCGCGACGAGCGAGCCGAGCGCGACGAGCGCGACGGTCTTGGGCGGATAGGTAGCTTCGGACACCGCGGGCACTGGTTAGAGCGGTTCGCGTCGAGATGCAACGGAGAGCGCTCGAGCGCCGACGGCGCGCGCGCGCTTGCGGGTTGTGCGTCGTTGCGGTACCCGCGCCGACCGCAGGTCGAACACGGTGCCTTTCGAGGCAGTCGGGGTATCGTCGGCGGCAACTCTGGAGGAGCGCATGGCAACGGACAACCGCAACGGAGCGGTGGCAGGAACGAGAGTTCCGCTTGTGGGCAGGGTCAACGAGCGAGACGCGATCGTGCGCGCCATCCGCGCGAGCATCGAGCGCTCGGAGGCTCGGCTCGTGACCGTCACGGGCACCGCTGGCGTGGGCAAGACGCGCCTGGTGACCGAGGCGCTCAACGACGCGCGCGAGTTCTGGCCGAGCGCTCGCGCGCTGCGCGGGGCGTGCCGCACGGACGCGGGGCTTCAGTCCGCGGTCGCGAAGATCCTCCGCACTCGCTTCTCGATCGCCGAGGGCTCCGACGCGAGCGCGCAGGCGAGCGAGCTGCGCGCGCGCGTGATCGAGCTGTTCGGCGAGCGTCGCGTCGGCGAAATGGTGCATTTTCTCGGGGCCGCGATGGGCCTCGAGCTGCCCTCGACCGCGCTCGCCGAGGCCTTCGACGAAGACCCGACGACGCGAGAGACCATCGCGCGCGCCGTGCTTCGAAAGTTCTTCGAGGTCGACGCTCACCGCACTCCGCTCGTGCTGGTCATCGAGGACCTGCACCTCGCGGGCGCCGAAGGAGCGCGCTTTCTTCGCGCGCTGATCGAGTCGATGAGCGGCGCGCCGGTGACCGTGATCGTCACCACGGGGCCCGAGCTCTTCGCGCTCTTTCGCGAGTGGCCCGCGGTCATCGGCGAGCGGCAGACGCGCGTCGACCTAGGGCCGCTCGACGAAGAAGAGGCCCGCGTGCTCGCCCGAGCCCTGCTCGCGCGCGTCCGCGATCCGCTCGGAGAAATCCCGCACGAGCTCGTGGACGCCGCCGTCGAGATGGCCGGCGGCCTGCCGATGCTCCTCGAGCAGATCGCGAGGATTTACTTCGAGCGCGACGTCGTCGGGTTTCGCGACGACGGCACCGCGTGGGTCGACGTCGACAAGCTCGACGAGCTCGAGCTGCCGATGTCGGTTGAAGACGCCGTGCGCACCCGGCTCGCGGCGCTCTCTCCGCCCGAGCGCGAGCTGCTCGAGAAGGGCGCGGTCATGGGCCCCGTCTTTTGGTTGGGCGGCCTCGTCGTGTTGGGCCGCGCGCACAAGCCCGCGCCCGAGCTGTGGGGCGGCGGCGAAGACCTCGCGCTGCAGTACCGCGACTGGCTCGTCGGGCTCGAGCAGAAGGACTTCGTCCTGCGCATGCCCGAGAGCTCGATCCCCGGCGACGAGGAGTACATCTTCAAGCACAACCTCGAGCGCGAGACGCTGCGCAAGCTCGTCGCGCACGAGTCCGCGCGAGAGTTTCACCTGCTGCTCGCCGAGTGGCTCGAGTTTCGGCTCACCGATCGAACGGAAGAGCACTTGGATCTGTTGGCTGAGCACTATGAGCTCGGCGATCGTCCGCTGCGCGCCGCGCGCTGCTACCTCGAGAGCGCCGACCGCGCTCGCGCGCGCTACGCGAACACGAAGGCCGTCGAGCACTACCGCAAGGGGCTCGCGCTGCTCGGCGACTTCGACGTGCGCCTTCGCTTCGACGCAGAGCTGCACCTCGGCGACGTGCTGCAGCGGCTCGGACAAGTGGACGCCGCGCAAGAGGCGTTTCGCTCGATGCAGGCGATCGCGTATCGCTTGGACCTGCGCTCGAAGGGCGGCGCCGCGCACAACCGCATCGGGCGCGCGTTTCGCGAAGTGGGGCAGCTCGACGTCGCGATGCGCCACCTCGGGACGGCGCTGGCGCTGTTCGAGTCTGCGTCGGACGACCGCGGCATCGCTGCGTCGCTCGATGACATCGGCAAAGTGCACTGGCTCAAGGGCAGCTACGACGCGGCGCTGCGCTTCATGCGCGACGCGCTCTCGCGGCGCGAGAAGCTCGGCGAAAAGCCGTCGATCGCGCTGTCGCTGCACAACATCGGCAGCGCCCTGCAGGACAGCGGGCAGTACCGCGAGGGGCTCGAGGCGCTGACGCGCGCGCTCGAGCTTCGCCGAGAGGTCGACGACCTGCCGGGCCTGGTGATGACGCTCAACAACCTCGGGACGATCCATCAAGACCGCGGCGAAATTGATGCGGCGCTGCGGGTCTGGCTCGAGGCGCTGGGGATCGCGCGCGAGGTCGGCGATCGCCGCCGCGAGGCGCTCTTGCTGGTCAACATCGGCGAGGCGCAGTACCGGATGCGCAAGCCGTCCGAGGCGATTCGGCTCCTGCACGAGGCCGAGCGCATGTGCGACGAGGTCGACGACCGGCTGCTGCTCGCCGAGGTCTGGCGCGGCCTCGGAAAGGCGCACCTGCTCACGGCCGACGCCGCCACGGCGAGGGTGTACCTCGAGAAGTCCGTGGTGCAGTTCGAGCAGGTGCGATCGAAGGTCAACGCGGCGATCGCGCGACGGTCTCTGGCCGAGTGCCTGAGCACGGCGGGGCGTCGAAGCGAAGACGGCGCGGTGGCCGAGGACATGTTTCGCGAGTCGCTCGCGGTGTTCGAGTCGGTGCACAACGAGGTCGAGTGGGCGCGCACGGCGCGGGCGTTCGCGTCGTTTCTGCGCGACTCGCTGGGCGCGACGGACGGCGATCGCGCCGAGGCCGACCGGCTCATCGCGACGGCGGACGCGATCCGCGTGAAGCTCAATTTGTCGGTCGCGGGCGTCGATCCGGGCCCCATTTTTCAAGACGTCGTCGCGGCGTCGTCGAAGGCCGCGATGGAGACGGTGCAGACCGCGCACACGAGCTCGGACCCGATGTTCGACGGTGGGTCGCTCGACGTGTCGGGGGCTGTTCCGGTGGTGAAGGTGGGCGCGCAGCCTGCGGAGCGACTGCAGCCGACGCTGACCGCTGACGAGGTGGCGGTGTTCGACGCGTCGGACTTCGCGACGACGACGGATGAGCACCCGGTGATCGACCCGAACAAGGCGAAGCGCTCGTGAGCGAAGCGCGGTTTCGCATCGAGCACGGAGCGATCCCCGAGCCCGTTCGCCGCGTTTGCTCGACGCTGCACAAGGCGGGATTTGGCGCGTGGATCGTCGGCGGCTGCGTGCGAGACCTGCTGCTCGGCCGGCCCATCTCGGACTGGGACGTGTGCTCGAGCGCGACGCCCGAGCAGGTGCAGAAGCTGTTTCGCAAGGTGATTCCCACAGGAATCCAGCACGGAACGGTCACCGTCGTGCTCGACGGCGTCCACTACGAGGTCACGACGCTGCGCGGCGAGGGCGCGTACAGCGACGGTCGCCGGCCGGACTCGGTCTTCTACGTCGACGACGTGCGCGAGGACCTCGCGCGTCGGGACTTCACGGTCAACGCGATCGCGTACGACGTCACGCGAGACGAGTTCATCGACCCGTTCGACGGCCGCGACGACCTGCGCGCCAAGGTCGTGCGCGCGGTGGGCGACGGCAACGAGCGCTTTCGCGAAGACGGGCTGCGAGTCCTGCGCGCCGCGCGGTTCTCGGCGACGCTCGAGTTCGCGCTCGACGACGCCACCCGCGACGCGATTCGGCCGAATTTGCCGACGTTTCGCAAGGTCTCTCGCGAGCGCGTCCGCGACGAGTGGATGAAGACCATGAAGGCGCGCCGTCCGTCCCGCGCGTTCTCGGTCATGAACGAGACGGGCATCCTCGACGAGCTCTGCCCCGAGCTCGCGGCGTCGTCTCGATTGCGTGTGCCTGGATTCAACGGCTCGCTCTTCGAGCTCTCGCTCGCGGTGATGGACGCGATCGAGCCCGGCGACGCGGTGCTGCGGCTCGCGGCGCTTCTGCACGCGATCGGCGACAAGTCGGTCGAGCGGTTCGCCAAGGGCAACAAGTTCTCGAACGACGAGCGCGAGCGGCTCGTGCATCTGACGCGATCTGCTAGTGAATTTCCTATGGATCGCACGGTGGCCGACGCCGCGCTGCGTCGCTGGCTCCGCGGTGCGACACGCGGCGCGGTGAGCGAGCTCGCGACGTTGATGCGGGCGAAGGCGGCGGTGCTCGGGGACGGAGATGGGATCGCCACGCTCGAGGCGCTGCTCGAGCGCGTGGACGAGATCGTGGTGCGACGGGACCCGATCGACGCGAGAGAGCTCGCGGTCAACGGTGAAGACCTGCAGCGCTCGCTCGGCATCGCGCCGTCCAAACAGATGGGCCAGCTGCTCGCGTGGGCGCTGCAAGAGGTGCTCGACGACCCGTCGCGCAACGAGCGAGAGACCCTGCTCGCGATGATCCGCGCGCGCGCCGAGAGTGCGTAACGGACTACGCGGCGCGGCCTGGGATTCTCCAGCGGTTTCGACGCGCTGCGGCGCTGCGAGGGGTCGTTCATCGCACTGTCACGATTCGGTCACGACGCTCGTGGAGCGCGAGAGCGGTGGCATTGTCCCGGTCGCTGCAATGACTGATCGCAACGTTGGTCCCCGCGTCGGCCCGATCCGCCACATGATCGGAAAGCTCTGGCTCAAGGTCTTCGGCTGGAATGCCGTGGGCGAAGTGCCGAACATCCCTCACGCGGTGTTCGTCGCGCACCCGCATACGACTGGCTGGGACCTGCCGTTTACCTTGGCCGTCGCGTGGTCGCTGAAGATGAACGTGTCGTGGATCGGCAAGAACACGCTGTTCAAGGGCCCGCTGAAGTACTTCTTCCGCGCGCTGGGCGGCGTCCCCGTCGATCGCAGCAAGCGCGGCAATCAGGTCAAGGCCATCGCCGACGCGCTCAGGCGTGAAGAGGCGTGCTTTCTGACCATCGCTCCGTCGGGCACGCGCTCGAAGCGCGACCACTGGAAGTCGGGTTTTTATCACATCTCTCGCGAGGCCAACGCGCCGCTGCTGCTGGCGTTCATGGACTACAGCAAGAAGCAGGGCGGGCTCGGGCCGGTGTTCATGCCCACCGGTGACATCCGCAAGGACATGGATGTGATTCGCAAGTTCTACGACGGCGTGCGCGGCAAGTACCCCGAGAACGAGTCGGAGATTCGCCTCCGCGAAGAGAGCGAGCCCGTGGCGATCGACGTCCCGATACCGATGGCTGACGCCGCGGAGTAAGCTCGCGCAGAGAAGCCTGGGAGGGATCGAGCGCGAGGGGAGAGCGCCGCCAGCAGCGACGAGCGGTCAGCAGCGTCGCGCTGGGCTCACGAGCCCGACGAGGGCACCACGCGCACGAAGCCGTCCGTGGCCGTGCCGGTCGCTTCGCGCATGCGGTTCACCATCGCTTCGCTGTGCGGATACATGTGCCAGTGCGCACGAACCTCGCCCTGGCCGTCGGTGTACCAGCGGATGAACACGAGCCAGCGCCCGTTCTGCAGTCGGTCTTGCCGTCCCGAGACGGTGTTGTATCCGGCCTGTCCCTGCACCGCGCGCAGCTGCACGTTGTTGTCCGGCGCCGTGCCGTGCAGCGTCTCGGTGACGGCGCCCATGAGCCGATAGGCTTGCGTGCCGTCGGGGTCTTGGGACACCGCCACGGTCTCGATGCGAATGACGGCGATGAGGTCTGCCGTGCGAGCGAGGAATCCGAGCTGCGTGTTGAGGTCCGCCGCCATGCGACCGCCGAGCTCGTCGAGGTTGGTGATGTAGTCGACCGAGTCGTCGAAGTACCGCGCCATCTCTGCGGTAAACGGCCCTGTCGCCCGGATCTGCGGGCGCGACGCGCACGCGCTGGTGAGGCAGAGGCACAACGCGAGGACTTGTCGCAACGGAGCCTTCATCACGAGCGAAGGTCCTAACACCGCGGGTGCGCCGCGTCCAAGCATGTTTCGCGCGCGCGCTGCGTGCGTTCAGCGCCGGTTCGCCTCGATGAACGCGCGCAGCTCGCTCGGCAACGGAGCCTCGATGGTGATGCTCGCGCCCGAGCGCGGGTGGTCGAAGGTGATCGCGGCTGCGTGCAGCGCGTGTCGCTCGAGCAAGAGCGCCGCGCGCATCTCGTCGGTGAGCTTGTCTTCGAGGCTCGCGATGAAGACCTCGGGCGAGTGAGCGTAGAGCTTGTCGCCGACGATGGGCGTCCCGATGTGCGCGAGGTGGACGCGGATCTGGTGCTGCCGTCCCGTCTCGGGCATGCATTCGAGCAGCGAAAACGCTCCGAAGCGCTCGATCACGCGCACGCGCGTGCGCGACAGAAGTCCGCCGCGCTCGACGGGCGTGACGGCCATGAGCACGCCCACCTCGTGCCCTGCGAGGGCCATCGGGGCGTCGATCACCAGCGAGTCTTCGCGCGGCGCGCCGTGGGCGATCGCGAGGTAGCGCTTCTTGACGTCGCGGCCTGCGAACGCTGCTTTGAGCTTCACTTCGAGCTCGACCGATCGCGCGGCGACGATCACGCCGGAGGTCTCTTTGTCGAGCCGATGGCAGAGGTGAACGACCTGCTTGGGGTAGCGCTCTTCGAGCACCGCGGTCAGCGTGTTGCGCAGGTAGCGCGCCGTCGGATGCACAGGCAATCCAGCGGGCTTGTCGACGGCGACGATGGCGTCGTCTTCGTATACGACGGTGACGTCGCGCGGCGCTTCGGGCTCGTCCCAGCGCAGGCGAAAGAGCACGATGCGCTCGCCGGGGCGCACGATTTTGGCGGGCGAGAGCTTTCGTCCTGTGTCATCGAAGGCGAAGTCTTTGGCGATCTTCGCCGCGCGGTTGCGGGACAGGCGCGGCATCTCTCCCACGATGAACTTGTCGAGCCGCACGCCCGAGCGGTCCTTGAGCACGACGAGGACCGAGGCGACCGCGTCGCGCGGAATCTCGTCGGGCCAGGTGAAATCCGTAGGCTGCTCCACGAGGGCGGACAGTAGACCACCCGATGCTCGGCCGCGACGGGGCGTCGCTGTGGCTCGCGAGTTGTTCGGCGCGGCGGGCGCGCGATGGTAGACCGCGATGGGCATCGTTTGGCGACGACCGAGAGCGATCCAGCGCGCGGAACAGAGCGACCCCCGCCGGTCGTTGTCGCACTCGTGCGACGAAGTTGGGCGCCGTGGCTCGGAGCGATCCTCGCGTTGGTCATCCGCGACGCGTCGAGCACGCGCCTGACGCTGCAGCCTCGCTCGCTGCGCAGCGCTGCGATGATGGGCGCGCGTATCGCACCCGAGCTCGCGCGGTCGCTGCGGGCGGCGACGCTCGACGTTCGCGTGACCGACGCCGCGGGCGCGTCGGTGAGCAGCGCGGTGGTGGACGTGTTTTGGCTGGTCGAGGGCAGGGCGGTCCCGGTCGCGCGCGGGATCGCGGCGGACGGCGGGCGCGTCACGGTCGACGACCTGGCGATGGGACGCTACGTGATCGTCGCGTCGAGCCCGGGGCTCTCGAGGGCGAGCGCGATCGAAGAGCTGCGCGAGCAAGGGACGCGCGAAGTCACGCTCGTCACTGGGCCCGAAGCGACGATCGCCGGGACGATTCGCAGGGACAACGGACGCTCGAGCGAGCCGAGCGCCCTCAGCGGCGTGGTCGTGCGCGTCGTCCCGGATGGCGGCGGAAGCGAGCCCGCGTTCGCGGCGCGCACGAGCAGCGACGGGACGTACACCGTGCGGGGTCTGCGGCCGGGGACGTGGCGCGTCGAGCTCGACGACGAGCAATACGAGCCGGTGATTCGCCGCGCGGTCCCAGCGCCGTCGCGCTCGGTCGACGTGGTGCTCAAGGCCTTCGCCGTCGTGCGCGCGACGGTGCGCGACGAGCGAGGCGCGGCTGTCGCCAACGCCCGCGTCTCCATCGCCGGCAGCGGCCTGTGGCCCGCGCGCGCAGAGACCGTCGGCGCCGACGGCACCGTGCGCCTCGCGCGCGTCCCCTCGGGCGTGTACGAGCTTCGCGCGCAGATGGGCTCGCTCGTCGCCGAGCCGATCGCGCCGCTCTTGCTCGATCCCGGTGAGTCGCGGGACGTGCAGCTCGTGCTCACCGAAGGCGCAGCGATCGAGGGCCGCGTGATCGACGCGCGCACGGGCGCTGCGGTCGCGGACGCCAGGGTGATCGTCGCCGAAGACGCGCTCTCGGCTGCGCCCCGCGCGCTGCTCAGCGAGCACGACGGAGCGTTTCGCCTCCGCGGCCTGCTGCGACGCCCGCACGTGATCAGCGCGCGCGCGACAGGATATGTCCCGCGCGTCGGCGACGCGGTTCAGCCGGGCGCTGCGCAACCGGTGACCGTGGCGCTCGACCGCGAGGTGCTCGTGCGCGGTCGCGTCGTCGACGGCCGAGGCGCGCCGATCGCCAACGCGCAGGTGGAGATCTCGACGATCGACCTCGACGGGCGGCCCTCGTACCTCAACGCCACGGGGCGCGCGTTTCGCGAGCAGCTCTTCGAGCGCCAACAACGGGGGCCCGCGCCGCTGCGGCCCGGCGGAGAGCTGGGCGTGACGAGCGGCCGCGTCCCGCACATCCCCACGGACCCAGCGGCTGTTCGACCGGTCGAAACGCTGGGTGAATCGGGGTTCGTCACCGACGAGCAAGGGCGCTTCAGCGTGGGAGAAATCCCGCCGGGCTCGGTGCGCGTCACCGCGCTGCACCCCGCGTACGTGCGCGGCGAGACGGCGTTGCGCGCGGCGCGCGCGGGGGACACGCTCGAGTTCGACGTGGTCCTGCACGCGGGCGGGATCGTGGACGGAAGGCTCGTGGACGAGCGAGGGTTTCCGATCGCGCAGCAGATGATCGAGGTGCGCGTCGAGCGCGACCCGGTCGTTCGACGGGCGTTTTCGGGGCGCGACGGGACGTTTCGCGTTCCGTCGGTGCTCGGTCGCGCGAGCGTCGTCGCCATGGTCGGCGGCCGCGCCGCGGCGCGCGCGGACATCGACGTGCCGGACGAGCAAGAGGTGCGCGTGGTCCTCGCGCTCGACCGAGAGACGCGTCGCGTGCGCGGTCGCGTGGTCGATCCGCAGGGCTATCCCGTGACGGGCGCAGAGCTCGTGATCGCTGGCGGAGGACACTCGACGCGCGCGGTCTCGGGCGCAGATGGGACGTTCGACGCGCTGCTCGCAGGGCGCGGCGCGTTTTCGCTCGAGGCGCGACACCCGCGATTTGCCCCGCGGATCGTGAGCAGCCCCGCCGCGGGCGAAGAGCTGCGCGTGGCTCTCGAAGCCGGCGCCACGGTGAGCGTCCACGTCGACGCCCGCAGCTGCGCGCGCGGCGACGTCGACCTCGCCATCGAGACCCCGTGCGGAACGCTCCATCGCAGCACCCGCGCCGAGTCCGACGTGCGCTTCGAGCAAGTGTGCCCCGGCCGCGTCATCGTCAGCGCCATCGCAGACGGCTGCATCCGTGCGACCGCGCTGGTGAGCGGCGTTCGCAGCGGCGCCACGGTCGACGTCTCGCGCGTCGAGCTGCTCGCGGGCGGCGGGGCCGAAGGCGAGGTCGTCGACGGTCGCGGCGAAATGGTCGCAGGCGTGGCCATCGTGCTCGCTGAGAGCGCGGACGGCGCGGCGCTCGCGCGCTCCGATCGAACGGGGCGCTTTCGGGCGGACGCGCTGCCCGAGGGCGATCAGCGCGTGCTCGCCGTCCATCCTGTGCTCGGCCGCAGCGATGTTGCGACGGTGCGCGTGCTGCGAGGCACCGTCGCGCGCGGGTTGCGGCTGCGCTTCGCGGGCGCGCTCGAAGGGGCCGCGCTCGAAGGAGCCACGCGGTGGCTCGCGATCGCCGCGCGGGCAGGGCGGCTCGTGGTCGATCGCGTCGATCAGGGCTCGTCCGGGCAGCGCGCGGGGCTGCGCGTCGGCGACGTGGTGCTCACCGTCAACGGTCAGGCGATGACCGACGCGACCGCGGTCGAGCGACGCGTTGCGGGCGGCGAGGAGTGCGTCGTCGAGGTCGAGCGGGGCGGATCGCGCTCGCTCGTGCGGGTCGTCCCGTGAGCGCGCGTTGCTACGGCGTGTAGAAGAAATCCAGGCCGAATCGCTGTCCGTTGTTGGTGCTCGTGCCGATCACCCCGCCGAGCGAGAAGTGATCGTTGATGGTCGCGTCGATCAAGAGCTGCGCGCCCTGTCCGGTGGACTGCGAGTTGTTGTACGTGCCTTCGATGTACACGCGGTTGCCGAGAAAGCTCGGCAGCACGCCGATGCCCAAGCGCGAGAGCGCGGATCCATCGGCGCCGGGCTCGGCGATGACGGTGGGGACGAAGCCGACGCCGGTGCTCTCGAGCGCGCGCTGCACTTGTCCCGCGCCGAAGCCGTAGAGGACCGCAGTGAGCAGCGACGCTGCGGCCTGGCGGCCTTGCTGCTCGAGCGTCGCCTGGTCCGAGGCGCCGCGGGACTCTCGCCGACCGAGGACGAGCATCGCGAGGATCTCTGCGTCGCTGGCGCCGGGGTAGCGCTCGGAGCTGAAGCGGATCTCTGGTGAGTTCTTTCGGCCCGTGACGGTGATGGAGATGCGCCCGTCCGTCGGTGAGTCGTAGTGCAGCGCGACGTCGAGCAGCGGGTCGAGCGACGAGCTGCCGTCGAAGAGGACGCTGACGCGGTCGAAGTAGAAGCGCTTTCCAAAGAGCTCGAAGAAGTTTTGTCGGCCGAATTGAGAGACCGCGCCGCGCATGTAGATGGCGTTGTCGTAGCGGAGCGAGCCCTCGGTGGTGACGCCGATGAGAAAATCACGGCGGCGCAAGAAGATGGGCTCGAGCGTGCGAAAGCGCAGGTCTGTCGTAAATGAGCGGGAGGTGGTCGGGGCGTACACGCGCGAGCGGCCGAGGACGAAGACGCCGCTGGCCTCGTCGAGGGACTGCAGCGAGCGCGAGCTGTCCTCGGGCACGACGACGTTGGCGCGCTGGATCGTGAGGCTGCCGTCCATGCGATCGCGGTAGATGTACGCGTCGAAGACGAGGGCGCCGGTGATGATGGCGTAGAGGTTTCCCTCTTGGACGGCGGGAAAATTCTCGATCGTGGGGTTGAGTCGAAAGCGCGCGAGCTCGCCGCGGCTGCCGTTGAGGTCGATGAGCCCCGTCGCGGTCATCGAGCCCTGCGTGCCCCCAGAGCCGAGGTGCATGGACATGGGCGGCGAGAAGCGAAGCTGTCGCCCCGCGGCCATGACGGTGAGCTCGATGTCGCGAAACGGAACGCCCATTCGCTCGATGGTCAGCTCGCCGCGTTGAACGGTGAAATACCCGGCGAACGCCCTGGGATCGCGCGCCTGCCAGCGCAGCGACGACGTGAACAGCCCGCCGACGTGGACGATCGGAGAGCGCTCGATGAGCGGCGCGACGCTCTCGAGCGGAAACGACACGGCGCTGAGGTTGATCTGCGCCTGGCTGTCGTTGACCCGCGCCTCGTGCCAGTCGCCGATCAACGGGACCGACGCGAGCATGCGAAAGCCGCCGGTCGCCGAGAACTCGTTGCGCGCGGTGGGATCGCACGACGAGCTGCCTTGGTTGCCTGGGGCCCAGGCGACGCACGAGCGCAGGGACCAATCGCGGCCGCGGCACGCGTCGGTGCGCTGATTGGTGGCAGAGCAGCCGTCGTACAAGCCGGCGCGCAGCGAGAGGTTGGCCGGCGCCTGACTGCGCACTCGCAAATCGTTGGCCGTGAAGTTGAGCAAGAACGGCCGGCTCGGATCGCCGGTGTCGGTGAGCGAGAGAGACGCGCGCCCGTCGACGCGATTGGTGCGCGCCCAGGCGAGGCGCGAGAGGTCGAGCGAGTTGCTGCGGACGCTCGCGCGCTCGATCACGACCGAGCGAAGTCCGTCGCGGCCGTCGAAGATGGCCCGGGGTTGAACGCGGGTGCGGAGCTCGAGGGCCGCGTGTGTTCCGCTGTCTTCGAGCGCGCCGCTGCGGCGAACGAGCGACGCGCGCGCGTCGACGTCGACCAGCGCGCGGTCGAGCACGGTCTCGGCGTCGCGCGTGGATGTGATGTTCACCGTCGCGTCGATGCGCGCTTGATCGTTGGGGTTGAGCCACTCCGGCGCGTCGCTGGTCGCGTGCAGCTCGACGCGGATCGACGGCGCACGCAGCGCTCCGTCGATGTGAATCGAGCTCTCGAGCGTCCCGTTGATGGGAGGCCGAACGAGCGACGGAATCAACCGCGCGGCGGCCGGCGTAAACGGCCACTGCGCGGCGCTCGCGGGACCGACATGCAGATCGAGCCCGACCGTCGCAGCGGCGAGCGCGGTCATGGTCTCTCGCGGAAAGAGCACTTCGACCCAGCGCTTTCCTGAGCCGCGCGACGAGCGAATGGTCGAGATGGTGCCCGTGAGGGCAGTGTGCCACGGGCCTCCGACGGTGCCCTCTGCGCGCACGAGCGCGCGGGCGAAGTCCGCTTCGCGGAGCACGCACTGCGCGGGCAGCGGTCGGGTCTCTTCGGCGTTGGCGTCTGCTCCCCACGCGATCGCGGTCTGCGCCCGCTCGGGCACGCTCTGCGCGCTGGCCACGACCGCGCACAGCGCTCCGCGCAACCGCAGCGGGATCGTCAGCGCGCTGGCGCCTCGCGGGTTGATCGGCCGCGGATCGCGCCTCCGTCCGAAGATCGCGCCGGTCACCGCCGCCCGCACGTTCGCCGACGGAACAAACCCGCGCACATCGAAGCCGAACACCGTCGCCAGCGGCGAGCTCGGCGACGCGCGGCTCGCGGTGATCGTCGCGTTGGCGTTGCCCGCAAACACCGCTCCTGGCGGCGCGAATTGCTGCAGCAACGACGCGGGCGCGTTCTGGATCTCCGCTCGCACCGAGCGGATCGCGTTGACCGCGCCGTCCGCTCCGCCGCGGGTCGCCCGGCGCGCGTCGAACTGCGCGCTCAACGCCACACGCGGACGGTTGGGGCCGCTCGCTCCGTACTCGAGCGTCGCGTCGATGTTGTCCGCGCCGTCGCGCTCGCTCGCTTGCAGCACGAGGTCCACCGCGCCCACGACAGGCAGCGAGCCTCCGTGCCACTCGAGCCTTCCGCGCGGCCGTCCGCCGACGATCCGCAGGTCTCCGCCCACCGCGCCGCCCACGCCGCGCTCGAGGCCCGCTGCGCGCGCGATCCACTCGGTCGGCAGCTGCGCGAGGTCCGTCTCGATCCCGTTGGCGCCGACGGTGACCGCAGCGCGTCCTCCGTCTTCGGTCTCGATCGTCGCGCGCACCGTGGGGCGGCCCCGCGTCGGCGCGTTGATGTTGGCCGTCACCGTTGCGCGCGCGCCGCGCACGCTGAGCTGCGTGCGGCCGAGGGTCACGCGCGTGTGGTGCTCGTCGCGCTCGATCGCGAACGACCCCTGCGCGTGGGTCGGGCCTCGCGACGGATCACCGGGCAGCGCCGCGATGCGATCGCCTGACGCTCCAAAGCTGCCGCGCAGCGAGCGACGCGGGTCGCCTGTGACGTGAACGCTGCCATCGACGGGGCCGAATCCAGCGGCGACGATGCCTGTTCCGTTTGCGTCCGCGCGCAGGTCCAGCGAGCCGTCGGCGCGCACGGTGACAGTCCCTCTGGCGCGACCGCTCGCCACGCGCACGCCGCCAGGCACCCGCAGGTTGCGCGCGGTCGTGTCGAACTCAACCTCGGTCTGGCCGGCGCGTCGCGAGACGTGCGCGCGGTAGCGAGCGCCTCCGCTCAACCCGAGGCCGCGCAGCAGCTCGATCTGGTTGGCGTCGCGAAGGTCGCCCTCGACGTCGATCTCCACGTCGCCGCTCGTGGCTTGCGCGAGCGAGACCGTCCCTCGCGCGTGCGTCGCCATCGAGGGAATCTCCAGGTCTTCGAGCTGCAACGAGTCGCGAGACAGCCGCGCGCGGGCCCGCAGCGGCGGAATCGCGTTGTCTTGCACGCGCGCGTCGAGCTCCGTCGCGTCGAGCGAGATCGCCTCTCCGTCCCGCGTGAAGCGCAGCCGACCGGAGATGTTCGACCGCGGCAGCCCCTCGCGCACGCGAGCGATGTCGAGCCCGGTGGTGTTGAGCGTCGCCTCCATGCGCGCGCCGTCGAGCACGAGCACGGCGGTGACGGGGCTGCCCGCGACGCGCGCGTCGACCTCGATGCGCAGCGGTTCGTTGGGCGGCCGCGAGAGACGAACGTGCGTGATCTCTGCGTCGGTGGCGATCGTGACGCCAGCGATTCTGCTGATCAATCGCGATCGAGCGAGGCAGCGCTGCCCGTCGATGCGCGTGCCGTTGCGGTCCACGTCGAGCGTGACGTCGCACTGAATCTCGTCGCCGCGCAGCCGCGCGCCAGCGTGCAGCGATCCCTCGAACGGCTGCGGCGGTTCGGGGGTCTGCGCGGGCGCCGCGGGACGAGGGCTCCAAGGAGGGAGCGTGAGCTGAAACTCGCCGTTGGCGATGGCTCGGCCGTAGCGCTGCGCGTCGACCGAGGTCGCGCCGAACGTGGTGCGCAGCGCGAACGGCTCGGTCACCATCGAGCCCTGAACCGAAGCAGTGTTGACGGCGACGGGCACCGCGGGGTGACCCACGTCGATGTTCGCGACCGTCACGCGCATCGAGGGAAACCGAATCGTGCTCGGCGCGCGCGTCGCTTGTGCGCGTTGCGCGCGGGCGTTGGCGCGCGGGGTCGCGCTCTCGCTGCGGCTGTCGAACGCGCCCGCGATCGAGGGAACTCCGTCGTCGCCGAATACGAGCCGCAGCGTCCCGACGCGCAGCGCGAGCGCGGGCATCGCGGCGTCGGGGCGGCCGAGGGCGGACTTGATCGCGGCGATCAGCGATCCCGCCGTGAGCACGCCGCCGTCGGCGATGCGGCGTCCCGAAGCGTCGTCGAGGGTGATGTTGCTCGCGACCAGTCCGCCGACGGGGTTGAGCTGGTCGATCGAGCCGACGTGCAGCTTGCCTCGAAAGAGATCGGCGAGGATGGAGTTGGTCACGTCGCGCGCGGCGTTGCGTCCGTCGCGGGTCGGCAAGTGCATCACCGCCGCGACGACCGAGAAGGTCGCGAGCGCGAGGACGTACCCCAGTGCTGCGAGCGCGCGACGGAGCATGACGATCAGTATGCCTCTCCGATGGCGATCGCGATTTCGCCGGGGATCGCCGCGCCGAGCAGGTTGCACGGCGGGCGTGTGGTGGCGAAGTACGCTGGGTGCAGCAGCCCGTCACCGGCGGCGTTGCCTCCCGCGGCTGCGGCTGCTCGCTGCGCGGACACTTCGTCGTTGAAGCGCGTGCACGAGAGGTCGTCCAATCGCAGCGCGGCGTCGAGGCGAATCACCCCGATGGGAGAGATGTAGCGAAGGCCCAATCCGCCGCTCGGGTGACCGTCGCTGAAGAGTCGATTGGCGAAGTCAGCGACGCTGGCGAAGCCCGCGGAGGGGACGATGGGCGCGACGGCGTCGCTGTTGATGTCGATGCCGCGACGGGGGATGGCGCTGGGGGCGGGAGCGTTCCATCCGGTGACGTTGCTGAGGTCGAAGAAGGCGACGATGCCGAGGTTGCCGAGGTAGTACCGGGCTTCGAGCGACGCTTCCCACATGCCCAATCCACCGATGGCGAGCAGTCGATTGATGTCTGGCTGCGCTGTGGGGTTGGGGTTGTTGGGGTCTTGAGTCGTCCCCAATCGAAGCGGACCGCCGACGCTCGGTCGGTTGCAGTCCTCGGTGCGGACCATGGTCCCGTCGTTGTTGGTCACGATGCACGTCTGTCGCGGGACCGTGGCGAGCGAGCCCGTGCGATTGAACGGGTAGCCGCGGTTCGAATTGGCGCCGCCCGAGTAGAACCGCAGCTCTTGCGGTACGGCCCAACCTGCCACGCCAGCGTCGCCGATGCCTGCGGCCACGCCGAACGAGACGCGCATCGCGATGGTCAAATTGCGAAGCACGGGGAGAAACGCGCGCCCCTCGAAGAGCCCGCGCACGAACGCGTACGGGTTGATCGGGTTGATCACCGGGCCCGACGCGTGGAGCGTCCCGCGCAGGTAGCCTCCGCGCCGCGTCGCGAGGGGATTGTCTCGCCAATCGCCGCCCATCGCGGCTTCGAGGTAGTAGTACGTCTGGTTGACGTACTGCGACGAGTAGATGGGGTCGGTGCGAAAGAACGGCTCTTGGCCGTAGTAGTAGACGCCCGCGCCGCGGAGGTAGATCGCGCCGAAGCCGTTCTGGTTGAACGCGTACTGCACGCCCGCGTACGGCCTGCCGTACACGCGCGAGGTGCGGTTGGGGTTGAACGGGTCGGGGCCGACGTCGAACTGCATTCCGCCAACGAAGGACCAGCTCGGGAGGATCTCGGGCTGACGCAGCTCGATCGTCGCTGCGACGCCGGGGTCGAAGCGCCCCGCGAGGTTTCCGAACAGCGAAGGAAAGAACAGCTGCGGCCGCACTTCGCCTGCGAGCCTACGCATCCCGCCGAACGCGTTGCGCCACTCGAAGCGCCACGACGCGCGCACGCTCGAGCGCAGCTGATCGACCTCGGCGCCGACGCCGAAGCGCTGAAAGAACAGCGCCTTCGGTGACAGCTGCACTTGAAGATCCACCCGCATCCACTCGGCGACCGGCCGATGCGACGTGGCGCTCACGGGCGCTGTTCCGCAGCGAGGGAGCGAGGCCGTACACCGACGCGGCTGCGGGATGATCCGGACGATGCCGAACGCACCGAGGTCGAACACGCGCCGCTGCGCCGCGGCGATCACGCTGCGCGAGTACGGCGTGGCCTCGCGAATGGCGAGCGCGCTCCGCACGGGATGCAACGGATACCCGCTGGGCAGCTTGTCCTCGACGTTGGGCCTCGAGCCGTCGCCCTCGATGATCTGCACGTCGCCGAAGAACGACTCGGGCCCCGGGTCGAGCACGTACACGACGTGCGCCCGGTGTGTCTGCGGGTCGACCATCGCTCGGCTGCGCACGCGCGCCGCGGCGAACCCCAGGTCCTCGATCATCCCGCGCAGCAGCTCGCGATCGCTCGCGAACAGCCCCTCGGTGAACGGTCCCCCGAGCTGAAGCCCGAGCCGATCGCGCATCTCGTCGCAGCCGTGCGCGTCGATGACCATCGTCGAGCCCTCGTCGCAGCCCGAGAGCCACAGCGTGCCGACCGTCGTGCGCTGGCCCTCGCGGATCGTCAGGTCGATGTCGAGCGTCCTGCGCTGCGCGTCGGACGCGACGTGCACGTCTTCGACCGCCGCGCCGTAGAATCCCTCGGCCGCGTACGCGCGCTCGATGCGCTCGAGGTCGCGGTGAAACGTCGTCGAGTCGTAGAACTCGAACCGCGACACAAGCGGAATCCCTGGACGCGTCGGCAACGTGGACGGCTGCGTCGCCAGACGGGCGCGCAGCGAGTCGGCGTCGATCTGACGCACGCCGTGCAAGCGAAACTGATTTACGATGAGCGTCGAGTTGCGAGGCACCGGACAACCCGCGAGCGCAAACGAAGCGGCCAACAGCGCTGCACACGAATTCAAGACGCCGCGGCGCTTCGGATCGTGGTGCGCTTCGCGCGCGGCTCGGTACGCGTTCACAAGGTTCATCGACGGACGATCAGCCCCGGGCATTCTCGGGGCAGCAGGGAAGATGGAGGCACTGTGGCTGAACGGCGAACAGTTTTGAAGGTGATAACGGGTTGCGCTGGCGCAGCGGTGGCGGGCGTCGGGGTCGCCACCACCGGAGCGTTCGTCGCGCAGAGCGAGCGCAGGCCCGCCGAAGGCGGCGCGGCCACCTGGCGCAAAGTCGCGCGGCTCGACTCCCTCGAGCGCGGTCGGCCGCTGAAAGCCGCGGTGATCGGCGCCGTCGAAGACGCCTGGATTCGCTCGCCCGACCGCCGCATCGGCAGCGTGTGGCTGATCCGTGACGACGAGCGCGCCGTTCGCGCGTACAGCGCTGTGTGTCCGCACCTGGGATGCTCCATCGACCGCGCGGACGACCGCTTCGTGTGCAAGTGCCACGACAGTCACTTCACCGAGCAGGGGGGCGTGGTCGACGGCCCGTCTCCGCGCGGAATGGACCCGCTCGAAGCCCGCGTCGCCGACGGCTGGGTCGAGGTGAAGTACCGCAAGTTCAAGCTCGGCACGAGCGAGCGGGTCGAGGGCTAAGCCGATGCTCACCAAGCTGACGGATTGGCTCGACGAGCGGCTCGCGGTGGTCAGCGTCCTGCGCGGCGCGTTCGTTCGACCGATGTTCGGCCCCGCCCGGTGGTCGAGCGCCCTCGGGCACGCGCTCGTGTGGCTCTTCGTGATCGAAGGCCTCACGGGCTTCGCGCTCGGCAACCTCTACGCCCCGACGACGCGCGACGCGTGGGGCTCCATTGTCTTCATGGAGCGCGCCCTCTCGTGGGGCGCCCTCGTGCGCGGTCTGCACTATTGGGTCGCGCAGGTGATGGTCATCGTCGCGCTGGTGCACTGCCTCTCGGTGCTCGCGATCGCGCAGCACAGAAAGCCCCGCGAGGGGCTCTGGTGGCTGTCTCTCGGCGTGTTCGGGATGACCATCGCCGCGGCGCACACGGGGGCGATGCTCCCGTGGGACGAGAAGGCGTTCTGGATCACCAAGGTCGAGGACGGGATCATTCAGAGCTTTCCTGTGATCGGCGAGGCCGCTGCGAGGGCGCTGCGCAACGGCGCCGACGTCGGAACGCCCACGCTCACGCGCATGTACTCGGCGCACACGGTGCTCGTCCCCGCGCTCTTCGCGCTGCTCTTCGTGTGGCGCGGCGCTGTGCACAAGCGACTGGGCGTCAACCAGTCGACCGCCAACGAGAGCGAGCCCACGTCGGTGAAGGACGTCTCGTCGTGGCCGTCGCAGACGATGCTCGACGCCCTCGCGGCGTTCGTACTCCTCTCGCTCTCGCTGTTTCTCGCGAAGAAGTTCGGCGCGCCGCTGGACGGCCCCGCGGACCCGGACATGGCCGACTATCCCGCGCGCCCAGAGTGGTACTTGCTCTGGCTCTTTCGCCTGCGAAAGCTCTTTCACGGAAAGCAAGAGCTCATCGCCACCGCGGTCATCCCAGGCCTCGCGACGGGCGTGCTCTTCGTCCTGCCGTTTCTCGATCGCACGCGACGCCGCGTGGGCGCGGGCCAGTCGCTCGGCATCGCGACGCTCGCCGCGCTCGCTGTGTACACGGGCTACTGCGTGTGGGCCGACGAGCGCGACCCGAAGTTTCGCGAGGGCATCGCGGGCGCTCGCGTCCGCGCCGAAGCCGCGCGTCGATTCGCGCGCGACGGCATCGGCCCAGAGGGCCCGCAGGACATCCTGCGCACGCATCCGAGCGTGCGGCCGAAGTACCTCTACGACATGCACTGCGGGAGCTGCCACGCGCCCGCCAACGTTCCGCCTCGCGACGAGCGCGGTCGCAGGACGAACGCGCGCGGCCCGGCGCTCGAGAGCTTCGGCAGCCGCGCGTGGGCGCGCAACGTCATGATCAACCCCGAGGCGCCGCAGCTCTTCGGTCGCACGCGCCTCCACGGAATGCCCCCTCAACGCGACATGCCCGCGGACGAGATGGCCAACGTGGCCGAGTACCTCTACTCGCAGTCGATCGAGCGCGGAGATCCCGCGGCGGACGCAGCGAAAGTGCGGCTCGGCGACGAGAGCTATCACAACAACTGCACGGTGTGTCACCAGGGTGCCGGCGACCTCTCGCAGACCGAAGAGGCCGATCGCGAGGCGCCGGACCTCACGGGCTGGGGCTCGCGCGCGTGGATCCGCGGGCAGATCCTCGACCCGGCGCACCGCTCGCGCTACGGCGCCACCAACGAGATGCCCTCGTACGCCGACGAGCTGCAAGGGCGCGACCTCGAGATGGTGATCGACTACGTGCGGTCGCTGCGTGATCGGCGGTCGTTCGAGGTTCCTCCTCCGCCGCCGCGCAGGGAGTCGAACAGCGGGGATGCTCC
>JAAFIF010000210.1 GCA_013298625.1 Myxococcales bacterium
CCCTTTGCGATGCGGAAACTCCGTCCCCACCGGCGCCGGAACATGCCACGGCTCCCGCTTCGCCGCGTCCGCCGCCTGCAGCGCCGCGTACCGATCGAAGCCCTTGTGCGTCTCCGCGTCGCGCACCCGCCGCGAGACCACACTGCGCCGCATTGGGTGCCCGTGCGCGAAGTCCCCGATCCAGTACTGCCCTTCGCGCGGCCGCTTCTTCGACGGCGTCGCGCATGCTGTCACCCGCCCACCACCGCGCCCCGCAACGGTCGCTCCCACGTGCTTCAGCTTGCACGGAACCGCGCTCTTCGGCGACGGATGCGGCGTATCCGGCGGCAACGTCGCCCAGTGCGCGTTGCGCTTCGTCATCGCCTTCACCGCCCGCTTCGCATCCTTCACGTCACCCTGTGATTTCGCTCGCGAACGCTTCTTCTCCGTGACGCCCGTGCGTGCGGGCAACGCGATGACGTTCTCCTCGCGCGTCACCTCCACGCGGTAGCCGTCGTTCATCAAGCTCTGCGTGGCCGCGCGCAACGCGATTTCGACCGCGCCCTCGGCGTCGGCCTCGAGCTCGATGGACGCGCTCACCACGCTCGGTTGCTTGGTGCGCTCGTTGTGGCGCTTCTCCCAGTCGTCGAGCTTGCGGCCCGTTCCGCGGGCGGGCTTGCCCCACGGACGGCACGCCACGCTCGCGCGGGCGTCGATGACGGAGACGCGATGCCTGTGCAGCCCAGCGGCACGCAACGCCTTCGACGCTGCAGCGGTCGCGCGACGACACCCGCGAACGTCCTCGTTTCCGTTGTCCTCGATGCGAACGCCGATGCGCCAAGGCCGACCGCGGCCCCGCGCGTCGACGCCCCGCGTGACATCGATGCGCGCGATGGTTCGCCGCTCCTGCGCGATGACGCGCTCGACGCGACGCAACGCTGCCCCGTCGATCGGATCGCGATCGTCCGTCGAGCGAACGGCGGCGGTGTAGAGCTCGTCTGCCTGCTTTCGCAGGGCCAACAACACGTTCGCCTTCATCGCATCCTCCGTGCGTTTTCCATGTCGCGCGAGCGGCGTTCGCTGCGCGCGGGGTCGTTCCACTCGGTGACGAGCGCGCCGAGGAAGCTGTCGAAGTCCTCGAAGCGACGGCGCACGAGAAGCGATGGAAGCCGGCCCACCAACTCGATCCACTCGTTGACCCAGCGCGCATCGTCGCTGTTCGCGACGCGCGCCCAGCGCTGCGCGTCTTCGATCCACAGCACCACGTTGGTGTTGCGCCGGCGTACCTCCCACTGCGCCTCGGTCAGCTTCGGAAGCTCCTCGATCGGATCCGTCACGTACGCGGGAAGCTCTTCGCGCTCGATCGCGCGGATCTGCTCGCGCAGCGCTCTCCCGCTGCGCATCATCGCTGTCTTCACCGCGCGGATGATCTTGTCCATCACCGCGCGCGGCTCGCTCGAGACGTCGATCGCGATTCGCTCGGTGATTCCCGGCTGATCCGCGCGCTCGACCTGAGCGACCCAGCCGTCGCCCTCGCGCTGCAGGTCCACGATGACCTCGATGATCGTGATGCCCGAGCCGCCACCCTGAAGCGTCCAGCGGTAGCGGTCCTTGCCGCGGACCGTGCGCCTTCCGTAGGCTACGTTCATCGCGATGCGCGCCGCGGGGGAGCTCATCGCGCGGGTGATGCCCTCGATCATCGCTTGCTCGTCGGCGTTGCGCGCGCCCGAGCCCTTCTGCGACGGGCGCAGGTCGGGCGCTGGCATCGTCGGGTCGATCTGAACGCGCTTCAGCCTCGCCAGCGCGTTGCGCACTTCGATGTACGCCGCCTCGGCGCTGAGCGAGCTGGCGTCGATCTGCGTACGATCGGCCACGCGAATCACGCGTGTCGCCTTCACGAGCACCACCGGCTCCATGAAGATCGGAATCACCGCGCCATCGAAGCCGACGTACCAGGTCACGTCCCCCTTGTTGTTCGCGAACAGCTGAACGCTCGTCGCCTTCACCTGCGCCTTCAGTCCCTTCTTCAAGAGCGTTCCGAGCTGATCGATGAAGGTCTCGATGGACTCGCGGTTGCGCGCGATTTCCGCCTGCGCGATCGCGTCCTCGGCGCGCGCTTCCGTGGTGCGCGCCCGTCGCGCAAGCTGCTCTGCCTCGCGATGAAGCGCGATGCCCTGGCCCGTGAGGTCGATGATGCGATCTGCGTCACGCCGCGCGCGCTTCTCGCTGTGATGCCCCACGAGGATCGGCTGCCCGAACGGAATGTGTTCCGCGATCCCCCGCACCGCCGCATGTTTCGCCTCTGCGGCGCGCTCTTTCTTCTCGGCCCGCTGTTCGAGCCGCGCCGACTTCTCACGCAGCAGATCCGCGCGAAACTCGTTCGCCTCGACGTCGTCGATCACCTCGGGAAGCTCGATGCGCACGGTTGCGCCGCGCCTCCGAAGCCCCTCCGCCACGCGCTCGAGCGGAACGCTCGGCGCAGCCCTCCCGCGCGACTGCTGCCGATACCAGAGCCGCTTCGGAGCGAACCACTTGAACGCCATCCCCAGCCCTTTGATCGCCTCCGACCAGGGACGGGTGTTACCGGTGATCGTGGTTCCCTCTTCGAGCGTGTGCGTGACGACGAGGTCGACGTCTTCGAGGCCGAGCGGCTCTGGCTCGATGGCCGCCGCGGCTGCGATCGAGCCCATCGGAAGCGCCCGCGCAGGCTGCGAGAGCATCGCGAGCGCCGCGCCCGTCTGCATCCGCGGAGCGCTCGAGTTCACCGGCACCCATGTCGTGATGCGTGCGATTTCGCTGCTCGTTGCGGGATTCGCCTTCGCGCGCTTGGTCTTCGGCGGCGGGGGAGTGGCGAGCGATTGCACCGCCTTCACCACCTCGTCGACCACCGAGGCCTTCGCGCGATCGAGCGTGTAGAAGACGTCGCGGCGCGCGACCTCGTTGCCCTCGTCCAGCAACGACACGCTCACGAGGTGACGCCCCTCGTGAACGCGCGAGCGCAGCATCAGGTGCTTGCGCCCGATCCACAGCGACAGCCGCGCCCGCGTGTCATCGAGCGAGTGCCGCTCGACCTTGCGCGCGCCCACGCGATCGCGAAACGGATCGTCGAGCAGCGTCTCGCCCATCAGCAGGACGGCGCGCTCGACCTTGCGGCCCGTGAAGTCTCGAAACAGCCAGCTCGGGTGAACCGTCGGGGCGACCTCGATGAACTCCGCTTCGATCACCTCGGGCTCGCGCGGTGGAGGCACATCGTTGGCGGGCTTCGATGGAGGCCAAGGCTTTCCCCAGCGCTTCGCGGCGAGCATGCGCGCGCAGTCCGCTTCGGGCCCGGTGTTCGTCGAGCGCTTCGCCTTCTTCGCGGGCTTCGCGACGCTGCCCATCGGCAACGCCACGGGCCCGCGCAGCATCCCCATCGCTGCTGCGGTCGACACCTTCGGAACGGCCCCACGTACGTTCGGCCACGTCGCGATCCGGGCCAGCTCGCTGCGAACGTCAGGAGCTCGGACAGGGGCCACCTCGTTGACCGCGACCACCGCGAACGGCTCCGGCTTCGCTGGCTTCTTGTTCGGCTGCTCCTTGCTCGGCACCTTCACCGCGCGACGTGGCTTCGCACTCGGCTCGTCGAGCTCGGTGACGTGCCCGCGGCGGTAGGTGCTGCCGTACTTCTCCGTGTGCGCCTTGCTCCGCCCAATCACCAGGCGCACGCGCAGGAACGGCGCGTCGCTCGACCACGAGTAGGGAGGCATGACGATCTTCGCCGCCCGAAACCCGAACTGCGCCATCGTGTCGACGTCCTCTTGGTTCGGAACGGCCGACCCCTTCGTGTCGCCCAGCGTCAACGTGACGATCAACGACTCGACGTCGCGCATCGAGCGGTTCGTCGAGAAGCCGCGCTCTTCGGGGC